>JAEZCA010000023.1 GCA_023412665.1 Bacillota bacterium
CCCTTTCTCTTGTTAAAGGCATCCAGCTTCTCGCGGTAGCCGCAGGAGCAGAAAAAGGCCTTGTTTTCACCCTCGCCGCGCATTTCCATCTTTTTGTGGCATTCCGGGCACCGGGCGTTGGAGATGATGGCGATGCTTTTGCGATAGCCGCACTCCCTGTCCTGGCAAACGAGCATCCGGCCTTTTTTGCCGTTTACCTCCAACAGATATTTCCCGCATTCAGGGCACTTTTCCCTTGTCATATTGTCATGCTTGTATACATCCGTGCTGGATATAACATTCGAAACAAGCTTTGTTGCGTGAACCTTCATTTCATTTATAAAGGCCGATGGATCGGATTTCCCTTTGCTTATCAGCTGGAGTGTCTGTTCCCATTTGGCCGTTAGCTCAGGTGATTTCAGCTCCGTCGGAGCCATATCTATCAATTGTATGCCTTTTGAAGTAGGATGGATTTCCTTGCCCCTTCTTTCCATGTAAAAGGAATTGAACAGCTTCTCAATTATATCCGCTCTGGTTGCAGGTGTGCCGAGGCCGCCTGTTTTGTCCATGGTTTCTCTCAGGGCTTCGTTTTCGATAAATTTGCCCGGGTGTTCCATGGCGGTCAGCAGTGTTGCCTCCGTATATCTGGCCGGCGGCTTGGTTTTACCGGCTATAAGCTGAACAGAATTAAGCTTCAGCCTGCTGCCTTTTTTGATGTCCGGCAGATCCTGCTCCGGTCCGTCATCTGCAGATCCGGAGAGCTCCTGCTCATCATCCTGTGCACTGTTTCCTGCACCGCTCTCGTAGACTGCTTTCCAGCCCTTTGACTTGATGATCTTTCCTCTTGCAGTGAACAGCTCGCCTCTTACATCGACTTTAATGGTTGTTTGTTCATATTCGAAGGCCGGGCTCAAAACAGCGATAAACCTTTTGACCACAAGATCAAAAATGCTTCGCTCCTCCCTGTCGAGCCCCGCCAGGTTTACATACTGCTCAGTGGGGATTATTGCATGGTGGTCCGAGACCTTGCTGTTGTCAACGAATCTTCTTGTCGTTTTTATCCCGCCTCTGAACAGTGCCCGGGCGGCATCTGCGTATGGACCTATGGATATGGCCTTCAGCCGCTCTGCAAGTGTTGGTACGATGTCCTCTGTGATATACCTTGAGTCGGTTCTGGGGTATGTTACGATTTTGTGTGTCTCATAAAGCTTTTGCATTATCCCGAGAGTTTGCTTTGCTGAGTAGCCGTATTTTCTGTTTGCGTCGCGCTGAAGCTCTGTCAGATCGTATGCCAGCGGCGGCAGCTCCTGTTTTGCTTCTTTTTTGACTTCCGTTACCTCTCCAGTCTGTCCTTTTACCTTTTCTATTAGTTCATCAGCCTTCTGCTTGTTAAAAAGCCTGGTCTGGCCGCTGGCTTTGTCCTGCCATCGGATTGTGAAGCCGTCAGCGCCGGCCTGTATGGTCCAGTAATCCTTGGGTACAAACCTTTTTATCTCATTCTCCCGATCCACGACCATAGCCAGGGTCGGAGTCTGGACTCGTCCTGCGGAAAGCTGGGCATTATGCTTGCAGGTCAGCGCCCGCGTCACATTGAGCCCGACAAGCCAATCCGCTTCCGCCCGGCATTGGGCAGATCTGAACAGGTTCTCATATTCCCTGCCCGGCCGCAGATTGCTGAAGCCTTCCTTTATGGCTTTATCTGTCTGGGAGGATATCCACAGACGCTTTATTGGTTTGGAGAACCCGGATTTGATTATGATCCACCTTGCAACAAGCTCACCTTCCCGGCCTGCGTCGGTCGCTATCACAAGCTCGTCTATATCAGGGCTGTTCAGCAGTTCTTTTACTATCTTGAATTGCTTTGCCGTTTCCCTGATAACAACCAACTGCATTTTCTTCGGGAGCATGGGCAGCGTTTCCAGACTCCAGGTTTTATATTGGTCGCCATAGGCTTCAGGGTCTGCCAGTGTGACAAGATGCCCCAGAGCCCATGTGACAATGTATTTGCTTCCTCTCAGGCAGCCGTTCCCGCCCTGACTGCAGCCCAGGACCTTTGCCAGATCCCTGCCCACAGATGGCTTTTCTGCCAGTACAAGAATTTTTCCCATTACACAAACCTCGTTTCATATGAACTATTTTCTGCCACTGTTCATTCCTCAGCCTTTCTTTGCCTGGTTCCTTTTATATATTATGAATGGCAAAAGGGCAAAGAGGAATATGAATTCCTTTGCCATATAGGAGTTGGGCTTTCCCGAGAAATCGAACTGCTTGGGGATTCTTGCCGGGAGAAACAGGTATATTACCGCTGTGATTATTAGCGGTATGATCAAAATAAGCCAGTCTTTCTTATTCATCCAATCTATCTCCTAAGTTCTTGTCCAACTGTGACAATTATAACACTTCTTTCGCCAGTCGTGTTTTATAAAATAGACAACAGATTAAAAAAGGGACGGGGGTATTGGTGATCACAAACCCCGTCCCTTACGATATTATTTTGATTATTACCCGAGTATTGCCTTGAGGTCGGCTTCGGGAGTCGATATAGGCTTGATGCCGAACTTCTCGACCAGTACCTTCAAGACGTTGGAGGAGAAGAAAGCAGGTATTGTCGGGCCTACATAGATGTTTTTCAGGCCCAGCGCCAGCAGTGTCAGCAGGATGCAGACAGCCTTCTGCTCATACCAGGACAGCACCAGTGTCAGCGGCAGGTCATTCACACCGCAGTTGAATGCCCCTGCAAGGGCAATAGCCACCTGTATTGCGGAGTATGCATCGTTACACTGGCCCATATCCATGATCCTGGGCAATCCGTTGATCTCACCGAGATCAAGGTCATTGAAGCGGAACTTGCCGCATGCAAGTGTCAGGATTACGGTGTCCTTTGGTGAATTTGCCACGAAGTCAGTGTAGTAGTTTCTGCCCGGCTTTGCACCGTCACAGCCGCCGACAAGGAAGAAGTGCCTGATGTCGCCCTTCTTTACCGCATCGATTACTGCATCTGCCGCTCCGAGGACAGTGTTGCGGGCAAAGCCTGTTGTCAGTACGCTGCCGCCATTAATTCCGGTAAAGTGTCTGTCTTCCGGCCATCCGCCAAGCTCAAGGGCTTTATCTATTACAGGGGTGAAGTCCTTTTTACCGTCGTTGTCCGGTATATGGACAAGACCCGGATATGCTACCACAGCTGTGGTAAACACTCTGTCGATATAGGAAGCCTTGGGTGGCATAAGGCAGTTGGTGGTAAACAGGAATGCTCCGGGAACATCGGCGAATTCCTTCTGCTGGTTCTGCCAGGCTGTACCGAAGTTGCCCTTGAGGTGAGTATACTTCTTCAATTCCGGATAGCCATGAGCCGGCAGCATCTCACCATGGGTATAGATGTTGATCCCCTTGCCCTCAGTCTGCTCAAGCAGCTGTCTTAAGTCGTGCAGGTCGTGACCGCTGACTACGATAAAGGGTCCCCTTTCAACATTCGTTGTGACCTTTGTGGGAACAGGATGACCGTATTCACCGGTGTTTGCACCATCGAGCAGCGCCATACATTTGAGGTTGACATGTCCGAACTCCATAAGCAGGTCCAGCCATTCCTCAATGGAATGCTCTTCCCCGATAGCCCGCATCCCTTTGTAAAACCAGGCCATTACTTCCCTGTCTTCCTTGCCGAACACATATGCGTGGTATGCGTATGCAGCCATGCCTCTCAGACCAAGAAGAAGAGTAGAACGCATCGATACGATATCTTCATTTCCTGTCCAAAGCGCGTCCGTCTGAAGATCAAGAGCTCCGCCAAGTCTGACCTTTTCTTCTCTTACCTGTTTAACAAGCTCATTCACACGGTTTATATCAAAATTGACATTTGTTATGGTTGTAAAAAGCCCCTGCAGCATCAGTTCGTCAGCCTGCCTGCCCGGTTCTCCTGCAGCACCCGCTGCTCTTGAAAGACCTACCAAAGCACAGGTGAGCTCATCCTGCCCGTTGGACACGACAGCATTTTTGCCGCAGACACCTGACATGGTGCATGCCTTTCCTCCTGCGGTCTGTTCACATTGAAAACAAAACATGTTACTCATTTTAAATACTCCCTTCAGTTAATTAAATTTTTGTAATATATTTAAGTAAGCCGGCAGTTTCATGCCTATTGGCTTCTATTACCATAGCGCTTGTTGCTTTGTGCATGTTCATTGTAGTATAATTCAATTGCTTAATCGGTAACTAAGGTTACGAATGGCAAATAATTGTTATTGAAAATTGTCGGGAGAAAATACATGAGAGAAAAGCTGCTGGATAAAAAAATGATGGAAAAAGTCATAAACATGGCAGCAGACTGCAGGCTGTTTGACGATATCGGGCCGCAGGAGCTGCAGAACATGCTTCATTGCCTTGATTTCAAGGTCCGCAGCTTTAGCAGGAACGGCATAATCAATATGGCCGGAAACCTGTTCGAGGGTGTGGGTGTTGTTGTTGAAGGCCAGGTATCGGTGGTTAAGGAGAACGCAGCCGGGGAGAGGATCATATTTTCCATTTTGAATCCGGGTGAGCTTTTCGGTGAAATGGCAGCTTTTTCGGGAAACAGGAAATGGCCTGCAACAGTAATTGCCCAAAGCGACTGCAGCGTCATGTATGTGCCTGCAGACAAGCTGGTCGGTCAATGCTCCGCTTCTTGCACCGGACACAGGAAGCTGATGATGAATATGCTGGGCATTTTATCGAGGAAGGCCATAAAGCTGAGCCGCCAGCTTGAGTATCTGTCGATCAGGAGTATGCGTAGCAGGATAGCAGCCTTCTTGCTGGAGCAGCATAAAAGAAGCGGTCAGTCGACCTTCATGCTGGAAATGAACAGGAACGAGCTGGCAGATTTCCTGAATGTGGCCAGACCGTCGCTGTCACGTGAGATGTGCCGGATGAGGGACGAGGGTATACTGGATTTTCACAGGTCGTCTGTGCAGATAAGGGATATTGAGGCGCTGAAGGAAGCGGCACAGGGGCGATAAACAATCTATCATCAATATCGGCCCTGCTTAGGGATGCAACAAAATGGGTAATGTATTTATATCTGAATCAAGTTGGTATTAAAAATGACTTGTTGATGATAAAATAGGGCATACCGGAAAATTTAGTGTGGGAGAGTGCTTATGAATATAAAATCACCACGGGAATCCATGGTTGAAATGACAGAGCTCGTGCTGCCTAATGATACGAACCTGCTGGGAAATCTCCTTGGCGGCAGGCTCATGCATCTGGTGGATGTCGCCGGTGCTATGGCGGCCCAAAGACACAGTAACCGTATAGTTGTGACAGCATCAATTGACAGTGTTGAATTCAAACGTCCCGTAAAGCAGGGTCAGATAGTAACGCTTAAGGCAAGGGTGACCTGGGTCGGAAGGACTTCGATGGAAGTCGCTGTTGAAGTTTTCTCTGAAGACTTTATGACAGGAGAGCAGAAGTTCACAAACAAGGCTTATCTTACGTTCGTAGCAGTTGATTCGGACTGCAAGCCTGTTGAGGTCTGCGGGCTACTGCTTGAGACCGATGAAGAAATGCGGGAGTATGAGGCGGCGGCAAAAAGGCGGAGTGAACGGTTGAAAAGAAGAGATGGTCAATGAGGTAGTATATGATTAAGTTAATGATTTGTTAACATAATGTACGATTTTTCTTAATAATTTGCAGTTAAAATTGATACATAACCTTTTCATACATCCTTCTAATAATTATTTACCACAGCCCCGGGTCTTCCCGGGGCTTTTGGTGTCTGGGAGGAGATTTAGGGCTTGTACCTTTATATTACCGAACATATGTTTGATATTTTTAATGATTTGTGATAAAATAGTGGCATACAGGGAAACGAGGCTAAAATGTCGACGATGAAACGGGTGGACTGCTTTAAATGGAAATAATGGATAAGCTGACAGTTCTGGCAGACAGCGCAAAATATGATGTTTCCTGCGTTTCAAGCGGGAGCTCGCGAAAAAATACGCCCGGCGGTATAGGCAACAGCGCTGCGGCGGGCATATGCCATACATTCACAGGCGACGGCAGGTGTGTATCGCTGCTGAAGATACTCATGTCAAACTGCTGTATATACGATTGCGCATATTGTGTGAACAGAGTCTCAAATGATGTGCCTCGTGCTTCCTTCACACCTGAGGAAATTGCATCAATCACAATCAATTTTTACAGGAGAAACTATATAGAAGGGCTGTTTCTCAGCTCAGCAGTAGTCAAATCACCCGACCATACAATGGAAATGATATTGAGGGCAGTGCGCCTGCTGAGGGAGCAATACCGCTTCAACGGCTACATCCATATAAAGGCGATCCCGGGGGCTGATGCTGCGCTGATAGAGAAGGCAGGACGCTACGTAGACAGGATGAGCGTAAATATCGAGCTGCCGACCAATGACAGCCTGAAGCTGCTGGCGCCGCAGAAAAAGAAGGAAGCCATACTTGGCCCTATGGGCTTTATAAGCGAAAAGATCAATGAGACAGATGACAACAGGAGCAGGTTCAGAAGCACACCCCAGTTTGTTCCAGCGGGGCAGAGCACACAGATGATCATTGGCGCGACTCCGGATCCCGACGTGAAGATACTCAAGCTTTCAGAGGGCTTGTATAGGCGGTTTGGCATGCGGAGGGTCTTTTACTCTGCATATGTGCCGGTGTCAAACCATCCGGCGCTGCCTCATTCAATCAGGCCGCCCCTGCTCCGGGAGCACAGGCTGTACCAGGCTGACTGGCTTCTGAGGTTTTACGGCTTCAAGGCGGATGAGCTGCTGGATGATACCCACAGTAATTTTGATACACAGCTCGACCCGAAATGCGACTGGGCCCTGCGCAATCTTAATATGTTTCCCGTGGAAATAAACAAGGCCGATTATTCACTCCTGCTCCGTGTGCCAGGTATCGGTGTGCGGTCAGCGCAGAGGATCATCAATGCCAGAAGGATACAGAAGCTTGATTTTGCAGATGTTAAGAAGCTGGGTGTAGTTTTGAAGAGAGCTAGATTTTTCATTACCTGCAAGGGGAAGTATATAGACAAGCTGGAGGCATCGGAGAGCTTTGTCAGGATGAATCTGCTGGCCGGCAGGGAGCGGCTCCCTGCGCTGGGTACGGGATACACCCAGCTGAGCTTTCTTCCGCCCGAGCCATCACCGCTCGGACTGCTGGAGTCTCAGTGGAATATCGGAAGGGCACAGGACATTATAAATGAAGACAGGCTGTTGGAGGCGGGCAGCCAATATGGAACGGAAGGTGAGCCAGGTATGGGCGGTACAGGCAGACGGCAGGCTGACAGCAGAGGATGGGGTTCAGCGGATGCCAGGCCATTGGCGGCGCTGACAGAAGCTGAGTCCAGGGTCGGCAACCATACCGTAGCTGCAGCGTTGTCCGCTTCTGCGGCAGAGCCTGAGATGGCGGCGGCATTTGCAGCGCCGACTGCTGAAGACATGGCAGCCAGCGTAACGGGAGAATTGTGATGCTGATCTATGTGTACGACGGCAGTTTTGAAGGTATACTCACGGCAGTATTTGAGGCTTTTTACCGAAAGGAGGCTCCGGATGCGATATTGACGGAAGAAGGTTTGCAGCAGGAGCTGTTTGCTTCATATTCGTATATACAGACTGATCCGGCTAAATCCGACAGGGTTTATTCATCCATATGGAGAAATATTTCTGAGGACGCGCTGAAGAATGTTTATCATACCTTCCTTTCCGAGGAGCCTGATGCAGGCACGCTTATTTATCGTTATCTGAAGCTGGGCTGGAAAATGGGAAGCAGTGTGGACATGTTCCTTTCTAATGATACAGTGTTTAAAATAATGGATATTAACCGCAGACTTGGGTTTGAAGTTCACAGGCTGAAGGGCTTTGTACGCTTCAGGCAGGTCGGGGAGGGAATCTATTATTCCACCATAAGCCCGGATAATAATATCGTTGAGCTGCTTGCGCCTCACTTTGCCGAGAGACTCTCTGATCAGAGATGGATCATACATGATGTCAGAAGAGAAATAGCTGCACTTTACAATTTGAAGGAATGGATAGTATCAGAGTTTTCAGCCGGTGAGATACCGGGTGTCACAGATGAGGAGAAGCTGTATTCAAAGCTTTGGAAAAGGTTTTTCACGACACTGGAGATACCCTCCAGGAAAAATTCCAAGCTCCAAAGACAGCTTCTGCCGCGCAGATACTGGGAGCATCTCACAGAAAAGTGGTAGCTAGTACAGCTCCTCGTCATCATAATAGGAGAGCTCCATTAATTCATTGTAGAGGCTTTCGATTTCGTCATACTCTTCATACTGCTGGTTTTCCACATTGTCCAGAAACTCCTCGATGTTGCTTGTGCTGTTTAACGAAAGGTTCAGGTCCATGCTCATAGCCAACTCGTTGATCTTGTCTAAAATCTCCTGTTTGTCAGTCATATGATACCTCCGGTTTCACTTTGATTATCGGTTAAATATTATGAGTAAAGGTGGCCATTTTATACATGCGTTATCAAATATGCGTGCATGTTATTACAATGAGTATGGTAACTAATGCCTTAAACTTTTCTATTGACTTTATG
This sequence comes from Bacillota bacterium, assembly GCA_023412665.1. GTDB lineage: Bacteria > Bacillota > Clostridia > Acetivibrionales > DTU013 > DTU013. The sequence goes on from JAEZCA010000023.1 coordinate 8,532, forward strand.
TTGCATCATCTGCTACAATAGTAAAGCGCGTACGGGGCGTGCACATGCAGCGCCCGCGTAGAATATGGCGGCGTAGCTCAGATGGCTAGAGCATGCGGTTCATACCCGCAGTGTCGTTGGTTCAATTCCGACCGCCGCTACCATTCAAATATGCATATGATTATTTAACAGTAACCATATGCATATTTATTACGGCCCATTGGTCAAGCGGTCTAAGACACCGCCCTTTCACGGCGGTAACAGGGGTTCGAGTCCCCTATGGGTCACCACTGAAGCAGGAGGACGCAAGATACTTCTTCGGCCTCCTGTTTCAACAAAGCTTATCACAACATGCGGGCGCTTAGCTCAGCTGGGGGAGCACCTGCCTTACAAGCAGGGGGTCATAGGTTCGAGCCCTATAGTGCCCACCAAACAAAATGCCACCTATTGATAAATAGTTTATCGACAGGTGGTTTTTATTGGGCTTGAAAGGCTTGGGGCATGGGAGGCCTGTAAGGCTTGAAAGGCTTGGTGTAAGCGAGGCATGTCTGCTATGGCTCTATGGCAGGGATATATCTGGACGGTTATCAGTAAAGTATTGAACCGGCAGTATGGATTTGAAGGATGATATTTGTTGATATTAAGGTAGAGGATAAGGGCAGTATGTAGAGAATAAGGGCAGATTGTATATTTCCCAGGGCAATAGATACCCAGGTGTACAAAAATTCAACTGTGGCAGTTCTAATCGTTTATTTTAATAGGTTTTGCGTAAAATAATGCAATTACATCCGATGTTATGTAGCATAATAATTGTTCAATCATAGTGTTGGAGCAGATTTGGGCAAATTTATCATGCATGAGTTGATTTTTTGCACACTCCACTGTAAGAAAATAGTACGAGTGGTTATATAAGCTATATTTTGCTGCTATTTTATGAAATATCCCATGTATTGAGACTGTTATCGGAAAGAAAATCACAGAGGGTGATGCTGAAGAGATAACGGTATTAGATCCTTCCGGACCCAGTTTATAGCTTTACATCATGCAGGGCACTCTGCATTTTATCTGCCTTGAATGTGCCGCCTAAACAGGATATACTAATATTGTATTTTCTGGGAGAGGTATGATCTGTGAAAAAAAGGTTTGATCCCGGTATGACTGCATTAATGATAATAATAATCAACCTTGTGCAGGTCGCATTGATAGCAGCTGTTTTGCTGTATATCATCGACATGGGAATGGGGGCGGAATTGCTGTCGGATCCATGGATCGTGGCTCTTCTTGCCGTTATCGCGGCTGCGGTCATTATAAACAGTGCAACTGCTTTCAGAAACAGAGCAGGCTTCATACGTACAGGCCATGAGTTCAGACTGCTGCAGGATACACTGGCGAGGCTCGAGAATCTGAACTCTACACTGCGCGGCCAGCGTCACGACTTTATGAATCATCTGCAGGTAGTCCACTCACTGATAGAAATGGAAGAATACAAGGAGGCAGGTGAGTATATAGAAAAGGTTTACGGAGACATACAGAGGGTCAGTAAAATCATGAAAACCTCAGTTGCCGCTGTAAATGCGCTGCTTCAGGCAAAGCTGATGGCTTGTGAAAAGCAGGGCATTAATATGGAGCTCGAGGTAAGGACCCAGCTTAAGGATCTGGCTGTTCCTTCATGGGAGTTTTGCAGAGTACTTGGGAATCTGATCGATAATGCTATTTATGCGCTTCTCGAGGTTAAAGGTGAGAAATCGATCAGGATCGAGCTCTATGAGGATTTAAAAAATTACTATTTTAAGATAATGAACAGCGGTGAGCCTATTCCCGAAAAGCTGGCCGGCAGGATATTTGAGCCCGGATTTACAACAAAGGGCGACAAGGGCGAGGGTATGGGACTTGCGATTTGCAGGGAGACGACGGAGAATGCCGGTGGAAGCATTGGGGTATCATGGGTGGAAGGCTGGACTGTTTTTGAAGGGAGCATCCCGAGATAGACCTGCCTGATTTGCTATCGATCCCGTTGTACAGCGGATTTATCTTTTAAATGATGCGCTAAGGTCAGTATTTGTGACAGATCAATAACTGAAATGTATAGTTCGCAGAACATGGATTTATTCTGGAAGGCAGCTGTAATAGAATAATTGCAGATGACAATAGTCATTAATTTTCGGGGAGGTGTATTTATGGATATAGTGTCAGTATTTGCAGGGATCGATTGGATACCGTTGCTATGTATAATCGGCGGACTGATATTCGTAATAATAGAGATGCTCCATCCGGGCTTCGGAGCGCCGGGCATTATCGGCGTGATACTGCTTGTGGCGGGTGTTGTGCTTTATGCTCAGTCTTTGCTTCAAGCGCTGATACTGATCGTGATCATTCTGGCGATACTCGGAGCGGCTCTTACCCTGGTGCTTCAATCCGCGTCAAAGGGCCGTCTTTCAAAGCATCTGGTTCTTAACAACACTATTGACGATGACGTAAAGTTTTCCGGTGTTGACGATCTGAACTATTTTATCGGGAGCGAGGGTGTTGCCCTTACTGTGCTCCGGCCATCCGGAACGGCGGATTTCAACGGAGTCAGGCTGGATGTGGTCTCGGAAGGAGACTTTATTCAAAAGGGATCTGCCGTGATCATAGATAAAATTGAAGGTCATAGGATCGTGGTGAAACAAAAAGCATCCTGATAACGTATAAAGGCTGAGCACTTTATGCTGATCACAATACGTATCATTATACTAAAAACGGCGAGCAAGAAACAGTATCGAGTACCTGCGGATCAGCCAACGATTTTGCAGGATACGATATATATTCTCTTTGAACATAATTTGAAAGGAGTCGGATCTGTATGGAAATTTTATTACCAGTGGGAATCGTATTTGTTATAGTTATTTTTCTCTTGTTATTTTTCAACTTCATCCCAGTCGGGCTGTGGATATCGGCATTTGCGGCAGGTGTGAGGGTAGGCATTTTCACTCTCATAGGAATGAGACTCAGAAGGGTCATACCGAGCAAGATCATACTGCCGTTGATCAAGGCGCGCAAGGCTGGGCTTGACATTAATGTAAACCAGCTTGAAGCTCATTATCTGGCAGGAGGCAATGTTGACAAGGTGGTAAATGCCCTTATCGCCGCATACAGAGCAAATATGGATCTTCAGTTCGTAAGGGCAGCCGCAATAGATCTGGCAGGAAGAGATGTGCTTGAAGCCGTAAAAATGAGCGTCAACCCCAAGGTAATTGAAACACCGAACATATCGGCTGTTGCCAAAGATGGTATAGAGCTGCTTGTCAAGGCCAGGGTCACGGTCAGGACAAACCTTGACAGACTGATAGGCGGTGCCGGTGAAGCCACTATCATAGCAAGAGTCGGTGAAGGTATAGTAACAACTGTAGGAAGTTCTGCTTCTCACAAGGATGTCCTGGAAAATCCTGACTTGATTTCACAGACGGTATTAAATAAAGGACTTGACTCAGGTACTGCCTTTGAAATACTCTCAATAGATATTGCAGATGTGGATGTCGGCAGGAACATTGGCGCCCAGCTCCAGACCTTCCAGGCTGAGGCTGATAAAAACATAGCACAGGCAAAGGCCGAAGAAAGACGTGCTATGGCAGTGGCAAAGGAGCAGGAAATGAAGGCGCTGGTCCAGGAGATGAGGGCAAGGGTCGTGGAAGCCGAGGCGGAGGTGCCAAAGGCGATGGCAAGCGCTCTCAGCAACGGGAATATGGGCGTTATGGACTACTACAACATGCAGAATATTGTTTCAGATACACATATGAGGGATTCTATCTCCAAGCTTAATAAAACTGAAGGAACCGAAAAAATAGGCGACAAATAGGACGGAAGGGATATTGTCATGGGAAAATCAATCAACAATCCATTTGCGGTAAACCCGGAAATGAAGTTTGGTCTTTCGCCGGATCCCAGCATTACACGTCCCGAAGTCAGGATGCAGGAGAACAGGAGCGGTGTCCAAAGGGTGCCGCAGAGGCCTGTTTATCAGGGAACTCAAAGGCCGCAGGCGGTATCGGACCAACGGAGTGCCGGCAGCAGAGGTTACAGGATCCCGGCTCCCTCAGGAGCTGTCACTGCAGGTGTATCCCGCCCGACCATGCCTCCGGCAACTCCCCCGGGAGCACCTCCAGCGGCACATCCGGCAGCTCCCGCGCATACCAATGCACCACGGCCTGCTGCCGGCAATATTGCGGCTCAAGCCACCGGTCATGGCACGCCGGTAAGTACCCCGACGCCTGACAACAGCATGAAGGTGTCTGCTCAAGATCCGAATGGAGCTGTGAGCAAAGGTCAGGTAAATGCTCAGGCCGTTGCTGGAAATAAGGCCGGCACCAATATGGCTGACGGATTGAAACTGGATTTTTCAGGGGATAACCTGCTGAGAGGATTTGTCATGTCGGAGGTCCTTGGCAGGCCCAAATGCTTAAGAAGAGGCCGGTGGTAACATTTGTCGAGAAGTGTGATAATAGCAGACGATGATATGGGGATGCGGCTGGTTTTGAGAAAGGCTATCGAAAAATCCGGCGGCTTCGAGATCGCAGGTGAAGCGGAGGACGGCGCTGCCGCTCTCCGCCTTTTTGAAGCTATGCGGCCCGAGGTCGTTTTTCTTGATGTTGAGATGCCGGGCATGACAGGCGTGGAATGCGCAAAAAAGATAGCTGATATTGAACCCAAGACTATCATAGTCTTTGCGACTGCACATCAGGAATATATGCCTGATGCCTTTGAGGTTTATGCATTTGATTACCTGATAAAGCCGTTTAAAATAGACAGGCTCCGACAGACTCTGGACAGGATCAAAGGTACGGAGAATGTAAAACAGGGCACATATGAAAAGGAGAAAATCAAAGGCAATTATACTCCTAAAAAGCTGATGATCAAAAACAAGGAGGGCATCAGCGTCGTAGATATGGATGAGATCATACTGGTCCAGCGGGAAGACGGGACTACGGCCATATACACGCTTCAGGACAGATATACCACATCCGATGGTTTGAGCGAGCTTGAAGAGAAGCTGGATGTAAGCATCTTCTTCAGGTGCCATAAGTCATATATAATCAATATCAACTATATCAGCAAAATATACCCTTACGGGCGCTGGACCTATATAATAAAGCTCAAGGGGACCGAAAGAGACGCCCTGCTGACCCGTGAGGGCTATGAAAAGCTCGAGAATCTATTCAAATTCCAATGAGGGCAAGCCCCCATACCCCCTCGCTACGGGCGAAGTGAATCCGCCCTACGCTACACTCCGTGCGCCACGCCTAAACGTGGCGTTTGAACAACGTCAGTGGGAGATTGTACTCGCCTGTGAAAGCTTTTTCAATCGGTAACCCCCACCAAGCGTTTTTCAGCCTGAAGGGCTGAAAATACGTATAGAGGAGGGGGACTGTGACATTGTTCAATTAAAGAGCATACCGCATAAGCAGTATGCTCTTATTGGTACGCGCTCATTAAGACATATTTTCATCCCTTCAGTCTGAAGAACAGCAAATCTCTATTTTTTCTCGACTTCTTCCACCTTATCAAAATCCGGCTTGAATACCACCATTGCAAGAGGAGGTATGTTAATACTAATCGAATAGGGTCTTTGCAGATGTTCTATTTTTTCCGAGTGTACGCCTCCGAGATTTCCAACGTTGCTTCCTCCATATAGCTCCGAATCACTGTTCAGTACTTCCATATAATGAGCGTCATATGGGACACCGATCCTATAGCCATTGTAAACTACTGGGGTAAAGTTGCACACAAATAAAAGAACATCATCGTTGCTGCTTCCCTTGCGAAGAAAGGATATAATGCTGTGGTCGCTGTCATTGCAGTCGAGCCATTCAAAGCCGTCATAGCTGAAGTCTATCTCATACATTGCCTTATGTGTAGTGTACAGCTTGTTGAGGTCTCTGATATAATCCTTCAGCCTGCCATGCAGTTCGTAGTCTAAAAGGTGCCAGTCAAGGCTCTGCTTGAAGTTCCACTCAATAAACTGACCGAATTCGTTACCCATGAACATGAGCTTTTTGCCCGGATGCCCGAACATATATCCGTAGGTGACTCTTAGACCGGCGAATTTCTGCCAGTAGTCGCCTGGCATTTTACCGATCATTGACCGCTTGCCATGGACGACCTCGTCGTGGGAGAGTACCAAAATAAAGTTTTCACTCATGGCATACATTATTGAAAAGGTGATAAGGTTGTGGTGATATTTCCGATATACCGGATCCATACTGACATACCTGAGGTAATCGTTCATCCAGCCCATGTTCCATTTATAAGTAAAACCAAGACCTCCGGTGAATGGCGGTTTTGTTATCATGGGCCAGGAGGTCGATTCTTCAGCTACCATCATAATTCCCGGGAAATAGTTGAACACTGTGGAGTTCAGCTGCTTTAGAAATTGCACCGCCCCAAGGTTCTGGTTGCCGCCGTATTCATTGGGTATCCATTCGCCCTTTTTCTTCCCATAGTCAAGATAAAGCATCGAAGCTACAGCATCTACACGCATGCCGTCAATATGATATTTTTCAAACCAGAAAACAGCGTTTGAAATGAGGAAGTTCCTGACTTCATGGCGATTATAGTTGAATATCAGCGTGCCCCAGTCAGGGTGCTCCCCCTGTCGGGGATCGCTGTGCTCATACAGCGCTGTGCCGTCAAATCTTGCAAGACCATGACCGTCCTTTGGGAAATGGGCAGGTACCCAATCCATTATTACACCAATTCCGTGTGAGTGGCACTGATCCACCAGATACATGAAATCCTCGGGACGCCCGAAACGGCTTGTGACGGAGTAGTAACCGGTGACCTGGTAGCCCCACGAGTCGTCAAGCGGGTGTTCGGAGACCGGCAGAATTTCAATATGGGTGTATCCCATATCAGAGGCATATGATACCAGCCTGTCAGCAAGCTCCCTGTATGAAAGGAAGCCGTTGTCGGCAGATCTTGCCCAGGAGCCGAGATGAACTTCATATATGGATACAGGCTTGCCGAAGGTGCTGCCGGAATCCCTGCTTTTAATCCACTGGTGATCATGCCATTCGTATCCGCTCAGGTCATATACAATAGATGCTGTACCGGGGCGGAGTTCACTGTAAAACGCATATGGATCGGCTTTTAGCAGCAGCTCGCCCGATCTGGTCTTAATCTCGTATTTATACATTTCCCCGGTCGCAATATCAGGGATGAATACAGACCACACTCCCGTACTGCCGATCTGCTGCATCGGGTGACTCCGTCCGTCCCAATAGTTGTAGTTGCAGACCAGGCTGACTGATTTTGCTGACGGGGCCCAGATTGCGAAATGAATGCCTTCCCGCCCGTTTACAGTATGAGGGTGGGCGCCCAGCTTCTCATAAATCTTGTGATGGCTGCCTTCATTGAACAGATACAGGTCAAAGTCCGTTATATATTGGGCAGGCTTTTCTTCTTCATTTATTTGTCCGTTTTTTGAAGCTTTTTTCATTCTTTGCTCCTCGATTCCGATACTATATATGTATATTATACAGTAATATATTGGAGAAATCCAAGTTCCTGCTAAACATGTCCAATCTAATACCCGCCCTGTATTAGTGCTGGCTTAAAACTGCTCTGCCTCATAAACCTGATCAGTTCTTATCTGCTGCGTAATTTTTTTGAAATACTCCCAGAATTTTTTATATGAATTCATCTCACAAATGCAGAAAAATGCCGGGACAGCAATAAACATGAAGAGGCAGAATATTGTTTGGGCATTAGCAGGACTGTAAATTACTCTTGAAAAGTATATTATCAGCAGGAAAATCACCAGGTAAATCGAAAGGAAGACCGATGGCGTGTAGGAAGGATTCAGACTTGTCCTGCCGTCCTTCGAATGGATGCTGATCCTGCAATCCAGCAGATTAGCGCTTTTTTGCATCGTTACATACGTACGCAATACAGGTATGGTATTGCGCTCTGAAATGGTAAAGGTCTTTTGTACACGGTTAAAGTCTTCCACTACGGTTTTTAGAAGCTCATTGCCTCTTTGCCTGGAAAGGTTGAGTGTAATCCTTCTTTTACTCATTTCTACTCCTACAGCCAACAATCTAATCAGTGGTTAACAACAGCTCAAATGTGATATCATGCAATATATTCTGCAGTAACTTAAAGGATTCAGGCGATTTTCCTCTTGAATACTGCTATTACATACCTGGTCTGGCCCTGGCTCATATTTGTGTCAAAGCAGGTTACAAGCTCCCACCCATCTGAGCCCAGCTGATTCAATTCATCCTGGAATGCATTAAGGTCAAGGATACCGCCCATAACACCCTTACCTTCGAATTGGACTGTCTGATACTGCCATCTTTCCATGAATATCACCTATCCTTCTTATCAGTCTTGTTCCTGCACGGGCATTCGTCTGTTTCGGTTAATCGCATTTTTACCTCCGGCGTTCGTCATACTTTAATCTTTGAGCATGTCGATCCTGGACTGTATTTCGGCGGCATTCTGATACCCCAATACCTTTGACTGATTGAGCAGCTCTTCTGCTCTCTCGAAATCCCCGATCATGGCATATGCCAGGGCGGCGTTTCCATGAGCGACCGCCAGGGTGGGGTTAAGCTCAATTGCCTTGTCAAATTCCACTACAGCTTTTTCCGGTTCATTCTTGATTATATATAGCGTACCAAGGCTGGAGCGCAGTTCGGCATATTCTGGATCAATATCCAGTGCCTTTATGTAGCAGTCCTCTGCATCGGTAAGGTCACCGTTCTGGCGGTATGCCACACCCAGGTTTACCCAGCCTGAAACCGATGTGCTGTCTTCCTCCAGAGACGTTTTATAAGCTTCTATAGCCTTTTCATAGTCGCCAAGCTCCAGATAGCAGCCGCCGAGTACGCTGTATACTTCTGACTGCTCATATTTATCAGTTCCGTTTTTAACTGCATCATTCAGAGCTTCAATGGCTTCTTCATACTTACCATCCTGGTAAAGCTCCACTCCCTTCATTGCGGATGCATCACCGCTGCCTCCCAATAATGATGTGCAGGATACAAGCAGTGAAAGAAACAGTATGCTTATAAATGGAATGACAAGCTTTTTCATAAATAATCCCCGCTTTATTTATTTTAGATACATAACATTATACTACTAATTGTTAGCAAATTCTTCATTGATAAATACAAATTCCAATGCCGGCGGAGAACTCCAGTATATTCATTATAATTTACTGTCTGATAAAAAATTAACATATACTTTTTTGCAATATTATAGTAAAATAATTGTTGGCATATCTGCCATGCTTTGCACATATGCGGCATGAAATTCGCAAGTCGAAGCAAACCCGGCAAAAACCGGTTAATGGATGGTCCGTCAGGTCAATCGGATCACAATATTCATATGGAAAGGGGTCATAGAATGATTTATTCACATGAAGTTGAAAGAATGACGTGTGTGGCAAAGGGACCCAATCATGGTCCTGCGCCGATTCCCCAGGAAGGGAAATGGGTACAGTCGAAGGAGATCAAGGATATATCCGGTCTGACGCATGGAATAGGCTGGTGCGCACCGCAGCAGGGTGCCTGCAAGCTTACGCTCAACGTTAAGGATGGAGTAATACAGGAAGCATTGGTCGAGACGATCGGCTGCTCCGGCATGACTCATTCCGCTGCAATGGCATCTGAGATACTTCCCGGCAAAACTATTCTTGAAGCATTGAATACGGACCTGGTATGTGACGCTATCAACACTGCGATGAGAGAGCTGTTCCTGCAGATCGCATACGGCAGGACACAGACTGCATTTTCCGAAGGCGGTCTCCCGATAGGAGCAGGCCTTGAGGATCTTGGCAAGGGCCTCCGGAGCCAGGTCGGAACCATGTTTGGAACGCTGGCAAAGGGTCCCAGGTATCTGGAATTGGCGGAGGGCTATGTTACCCGTACCGCACTTGATGAGAACAACGAAATCATTGGCTATGAATTTGTTCACCTCGGCAAGATGATGGAAATGGTCAAAAAGGGTATGGATGCCAATGAAGCTATCAAAAAGGCAACCAGCAAGTATGGTCGGTTTGATGAAGCTGCAAGGGTCATCGATCCGAGAGAAGAATAATGGGGGAGGGTCAAAGACATGGCATTGTTTGAAAGTTATGAAAGAAGGATAGACCAGGTTAATGCCGCTTTGAAAAAATACGGCATCACCTCGATCGAAGAAGCTAAAAAGATATGTGACGACGCAGGCGTAGACGCATATAACATAGTTAAGGGAATTCAGCCGATATGCTTTGAAAATGCATGCTGGTCTTATACAGCTGGCGCAGCCATTGCTATCAAAAAGGGCTGCAGAAAGGCTGCAGATGCAGCTGAAGCAATCGGCGAAGGCCTTCAGGCATTCTGTATCCCAGGCTCTGTTGCAGATGACAGAAAGGTTGGCCTGGGTCATGGAAATCTCGGAGCAATGCTGCTTCGCGAAGATACAAAATGCTTTGCATTCCTTGCAGGACATGAATCCTTTGCAGCTGCAGAGGGCGCTATCGGTATAGCAAGATCCGCCAACAAGGTAAGGACTGAGCCCCTCAAGGTCATACTCAACGGACTTGGCAAGGATGCTGCTCAGATAATATCCAGGATCAATGGTTTTACATATGTTCAGACAAAGTTCGACTATTTCACAGGCAAGCTTGAAATAGTTAAAGAAATTGCATACTCCAAGGGTGAAAGATCCAAGGTCAGATGCTATGGAGCTGATGATGTAAGAGAAGGTGTTGCTATAATGCACCTGGAAAAGGTTGACGTTTCCATCACCGGTAACTCAACAAACCCGACCAGGTTCCAGCATCCAGTAGCAGGCACCTACAAGAAGGAATGCTCCGAGCTGGGCAAAAAGTACTTCTCTGTTGCTTCCGGCGGCGGCACCGGCAGAACTCTCCATCCGGACAATATGGCAGCAGGTCCTGCTTCCTACGGCATGACCGACACAATGGGAAGAATGCATTCCGACGCTCAGTTTGCAGGATCCTCCTCAGTTCCGGCCCATGTTGAAATGATGGGACTCATCGGAATGGGCAACAACCCGATGGTTGGCGCAACGGTTTCTGTAGCAGTGGCTATTCAGGAAGCAGCTGATGCAAACCGCTTCTGATAAGTGACGGTTAAAACTGTTAAATAACACATTAGAGGATTTTTCATGTCGTAATACGATTTGAAAAATCCTCTTTTTCATGTTCTCATTGCTAATCGCTTGAGAAGTCCTCTTTTTTATGCTCTCATTCTAATCTTCTTTGCCCAATGACTGGGCATGCTCTCTGGAAATGTTCCGGTAGGATGTTGGAGACATACCTCTTTTTGCTATAAATTGCCTGATGAAATAAGTATCATATTCAAATCCGGTTGCATGAGCAATTTCATTCAAACTCATATCTGTGTGTATCAGAAGATCCCCGGCGACTTGCAATCTATATCTCATTAAGTAGCCCATTGCGGTACAACCGTATTTCTCCTTGAATAGATTGTTCAGCGATACCCGGTTCAGGCATGCATAACGGGATATATCATTTACTGATAACTTATTGAAATAGTTTGTGATAATATATTCTCTGGCCAGATCGACAGCCGACGGCTCTATTTGACGGTTCAGATTCTCAAGCATGCCGAGGATCTGTATAAGATATTTTTTGATCCTGCATACCCAAAGCTCATCACTCTGGGCTGCCACCTCTGTCCCAAGGATGAAGAACCATTCATATAACTGTAAATATGCTTTGTGGGGGACAGTCAGCACTCCTGCAGGTAAATAATCTCTATCGAAAAGTGCCATGCCGGTTTGTATTCTTAAGTTTGCCGGAAGGGTGTCAGGCTTTTCTGTTACTCGTGTACTATTTAGAAAATCAGCGTGGAAGCTAAAGGATTGTGCTGCAATATTGCATTTCTCGGTAATGCTTATCGAATCCGACTCAGTCACGAATAAAAAACCTGGCGCACCTATTTCTATGGGATGTCCGTTCAGCAGCTCTTTAATACTTCCGTTTGTAAGGAAAACGAGAGTGAATCGTCCCGCATATGGAAGATGAATTAAATCTTCTGCAGTAATAAAATCAATATCCACCGTTCGATTTTTGTATCGATCAAATTGGGACATTGTTTTCCCCCTATCTACAGATAGTATAGTCAGAAACTTCAGATGTTTTATTGTATAAGTTACTGTTTCTGCTACTCTTTTAATATAGCTCAGTTATCAGGTTTTCACAATATAGGAAGGGGAATCGATATGTCTGCTGAACATTTTCAAATACATATGTCCGGTGAGATACTCGCTGATTTATATAAACGGCTTGATCAAGTCCGTTGGCCGGAATGCAGCCATACTGCCAGCTGGGAGAGGGGTACTGATATTGAGTACTTGCAGCATTTGATATCTTATTGGAAAAATCGCTTTGATTGGTTGGCAAAAGAAGCTGAGTTAAACCGGCTTTCTCATTTTATCAGTAATATCGATGGAATTTCGATACATTATGTGTATGAGCGCAGCAACGTTCCCGGTGCGTTGCCTGTTATCCTTACCCATGGATGGCCGGACAGCTTTGTACGATATTTAAAACTGATACCTTATCTGACTGATCCAGTCAAGCATGGAGGTGACCCTGAGGACGTTTTTGATGTTATCATTCCGTCTCTGCCCGGATTTGGATTCTCCGGCCTCCCGAAACAAGGCGGCCTTAACAATCTCCATGTTGCACAATTATGGGCAAAGCTGATGACTAAGGAGCTTGGCTATAGTAAATTTGTTGCTGCCGGAGGAGATATAGGGTCCGGTGTGACCAGGTATCTGGCGTTAAAGCATCCGGAGCTGCTATATGGGATACATTTGACTGATATCGGCATCATAAAAAGTATTCTTAGCACCCAGGATGATAAGGCGCTATCCGACGAAGAGCTTCAATATATAGCAAGGGCCCAAAAATGGATAGCCAATGAAGGCGCATATATGTCGCTGCAATCAACTAAGCCTCATACCCTTGCATATGGGCTTTCTGACTCACCGGCAGGTCTGGCCGCCTGGATAATCGAAAAATTTCAAGCCTGGAGTGATTGTAAAGGGGATCTCAGACAACGTTTCAGTGAAGATGAATTGCTGACCAATATCATGATCTATTGGATCACCAATACGATCAATTCATCGTTTTCTATGTATTATGAGAATTCTCATACCTTGCCGGCAATGGAGAGAATAACAGTTCCGACTGGAGTTGCTCTTTTTCCGGCAGATATTTTGCTGCCTCCCTATGAATGGGCCAAGAAAAATCTGAATATCACCCGCTGGACAATAATGCAGCGCGGCGGACATTTTGCGGCAATGGAAGAGCCTGAGCTTTTGGCTGAGGATATTCGAGCCTTCTGCAAACCTTTTCGAAAGAAGAGATAGGAAAAGTACTAATATCATTCAATATTCGTTGTCTTTGAAAAGTGCTTATACCAGGTGATTCAGCACTTTCCATATACTCTGGTGAAGTCCCTGCCGAATCGCTCTTCAAGAAAAAGCGCCAGATCCGCTGTACTGATAAGAGCATATCCGTCATCACAGTATGCCGGATATTCCGATACGCCTGCTCTGCAATGGATCGATGAGATGGTCACGCCGTCCACAGGCGGGATATAGGTATTTGCAACCTCTGAGCATATTTTTTCGGAAAGTGCCTTAGCAGTCTCCACACCTGTATCGGGAAGGATGATTATCATTTCATCGCCGCGGTACCAGGTAATGATATCCGAAGCTCTTATACATTTCAGGACAGCCAGGCTGAAGATCGAGAGTATATGGCTGCCAATGGTTTGACCGTAGGATTTGCTGATCTCTCTGAAATGGTCAAGAGCCAGCATTATTACACTGACAGGCTTGCTTATTTCCTTTGCCGCAGCAATCTCGGTATCCAGTACCTTACCTGCATGGCTTTTGTTATATAGTTCATTGAGTTTGTCCTTTGAAAACCTGTTTCTCAGTTCATCTATAAATGAACTTTTCTCTTTGTACAAAAGCCAAAACATCAATGACGCAGCAGATGAGAGAATCAGCAGTGCAATCAAAATTGAAATCATTGTGCGTACAGCCGGGTATCCTCCGTTTGTCAGATAACCTGATACAAAAAATACAGCGATCCCTGGGATTGCGCTGATAAGTGCCAGTAAGGGCAGCCTTCGCCCCAATTTGATATTACCGATTATATCCATAATGCTCATACTCCGACTAAAAGAATGGCAGCTTTTAACCATTGTCAGCATATATTGACAAGATTTGCATGTGCCATACGGTAGTATATCACAATATTGAAATATTGGTAAGTAAATTTGAGCATTTTTATTACAAAATTTCGACAAAAAATACAAAAAAAGCGAAAAAAATAGAAAATTCTACTGCTAATTAGATAGTTTTTGCCTCGAAATACCTGCTATTTCAGCACATATCACTTCGTCGGGAATGCCGGCTGTTCTTAAGGGCTTGATTATGTCTGCCTGCAAATCAGGTTTATAGACCTTAAGCGCAGTAAACTGTCCTTTTAATGTATACTCGCCCAATGCTGCAGGTATCATTACAGACTCACCTGATCTGACGGGCAGTTCTTCGCGGCCCCATGCTATAGACCCTTCGCCTGAAATGAACATATAAATAAAGAATTTACTGCCATCAGCCAGTTCATGGACATATCCGTCGACGTTATAGATCTCTGAACAGAAATATTCGCTGGAAACTGCAATTTTCTTTCTGCATCCATCCGGCATTGACAGCTCCAGACCGGAATATTTGTCTCTGGGGATGCCGCCGGCTAAATTGATCACCTGAAGAGCCTTGTCTATGTGCAGCTCTCTGCCGGTTCTGCCATAGTCGTAAATTCTGTATGAAATATCCGAATTCTGCTGAATCTCCGCCAGCATAATGCCCTGTCCTATTGAATGAATCGTACCGGCAGGCATGTAGATAATATCGCCTGGTGACACCTCCACAGTCTTCAGGCAATTCATAATGCTGCTACTCTTGATGGCTTCAGCAAAGCTTTCGCGAGTCGTACCCGGCAATACACCGCATACAATTTTTGCAGCCGGCCTGGCACTGATAATGTACCACATTTCGTTTTTTCCATATTCTCCGTTCTCGTTGGTCTGTGCGAATGCATCATCAGGGTGTACCTGTATGGAGAGATTGTTTTCCGCATCGATAAATTTCATGAGCAGTGGGAACTTCTCAATATCCTTTTGAGGCAGTGCATTACCAATAAGTCTTCTGCCAAGGTGTGATATAAGTTCAGGAAGGGAAGTGCCCTCATATTCACCGTTCGCAATTATACTTGAACCATTTCTATGGCATGCTACCTCCCAGCTTTCAGCAACGACTCCCTCCGGGGGCAGCGTCTTGCCAAGGGACATCAGATTTCTGCCGCCCCATACATGGTCTTTATATAACGGCTCGAATTTCAGAGGATAAATCATACTCGTACCCTCGGAATGGGTTTGCTTTGCAGCATAATTTGGAAACATTACATAATACTGCAGCTAAGTTTGTAATGTGAGGATTTTATGTAAAATAAATTGACTAACTAACACATGTTAGTTATACTTATACTAACAAGTGTTAGTTTTTATTGGATTGAGTTAGGAGGAGTTGTTATATGCAAAGAGTTTTAGCGATTATCGGCAGTCCCCGCAAGGGTGAAACGTACAAGGCGGTAATGAATTTTGAGCAGGCCTTGAAAGATTTCGGACCTGTGGAGGTAGAGTATATAATGCTGAGTAAGGTTGCTTTACAGGACTGCACGGGCTGCCACAACTGCATGCCATGTGGTGTGAGAGGGGGATGAAATTTCCCCCTACCAGATCATGTTTTTTTGTTCCTAGAGCCAGTATTTATTTTAGTTTGTAAAGCAGCAGTAGATGGGTTAACCTGAAACAGAAGATTCTTCCGCTTTCCTTTTTACAATAATATCGTCCAGAATTGCAGAACCCGCTTTTTGGGCAGCTAAAAGAATGCCACCGCTTGTTGGTGTTAAAATAGGAGGATTAAGACTTACACTAAGATTGCTGAGATATTCGCTCAACGGGTCGAGTATCAGTTTACCTGCTTTATATACGCCACCAAAATAAGACACATAAGTACAGCTCTCATTGTTGAAACATAATTTATAGTAGAGGCTTTTAATAGTTAGATACAACTCATATGCAGCCCTGTTATATGCATTGATTGCCAATGTATCTCCTTTTATGGCAGCCTCGTAAAGTAAAATTTGTATCTTACTTATGCTTGACCTTTTTCCGACAAGATTATTGTTATAATACTCCACAATGTCCATATCTCTTTTCAAAGAAAAATCTTCTTTAATAATATTGTACAATGGTCCTTTTGGTTCTCTTCCGTCGGCTTGTTTAACAAATAGACGCAATGTCTCGTTTCCAAGCCAGTATGCGGAACCTTCATCAGAAAAGTCTTCATGTGCGCCATTGGATCGGGCTGTTTCACCTTTACTATTCTTTCCAAAGCCTATTGCTCCCGTTCCGGCAACCATGTGAATACCAGGTTTTAATGCAAGGGAACCGGCATGCCCAACCTCAACGTCATTTCCAATATACTTAGGGCTATCAGGGATAATGGCTTCAGCGATGTTCTTAATCTCTTCGTCAGCCTCATAATTTTCACCAAAACAGGGGATACCCCAGGAAGAACTTATAACATGATTTTTTTCCACACCAGCTTGAGAAAGAAGCTTGCTGATTCCTGAGTCCAAAAGCTTGTAGAGTCCGTCCATACCAATCTGGGGGTATGCACATCCACCAAGTACTATATCGCCTAAAGTATGACCCTCGATATCTGTGAGCAAAATGGCTGTTTTGGTTCCGCCGCCGTCAATACTAAGATAGCTCTTCATAATCCCTCCTCAAAAAAATAAAAGTCATATAACGAGGCGAAAGATGGGCCCCCGCCCCGAGGTGTTATAAAAGACACATACAATATAACATAAGTAATATTATCTTTCCAATATAAAAGTTTTATTGAGGAGTTAATTAAATTCTATTAGATTTAGATATTCTAGTTGACGAGAAAATTTATATCAGCTATAATCAACTTAATTAATAAACGTTGTTTAAAAATATAGTTTAAAAACAATGTTTATTAATTAAGTCTCTATATATTGAGTCGGTATATGACATGAGAAATTATGGTCAAATACTGTTCAATATATAAATATTAGGGGGAACTTTATATGAAGAGAATTATTGCATTACTCCTGACTCTTGTGCTTATTGTTTCTGCTACGGCATGCGGCAAACAAGGAGGAACAAATCCTGATGGTAGTGGTGAAGAGTATACTCTTTCAGTATGGTATTGGGGTGAGCAGGAGGCGCCGGGCTATAAGGCTTATATGGAAGAAATGGTCAGGCGTTATGAAGATTTACATCCCGGTATAAAAGTTGAAGCTGTGCTTCAGGAAAGCGACACAATGTACTCAGCTTTTCGTACAGCTGAATCAGCAGGCGAAGGACCAGATGTGCAGTATCTATGGGGTGGAACTCAGGCGCTGGAAGATGTTTGGCTTGGGAATGTAGCTCCGATAAGTGATTATGTCACAGAGGAACAACTTTCTGTAATACCGGCTTCTACACTTTCAGAAACAAACTGGGACGGTAAACAGTGGGGAATACCAGCATACCAGTTTGCTTATGGTATTGCATACAGTAAGGATGCGATGAGAACAGCCGGAGTAGACCCTGAAAACCCATACAAAACATGGGATGAGTTTATGGTAACTTGTCAAAAGCTTAAAGATTCGGGAATTACTCCTCTTGGAATGGGTCTTAAAGATGGCTGGCTGCCGGCCTGGATCGGAATATTTTTAGGTCAGCAGAATTTTAATGATGTAAATGAAATGATTTCATTAATGAGCGGAAAAGAAACCTTTACTGATAAGAAATATTCTGAGTGGCTATATAAACTTGATGAACTAAACGATAAAGGCTTTATTAATGAAGATATATTGTCATTGGATCTTTACCAGGGTCAGCAGCTTATTGAAAGCGGCAAGGCTGCCATGACATTACATACACAAGCTTATGCTGTTTCTCTGGAAAAATCTCTGGGCAAGGATAAAATTGGTTTTGCGCCTGCTCCGGTATATGGAAATGGCAAGCTCGCCAGCTCAGTTGCAGCACCAAGCCAGGTATACGTTATTCCTAAGAGCGCCAAGCACAAGGAAGGAGCTGCACAATTCCTGTTATTCCTTCATGAAGAAGAAAACATGAAGTATTTGTATGAAACTGCAAACACATTGATGCCCAATAAGAATTTCAAGAAGGAATGGCTAACCAGTGAAGTAGATAAAACTGTAATGAACTGGCTTGATACTAACACTAACTTCTGTTATCAACTATATTTTGCACCCATGTTTGAGGCTGAAGGACTTGTACCTACAGTTCAAAGGATGTTCTCCGAAGATTTGTCTCCTCAAGATGCAGCAGTTGAACTGGATAAACTTCTGGAAAAAGTAAGCGAACAGAATCCAGGGCCACATGAAGCATTCTTAAAGTGGAATGTTAAATAAACTATTCATAATGGGGCGGGAGTTTAATTCCTGCCCCTAGCCTTTTACAAGGAGATAGAACAATGCACTCAAAGTCACAAAGAATAGCTCCATATTTATATATTGCGCCGGCCTTTTTGGTAATGGCAGGTGTCATAATATACCCTGTAATAAGCATGTTAGCGGGGAGTTTTTTCACAACAAAAAATGGGGCTAAGGTATTTGCCGGTCTTAGAAATTACAGGCTGGTCTTCGCAGATGATTTGTTTTGGAACGCTCTGAAGAATAACGCATTGCTATTTTTATGCGTTCCGGTTCTTACAGTATTATCTCTGCTTATTGCTGTTATATTGTTTAATAAAATAAAAGGATGGAGATTTTATAGAAGCATAGTCTTTGTTCCGTACATTTTGTCTATTTCTGTCGTCGGCATAATTTTTTCATATCTTCTCCAGTATAATGGCGTTATTAATACCGTTTTAAGGAGTATTGGGTTAGAAAGTTTTGCTCTTGACTGGTTAGGAGATCCTAATCTTGCATTGCCTACTGTTGCCACAGTAATTATGTGGAAGCAGCTAGGGTTTGGAGTTGTACTCTTTTTGGCCCGCTTAATGTCAATCGATGTTTCTTTGTATGAGGCTGCGGATATCGACGGTGCTTCATGGCTAAAAAAGTTTATTTTTGTGACCATACCCCAGACAAAAGCAATTATAGAGTTTTATGTTATAATTTCATTGATTGATATGCTTAGTTGGGTGTTCAATTTTATATTTGTTATGACCTCTGGTGGACCGGGCAATAAAACCATG
The DNA here is from genome assembly GCA_023412665.1 of Bacillota bacterium. Lineage (GTDB taxonomy): Bacteria > Bacillota > Clostridia > Acetivibrionales > DTU013 > DTU013. The sequence continues at coordinate 27,843 of JAEZCA010000023.1, forward strand.
GTATTGGAATATCTGATTTATAAAAAGTCATTCGGTGGTGGAGATTTTAATATAGCTATGGCAATAAGTGCCTTACTTCTGGTAATAGCAAGTATTTTGATTATTTTACATCAGTTGTTTCTCAGAAAGGAGGATTAGTATGGAAAGCAAAAATAATTCGTTCATATCAAAATTACTATCGCAGATATTGATTATAGCAGTATCCATAACAATTTTATTTCCGTTATATTTTATGTTTGTTAATTCTTTTAAAGAGCATAACCAATATGTTAATGATAATTTGGGCTTTCCTTCTCCTTTCGTTTTTGATAACTATGTAGAAGCATTTAAAGGCAAACCCTTTGGTCAATGGTTCTTAAATAGTACGCTACTCACATTGTTTACTGCGGTGGCCTGTGGTATGTTCGCATTGATGGCCGGATACGCATTTGCCAAAATGAAGTTTAAAGGGAAAAAAACATTATTTAATATAGTAATTCCTCTCATGTCAGTTCCTCCGGTAGCCATGCTAATTCCACAATTTCAGCTTGTTTCTAAATTAGGTATGGTAAACACACGGTTTTCGGTTGTGCTGATATATATAGGTATTCTTCTTCCGATGACATTGTATATGATTAGAAATTTTCTTGTATCTGTACCGAACTCATTACTGGAAGCAGCTATAATTGATGGGTGTGGATCTTTTCGTACTTTGCTTTATGTAATTGTTCCTTTATCAATACCGGCACTGATTACTTCAACAATGGTCAACATAGTATGGACCTGGAACGAATTACTAATATCTTTGGTTTTTCTGCAGAAAGAGAACTTAAGAACATTAATTGTTGGCATTACTTTGTTTAAAGGTCGTTTTACTCTTAATATACCCGTAATTATGGCGGGTATGGCTATTGCTACTGTACCTATGATATTAATATACGCATTTGCACAGAAATATTTGGTAGAGGGGCTTTTGGCCGGCTCTATAAAAGAATAGCAGAAGGGGGCATAGTATGAAGGTTTCAATTCCATCGGAAATTGGAGATCAAAACAAATATGCAATTTTAAAATTAATTAAGGAAAATGCCGGGATATCCAGAAACTATATTGCCAAGTCTCTTCATATAAGTGCTACCGCAGTTTCAAAAAATGTTAATGCCTTAATTGCTGCCGGTATCGTAAGGGAGGAGGGCACTAATTATTCAACTTTAGGACGTAAACCAGTAATGTTGCACTTTAATAGCGAAATGTTATGTGTGCTGGGCATTGAAATTATGCCTCAGGTTTTGCGTGGAGCCATTTCAGATTTAAATGGAACAGTGCTAAAATTGCTTAATGTTCCATCAATGATTGAACAAGGTGCTGCCTCGGTTTTGTCGCAACTGGATCAGCTTATTAATACACTAATAGGCATATGTCCGAAAAATTCCAGAGTTGCTACTGCTACAATAGCTTTTCCGGCTTTAAGCGCTCAATATGATGAAAACAATCTGATGTCAACCTTTGCACCTGAATGGAAAGAAATTGATATAAGAAAACACGTTGAAGAAAAATTCAATATTTCTGTTACTGTTAAAAATGACGTTGAGTTGGATTTGATTGGTGAATGTTATAAAGGAGCAGGTGTCAATTATAAAAACATATTTTATCTTAAGTATGGTGAGGGTTTCGCTGCCCGGGCAATGATTAACGGGAAGCTTCTGGGAGGTTACAACGGAGCTGCCGGTGAGCTGGGATACTATATTAATGAGATACCAAAAAGTGATAGATTTTTATGCCCGGGAGTAACAGAGCAGTTTCTTTGCCGTGATATTTTTAATGAATACAAAAATAAATCAGAAAAACAAATTGATGAAAAAGATAGCAAACTAAAATTTCGGGATCTGGTGAACTTTGCTGATAGTGGGGATGATGCAGCAATAGATATTGTCAACCATGTTGTCGACAGTATCGCCGTTATTATTGCAAACATGGTGCTTATGCTTGATCCTGAAATAGTGATTCTGGGAGCGGAAGCCAGCTATTTAAGGGAATCCGATATCACAAGAATTGAGCAGATTTTAAAAGCAACTTGTCCTTTTGTTCCCAAAATTGTATTGTCCACTTTGGGGTTCAATTCGTCAATAATAGGCGGAATAAATATTGCGTTAAAAGATGCCGAAAGAGAACTGGTGAATTATTGGAAACAACTTGATACAACGGAGGTTACAGTAATCAAATGAGAAAAGAATTTTTACAATATGCAGATTATTACAGAGGTCATATAGTAAATGATGTTATGCCCTTCTGGGATGCAAGGTGCCTCGACTTGGAGTCAGGCGGATACTTAACCTGTTTTGACAGAACAGGTAATCTTACAGACGATAATAAATATATATGGTTTCAAGGAAGACAGCTATATGTATATTCTCAGCTATATAACAAAATTGAAAAGCGTAGGGATTGGCTTGAAGCAGCGCATCACGGCTATAAATTTCTCGTTGAAAAAGCCTACGCCGGAAAGGGAAGATGGAACTATAAACTAAACCGGAAAGGCGAGGTAATAATAGGAACAAATTCAATATTCTCTGATTACCATGTGATTCACGGACTTGCTGAATACATGAAAGCAATTGAATCAAAAGATGAGCAGGGGATGCAAATACTAAATGATAGTTACGATGTCCTTGAAAAAAACATGTTTGACAGTGAATTTAAGGACATCTATGAAAATACCTGGAGCCCGATATTTATTTGGCACGATATGTATCTAACATGCCTTGTAACAGCGGATACATGTACTGATGTACTTGGTTATGATCGAACAAAGAAGCTTGTTGATGAATGCCTTGATAAGATATTGTATTGGTTTGCGAAAGATGAGTATAAGGTTGTTTTTGAATCGGTTACACGCGATGGCAAGGTAGATCTCAACACTCCAAAGAGCAGGTTTATTAATCCGGGACACACACTTGAATCCATGTGGTTTTGTTTGTCAGTCGGAAACCGCATGGGAAGAAGGGATGTAATCGACAGAGCACTCGAAATTGTCAGATGGGGAAACAGGGTTGGAGAAGATAAAGCTTTAGGCGGAGTATTCTCCTATGCTGATGCTCTCGGGCTTGAACCGGAGCCTGTTGACTGGTTTAAAGAGACTAACTCCAGGTGGGACGAAAAGGTTTGGTGGCCTAATGCGGAAGCGTTATGTACCTATGCCATGGCCTATTCATTAAGCGAGAATACTGATTATTATGAGATGTTTAAACGTCAGCATGAATTTTGCAGGACTAATTTTTTTGATCCGCAGTATGGAGAATGGTACGAACGCCTGGAGAGAGATGGTACAGTTAAAAATGACAGTAAAGGCACGCCTTGGAAATGTGCTTTTCATTTGGTACGTGCTCTTGTTATAGTGGAAGAAATTTTTAGAAAGCTCTCAGTACTTTAATATTTAAAATCAGTGCAACATGTGACCCGTCAGGGTAAATGAAAGGAGTTCAAAGTATGCATATTATAAGAAAAGAGATTGATGACCAGTTTAATGCTCTTGATAAAACTGTGGAATATTTATCTTCTCAGTCAAAATCTATCTGCGATTTTTTCAGAGATGTGAATAAAGTAGTGATATTTGGTTGCGGCTCAAGTTTTAGTGTGGCAAAATCATACGAAATGTTTTTATGTGGTATGACAGGGATTCCTGCATTTGCAGTAGCTGCAGGTGATTACATTGTAAATGAAAATGATTATAAGTCGATAATTAAAGATTCCTCAATTATCACAGTTTCAAGATCCGGAAGCACGAGTGAAATAATCCGTGGCGCAGAGATTGCCAAAAATTACGGAGCTAAAAAGATTCTGTCAATTTGCGGGGCAAAAGAAGCGGAGATTGCTAAACTTGCTGATTTGAATATTGAAATGCCATGGATTTATGACCATGCTATTTGTCAAACCCGTACAGTTAATAACCTATATGCGGCAGGTCTAATGGTTGCGGCAATTATATCCGGGGATACAGATACAGTTGAAAAGTTAAAAAGTTTATCAGGATACTTCGATGGTTTCAGAGAAAAGTACTTGTCTGTATTTGAACAGATAGCGAAAAATTCGTGGAATCACGGGGTTGTTTTGGCCGACAGTTATATGGCAGGTCTTGCTGAAGAGGGTGCTCTTGCGTTCAAGGAAATATGCCAGCTAAATTCTAATCATTATCATGTTTTGGATGTAAGGCACGGGCCAAAGGTTATGATTAATAAGGATACAATAGTGATATCCATGATTTCATCAGGTAATCGCATGCTTCAACAGGACTTGGTTACTGATATAAAGAAGACCGGAGCATTAAATATTGTTATTGATTGTGCAGGTAAGGACCCAATTTTGGACGCCGATGTCAGAATTGAGTTGCCTGGTATAAATAATGACAAGGTTTCCGCAATATTCATGTTATACTGCATACAAAATATTACTTATTTTAAGGCTCTTCAATTAAATGTGAATCCTGATAGTCCCGATGGACTGGATGCCTGGATAAAGCTAGCCTAATTTTGCATATGAAGACTAGGAGGTTACGTATGCACCCTATACAGGAACTACTTAAAAAACGCAGCTTCGGCACTCCGGTAGGGATATATTCCTGTTGCAGCGCAAATGAGTTTGTACTACGAGCTGTTATATTGCGTGCTAAAATTACGGATTCGTTGGCACTGATAGAATGCACGGCCAATCAGGTTGATCAATTCGGCGGCTATACCGGAATGAAACCAAAAGAGTTTTACGATTATGTACAAAATATAGCTCTACAGGAAGAGTTTCCTTTGGAAAATGTAATTCTTGGAGGGGATCACTTAGGTCCATTAAAGTGGATGAATCTGCCGGAAACCGATGCTATGAAAAATGCAAAAGAACTTGTACGGCAATATGTCCTTGCAGGATTCACCAAAATTCATCTGGATACCAGTATGCGTGTCGGGGATGATCCGGTAGATGTAAGACTAAGCGATGATGTTATTGCTCGTCGAAGTGCCGAATTATGCGTAGCTTGCGAAAAAGCCTTTGAGGAGAGACTTAAGTATATGCCTCAAGCAGTAAGACCGGTTTATATTGTTGGCAGTGAAGTTCCCATTCCGGGGGGCGAGCAGGAGGCGGAAAAGGATATTTCGGTTACAAAGCCGGAGGAGTTTAGTGATACAGTTGAAGTTTTTAAAAGCAAATATATGGAGTATGGATTATCTGATGCATGGAACCGGGTAATAGGCGTAGTTGTTCAACCGGGAGTTGAATTTGGAGATGATAATGTATTTCCATACAATCGTCAAAAGGCAAAAAGGCTGACAGACAAATTAAAGGATTATCCTAATATAGTATTTGAAGGGCATTCTACTGATTATCAAACACAAGTATGCCTAAAAGAGATGGTAGAAGATGGCATAGCTATTCTTAAAGTAGGGCCGGCCTTGACCTTCGCATTGAAAGAAGCGTTAATTTCGCTTGAACTTATAGAAAAGGAGTTATTGAAGGGCCGTGGTATTTGGATGAGTGATTTCAGAAGAACGTTAGATACGTCAATGCGTATTGAGCCGTCTGACTGGAAAAAGTACTATCATGGCAACGAACTGGATCAGAGCTTAGCACGAATATTCAGCTATTCTGACAGAGCTCGTTACTACCTGCCCCGAACTGATGTCCAAAAGTCAATAGAGAGACTTTTAAAAAATCTTTCTATGATAGATATTCCTTATACTGTAATATCCCAGTATATGCCAATTCAATATATCAAAATCAGGCAGGGTAACTTATCTGCTAATGCTCAATCGCTGCTTCTAGATAGAATAGGTAACTGTATAGATGACTATCTATATGCTACACTCATAGTATAAATACGCAGTAACAACGAACTGTGAGAAGTCAGTAGAGACCATAGTACTGAGGAATTAGGAAGGGTCGAACAATTCAAGGTCAGCTGGACTTAGAAATGTGAGTGCATAGGCTCGACGAGAATCAGAGTAGCAAAGACGCAAAGCACCTGGTTATCAGCTCAGGGAGAGAAGTGCCCTCATATTCATCGTTTCTCATAATACTCGAAACCGTTCTTGTGGCAGGCGATCTCCCAACTTTCAGCGACGCTCCCGCCCTAAGGCGGTATTTCCCCTTATTACCAAAATAAACATTGACTAACTAACACTTGTTAGTATATACTTATACTAACAAGTGTTAGTTTTATGAATAAGTTATCTAGAAGGAGTAAATTTAATGAAAAAAGTTCTTGCGGTCATCGGAAGCCCCCGCGTGGGCGAGACATATAAGGCTGTATCAAAATTTGTCCGGGCTTTGAATAATTTTTGTGATGCAGAGGTAGAATTCGTAATGCTTAGCAAGGTTGGATTTGAGGATTGTACAGGTTGTCACAGCTGCTTTCTCAAGGGGCAGGAGTTTTGCATGGAAGCCCCGAAGGTAAAAGAAATTGAGGACAAAATGCTTTCAGCAGATGCTATTATTCTTGCAACGCCTGTTTATAACCAGAATGTTACTGCACTTATGAAAAAGTTCCTGGATTATTTTACATTTCTCTGGCACAGACCTGAAATGTTCGGAGTTAAATTCTTTGGGATATCCACCGGAGGCGGAGTATTCAAGGAAGTATTCAAACTGCTAAAAAATAATGTTAATAGCTGGGGAGGCACATGGGTAGGCGACCTTGGTATTCCTCACTATGATTCTCTGACTGACAAATTCAGGGGAAAGTGTGACAAGGATCTTGAAAAGAAGGCAAAGCTGCTCTCGAGGGCTATGGAAATAAAGGAGCTGCCTTCCCCTGGAATAGGCAAGCTTATGACGTTCAACATCTGGAAGATGAATGCAAAGGCCTGCAAGGATTATAATCCGGCAGACTATGCCTATTGGTGTGAAAAGGGATTGTTTGAAAAGGATTTCTACTATCCCGTGAAAATCAACATATTTGTAAAAGCGGTTACAGTCATATTATCAAGGATGGCTAGAAGTTTTATGAAAAAAGTTTATCTGGGATATGAGGAGGTGTGAGATGAGCACAAGGGAGAAGATCTTAGAGACGGCAATAGAGCTGTTTTCAAAGCATGGCTTCAATGATGTGTCTGTCCGTGATATAACCGGAGCAGTAGGGATAAAGGAAAGCTCGCTTTATAATCATTTTGGCAGCAAGCAGCAGATACTCGACGAAATTTTCAACTATCTCGACCGGGAGTTCAGCAGTATGACCATACCGGAGGACGAGGCAGCAAAGCTGATCGAGGGGATGGATCCGGAACAGTTTATGGATATATGCATCATGAACTTCAAAATGTACTTCGGGAAGCCCAAGCTGATGAAAATCTGGAGGATCGTTTCAATAGAACGGTTCAGAAATGCGCGGGCAAATGATTTTTTCATAAAGCACCTCATTGATTATCCAATACAATACCAGTCCAATGTCTTTGAAGCTATGAAAAAAAAGGGGAGTATAGCTGATGCAGATCCCAGGGTTTTGGCCCGGGCTTTTTATTCGTTCATCCTCTTCATATATATGCGTTACTTCGAAGTGGACAGCAGTGAATACTCTCTTGCTGAAGCGGATGGAGAGGTAACGAAGGCTGAGCTTCAAAACGCAGTAAATCCGGTTGACAGCCCTGAGATACAGGAAATGATAAAAGCCCATATGGAATTACTGAGCAAAATTATCAAAAAAGCGTAATTTGCGAAGTAAATTATCGCTAAATAGCTATCTTAAGTTTCTTTAATAGGCTATTGGTTTGAATGGTGCCTGAATGTAAATGTTCAGATACATTAAGGCACTATTATTATGTTTAAAAGCCAGTTCTGATATGGTAAAATATTGTGAGAATTTGTGCATAGTTTTAACATATGTATATTAAAGCCACAGCATGTACATACATTGAAACAGAGGTAATATGAACGATATCGCTATAGAGGTCAGAAAACTTACAAAAAAATATGGGAAAATCACAGCGCTTTCAGAGCTGACGCTGGACATAGAGAAAGGTGAGATATTTGGACTTTTTGGGCCGAATGGAGCAGGAAAATCAACCTTTATATCGATCCTTGCCACGATCTGTAAGCCGACCTCGGGCGACATTCTTGTAAACGGCCACAGTGTCTGCAGTCAGCCGGACAAGGTCAAGAGGCTGATAGGCTTTGTACCCCAGGACATTGCATTGTATCCCATGCTTTCCGGCAGGGACAATCTGGACTTTTGGGCAGGCATTTATGGGTTGAGGGGTAAGCTCAGGAAGGAAAGGATCGAAGAGGCTGTTGCCGTGACAAGGCTTGAAGGAAGGATAAGGGACAGGGTGTCGGAGTATTCAGGCGGAATGAAGCGCAGACTCAATATCGCTGTTTCATTGATACATCATCCGGAGATACTTGTGATGGATGAACCGACAGTGGGGGTAGATATACAATCGCGCAGATACATACTGGATATGCTGGACAGTCTGAGAAAGGATGGCAGGACAATTTTGTTCACAAGCCATTATACCGACGAACTGGAAACTCTGTGTGACAGAATCGCTGTTATGGACAAAGGTAAACTGCTGGCATCAAATCCGGCAGCAGAGCTTAAAAGCGTTTATGGTGCAGACAGCCTGGAAGCTGTACTGCAAAAGCTGTCGATGGATAGGGAAGGTTAAGGAGTGGAGCATATGAGCAACAAGAATACAAAAAAAACGATTGCGGTTTTACTGTCCGTTGTGTTTGTAGCAGCACTTGCGTATGCTATTTATTTGACTGTTATTAAGAAAAGCACTACGGAGATATATCTTGAAGCGGAGAGCAGAAATTTTGAAAGAATAGTTAACAAAGCAGAAGAGTATTATACTTCGCTTTTGGATAAACAGAAGCCATATATGAATGAACCCAGCAGGAGCCGTACCGAGATAACCGCTGACCTAACCGGCGGAGCAGAGCTATTTGGGCTTCAGGATGGAGGACAGCTATCGGGGATACTAAATAAAACAAAGCTCATTATAGACACCCGAAGACAGCCCCAAAAGGAGATATCTTCAACAGAAGCTAGTCTACTGCTTGAAAAAGCGCCGTTCCTGAATGCTGAGCTATACGCGGACAATAAAACCATATGGTTTTCCGTACCTGACATCATGCCATCCCGATATTTCAGTTCGGAGCGGGATCAGCTCAACGACCTGTATGACAGATTTTCCATACCTGTTAAGCCAGCGGATACGATTACCGGCGTAAAAATAGCCAGGAGCCTTGTCTTCGACAAGGAACCCTTGACGACCTCTGCAAAAAAGCTGGGTGGCATTTTTACCGAATATTTTACCGACGAGACTGTCACATATAATGGCAAATATAATTTCACAGCAGGCGAAAAGACGATCGAGGGTGATGAAATGCACATCTCTCTCAACGAGGAAAAGGCCTCATCCCTTTTTAAGGAATTGCTTACAGCAGTATCGGAAGATGAGGTGCTGCTGAAACACGTTTACGGCAGTTACGCCAATGTGTCCACACTGCTGGATGATGCGGGTCTGTTCCGGCTGTTTGGATACATGGATGAAACCGGAATCATGACGCTGAGCGAGTACGAAAGGGAAATAGTTGACAAGCTGAGTGAAAATAAGGATATCGAAGGCTTCAGGAGCCGGCTGAAACATCTTGCGGCAGATTACCGCCTGAAGGACGGCCTGACTATGAAGGTAGTCGTCGATAAAGACAGGAACATACTGCAACGTGAGATAATTCTGGATATCAACAGCACAAAGGGCGGAGCATCCTATAAGATCGATATACTTACCGCCTGCAGCAATGAATTGATTGATGACATCAGAAACAGGAAGATCAGTATTGCCGTTGTAGAATATGGCGGCGAAGGGGATAAGACCATAGAGCTCACGATAGTTCCCCTGTTTGTAAAGACCGGCGGCACAGGTGCTGATACTGACGGCAAGGCCGATATCATGTATGCTGTGACCGGTGCAAATGGCATAAGGAATCAGATAGATGCTGACCTGGACTTTTCCGGAGGTATCGATCAGAAAACGCAGCGAATCAACAAAACAATAAAGTTTAATGCGAAGATAACAGGTGAAACCGGAGAGGGGAACATGAGCGGTACGCTGGACAATATGTCCTGGAGCAATAAAAAGCTGAAGACTGAAAATAATGTAACAAGCATAGATATCAGTGCCGACCTGCCTTTTCTTAATATAAATGATTTCTCGGCGAAGCTGGGCATAGCAGTTGAGAACAGCTTTGGCATAGGCGATTTCTCGCTGCCCGACATGGGGCAGGAGAACGTTACCGACCTGAACGCAGCATCGGACGAGGAACTGAAGAATCTGGAGATAGAGATCATGGCCTCATTCGGAGCATTTTATCTGAATAACAGGTACATCTTTGATGCACTGTTCGGCCAATAGAGATAAATTTGGACCGGGGGGAAAATACCTGGTATGACTTCGTTCACAGCGCTTCTTAAAAATGATATACGGCTTTTTCTCAGGGATTGGAAGGCGTGTGTGCTGCTTCTGGCCGCACCCCTTGTTTTCATTTCCTTCTTTGCATACGCTCTCGCTCCTTATCTGGACAAGAGCAGCTTTATCGAACCATTTCCCATAGCCCTGGTGGACAAGGAGGATACCACTCAGACCAGGATACTTCTCAATCAACTGGAGGAAATCAGCATATTCAGTGAAATACAACGCATGAACGAGCAGGAAGCACTTCGGAGCCTTAAGGATGGTGAAGTTGGAGGCGTGGTTATAATTCCTGAGGACTTTACAAACAGTATAGCCTTCGGGGAAAACAAGCCTGCCGTCGTGATCGGTAATGGTTCCAAACCCCTTCAGGCATATATCGTAAAAAATGTCGCTCAAAGTGCGGTCAATCTGATAACTGCGGCCCAGAGCGCCATCAACACAATATGGTATTATGACAATCAGGCGGGTATCGCAGGTGATGAACTGGACGCCAGATTCAACAGCGCGGTCATGGAGTATATGCTTCAGGCGCTGGCCAGAACTGCTGTGTTTGTAGATATTGAGGCCGGCGGGCAAAGTAATTTGACGCCTGCAGAGTACTTTACCGCAGCATTGATCGTAGTTTTCATGATGTTTGCCGGGATGCCGGGTATGAAAATGATGGTTACCGAAAGAAGCGAGGGGATCACGCTGCGGCTCGCTGCCGCACCGGTCGGCATGTGGAAGGCTGTGCTTTCAAAGCTGATAGTTTCTGTAATGCTTATTGCAGTTCAGTTTGGCATTATAATATTGATGACATCAAAGATATTCAATAATTACTGGGGAGCGCCCATAGGGGATGTATTGCTGCTGTTTGGAGGGATCGTTCTGGCTGTCAGTGCATGGTCCGTTTTTATAGCCTCACTGTCTAAATCACCTGCTGCTGCGGATATAATTGGAAATTTAGGGATACTGCTCATGGCGGTAATCGGCGGGAGCATATACCCACTGTCATCAATGCCTGGATTTATACGGAAGGCAAGTATGCTGACCATAAACAGATGGGCAATGGATGGTTTTATGGTCCTGTTCTCAGGCAATAGCCTGGCACATACGGGAGCACATGCGCTCGTGCTGGCTATGATGGGCTTATTGCTGTTTGTGTTTTCTGCCGTCATAATGCGGCTTGCGAGAAGGAGGTAGTGATCATCAGACTGCTCACAGTTGCTTACTATAAATTGAAAATGCTGCTTGCAGACCGGCTGTTTTTCGCCGCTATGATAATCATACCGCTGCTTATAACCGTCGCTGCCGGATACGCGTTAAGATACGAGAAGCTCAATACCATACCGCTGGCCATTGTGGACGAGGATATGAGCGGCAGCTCTGCGCTGCTGCTGGACAGGCTTGATGGTAAGGAAGGCATCAGCCTGAAGAGGTCCGGCAGGGAAAATGCCAAGGAGATGCTGGAGAATAATGAAGCCGAGCAGGTGTACATCATCACCGCCGGCTTTGAGGACAGTATACTGAAGGGCGAGAGCGAAGGCCTTATAGAAATGTACAGCTCACCTTCCTCGTATTCCGAAGGCTTTACCCGGGAGGTCGTTGCAGCTGAGGCCATAAGGATCATAATGGCGAACACGGCAGCCGATAATGTACTGCAGAAATATGAAGAGCTCGGCATAGAGAAGGATGGAGGTTTCAGAGAAGAGGTGACTGCTTATGCAGACACATTCTGGGAGCCGGAGCCCATTTTTACAATAGACTACAGGGAAATAAAGGGGGACGCTGTCGAAACCGTGAAACGCGTGTCGTTGCCTGCTGCGTCTGCTTCTTCCACCGGATTGATCATAGCCTTCATAATGTTTTTCATGCTTTTCAGCAGCGGATGGCTCATTGAGGAAAGGACAAACGGTACGATCAAAAGGCTCGGAGCCGGAGACAGGGCTCTTGCCGTGTCGTTCCAGGGCAGCGTGCTGGCGTTGTTTGCCGCAGGAACGCTCCAAATATTGATGTTTAGCATTGTGCTTAAGCTTCTTTTTGGCATTGTCCTGTTCACAGGCATCTATTCATATCTTGTACTGGCAGCCTACCTTCTGGCGGTTATTAGCATCAGCTTGTTTCTTTCATCTGTTTTAAAAACTCAGACACAGCTCCAGGCAGGCGCTCCCGTTGTTGCACTGCTGTCAGGGTTTGCCGGAGGCTGCTTCTGGAATTTCATAGAAATGCCTGAGCGGATCAGGCTTTTGTCGCTGCTTACCCCTCAAGGATGGGCACTTGATGCTGTAAACGCTCTGTTGCTGGATCCGGGTGATGTTTCTGCCGCTGCCATGCCCCTTGTGGTACTTTTTTCAGTATCGCTGGTTTTATTACCGGTTAGTTATGTTATAATAAATACACAGCTCAGACGGGCATAAACATTGCCCGGATTGGTTGAGTGCCGAGCCCGGACAGGTAATACGCAGCTCAAGCAAAAGAAAAGGCAATCCAGAGGAGATTTTATGAACGATAAAAAATCTAAGCTGTTGGATATTTTGGCGTTTCCGAAGAGAAGCTTTGAGAACCTGACAGATAACAAAAAGACATTGTTTGCGGGAATAGTGCTGATAGGCGCCGTTGACCTGCTGCTGCCGGATGTGGTGTACATTTTCAAGACATTGTTTTCCGGAAAACAGACTGCTGACATTATCTACAATGCGTGTATGATGGCTGTGATAATATTGCTGCTGGGCCTTATTGATGTTTTTTGCATCTCTGTGCCGTTCTTTGATATTTTCAGGGCGCTGAAAATAAGGGAACTAAAAATAAGCCAGAATTCGGATTTGAAGGTGGATCAGTCAGCAGATCTCAAGCCGTCATATATAAAGGTCATGAAGATATACATAATGACACATTTTATAATAACTCCTATAACTACAGCATTTTATTTTGCTGTATCAGGCTATATCAATGACAGCCCTGATTGGCTGGTGAATCTGGCGGTAATGTTTACGTTGGTAATAAATATATGGTTTTCAGCAATAATCGCAAGGGGCATAAATACTATTTTCCGGTTCAGCCCCTTGTTCAACAGGCTGACATTCATTATCGTATACATTTGGAATTTCCTTTTTGGCACTGTGTTCTCTGAAATGATCGTAAAATGGTTGATGAGGCTGTTCAGGTGATCATTTATCAGCGGGGGTGATTTATTGAACAGAAAGAGTTATTTATTTCTGGCACTGAGTTTCCTGCTCCTTTTTATACAGCCGGTGGGAGCTGTTGCTTCCGATATACAAGGTTTACCGGCAGATGAGCTGCTGGATCAACTGACTATATTTGACCGTGACAGCTCCATTGTTTTTAACAAAAACATCTGGGTCCAGTGGGACAGCAGAGTCAAATCAATAAAGCCAGAAATAAAGGATAGCGTGCTTTTTGTTCCAATGAGACAAGCTGTGAGTCTTTTGGGAGGCACATTCAATTATGACGGTAAAATAATGGAGGCTACCGCTGTTGTCAACGGCAGGCCAATGACCGCAAAGCTTGGCAGCAGTGAACTGAAAGCAGGCGGCAGCACAATTCTGATGGATTCAAATGTCCAACTCATAAAAGGATACCTGTACATTCCGATCAACGGCATAGCTGATGCGGCAGGCATGAAGTTATATAATGACAGTACCGGCCTGACCGTCCTCTATGATGCATCAAAGAATGTTGAAATAAAAGCCCTTAAAAAGATATGTGCGGATGTTGATAAATATTTTTCGACAAAGGCAATGGACTTTAAGGCTGTCGAACTGAAGATTTCAACCGGTACTAAAAAGGTCAATGTCATAACTATAAATCCAAAGCACCCTCAAATAAAAATAACTGCAGATCTGCCGGATACAAAGCTGAATACTACCAGAAATTTTGAGGTAATGGCTAAGGCTAAAAATGCGTCGGCCGCTGTAAACGCAAATTTCATTTCCGGGTACGGCCCTGTGAAGGACCCTGTCGGCAACCTGATGATCAACGGCAAGCTGGTCTACGGGCAGAGCGGGATCACAAACATCGGCTTTAATAAAAACAGGGATATAATTTTTGCCAATCCGGGGACCTTTGCCACAGGCAGCGCAGATGGCAAGAAGGAGAACATAGCACAGGGCCCAGGCAAATTTGAATACAATCATTGGGCATGCTATGAGATAAATACACTTTCACAAAACCAGAGCAACAACATTCTTTATACCCCTGAGAGAGGGGACAAGATCGACATCACGTCGGTGGGTTATGTGGCTGTCGTTAGAAACGGCGTAGTTGTATCAAACAAGCTTATGGCCCCAGGTACAAGCGTCGACATTCCAAAGGATGGATATGTGGTTTATATAGGCAAGGTTGAGGGAGACAAGTGGAAGGCAAACCTGTCGCTGGCTGTCGGAAGGAAGGTAGACTATGAGTACACCATCAGGAGCAACAACAATGAAGCCTTCAAATGGGAGGACATGGACTATGTTATAGCCGGCGGCCCGGACCTCGTACTTGGCGGAGAGATACAGCCACCCACGACTAATCCCATCTTTACCGGTCCTAAACATACTACACTGTCAGCTTACAGAACGGCTATCGGGGTCACAAAGGAAGGAATGCTGCTGCTGGTCAGTGTGCCGAATGTAAAGATCAGTGAGCTGAAGGAAATTATGAAGGGTCTTGGCGCATGGAATGCCGTTAACTTTGACGGAGGAGCCTCCACCGGGATGTACTATAACGGCAAAGTGATCACCAGGCCAGGCAGGGAACTTGCTACTGTTCTATACGTCACAATGGAATAAGGGTGGGAGCTCAATTGCATCGTGCATAATGGGGCAAGGTGTGCAAAAAAGTGGTCTTCTGGGCACAAGATACTATTCAAATGTCGACATAACTCTTCAATTCCCATATTATGTTGTATTCCCATAGAATAATTCCCATAAATTCAACGTTATCGCGCCCAGATGATTAAGTTTTTGCACACCCTTATATCGGCTAGCGGAGATAATTACGGTTGGAAAAAGTTTTCACACGAAGAACGTGCTTTGCCGCTCCATAACAGTTGTCAAATTACTGAAGTTGGGCTATAATACAATAGCAAGGCGAAAAATGTCCCGGTGGCCTAATGGATAAGGTAATGGATTCCGGTTCCATTGATGCGGGTTCGATTCCTGTCCGGGACGCCAGATAAGAGAGGCTTTCGTTGTGAACAGCAGCGGGGCTCTCTTTTTTTATAGTCATATCAGCCTGATGTTCCTGTAACTGCCTATAAGCTGTAACATAAATTTGTTGTAGGCTTGGTAAAATACATCAAAACTTAAATACCTCCTCTTGATTTTATCTTCAAAATCATAGGATGTATTTAGTATGATAAAGGTAAGGATCGAAAAAAAACCGAAATTCAAGATAGCCGGAAGGAAAGTATGGATATTCGTGGATTATTACTATGAGATTATGATAAAATAACTCAAAGCAGTTAATAACCGATGAAGACGGTAGATATAGAATGAGAATAGGTTCGGTTGCACTTGAAAACAACATATTTCTGGCGCCTATGGCAGGCGTTACAGATTTGCCCTTTAGAGTGCTGTGCAGGGAGCAGGGATGCGGGTTCATATATTCCGAAATGATCAGCGCCAAGGGCATGTACTACAAGGACGAAAAAAGCTGGAAGCTGGCCGAACTCAGTGAGGCTGAGCTGCCCGCTGCCATACAGATATTCGGCTCAGAGCCGGACATTATGGCGTATGCCGCGGATAAGCTGAACGATTCGGCTGCCGCTGTTATTGATATAAACATGGGCTGCCCCACACCTAAGATCACGAAGAATGGAGAGGGCAGCGCACTGATGCTGAAGCCGGAGCTTGCAGGCGAGATCATAAAGACAGTGGCGGCAGCGTCGAAAAAGCCTGTGACGGTTAAAATGCGAAAGAGCTGGGATGACGGGAGCATCAATGCCGTCGAGTTTGCGGTGATGGCGGAAAAAAGCGGCGCTGCCGCTGTAGCTGTTCACGGCAGGACCAGAGAGCAGTTTTACAGCGGCAAGGCAGACTGGGATATCATCCGCAGCGTCAAGAAAGCAGTCTCCATACCGGTAATAGGGAATGGCGATATATATTCGCCGGAGGATGTTGTACGCATGCTGGAGCATACCGGCTGTGACGCTGTTATGGTTGGACGGGGCGCTCAGGGGAACCCCTGGATATTCAAAAGAATCAATCACTACATCAAAACAGGTAAAATTCTGCCTGTGCCTGACATTGAAGAAAAGAAATCCATGATGCTTCGCCACCTGACCATGCTTATTGATTTGAAAGGCGAATATACAGGCGTGCGGGAAATGCGCAAGCATATTTCCTGGTACACTAAAGGCTGCAGAAATTCGGGCCATTTCAAGGACCGTGTATTCAGAGCAGCATCACAGGAGGAAATGGCGGCCCTTATAAATGAATTCGGAAGCGGAATGGAATAAACGGTGCCGCTCTTGAAACTGACCTACGGCGCCGTTTATTCCGGTTGCGTTTCCAAGCACTATCTGCAGTGCGCCCCTTCTAGCAAAAAATAATCTGTAGTAAGCAATCCTGTCTCACGGGTATTGCAGTCTCTCCCACACTACTATCTGCTTGGCAGAAGGGCTTTGGAGCAGGAAACACAACCTCCATAAACGGTGCCGTAGGTCAGAATATGCGGTTGGAGGATTCCTTTCTTTACAACACCTCGGATTTGAATTAAAATAATAGCAGAATATATGTTCGGGAGGCAGCCATGAACCTTGAGCAAATGCTGCAGCATTTCAAAGCGTCTGAGAAGATGATGGAGAATATAACATCTTGGGTGGAGATACCTGCGAAGGAGGCGGTTTACGCCGATTTCCCGGATTTTATAGACGAGCGGATAAAGACGGCTCTTGAAAGAAGGGGAGTAAGGAAGCTCTATTCCCACCAGGCCAGCGCCATACAGGCGGTACATGACGGCAGCAGCATTGTGGTCGTGACACCCACTGCTTCCGGCAAGACGATGTGTTATAATGTGCCGGTAATGGATGCCATTTTAAAGGATGAGGCTTCAAGAGCGCTGTTTCTGTTTCCGACAAAGGCTTTATCCCAGGATCAGACCTCGGAGCTTCATGAGCTCATCACAGAGGCCGGTGTCGATGTGAAAACCTTCACCTATGACGGCGATACGCCTCAATCAGCCAGAAGGGCTATCAGGCAGGCGGGGCATATCGTGGTGACAAACCCGGACATGCTCCACAGCGGCATACTGCCCCATCACACCAAATGGACCAAGCTTTTTGAAAATCTGAAATTCATTGTAATAGACGAAGTCCACCACTACAGGGGTGTATTCGGAAGCCACCTGGCAAATGTTATCAGGAGGCTCAGGAGGATCTGTGATTTTTACGGTTCAAATCCGCAGTTCATCTGCTGCTCCGCAACTATTGCAAACCCGGCTGAGCTGGCCTCCAGGATCACCGGAGCCGATATCAGGCTGATAGATAACAATGGCGCTCCGACCTCGGGAAAGCACATTATTTTTTACAACCCTCCGGTGGTGAACAAGGAACTGGGCATCAGAAAGAGCAGTATGCTGGAAGCGGAACGAATAGCTGAGTCGTTGATCCGCAACGGTGTACAGACCATAGTATTCACAAGGAGCAGGCTGAATGTCGAAGTGCTGGTAACGTATCTTAAGGATATATACCATGGCAGCAAGGACGGCGACAAGAGGGTCAGAGGCTACAGGGGAGGGTACCTGCCCAACCTGCGGCGTGAGATAGAAAAAGGTCTGCGGGAGGGCAGCATAACGGGTGTAGTGTCGACTAACGCGCTTGAACTGGGCATCGACATCGGAGCGCTGGAGGCATGCATAATATGCGGCTATCCCGGAACAATAGCCAGTACCTGGCAGCAGGCCGGGCGCGCAGGCCGCAGGAACGGAGTATCCGCAGCGATACTTGTGGCAAACAGCAGCCCGCTGGATCAGTATATCATCAATAACCCGGATTACTTTTTCGGAAAAACACCAGAGAACGGTTTGATAAATCCCGACAACCTGGTTATACTTTACAACCATATGAAATGCGCCGCATTTGAGCTGCCGTTTGAGGACGGCGAAAGGTTTGGAGTTGAAACTACTGCGGAGGTGCTGTCGTTCATGGAGGAGGCCCGGCTGGTCAGGCATGTGGGAAACCGGTGGCACTGGATGTCAGATGTGTTCCCGTCTGATGCCATCAGCCTCAGGAGTGCTTCCAACGAGAATTTTATAATTATCGACATCTCAGAGCCAAAGCCTGTGGTCATAGGAGAGACAGACAGGTTCAGTGCGCCGATGCTTCTGCATGAGGAAGCCATATACATGCACGAGGGTATACAGTACCAGGTGGAAAAGCTGGATTTTGACGATAAAAAGGCATATGTGCGAAAGGTAAATGTGGACTATTATACCGATGCAAATCTGGCGGTGGATCTCAAGGTGATAGACGTATTCCGCGAGGACAGGGAAAAGGCCGTGCACAGAAGCAGCGGTGAAGTATCGGTCAGTTCACTGGTGACCATGTTTAAAAAAATCAAGCTTCATACCCATGAGAATATAGGGTCAGGGCCGGTGACGCTACCGGAGCTCGAAATGCATACGACCTCCTACTGGGTGAGTCTGCCAGAGGTAATACCCGACATGTCCCAGACGGATGTGCAGAACGGTCTTTTGGGTATCTCAAATGTACTGGCAAATGCGGCGCCCATATATCTGATGTGTGATCCGGGCGATATTCGGGTGGTACATCAGGTGCGGGCCACCTTCACACAGAGGCCGACTGTCTATATTTATGACAGCTATCCCGGAGGCGTAGGCTTCAGCGACAAGCTGTACGAGCTGCATGGCGAGCTGTTTGAGACTGCTGCTACTATGATAAAGCAATGCGGGTGTGAAACAGGCTGTCCGTCATGTGTGGGACCGCTAACAGAATTTACAGGCACAGGGGATCCGAAGGAAATGGCGATGAAGCTCATCAACATGATTCGCAAGGCATATATTTGAGGTATTGCAGTTCCTCCCGCATAACTGCCTGCTCGGCAGAAGGGAGGAGTGTCACCATACATTATTACAGGAGCAGTTATCACATGGATATAAGGAGCAAGCTGGGCTTATACCGGGAAAATATCGAAAAATCAGCGCAGCCGGCAAAAAAAACCAGGGAACTGGATATAGATGCCCTGGTTTCAGGAAAGGTATGCAAAAATGAGTATGGCGGCTGTTATGTAATTGAAAACAGGTATTCCTTTGATCATATTCATGGAGGCTGTGAAATAGGAGCTGCAGCTAACATCGGGACTGATGTTCTGGCTGCAGTCGGAGGACAGGCTTGCGCAGGACTCGAGGCCGGAAGGCTGCTTTACCTTGATACGGAGACAACAGGTCTCTCGGGAGGCGCGGGGACTGTGGCTTTTTTGGTAGGCACAGGCTTTTATGAGGATGACTGTTATATCATCCGCCAGTATTTCATCAGGGACTACGATGAGGAAGCGGCCATGCTGGCGGAGCTGGCGGAGCTTTTTTCACGCTTCTGCGGGCTGGTCACCTTTAACGGGAAAGCCTTCGACATCAATCTGCTTCAAAGCCGTTTCATCTCAAACAGGATGAGGCCTTCATTTTCAGATATGCCGAATATTGACCTTCTCTATCCTGCCAGAAGGGTATGGGGACTGAAGCTCGAAAGCTGCAGATTGTCATCTCTTGAAGAGAATGTTCTGGGACAGGTCAGGCATGACGACATACCGGGAGCGCTGATACCGTCTGTTTATTTCAAATACCTTGATGACAGGGATGCTTCTGAGATAGTCAGAGTCATAAAGCATAATGAGCTCGATATTCTGTCGATGGTATCGCTGCTTGCCAGGCTCCGGACCATGCTGCAAAGTCCATTGTCTGAGACGGATGGCGGTCTTGAGCTGCTGGGCATGGGAAGGATATTCGAAGCCACCGGCAGGACGGATAGTATGGTGGAGTGCCTGGAGGCATGCACAGGCTCCGAGAGATTTGACATCAGGCTCCAGGCGGTCAAGCGCCTGACAGGCATCTATAAAAGGACCGGGCGATATGACAGGGCGATGGAGCACTGGAAGGCCGTAGAGGCGGCAAACCCCGAGTTTGAGTTGTTTCATCTGATTGAGATGGCTAAATATCACGAGCATAAGGAAAAAGATCCGGCTAAGGCACTTCAGACCGTGGAAAAAGCGTTTCAAATCTGTCTTCGCGGAGGGCTGTCAGCAGACAGACGTCTGGAAGAGCTTAAAAAACGCAGAGACAGGCTGAGAAAAAAGACACAACAGGCAGCTGATCCACAAGAAAAAGCAGATTAGTACCGGAGAACTACCTTCCTCAGGAAGCCGATTCATGCTCGCTATCAGCAATACTGTTATCAGCAGACACGATCCTTGCTGTGATCCTCTCAGAAATGCCTTCTGCATTATTCTTGGCAATGATTTCAATAAATTTTTCTGCCAGAACAGGATCGAATTGCTTGCCCGCGCATCTTTCGATCTCTTCGATGGCATCCTGCATAGATATTCCCTTATGGTACGGCCTGTCGTTTGTCATTGCATCAAATGCGTCGATGATCCCGAGGATCCTGCACTCCAGGGGTATTTCATCACCCGTCAGGCCGCTTGGATAGCCATTCCCGTTCCAAAATTCATGATGGTGGAGAATAAGCGGTGCTATGGCGACCAGCTCCTTTGAACGGCTGGCTATATTGAAACCTACTTTAACATGGGTCTTCATTTTTTCATATTCCCTGGCAGTCAGTTTGCTGGGCTTGTTGAGTATATCATCGGGTATGCCTATTTTGCCAAGGTCATGCACCTTTGAAAGGAGCACCAGATTCCTTTTCTGGCCATCATGCAGATCAAGCGCGTCAGACATCTGGCAGCAAAGCTGTGATATCCGCTCCACATGTCCCTGGGTGACAAAGTCTCTCTCTGATAATGCTGACAGCAGCATATCTATGACCCTGCTCTTCTCGCTGCTGGATTGGCTGATTTTATACCTGTACATGTCATCGTCAGCCCTGCGGTATATGCTGTAAAGATCTTCATCGGCATCATCGTCGGAGGTGGCAAGCCCTACCGACATGCTTATAGGTATCAGAGTATTGCTGCTATTCATCATATCGGTGATTTTTACGATTGCCTCCGCCTTCTCCTGGGCTGCTTCCCGATCCGTTTTCGGCAGCAGAATGCAAAATTCATCTCCTCCAACGCGGGAAATCAAACCTTGGGAACTTATGGCGGATCGGATGATATCGGCAGCCTTTTTAAGCAATTCATCGCCAGCTTCGTGGCCGAAGGTATCATTTGTTATTTTAAGACCGTCAATGTCTATCACTATAATACTCATTGGCTTCAGACTTTCTTTTGTTTTATTCATTCGGGACATTTCTTCTTCAAAGAAGGTCCTGTTATAAAAACCTGTCATACTGTCAGTATAAGCCTGGCGTCTGATGGTTTCCTCGGCATCCTTCATTACTGTCACGTCGGAGAAAATAATACTTATAAAGTCACGCTTGGGATAAAACACAGACAGCTTGTACCATCCCCCCATGAGTCTGATAGCGTCGTCAATTGCTTTGATCTCGGTCGCAGCAACTGTCTCATCCAATGCTTCCTGATATTCCAGACATAATGCATTCAGCTCGGGGAAAAGCCATAAAATATTTGAACCGATTAGGTCCTTTTTGTTCATTCCGACCTTTTCAGCAAAGGCATCGTTTGCCTCAAGTATCGTACAGCTTTTTAAATGTCCGTATTCATCATAATCAAGCCTGTTCAGTGTAAAGCCATCCGTCATATTGGTAAAGAGCGATTTATAATTGGTTTCCGTTTCTTTTGAACGTCTCTCTATTTGAGCATAAAAGCTCATAAGATCGTGGCCTGCGTTTATTAAAAGCACAAGAAAGAAAATCAGCATGCCTACAAGGGCAAAGGAGAAAAACTTTTGTGTGGTTGACGTTGCGGGGGCTGTATTGTAAAATAGGTTGAATGTATCGAGGAGTCCGGAGAGACCAAGAGCAAATATTCCAACAACCAGGACCCCAGCCCGTTTTTTGCCTTCCAGTGCCGATTTGACTGCGGCAAATACAGATATCACCATTGAAACAGCCAGCATCACATGGAATATCTTTACGAAATGTAAAATAGAAACCAAACCTACAAAGTCAAAGGCAAATGATATTATAGTAAATATGATGTGAACTGCGGACTGCAGCTTCATAAGCCTGCCTTGAAGCGAGTTTTTTGTTATATATGTACGCTCAATGTATAGCATAAGCCATACAGGTACCAGGAATATCCAGAAGTTTGCCCAATAGGTTGATGAAACCGGACAGAAAATGAACAATTGATGAAAATTGGATTCCGTAAGTATCCAGCCGCCAAGAAATGCTGTGCCCAATCCCAGGTACATGTCATGACTTCTCTTGAATAAAGTCACTACCTGAAAGAGAAGGATTACAAGTCCGATAAAAATAAATACAGATCCAAACACTATAAATGACATGTTTGAAAGTATTATATCCATATACAGGGGGCCCTTATGTCCTACGGCCACCTGCGTCAGATAGCCTGCCAGGTGTGAAAACGGAGTGCTCATCCTTATGTAGATCGTTTTGCCGGCGTAATCCGATGGAAGCACGACAAAATGCCAGGTACTTCCGGGAGTTCTGACCTTTTCCGTCGTGTCATGCTTGCCATAGCTGTATATCAACTGATTGTCGAGGTAAATCTCTGAAGTATTCTGGGGAGCCCTGTATCTAAAGACAGCATGAGATATATAGTCGTCAGGTAGGACCGCCTTCACCCAGAGCGATTTGTAATTTCCGGTATTTGGAGGCCTTCCCGGAAACTCAAAGTCAATCCAGCCGTCATTGGAATAACTGCTGTCCATCCATGCAAAGCTGCCGTCGCTTTTGACAGGCGATTCTCCCCAGCGATACTGCCACTGGCCGAGATTATAGATTTGCTCGCTTCTGGATGCCGTGACAGCATATGAATAATCCATATTCAAATTTGATGTAAATACTGCGCCATAAATTACAGCTGCCAACGATACAACCAGCACAGCCGTATAAAGGACATTTTTTTTAAGTTGAGACATTTTACCCCCCAACTATGCATTTGTCTAATGTTCACTCTTTATCATACCATAATTCGTGAAGAAAGAAAGCATATAAAATCAATTCAATAATATGAATTATGGTGTAAGAGTTTATGGGGTGGAGCTGTGAGAAAATCATTTGTAGGCGGCGCTGTAATTTTAATGATTGCCGGACTTGTTGCCCGTATATTCGGCTTTTTATACAGGATCTATTTATCAAACCTTACGGGAGCGGAGGGTATGGGCCTGTATGAGCTGGTTGTGCCGGTATACACAGCAGTTGTGCTGACAATAACGTCCGGTATTACAATAGCAGTATCAAAAATGGCAGCAGAACAAAATGCCAGGATGGATACTGTAAACCCCAGGAGGATCACGGTTTGCGCACTGGTTTTGACAGCTGCGGCGGGTATGCTGGTATCTGTTTTTATCTCGCTGAACTCAGGGTTCCTAAGCACAAGAATACTCGGGGACAGCAGGACACATGATGCACTCGTGGCACTTGTGCCGTGCCTGCCTGCCGTCGTTGCGGCTGCAGCGCTGAAGGGCTATTTCTATGGTATACAGCAGGTCATACCGACAGCGTTCTCGCAGATTGCTGAACAGACTGTCAAGATAGTGATCCTGATTGCGGCTGCAGGCTGGATATTGGAAGGGGGACCTGAGTATGCCTGTACGGTTGCCGTTTTTTCAGCTGCTGCCGGTGAAATAATCAACATGCTCATCCTCATGCTGGTGTTTACTTTACGAAAAAAGTCCGGGGATAGAGAAAAACGCAAATTCAAGGTGATGGGAAGGGTGTTTATATTAAAGGTGCTTTTAAAGTCCGCCGTCCCCGTATCGGCCAACAGGCTTGTTATGTCTGCCCTCGCTGCAGCGGAGTTTATTATGATACCCACCATGCTTGCGTCAGGCGGGCTCGATGAAAAAAGCAGTATGGAGGTCTTTGGACGTCTGACAGGTATGGCATTGCCGCTGATCATGTTCCCGTCCATCGTGACAAATTCCATTGCCACGACTCTTGTACCGGCGTTATCCGAGTCAGTTGCACTTAAAAAATATAAAGCCCTGAACTATCAGATATCAAAGTCAATACAGATCACCTTTATTGTCGGAGTGGTTTTCTCTTCAATGTTTTTCTGTTTTTCAAACGAGATCGGTGCTTTGCTGTACAGGAAGGAGAAAATTGGTGATTTGTTGTTCCTTCTGTCCTTCTGCGGAGTTTTCATATATCTGCAGCAAACGCTTACCGGAGTTCTGAATGGACTGGGAAAGCAGGGGATTTTGTTAAGAAACACAATAATTGGCTCGGTACTGAGGATAGCCGTCGTATGTGTGCTGATACCCATATTCGGAATCAGAATATATATCCTTGGCCTGTGTGTAAGTCTGATATTGACTGAATGTTTGAATCTGGTAACGATAAACAGGGCCACAGGCCTGGTATTTGACTTGAGGGGATGGATACTCAGGCCCGGCCTGGTCGGAATTATAACTATATTTTCTGCGAGGTATGTGTATCACTTTTTTGATATATTCAGATTGGGAACAGCGATCACCACTCTGTTGGCACTGGGTGCAAATGTTTTGATTTCTGCGTCTTTAATGGTTATCACCGGTGTTATCAGTATAGCTGAAGTAAAAAGTCTGGCAGGTCTGAAAAACTAAGGAAATCGATGATAAAGTCAGAACTGGGGACATAATTGTAAATAATCCTGTTTGTTGGCTATTAAAGGTCAAAGATAGTCAAAAACAAATTTTGATTATTAGTCGAGCACGGCTTAGAATAATATTAAGGTCAAAGATAGTCAAAGACAGCATCGTGATCGATACAGTATTGCATATGTCAATGCAGCTGCATAGACTGGACTATCTGAGATTAACATAGATTAAAAAATTTATTCGGAGGTGTTTTGTATGTTCGGATTGGTACCATTTAGCAGAAAAAACGGAATGTCGGTGAGAAATGATTTCCTGGATCTGAACAGCCTTTTTGATAATTTCTTTAATGATTCCTTCACGACAGGCTTTTTCCAGGCATCACATCCCATTAAGGCCGATATCCGCGAGACAGAGAAGGAGTACATCATTGAGGCTGATATGCCCGGCGTAAAAAAGGAAGACATCAGGCTCGAGCTCAGGGACGGCGTACTTACCGTCGGCGTAGAGCACAGTGACGAAGCGGAGGAGAAGAGGGAGAACTATATCAGGAAGGAAAGAAGGTATGGTTCATACTGCAGAAGCTTCCAGGTAGACGGCGTCAAGCAGGAAGATGTAACGGCGGCATACAATGACGGCGTACTCATTGTGAACCTGCCCAAGACAGAGGAAACAAAGCCCAGGACCCACAGGATCGATATCAACTAGACTTAAGAGGACATCCTCGTAAAATCTTATACAACCCCCATTTTACCGGCATATGGCGCTTCACCATATGCCGTTTTCTAGGGGACACTTCTCGACTGCTTGGAATTGATTTATCAATTGCCAATCCGAAATACCCCTTGCAGAGGAGTGTCCCCTTACCTCTTACCTGCTATTTTCACGGAGGCAAGTATTACGGAGATATTGATCCAGAACAGGAACATTATGCGGGTGAAGAAAAAAACGTGGTCGGCAAGACCCATGGTCAGTAGGCCCGCGGCGCCTGCCAGGGCGGCAAACATTATCTTTCCCGTTTCGGGGTCTTTCTTTTTTATCATTGCCTCGAATGCATTTCGCACCATCCGAAATATGATGAGCAGGAAGCTCAGCAGAGCAGCCAGACCGGCTTCAAGCCAAAGCTGCAGGTACAGTATATGCGAGTGTGCTACTTTTGTGAGCCCGAAGGTCTTGTAACGCTGGAATATGGTAGATACAACGCCGGGCCCAAGGCCTACGCCTGTTGTCCAGTAATCCTTCAGCATGGGCATTGATGAGGCGAAGATCTTGCTCCTGTATCCTATTGAGCTGTCCTGTCCGCTGAATATCGTCATAATCCTGTTTGTTATCCATGAGGGCAGGAACGGTATCGCTATAAGGCCAATGATAAATATGACAGGAATGAATTTCATGTTCCAGAAAAATACGAATACGAGTGCCGCTGCCGCAAGAGCGATCCATGACGATCTTGAGCCTGTCTTGAACAGCACTGTGATTACCGGCATGAGAGCAATGAACCACGCTGCTTTCTTGAGGATAGATTTCTCGTTGAATATTAGGGCTATAAAAAACGGTATCGTCAGTACCAGCATTTCTCCATAAACGTTGGCGTTGCCCATCGTAGAATACACCCTGCCGCCAAGGTCGGGGTTCAGCGTAAGGTCGGTGGTAGACGGATCGACAGCGATACCTGTCACCTTCCATTGATAAATCCCATAAAGGGCGGTTAAAAATGTCCCGGCGGCAATGAACCTGATAAGCATGATCAACTTTTCCTTTGAATCAACAGTGCTGACTATTATGATCATAAATATGAAAGCAACTATGTAATGGACCAGATAGCGCAGGCTTTCGCCGGGGAATAAGGATGTGGCTGCGGCTGTTGCTATGCTTACAAAGAACAGTAACACAGAATAATCTATTGAGGGTGTCTCTATAAGACTCTTCCTGTTTATCATCAGGCGCAGGAAGAATAATGCCGACAGTCCTGCTGTAAGCATCACTCCGTATTTGTTCTGCCATATGTGGTACGGAACCATCATGAATATTATCAGTACAAGTCCGATAACAAGATGCAGATTTTCTGTCACGTAACGCAGCAGCTTGATAGCATAGCTATTTTCGAACATGGTTTCCCATCTGCTGTAAATCGCTTTGAGCAGTTTGCCCGGGAAATTGACAATGGTATGCAGGATATGCAGGAGCAAGCTGTCGGACCAGCTTTGCTGCGATTTGTCCGGGCCTCGGAAATACGAAAGGACCAGACTGCTCTCTATTGTGTTTTTTATTAAATCCTTCATAATCCTTTTCCTTATCAGTCAGCTTTCTCTATTTTCGATATCCTTCCGTCCTTCAGGAGGCTGTTCCCTGCATACAGTGACAGGGTCTGCCCGACATAATAGAGGGATTTGTCTATGGATACGCCGTTGCTGTTCATCGTGCCCATTGTTTCCATTGTCAGGTTCAGTGAAGAATAGCCTTCTCTGGGCGAGGCTACGAATTCGCCTGAATCCCTGGCAGCCCAGAATATTGACTCGCCGCGTTCGATACCGGTAACCTTGCCGAAGTTGGAGCTCTGTATGGTTTCTCTTACCGGATCGCCTTCCTTTATTGAATCAATGGTACAGTCAGGAGTGCTTTCAAGATAAAATGTCACGATTATTTTTTCCTGGGCTGCAGCCGGAGCGCCTACCTTTGCTTTTGCAAATTTGCCCGAGATACCTACGACACCTATGATTACTATTGCAATGAGAGCTATCGTTATCCATGTGGATTTTTTTCTAAACATTAATAATCCCACCTTATT
The DNA here is from genome assembly GCA_023412665.1 of Bacillota bacterium. Classification (GTDB taxonomy): domain Bacteria; phylum Bacillota; class Clostridia; order Acetivibrionales; family DTU013; genus DTU013. The sequence continues at coordinate 55,842 of JAEZCA010000023.1, forward strand.
GATTTATTTGTTCGGCGCCTTCCACCCTTGCGTACAAGGTCGAGGTGCCGACTCTGATGACAAGAATCTGTCCGATGTAGTATTTGACGCCGCTGATTGTGAGCCCCGATGAGGTTACGGTTCCCGGAGCGTCTACTGTGAGTTTCACGGATGAGTAGCCGTCCCTTCCTGCTTCTACCTGTCTGCCATCCTGGTCAGCTCCCCAGTTGACCGGATCACCGATCTCTATTTCGGATACCTTACCGAAGTTAACGTTCTGGAAGGATTCAGATACAGGGTCACCGGGCTTGATATTTGAAACTGTGAATGTATTCGCCTCTTCCTGGTACAGCGTCAGAAGCATCTTGTTTTCAGCCCCACCAGTGGTTTTTTCAGGTGAGAACACTCCGAATTTGTTCATGGCGAATACTGCTGCAGCCAGAATTATTACTATAAAAAAAAGGTCGATTATATTTATTTTGCCGAACAGCCTGCCGTTTTTATCGATCATTCCTGTCTCCTTTCCTGTTTGCTGCATTTTCTATATAACGAGGCGAAGGATGGACCCTCGCTCACATCTATACGTATTTTCAGCCCTTTAGGCTGAAAAATGCTTGGTGGCGGACACTATTTTGCTTTTAGGTGTCGAGCATATCTCCCGCCTCGTTGAAACACTGCTGATGTAAGAAAACTTTTCTACTAAGCGTAATTTGCAAAGCAAATTATCGCGTAACGAAAAATTTTCTTTAAATTATGTGCTATAAAGATTATATGTTTCATATGCTGTTTTATCAAGGCTGAAGTGGTCGCGGACAGCAGACAGGCCATTCTGGGCATATTGCCTGCGCAAGGGCTCATTTGAGGCCAGCAGTGCTATGCTGTCCGCATATCCCTTGATATCACCGAAATCCACCAGTATGCCGTTGCCGTGCTCTTTATTAACAATTTCCGCTGTGCCTCCGCTGGCTGTCGTTATCACCGGGAGCCCCGAGGCCATGGCTTCAAGTATCGCGATCCCGAAGGCCTCACTTTTTGAATGGGCAATGAATATATCGGAGTTTTTGAGTAACTCTCTAACATTATTCACATACCCTGTAAAAATAATGCTGCTTTCAAGGTTGTATTTTTTTGCTTTTTCCTTTATTTCACCAAGCAGCGGCCCGTCAGCAGCAAGAATGAACCTGCATTTTTTTTCGGACAGAGAATATTTTTGCAGATTGTCATTGAAATATCTGATGACTTCTATAATAAAATCATGGCCTTTTTCGGGTGAAAATCTTGAATCGGATGTAATAACAAGCTCATTACTGTCAATGCCCAGGCTCTTTCTAAAAGAGCTTTCAATAGGCTGACCGCAATCACCCCATTCATCGGGATCGACTCCGTTATGTATCATTGAGATCCTGTCTTCCCTGATGCCCTCACTGATCAGGCTGTCCTGTACATGACGGCTGACCGCGATTATCCTGTAGTTGAAGCTGGTGAATATCCTGTTGGCAAGCACTACCTGCTTTGAGTTTTCAAGGAGCATGTGCCGCGTGTTTATCAGCCGGATGTTGTTTCCGGCCATTTTTGACAGGGCGCCGATGTAGTTTTCTCTGAGAAAATGTGTATGGACCGTTTTTATAGCCAGGTCTTGGCATATTTTTTTCAGCCGGAGAGCTGCCTTTATGTCGAAAGGGCTGTCCATGCGAAGCGGCAGCAGGCTGACGCCCAGCTCTTCAAAGGCGCCTCTGCCGGGGCCGTCCTGTGAATACGCTATATAAAACTCGCATGTTTTGCCATGGAGCTTTTTTGCCAGAGAGTATATGTATTTTTCCGTTCCGCCGTTTCCAAGGTAATTCAGCATGTGGAGCACCTTGTGCATCCTGCCTCCTCCTCCCGGGTCATCTCTTTTGTCAACAGCATCATTTTATCACATGGCGTATACTGAGTCGAGGATATCATCAAACTGAAACATCACAAGTGAATGAAATTTTTCTGCAATCAATAAATTTCATTTAAAAGAAGTGTTATAATTAACTTGAATTGCTTCGTATCCCAATCTATACAGGAAGGATGCACACAGTATGAAATCGATTGTTACAGACAGCCGTTCATGTACAGGCTGCTCGGCCTGCAGCCAGGTATGTCCGATGGGTGCTGTCGCTATGAAGGAAAATGATGAGGGGTTCTTGTATCCCTTCATTGATGAGGATAAATGTAATGACTGCGGTTTGTGCATAAGGACTTGCCCCGTGAACAGGGCAACAGGTGTGGACATAGCAGCGCATGGCGCAGGTAAAGCGGCCTTTGCCTGCTATACAAAAAATGACGAGGTCAGAGCTAAAAGCTCATCCGGAGGCGTTTTTTCACAGCTTGCAGCTAAAGCTCTCGAGAAAAAGGGAGTTGTATTCGGAGCGGGTTTCGACAGCGATTTTCGTGTAAGGCATAGCTATATAGAAAATATTGAAGAACTTGATGGGCTGAGAAGGTCGAAATATGTGCAAAGCGACATAGCCAACACCTTCAAAGAGGCAAAGAAATTTCTGCAGGAAGGAAGACACATACTTTTTTGCGGGACACCCTGCCAGATAGCAGGACTCAAGGCCTTCCTGGGGAAGGACTATGAGAGACTCATCACCTGCGACCTGGCCTGCTTCGGAGTGCCATCCCCCAGAGTGTGGAGGATGTATTTGGATCACCTTGAAATGAAAAACAGCGGCAAGACCCAGGCAGTTTCATTCAGGGACAAATCCGGAGGGTGGAAGGATTACCGGATGGATATCGGTTTCAAAAACGGTGCCAAATATCAGGTACAGGCAAAGAAGGAGCTTTACTTCATCGGCTTCGGAAAGAATATACTCAGCAGAAGCTCATGCTTCGACTGCAGATTCAGAGTATGGAATTCCGGCGCGGATATAACGCTGGCTGACTTCTGGGGGATCGAGAAAATGGGCGGTATCATCGAGGACGACAACAGGGGAGTTTCGTTGGTAATTACCCATAGTACTGCAGGAGAAGCAGCCTTGAAGGAAATCACGGACGATGTGTACATCAGCGCGTGTGATATAAATGAAGCTGTAAAATATAATCCAAGGCTTGTTTCATCGGCCGCGGAACCGGCGGGCAGAAGAGCCTTCTTTGAGGATATGGCTAAGGGCTGTGACTTCGACACACTGAGGAGAAAGTACATGGATAACACAAGCGTAAAATACAAGATAAAATGCATGCTCAAACGTATGCTGGGCAAAGGCTGAAGGTTAAAGATTAGAAACGGAAGGTGATTTTTGTGAAAGCCGGTATCTTGACATTCCATTATGCGCATCACTATGGAGCCCAGCTTCAGGCGTACGCTCTTATGAGAGCGATATCGCTGCTGGGAATGCAATGTGAGATCATAAATTATGTAAGGAAGGACAACATCGAGGGGAGCAGACTTTTCAGAAAAGGGCTTTCTGCCGGCTCCCTCTTGTCAAATGCCAATACGCTTTTGAATTATGGAAAGCTTAAAAAAAGGCGTGACAGATTCGACCGGTTTGTGCAGAACGAGATGAAGCTTTCTCCCAAATTCTACGGTTCATATGAGGAGCTTTGCTCAGACCCTCCCGAATATGAGGCTTATGTCTGCGGCAGCGACCAGGTATGGAATCCACTAATTTTCGGCGAGAAAACCTATGACCCGGCATTTTTCGCTGAATTTGCGAAATCTGGAAGGCGTGTGGCGTACGCGCCAAGCTTCGGTATCAGTTCGATACCTGAGGACAAAAGAGAACTGCTGAAAAAATATATAGACAGGTTTGAGCATCTTTCTGTCAGGGAAAAGCAGGGAGAGAGAATTTTACGGGAGGTGACGGGAAGAGATTCCATCACTGTTCTTGACCCTACATTGCTGCTGACCATGGACGAATGGAGTGCTCTTGCTGCTCCACCTGATATCTCTGAACCGTATATTCTGTGCTATTTTATTACCGATGCCAGGAAGTATGCGGGGTATGTACAGGCTGTTTCCGAAAAATACAAGCTGCCTGTGGTATCGCTTTGCGGCTCCAGGAGAGTTGTACCTCAGACAAGGTTCAAGATTCTGAACGCAGGCCCCCGGGAATTTCTCGGACTGTTTGCAGGAGCGGCGTGCGTATTGACAGACTCCTTCCACGGTACTGTTTTTTCACTAAATTTCAACAAGGAGTTTTACTGCTTCGAGTCCTCCGCAAACTCTGAAAAGGCTGTCAATTCAAGACTCCATAATATATTGGACAAGGTAGGGCTGGTTTCACGTATATTTTCATCGGCAGCTGATACAAAGGAGTTTTGCGGCTTAGTAAAAAATAGTGCTGCGGGGATAGATTACCCGGAAGTCGGGCAGGCCCTCGCAAAGGAGCGCGGCATATCACTCAAATACCTGAAGGATTCCTTGCAATAGCTTTCATTATGAGGTTCTTATGCCGATATATATTATGTATATAGATACTGACAAACATCGGATATCTATATTATCAAGATCCTCAAGTTAATATTTTTCATTGTATATGCTTTTCGAAAATCCTATAATAGGCTTATATCGGCTATGCGGCGAATCTGTCTATGTGGCCGGGAGGTGATGGATGTATGAGGCTGTTGCCTAAAAGATCGCGGGAAGGCAAAAAATTCGATACAAGGACACTGAGAAAGAACGATATATCGCTTCTTATTCTTGATGAACGCTGGAATAAGCTTTTTGTAAACACCCCCAAGAGCTCCTCCATCGAGCGCTGTGAACATAATCTGAAGGAACTGCTCAAGGAGGAGGCACGTCTAATAGCGGAGCAAAAGGAAATAGCATCTGCTAAGAAAATCCATATGAACAGGATCATCAAACTTACGCCCGAGGTCTTCGAAAAGGATGATGAGACGGCGAAAAAGGAGATGCAGGACTCGGAGAGGGAAATAAAGAGAATCAACAGCAGGGCAAAGCGTATAGAGGAGCTACTCGATGAAATGCCGGACAAAAAAAAGAAGGCAAATCTGGAGCTGCTGGAGGAGACTGTTAATATCGTATATTACAAGATAGGCTCTGCCAGGAAAAGAGTGAAGGAGCTTGAAGAGCTGATCGAGGAAACAAGGTCAAGGCTTAAGGAATACATAGATGAGAAGGAAACACTTTCACAGGATGATACCGACATCTACTCGTATTTCCATGACCTGCTGGGAGGCGAGGAGATTGAGAAGCTGGACAGAGAGTTCTTTGAGTAATGCGCTGCGGAGAGAGAAGACGCTTCTTTTGATCGATGCGTCATCACGTTTAGGCGTGGGGCACGGAGTGTAGCGCAGGGCGAATTCATTTCGCCCGTAGCGAGGGGGTATTGGAGCATGCCCCCATTGGAAATTGAAAGAGGTATGGAAAAATGAAGGTTGTAACACCGGAGCAAATGAGGAAAATCGATGAATGCGCCATACGGGAGTTTGGCATCCCGGGTATTCTGCTGATGGAAAATGCTGCGGCAGCAGTCGCCGCAGAAGCGGCTGCCATGATCGAGGGCGGCGGCAGGCTTGTTACAGTTGTGGCCGGAAGGGGCAACAATGGCGGTGATGCATTTGCGGCAGCCAGACTGCTCCACAGCAAGGGCGTCAATATCCGCGCATACCTGATCGGCAGGAAGGAAGACATATCGGGCGATGCGCTTGTTAACATGAATATCCTTGAACGGATAGGAATCGATATATGCGAGCTTGCGGAGGAATGCAGCACTGAAAGCTTCTCAGAGGATCTGACGGCTTCGGCCCTGATAATCGACGGTATATTCGGAACCGGCCTAAGCCGGGATGTCACCGGCTTTGCGGCAGCGGTCATCGGACTGATGAATGCATCCGGATTACCTATACTGTCCATTGATATTCCATCCGGTATAGATGGCAGATATGGAACCATAAAAGGAGCATGCATCAAGGCTGCTGCAACCGTGACCTTTTGTATGCCCAAGTCCGGCCTGCTGCTTAATCCCGGCTGTGAATATACCGGCAGACTGATTATTGCCGATATCGGAATACCCCCATTGGCAATAATCAAGCAGGAAATAAAAACATGGATAATCGACAGGCAAATGGCAGTTTCCTTGCTGCCGGGGAGAAAGCCGGACAGTAATAAGGGCGATTACGGCAGGGCGTTTATAATTTCCGGCTCCAACGGGATGACCGGTTCAGGATGTCTTGCGTCAGCAGCGGCGCTCAGGGCAGGCGCAGGCCTTGTATATGCAGGGGTACCTGCCAGTCTGGCTCCCATATATTGTTCAAAGCTCACTGAACCTATCGTGATCAGGCTTGAGGACGGCGGAACAGGCGTCCTGACAGCTTCATGCTGCGAGAGTATACAAGAGATGCTGGACAGAATGGATGCTGTTGCAATCGGACCCGGACTTACGGTCACAGAGGATATAAAGAAAATCGTCAAGCTGGTGATAGAAAACTGCAAGGCGCCGCTGATACTTGATGCAGACGCACTGAATGCCATTTCGGGCGATCCTTCCGTGCTGAAAACATTGAGAGCGGGCGCTGTGGTGACTCCTCATCCCGGAGAGATGGCAAGACTAATGGGTGTTGATATCAAGGATGTGCAGGCTGACAGAGTCGGGAATGCATTGAAGTTTGCTGCGGAGTATGGAGTGATTGTTGTCCTAAAGGGCAGCAGGACAATCGTGGCATACCCCGACGGCAGTGTCTTTATAAATTTGACAGGAAACGCCGGAATGGCGACCGCAGGTACAGGAGATGTGCTTACCGGTATCATCGCAGGTATTGCGGCCCAGGGGGTTGACGCCGGTGCGGCGGCAGTGGCAGGGGTCTACCTGCACGGGCTAGCAGGAGACGCCGCGGCTGACTATAAAGGAATGCCGGGGATCTTGGCGGGAGACCTGGTGGATTTCCTGCCGGTCACGATAAAAGAGGCTGTCAAATAAAGAAGAATACGGGGCTATGTATTTTTACGGAGGAACGAGATGGAATATAAACTTAACAGAGCATGGGCAGAGATAGACCTGGATGCAATTGCCCACAATGCTCGTGAGATAAAGAAGCTGACAGGCAAGAGAGTAGAGCTGATGGGAGCCGTCAAGGCTGATGCTTACGGCCACGGCGTGCTGGAGGTAGTCAGGACACTGCTCGATAACGGAGTGACCCAGCTGGCGGTATCGATGCTGGATGAGGCGATCCAGATAAGAAAAATGGGGATAGGAGTGCCGATACTGATACTGGGCTTCACCGACCCGGCCAGAGCGGATGAGATAATACTGAACGAGGTGACGCAGACGGTCTTCAGCCTTGATCTGGCGCAGGCGCTGTCAGCAGCCTCGGTGAGGCTAGGCAAAAGTGCGAAGATACATGTCAAGATAGATACGGGAATGACCCGTCTGGGTTTTATGCCAGGTTACAGCGCGGTAAAGAGCATCATGGAGATCAGCAGAATGCCCGGGCTCATTATAGAAGGCCTGTTCACACATTTTGCGTCAGCCGATGAAAATGAAAGAGATTATACAATGATGCAGTTTGAACGCTTCATGAGCGTTTGCAGCGAGCTGGCAAGAGTAGGGATACACATACCCCTCAAGCATGTCTGCAACAGCGGAGGAATCATACAATATCCGGAGATGCATCTGGATATGGTCAGACCCGGGGTCATACTTTATGGCCTTTATCCGTCGAACGAGGTAAGCAGGAGCAGCATCTGTCTGAAGCCGGCAATGACGCTGAAGGCCAATGTTGTCCATGTCAAGGATGTGGAAAAGGACGTCTGCATAAGCTATGGCAGGACGTTCCGTACTTCACGCAAAAGCAGGATCGCCACCGTGCCTATCGGATATGCCGATGGATATACAAGACTCATGTCGAACAAGGGGCGTATGCTCGTAAATGGTGAATTTGCGCCGGTCGTGGGACGGATATGCATGGATCAGTGCATGATTGATGTTACCGATCTGCACAATGACGTGCATGTGGGGGATGAAGTGGTCATATTCGGCAGTCAGGGCGGAGCCAGCATCAGCGTCGACGAAATTGCCGCTGAGGTAGGGACCATAAACTACGAGCTGGTGTGCATCATAGGTAAAAGGATACCCCGCGTATATCTCAAGGGCGGGGAAATATGCAGCGTTCTAAATTATCTCATATAGAGTTATAGCTATCCCGCCTTGTTAAACGTGTAAAGTTGAGAAAAATTTCTGCAAATGAGAATTTTTCTTATAAATGATGCGTTATAATAGTATAGGCTTCGTCTTCTGCATTGGCTGGGCAGGGTAGTTGTTTCTGGTATAGGAGAGAACTGTCCCCGTATGTTTTCAGTAATAGAATTTTAATTTGACCTGATATATATCATAATATATAATTTTATATATACTTACCCACATATTTTTTGTCATGGCAGCAAAAAATTATACTATTGCTCTATTGAGCATGCTGCCTGGTTTGACATATTTCTTCTCTAAACGATTTGACTCGGAAAAAAATGGGGGATTTATTTTGGCAGAATTGAAAAAAATACTCATAAGCCTTCCTGATAATCTATTGAAAGAGGTAGATAATATTGTGTCTGTTGAAAAGACCAATAGAAGTGAGTTTGTCAGAGAAGCGATGAAGCTGTATTTGCGTGAAAAGAGAAAGATGCAGATGAGGGATAGAATGAAAAAAGGCTATCAGGAGATGGCTGAGATCAACATCAGGTTAGCGGAGATGTGCATGGATGCAGACAGCGACCAACAGCAAAAATATGAGGAACGTCTTGGGGAGTTGGAGTAAACGTGATAATAAAACGCGGTGATATTTATTATGCCGATCTCAGTCCGGTGATCGGCTCCGAGCAGGGAGGAGTCAGGCCGGTATTGGTCGTGCAGAACGACATAGGCAACAAGTACAGTCCAACAGTCATTGCAGCGGCAATAACGTCACAGATTAACAAGGCCAAGCTGCCGACACACATTGAGATAAGTGCGCTGGACTATGGACTGCAGAAGGACTCGGTCATACTGCTCGAGCAGATAAGGACCATTGATAAAAAGAGGCTCAGGGAAAAGATAGGACATCTGGATGAAGAGCTGATGGAGAAGGTAAATGAAGCGCTAAGTATTAGCTTCGGACTGGCCGATATATAGTTTGAACGGCTAAAAGGCTTGGGCCCTGTACATATGAAAAATTTCAAATTACATACAATGAAAAGCCTTTAATCTTTAAGCCGATGCAAGCCGGTAAAGGTATATTTGCCGGTATTGTTCGAGGTGTTTTCGGTATGAACAAGGATAAAATATTCAGGGCCGTCATGATTGCATCCCTGGTTTTTCTTACATATCAATTCGGACTGAGGCCGATTTTTGTCAAAGATAGAAATGTCATAAAGGCGGACAGACAATACTGGTCCGAGCTATTGCCCAAGGATGACAGCCATGACTATGATGTCATTGTTTATGGATCCGAACCCCAGGGCATTGCGGCGGCTGTCTCATCAGCCAGGCTCGGAGCAAGCACTTTGCTCATAAGCGAAGATTATGATATGGGTGGGAATATATCCCATTGCCTTATACCTGAGCTTGAGATTCCTCTGGATAAAGACAACAAGAAGCTGAACGGCGGTATAATGGAAGAGCTGTCAAACAAGACCGGCGAGTACTTCAGCCCGGAGCAATATATAGCAGCGGTAAATGAACTGCTGCAGTCAGAAGACAATCTGAGAATCATCGCCGGGTCGTCTGTTACCGGTGTCAGCATGACGGGTAACCGTATCGATTCTGTTGCTGTCCGATCAAAGGACGGACTGATGGATATCTCAGCCAGAATGTATATTGATACATCCGACGACGGCATGCTGCTCGACTTTTGCGGGGTGCCATATTACAAAGGTTCCGAAGATCTCAATCTGGAGAGCAGTTACATACCTGTAAGCCTGAATTTTGAAATGGTGAAGGCCGGATCAGCCGCACCTGCGGGGAAAGCAGGCAAGGTGGTAATTGGCGATGAATTGACAGGATATGTGCCGAAGAACAGGAAGGTCAGTCTCGAAAATACGGTCATATACTTTATGTCGGATAACAAAGCTATTGTCAGTGGTCTTCAGGTAACCGGAGTTGATACGCTTGACAGCGGAGAAATGAAGGAAGCCTATGAGCTTGCGGCCGAGGAGGCGGAAAATCTCAGCAAATACCTCGCGCAAACCTTTGTTGAATTAAAGGACTACAAACTTTCCCGGACCGCTCAAAAACTGCGGGTGAAGGAATCCAAACACCATAAGGGCAGATATGTGCTGACTGTGAAGGATATAATGGATGGAAGCTACTTTGCAGATACAGCTGCTATGGGGTCCTACCCTGTAATGATAAGCAAGCTTGCTGTAAAAGGTTCATATATCGCAGGTAAGGCTGACAGATATTCCATACCGCTGAGATGTCTTGTCCCTGACGGAGTACTGAACCTCCTTATGGCAGGACCGAGGATTTCATATTCATCGCTTGCTTCAAGCAGCGCCGGTACGATCGGCACAAGTATTGCAACGGGTGAGGCGGCAGGTGCCGCAGCTGTATTGTGCGCAGCCAGAAATGAAAGTCCCATGTTCCTGGTGGAAGGGCACGAGTATTTTAAGGAGTTTGGAGCGACTCTTAAAGAAAAGGACATGTACCTGCCTGATAAAACTTCTTCATACAAATATAAAAACAATTGGGCATATGAATCATATCAGCAGCTGGTATCGCTGGGACTCCTTGCAGGCGGAGCCGATAATGATATGAAAGCTGACGGGCATGCCGCCCAGAAGGATCTGGCATATATATTGATAAACGGCATTTACCGGCTGGACAAGGACAGCTATACTGAGCGTCTTCATGAGCGTCTCAAACCTTTTATCAACAACGACAGTCTTACCTTCGACAGTTTGGTAAGTATACTTGGCGCGCTCTACGGGTTTGAGGGAGAACCGGATGCTGTTTACCAAAAGCTTTGCGAGCAGCAGCGAGTAAACGGTGTTTTCTCCGATAAACTCGGCAAGCTGAAAACAAATGCAGAAGTCATTACTATGGATATGGTTTATTATATAGGTGCATACAGCATCCGCAGTTTTACCGGAAAGGATGTCTCAGATGCTGTCGCACAGTATTCATCTGCCGGTGACCCGGGTGTACAGGACCCGTAGCATGAACCGGGGAATGTCCAGCATGCGCCGCGCCCTCCGGGGTTCTTTATACAGCCTGTAAAGCCACTCCAGACCATTTCTTCTGAAAAAGTCGGGACAGAGCTGTACCCTGCCTGACAGGATGTCTATAGTTCCTCCAACCCCTATACAGACTCTGGCGTTCAGCCTGTCAAGGTGGCTGGATATCCACTTTTCCTGCTTTGGAGCGCCAAGTGCTACAAGAAGTATATCGGGAGATGATTGACTGATATCGTTGATGATCTCAGCTTCATCCTGTTCTTTGAAATATCCGTCACGGAAGCCCGCAATTACCAAACCGGGATACGCTGCTTTTATTCTATCCGCTGCCTCCTGCGCCACTCCGGGTTTTGCTCCGAACAAATAGCAGCTCAATCCATTGGCGGCGTATGCCTTGAATACCTCGCAGACCAGATCGACACCTGAGACCTTTTCGGGAACGGGCCTCCTCAGAAGCTTTGATGCCAGTACCACGCCTGCGCCGTCGGCTACAAGCATATCCGCCTTTTTCATGATCTCCTTCAACTCGGGATCCCTTTGGGCTGCCATCATTATCTCGGCATTTGGAGTATATATTGTATTTGCCCCGCCTCCCCTGACAAATGCACCTACTTTATCTACTGCTTCCTTCATGGTGATCGCATCAACCGGTATACCCAATATATCTATGGTTTTTCTCATCATACGGCGTCCCCTTACTTGTTGATAATATTGATGATATTACAACCTGTGTGCTTTGTCAAAGATGACTAAGAAGCTTCAAAATCCAGGTGTCCCGGGTGCCCGGGAGATAAGTTTTTTGCACACTGTGCCGTTGGGGGGTGGAATCTGTAGAATATGATGTAGAATTTAGTATGTAAAGGTTTTATCTCTATGAAACCGGGTAAAATTATAGATATTATGAGCACCTGAAAAACAGGTGGTCAGAGGATGGTAATTTTATGAAGTCAGCGGGGAATATCAAAAAGAAGATCGAGGATTATTTGTGGATCATACTTGGATCTGCGATCACGGCAGCAGCGATCAATATTTTTCTGGTGCCTTATAAGATCGCCCCGGGCGGAGTGACGGGAATCGCTACGGTCATTTTCTACCTCATAGGCGAATATCTTCCCGTAGGAACAATAATGCTTATATTAAATGTGCCCCTTTTTATTTTTGGTACGAAATACATAGGGCGGAGGTTTATCGTAAGGACACTTTTCAGTACGATATTGCTTTCTGTTGCCATTGACCTGTCAGAGCCCTTTGCGGAATGGTTCAGTCAGCAGCTTGTCCTGGAGAATCTGACAGCAGGTCCGGACTATTTGCTGTACTCTATTTTCGGGGGCTTTTTCATGGGTCTTGGTCTGGGACTGGTATTCAAGTCAGGCGCGACAACAGGAGGCACTGACCTGGGAGCAAGGATAATGCATCATTTCATGCCCTGGCTTTCGATGGGGAAGGCACTGCTGATAATAGATTCTGCGGTGATAATATTCGCCTCCATCGCATTCAGAAGCTTTCTGCTGGCGCTTTATTCCGTACTGTCGCTATATATTTCAACAAAGATCGTTGATATCATTCTTGAGGGTGTCAATTTTGCCAAAGCTGTCTATATCGTTTCAGACCATTCGGAGGCTATCGCAGGAGATATCATGAAGGAGCTTGACAGAGGCGTGACTGCCCTTAAGGGGATAGGCATGTATACAAAAAGTGAGAAAAATGTCCTCTACTGTGTAATACAGAGGGGCCAGCTTCAGGAGCTTAAAAATATAGTAAAAAAATCAGATCCATTGGCATTTATCATCCTCAGTGACGTGACCGAGGTGCTGGGTGAGGGGTTCAAAACTTACGACTGAGCACTTGTGTAATTTCACTATTGACATGGACAAAGTGATGGTGTTAGTATGATAGAAATTGAATATGATCTTCAGGGCAGGGTGAGATTCCCTACCGGCGGTAATGCGGCCAATGGCCGTTAGCCCGCGAGCGTAAGCAGATTCCGGTGAGATCCCGGAGCCGACAGTACAGTCTGGATGGAAGAAGATGAGCACATAATTTGACCATTGATGTCCCTGGGATCTTATTCCAGGGACTTTTATTATTTTTCGGAGGTCAAGAGATATGAAGAACAATGTAAGAAAAATGACTACTATGGCGATTTTGTCGGCGATGTCGATAGTTTTGATGCTGCTGATACGGATTCCGATACTTCCGGCAGCACCTTACCTTATATATGAGCCTGCTGATATCCCGATATTTGTTGGGACGTTCATATTCGGACCATTGTCCGGCCTGGTGATGACCATAGTGGTATCGGTGATACAGGCGTTTGCTTTGAGCACTGACGGCTGGGTTGGATTGGTGATGCATGTGGCTGCTACTGGAGCCTTTGTAATAACCGCCGGCCTTATCTATAAAAAGTATAACAAGTTCGCTGGGGCAATTGCTGCTCTGGTGGCGGGAACACTGGTGATGACCCTTGTAATGATACCGGTAAACCTTATCATCCAGCCCAATTTTTACGGAACTCCCATAGAGGTCGTCAAAAGCCTTATCGTACCTGTTATAATCCCGTTTAATCTCATTAAGGCGGGAGTCAATTCCCTATGGACACTGTTGGTATACAAAACGATCAGCAAATTAGTGAAGAAGTAGGACACAGGGATGGACCGATGCCAGCTGAGCCAATAAAGAGCAGAACAAAGGGCAGATCAAAAAATGGCCGGAAATGTATTGACAATATTCCAAGATTGTACTAATATTAAATAAAAATGTAATTATTTGTCTAGAGTTAATTTTATGGTCCGTAATGGGAATTTATTGGAGGAAAGTCATATGGAAGTTAACAGGCAGAAGGTTCATGATCTTATGAAGACCAACTGCGCAGGAAATTACAACCGTTTTGCAAGAGAACTCGGCGTTGACCCGTCACATCTGTACAGATTTCTCAATACAGGCGTCGGTGGCGGCAAAAAGATCCTTATGTCTGTTATAAAGTACTGTAAACTCAATGGACTGGACTTTGAGGAGTATATCAGTATCTGACAGCAAGTAAACACCTGCCCGTCATCCGGCTTTGCACAGGACGGGCAGAGCTTCAGCAGTATTCTTTTATCATGAGGGCTCTGACATAGCCTTTGTCTTTAGTTGTGGAGTCTATATAAAAACCCCTGCCATAGTAAAATCTGACAAGATCCTTATATCTGGATGCTGTATGAAGGCTCACGCTTTTGACGCCCCTTCTGATCAGCGTCTTGTCGATCAGATTCATTAATGATTTTCCGATACCTATGTTATGATAGCTGAGGCGCACACCAAACCTGCTCAGATATGCTGTGTTGTCGGGCAGAATAGTGACTCTGGCGCTTCCTACGGCCATATTGTCAATGATTGCGATATAAACATCCTTGGTCCGGATATCCCTAACGATATCTTCGCAGCTTTCCTGCAGGGCTTCCATTGTGGATGTCAGTCCTGTGTCAGCCATATATTTGCTGAAGGATTCCTGCATGATTTCATAAATTGCAGGAGCATCCTCTTCAGCGGCTTTTCTTATTATAAATGAATAATTCACCATGATTCTGCACTCACCCCATTAGTGTTGCCATAATAGCCTTCTGAACATGCAGCCTGTTCTCGGCTTCGTCGAATATGCATGAGTTGGGACCGTCAATAATTTCCTCTGTAACCTCAAGACCTCTGTATGCAGGCAGGCAATGGAGGAACATGGCATCCTTCTTTGCCATAGAGAATAGTTTTTCGTTGACCTGATAAGGCATAAATGTCTTTATTCTCATTTCCTTCTCATCTTCCTGGCCCATACTGACCCAAGTATCCGTGTAGACAACATCTGCGTCCTTAATGGCATCCACGGGATCCTCTGTGATAAGTACACTGCTGCCGGATTTGGCGGCGGCACTTCTGGCCTGCTCGATGATCGTTCCGTCGCACATATAACCGGCAGGGGCGGCCACAGCAATAGCCATGCCTGTCTTGGCGCAGCCGTGCAGTAGTGAATTGGCCACATTGTTCCCGTCTCCGATATAAGCCAGCTTCAGCCCCTCGAGTCTGCCCTTCTCTTCATATACAGTAAAGAGATCAGCCAGTATCTGGCATGGATGCATCAGGTCGGTCAGCCCGTTTATTACCGGTATCGTCCCGTACTTTGCCAGATCCTGCACATCACTGTGCTTAAAGGTCCTGATCATGATACCGTTTATATAATGTGAAAGGACCCTTGCCGTATCATATATGGTTTCGCCGCGGCCGAGCTGTATGTCGTTGGAGCTGAGGAATATGGGGAAGCCTCCAAGCTGGTACATCCCTACTTCAAACGAAACCCTTGTCCTTGTAGAGGATTTTGAGAAGATCATCCCAAGGGTCTTCCCCTTGAGCAGATGATGCTGAACCCCCATACGAAGCTGCTTCTTCAATTTTTCAGCCAGTGAAAAAAGGCTTTCGATCTCTTCATGCGACACATCGTTCAGGTCTATTAGATGTTTCATTGCTTATCTTCCTTTCTGATTACTTCCCGTTTTGCTTATCTCACGGGCCGATGGGAATATTCGTTCAATGCATAGATTCCTGTATCGTCGTTATCCGACAGATGCTCCAGTACGTCAAGCATTGCGTTGGTAGTGTCAAGTGATGTCAGGCATGGAGTATTGTATTCCATAGAGGTCCTCCTGATGGAGAAGCCCAGTTTTCCCGGTATGCCTTCCTTTGCAGGCGTGCTGATGACCAGTGACACTTTGTCTGTTTTTATATGATCAAGGATGTCTGCCTCTGAAATCAGCTCTACAGCAAGGCCGGCGTCGGAAAGATATCCGTAGGTATCTTCAACTGCCATCAGCTTGAAGCCCAGCCTGCTGAACCTTGAAGAGATGACCAGGCAGTCCTCCTTATCTCTTTCGCCCGCAGCAATCAAGACACTGCCGTCTCTTGGAATTGATAGCCCTGAAGCTATCAGAGCCTTGTACAGCGCCTGGCGGTAATTCCTGTCAACACCCATAACTTCGCCTGTGGACTTCATTTCCGGGCTGAGGAACGTATCGACCGTAGTGAGCTTGGCAAATGAGAATACAGGCGCTTTTACAGCCGTGAACTCAGTTTCCCTTGCCAGACCTGGCTCGTAGCCGAGGTCTCTCAGCTTGCTGCCCATTATCAGCTTTGTTGCTACATTCACCATAGGGATGCCGGTTATCTTGCTCATTATAGGAATAGTACGGCTTGCCCTCGGATTGACTTCGATCACATAGACCTTGTTATCCGAATCGATGACAAACTGTATGTTAAACAGGCCCACTGTCTTCAAAGCTTTTGCCAGCCTGACCGTATAGTCTGTGATGGTGTCCTTTACCTCCTGTGACAGCGTGTGCGGGGGATAGACTGCAATGCTGTCGCCGGAATGGACACCTGCTCTTTCGATATGCTGGAATATACCCGGGATAAGGACGTCCTCACCATCGCATATGCCATCAACTTCAGCTTCGGTACCGTTTATATACTTGTCAATCAGCACCGGGTGTTTCTTTGACAGTCCAACTGCCATCCTCATGTATTCTTCCAGCGACCTGTCATTGTATACTATCTCCATAGCCCTTCCGCCTAGTACATAGGAAGGTCTCACCAGTACAGGGTAGCCGATCCGGTTGGCGATGGACAGTGCCTCTTTTACCGAATATGCAGTGCTTCCTTCCGGTATCGGTATATCAAGCTCATCAAGGAGCTTCAGGAATTTATCCCTGTCCTCTGCAATGTCGATGCTTTCAACAGAGGTACCGAGTATTTTTATGCCCTCCTTGTGAAGTGTCTCTGCCAGGTTGATGGCAGTCTGGCCTCCAAACTGAACTATTATGCCCTCGGGGTTTTCCTTTTCAATGATATCCAGTACGCATTCCTTAGTCAGCGGCTCGAAATACAGCTTGTCGGAGGTGTCAAAATCCGTGCTGACGGTCTCCGGATTGTTGTTTATAATGATCGATTCTATTCCGAGTTCATTAAGCGTCCTTACGGAATGCACACTGCAATAGTCAAACTCTATACCCTGGCCTATCCTGATAGGTCCCGAGCCTATAACCAGGACCTTTTTTCTGTCGGAAACGATTACATCATCGTGCTCCTCATAAGTGGAATAGTAGTAGGGCGTCACTGCCTCAAATTCTCCGGCACAGGTGTCAACTATCTTATATACCGGCTTTATGGGGTATTTCTGCCTGAGGTCCAGTATTGTGTCAAGCGGCACATTTACCAGGTTTGCAATGTATGAGTCGCCGAAGCCGATCTTTTTGGCGCGCATATACAGGTCGTAGTCAAGCCATGCAATTCCTGCGTTCTTGACATCCTCTGCGACCTGGACGATATTTTGCAGCTTGTGTATGAAAAAGCTGTCGACCTTGGTGATATCGACGATTTTTTCCACTGAAATGCCCTTCTGCAGCGCCTTGAAGATTGCGAAGATACGTTCATCCCTGGGCGATTTGAGGACCTCGATCAGTTCATCGACAGTTTTGTTGTCAAACAGCTCAAGACCCAGCTGGTAATTGAGCTTTATGTCCAGTGAGTCGATAGCCTTGAGCAGTGACTCTTCAAAGGTCCTTCCGATAGCCATTACCTCTCCGGTGGCCTTCATCTGCGTTCCGAGGGAGCGGTCTGCGGAGGTGAATTTATCAAAGGGCCAGCGGGGTACTTTTGTGACAATATAATCAATTGTAGGCTCGAAACAGGCAAAAGTGCTTTGAGTGACAGAGTTCCTTATCTCATCCAAATCCATGCCGATGGCTATCTTGGAGGTCACACGGGCTATGGGATAGCCTGTGGCCTTTGATGCCAGGGCGCTGGAACGGCTGACCCTTGGATTGACCTCTATAACTACATACTCGTAGCTGTTAGGGTCAAGAGCAAACTGTATATTGCAGCCGCCCTTTATTTCAAGAGCGCGGATTATTTTGATGGATGCGGTCCTGAGCATCTGGTATTCAATGTCAGTCAGCGTCTGACAGGGAGCGACCACGATACTGTCGCCGGTATGCACGCCCACAGGGTCAAAGTTCTCCATGCTGCATATGATAATGCAGTTGTCCGAACCGTCGCGCATCACTTCGAATTCGATTTCCTTCCAGCCTGCAACGCTTTGCTCCAGCAGGACCTGATTGATCATGCTGAGCTTCAGACCCTTGCCGCAGATATATCTGAAATCCTCCATATTTTCTGCGATACCGCCGCCGGTGCCGCCCAGTGTATACGCCGGCCTTATTATTATAGGGAAGCCAACGGTCTCGGCAAATGCTATCGCATCGGTGAGATTGGTCACTATTGTGCTGTGAGGGACCTTCTCATTTATGCTCTGCATGGTTTCCTTGAACAGCTCTCTGTCCTCAGCCTTTTTGATTGAGAGCAGGGAGGTACCGAGCAATTCTATTCCAAGCCTGTCGAGGATGCCGTCATTTGCCAGCTGGACTGCCATGTTCAGGCCTGTTTGCCCGCCCAGCGAGGCAAGTATCCCATCGGGCTTCTCACGTTCGATTATCTTTTTAACATAATCCACAGTAATCGGCTCTATATAAATTTTGTCAGCGGTTTCACTATCGGTCATTATGGTTGCAGGGTTACTGTTGACCAGAACGACCTCTATTCCTTCTTCCTTTAATGATTTGCAGGCCTGTGTGCCTGAATAGTCAAATTCAGCCGCCTGGCCTATCACGATCGGGCCCGACCCTATGACGAGCACCTTCTTTATTTCATTTCTTTTAGGCATACTTACCTCCACATCATACAAAGCAGCAATGCGGCAGTATCAGCGCTAATGCCGCATTACATGTTCGATATACTATTCCGCCATTCTTACATCATTTTCATAAAATCATCGAATATATACGAAGAATCCCTTGGACCGGCAGCGGCTTCCGGATGGTACTGAACGCCAAACACAGGAAGGGTTTTGTGCCGGAAGCCTTCTACGGTATTGTCATTAACATTTATCTGGACTATTTCTATACCCTCAGTTGAGTTTTCTTTCAGTGCATAGTTGTGATTCTGAGAGGTTATATAGCACCTGCCTGTCGTAAAATCTTTGACAGGATGGTTAGCGCCGTGGTGACCGTATTTCAGCTTGTAGGTGGTACCACCCAGGGCCAGTCCCAGCAGCTGGTGGCCAAGGCAAATGCCAAACAGCGGCTTTTTACCGATCAGCTTTTGAAGCACTGCTTTTTGCTCCACAAGGTCGGCCGGGTCGCCGGGTCCGTTTGAAACGAGGATCCCGTCCGGTTCGCAGGCCATAATGTCTTCAAAGGTGGAAGACGCAGGCATAATGTAAATATCGCATTTGTACTTCTCCAGATATCTGATGATCGTGTGCTTCATTCCAAGGTCCAGCAATACGACTCTTTTGCCCTCTCCCTTTATGTGGATCGGCTCTTTTGAGGTGACCTCCATTACCAGATTCCGGGGCTCCTGCATTTTCTCCTTGAGCTTTTCCAGCAAAACATCTACATTTCCACATTCAGTGGATATTATCCCGAACATGCTGCCAAAGCTGCGGATATGCTGGGTCAGAGCCCTGGTATCAATGCCCTTGAGGCCGATGATATTGTTTTTCTTAAAGTATTCATCAGTGCCTACGGTACAGCGCCAGTTGTTGGGATACTCGCAGAGCTCCTTTACTATAAAGCCCTGGACGTGAGTCCTGGAGGATTCGTTGTCTTCAGTGTTGAACCCATAGTTTCCGATAAGCGGATATGTCATTGTTACTATCTGACCGTTATATGAGGGGTCGGTGGTGATTTCCTGATAGCCTGTCATACATGTGTTAAATACTACTTCACCCACAGTTTCACCTTTTGCTCCAAAACCCAGACCGGGGAAATACGTTCCATCCTCAAGAACCAATACTGATTTCATATATACGCTCCTCTTTACGATTTTATTTCATTGATGCAAGTACTTCTTCCAATGCTTTTACAAATATATCGATGTCGTCCTTTGTTACAATCAGCGGAGGCAGGAGCCTTATGACAGTTGTTCCGACGCTGCCTGTGAGCAAGCCCTTCTCAAACAGTCTGTTTTTGACTTCCAAAGCTTTTTCCTGCCCCAGTTCAATACCGATCATCAGGCCAAGTCCGCGGACCTCTGTGATGATATCGTGCTTATTTTTCAATGCAAGCAGCCTCTCCTTAAGATAACTGCCCATTTTTTCGGCATTTGCAAGCAGATCCTCAGCAAATATGGTTTGCATAACGGCAAGTCCTGCGGCACAAGCCAGCGGATTGCCTCCGAAGGTGGAGCCATGGTCTCCGGGAGCGAAGGCCTGTGCCACATTCTCCTTTGCGCACAGCGCTCCTATCGGAACACCGCCGGCCAGTGCTTTGGCCAGAGTGAATATGTCGGGCTCAACTCCATAATGCTCATATGCGAAAAGCTTGCCGGTCCTGCCAATTCCTGTCTGAATTTCGTCAAGGATCAGCAAAAGCCCCTTCTCATCACAGATTTTGCGCACAGCCCTGACATAGTCTGCATCCAGCGGGTGTACTCCGCTTTCTCCCTGGACAAGCTCCAGCATTATCGCACAGGTTTCGCTGTCCACAGCTGCACTGAGGGCATCCAGGTCATTTATGGGAACATGTCTAAAGCCCGGGATCAATGGAGAATAGGGCTTCTGATATTTTTCCTGTCCTGTGGCGGCCACTGTCGTAAGTGTCCTTCCATGAAAGGATTTTTTCAGTGTGATGATGCCATACTTCTGAGGCATATCCTTCTTCTTAAAATAGATCCTGGCAAGCTTTATAGCTCCCTCATTAGCTTCGGCGCCGCTGTTTGCAAAGAAGACACGGTCAGCGCAGGAGTTCTCCGCAAGCATTTTTGCCAGCCTTGCCTGGGATTCTATATAATACAGGCTTGAGCAGTGTATCAGCTTTTCCGCCTGGGAACTGACAGCTTCAACCAGCGCCGGATGTCCGTATCCGAGAGCGTTAACGGCAATACCTCCTAAAAAGTCATAGTACTGGCGGCCCAGGGTATCATAAAGCTTCATGCCCCTTCCGTGATCAAAGCACACCTGTGTTCTGGCGCCGAATGTATTCATATAGTATTTGGAATCCATATCCATTATTTCATGGAGATCCATAAAATCAACTCCTCTTTGCCAATCGAGCTTTGCTTTTAATTTATTCATAATTATACAACGCAATGTATAAAAATGCAATAAAAAAATTAAGGCGATATGCCTTATTACAACTTGTTATTAGTGATACCTGAATTATTCATCCTCATTATCCAGATACCGATTGTATATTTCCGAAGCTTCGTTTTCCAGCTTGTTAAAGTAATCCGAAAGCTGCTTGTTGCTTATATTATCGCATTCTATAAACTGAGCTGCATGATCCGAGATGATGCCGTCGGTGCTCCTGCGCCTTATAATCTTGCCTGTTAGCTTTGCAGGCTTACTTTCAGGCAGGTGTATTACCATTTCAATATTTTCATTGCCGTCAAATTTGTGCTCGCATTCAAAGGCGGCGCCGCCGTATGAAAGATCGGTTATTATGCACTTGTAGGTTTCGTCGTCCCAGAGAGGACGGAGAGTCGCCTCAAGACGAACATCATAACGGGGGTAAAGTCTGTTGTTTATCATTTCTTCAGCGTTTTCCAGCTTTACCATGATGTATTTAGGAGAGTCGGAGTCGATCTTTTTTACCTTGCCGTAGAAATAATAGATAAAATAGTCATTTGAAAACTTGATCCAGACCGGACAGTCAGGTTCGGCATATTGTTTCATAAATTTATCCAGATATGCAATGCGTATAACATTTCCGGTCACTCCATATATGATATTGCCGTGCCATTGGGAATCCGGTCCGATGCGTACGCCTACCATCATGCCTTCCCTAAGTACGGCCGGAACATATGAGGCATTCAATCCCGTCACCTCCCTAAAAAAATCCATCCGATAGTATATCGGATGGATATCTGTAATTCCAAAGGAAAATTTTTCATAGATTTTCTTTATCGAAATAAAGTACCTTTTCCTTCATTATCATAGTACCTATGCCCTTGTTTGTGAATATTTCAAGCAGTATGCAGTGCGGAATCCTCCCATCAATTATATGAGTCCTTCCGACGCCATTGTCCAGTGCTTCCAAACATCCGAGCACCTTTGGGATCATTCCGCCGTTGATGATCTTTCTGTCTATCAGGTCATGTACCTCTGCTGCTGTCAGAGCGTGGAATATGCCATTATTGTCCTTTACACCCTCCACATCAGTCAGGAGCATCAGCTTTTCCGCCTTCAGCGCAATAGCTACCTCACCTGCTGCTGTATCAGCGTTAATGTTGTAGCTGCGGCCGTCGCTGCCTATGCCAATAGGCGCCACCACAGGGATGTATTCATCCTTTGCCATGAATTCAAGCACAGCAGAATTGACTTTGGTGATTCGGCCAACCTGTCCGATATCCCTTTCAACGCCGTCGATGGTCGTTTTGTATTGCTCGCATTCCAGGATACTGCCGTCAATACCGCAAAGGCCTATTGCCTTTCCGCCCTTTTGATTGATCAGCGATACGATTTCCTTGTTGGTTTTCCCTATAAGGACCATCTGTGCCACTTCCATCGTCTCCTTGTCGGTGACCCGCAGCCCGTTTATAAATTCACTTTTTATATCCAGGCGCTCGAGCATCCTGTTGATGTCCGGTCCCCCGCCGTGGACCACTACCGGATTGAGTCCAATATATTTCAGAAGCGTGATGTCTTCCATTACGGAGTTTTTAAGCTCCTCGCTGATCATTGCATTGCCGCCGTATTTTATAACAACGGTCTTGCCATGCAGCTTCTGTATGTAGGGAAGAGCCTCTATCAGTATCTCAGCCTTTTTGATGATGGTTTCCATTATGACCTCCATTAATTAGTAAAATGAATAAAATACATATACGCCAATCATTTAATTTTATTCCAGTCCTGTAGATTCATCAATACCCAGCATGATATTCATACACTGGACAGCGGCGCCCGATGCTCCCTTGCCAAGGTTGTCGAGCCTTGCGGTGAGGAGGATATGCTCATCATTGCCTGCAACATATATTTCAAGCATATTTGTGCCATTACAGCCGGTAGCGCTCAGAAAGCCGTCAATAATGCCTCCTTCCGAGCCGTATGGATAAACCTTGATATAATGCTGGTCCTTATAATATGAAGAAAAAAACTCGGAGACGGCCTCAGCGCTTTTCATTTTCCTCAGCAGTCCTGCATAAAGAGGGACTGCAACCGTCATGCCCTTGTAGTAGGGTCCGATGATTGGTGTGAAAAGTGGCGGCTGGCTGAGACCTGAGATTTTCTGCATCTCCGGTATGTGCTTATGCTTTAGTGAAAGTGCATAAAATCTCGGACTTTTTATGGATTCGTCAGCCGGGTCGGCGGATGCATATTCTGCTATGCGCTTTTTTCCGCCGCCGCTATAGCCTGATACTGCATGACATGTTACAGGATAATCAGAAGGAACGACCTGCTCCCTTACCAGAGGGTATAGCAGAGCGTTGAAGCCTGTTGCATAGCAGCCCGGTACAGATACTCTGGAGGCTTCCTTTATTTTTTCGCGGTGCCCACTGCTCAGTTCGGGAAAACCGTATGCCCATGCTTCATTTGTGCGGTGAGCAGTGCTTGCGTCAATGATCCTGGCTTTGCTGCCTTCGGCAAGAGCAGCCGATTCCTTTGCAGCATCGTCAGGCAGGCATAGGAAAACTATATCAGCCTCGCCTATTAATTTTTTTCTTTCTATTTTATCTTTCCTTTTTTCTGGATCGATTTTCAACAGCTCTATATCCTCACGACGTGCCAGACGTTCATCTATCTGCAGGCCGGTGGTTCCTTCCTGACCGTCCACGAATACTTTATATGACATAAAGATTCCCCTTTCTTCTTTTTTCAACTGCGATGTAAAAGTGCTATGATTTAGAGCATCTATTGTCTTTATATAATAATATCATGAATATATGCTCATAATTATACATCTTAATGTATAAAAATGCAATAATTTTACTATGAATCATTATGCAAAGTTACTAAATACCGTTTTTTAAATTTGTTGAATTGTATACTAGTTGAAAAAAATGAGGCATGGTATTATTAATTAAAGTATCTAAAACCGTATATATATATGGAGGTAAAAAATGGCAAGCGTAAAATTAAAAAATGTGTACAAGAGGTATGATGGCGGTGTTACAGCGGTAAGCGATTTCAATCTGGACATTGAAGACAAGGAATTCATAATCCTCGTCGGACCTTCCGGCTGCGGTAAGACAACAACCCTCAGAATGGTCGCCGGTCTCGAAGAAATCTCCGAGGGAGAAGTCTACATTGGCGACAGACTTGTCAATGACGTACAGCCAAAAGACAGAGACATAGCGATGGTTTTCCAGAACTACGCATTGTATCCGCATATGACCGTTTTCGACAATATGGCATTCGGTCTTAAACTCAGAAAGACTCCTAAAGAAGATATAAAGAAGAGAGTACATGAAGCAGCAAAGATCCTCGAGATCGAACACCTGCTCGACAGAAAGCCGAAGGCTCTGTCGGGCGGACAGAGGCAGAGGGTTGCCCTCGGCCGTGCCATAGTCCGTGACCCTAAGGTATTCCTTATGGACGAACCTCTCTCGAACCTCGATGCAAAGCTGAGAGTACAGATGAGACTTGAAATCACCAAGCTCCATCAGAAACTGAATACTACATTCATTTACGTTACACATGACCAGACCGAAGCTATGACGATGGGTACCAGGATCGTTGTTATGAAGGACGGCTTCGTACAGCAGGTCGACACTCCGACCTCACTCTATGACAGACCGGTCAATATGTTCGTTGCAGGCTTCATCGGCAGCCCGCAGATGAACTTCATAAATGTTACCATCGACAAGCGCGGAGACGCCATATACCTCAAATTCGGCCAGCATGAGATCAAGCTGCCCGAAGGCAAGGCAAAGAAGCTCGAAGGCACTGACTATATCGGCAGAGAAGTCGTTATGGGCATCAGGCCTGAAAGCATGCATGATGAGGAAGCATTCCTCGAATCAATGCCTGACAGCATCGTAAACGCTGATGTGGAAGTCGTTGAAATGCTCGGTTCCGAGACGCTGCTGCACATGTTCATCGAAGGCATAAGCTGCACCGCCAGGGTTAACCCGAGAACAAAGACAAGATCCGGCGATACGATCAAGATCGCTATCGACACCAACAGAGTCCACCTGTTCGACAAGGATACTGAAAAGACGATAGTGAACTGATAAACAAGCTGAAACGGTTTAAAATCAATATCAAATCAAAAACAGTGCTGGCAATTGGCAGCACTGTTTTTTGTTATTCCATATATATATTCAATATAGTATAATAAATTCTGACGATATTTTATCGATTGTTTTTTGCTTGCCAGTAAATAAATGACGGCAGGGGGAATAAAATTGAGACTTTTTCAGAATTTGATCAACCAGATACGCGATTATATGAATGGAAGCTTCGGTATAATGGATGAAACCGGTCTTATTTTAGGATGTACGGAGGAGAACCTATCAGGGACCATGCACCCTTCCATCACCGAGGTCATAAATGACGAAAGCTTGTTTACCGAAGCCGGCGGATGGGTGTTCCAGAAGGTATACATCAAGAACAGGCTGGAATTCGTGGTCTTTACCGTAATGGAGGGTGAGCACAGCAAAAAGCTTTTGTCCATGCTTGCGGTAAATGTAGCTAATATAAAAAACTATTACGAGGAAAAATTCGACAGAGGAAACTTCTTTAAGAACATCATAACCGACAATATACTGCCGGGAGATATCCAGATCAAAGCAAAAGAGCTTCACATACCATTTTCCACATACCGTTCGGTATTCCTGATAAAAACAGAGAGAGTAAAGGATATCCAGCCTCATGAGGTCATATTGGGACTTTTCCCAAAGAAGGTAAAGGACTATGTGATAGCTCTTGATGATGAGACCTTAGTGCTTATAAAGGAACTGAAGGATAAAAACGATGCAAAGGAGATAGATAGAACCGCAAAAGCAATAATAGATACTTTGAATACGGAGCTCATGGTAAAGGCACAGATAGGAATAGGGTCCATCGTTGATAGTGTATGGGATATAGGACGTTCTTACAAGGAAGCGCAGACGGCGCTGCAGATAGGAAGCATATTCGAAAGCGACAAGGCGATCATAAACTATGACAATCTGGGGATAGGAAGGCTGATATTCCAGCTTCCTACTACAATGTGCAGGCTTTTTATGAAGGAGGTATTCAAAAAAGGCCCCTTTGAAGCACTTGACCAAGAAACACTGATGACTATCCAGAAGTTTTTTGAAAACAACCTCAATGTCAGTGAAACCTCCAGACAGCTATATGTGCACAGGAACACCCTTGTTTACAGACTGGATAAGATACAAAAAATCACCGGCCTGGATCTGAGGAATTTTGATGATGCCATTATATTCAAGGTGTCGCTGCTTGTAAAAAAATATTTGGATAAGGCGGAAAAACAACATATAGAGTTCAGGTAACAGTGGTATCAATATATAGTTTATGAGCATAGCAGCTGCTTAATACAATGTCATGCTGAAATTACCGGAAATAAAAATGTAACACTATTTAGCAGGAATTATAGGGTTTTTTGTAGAAACATGTTACGTTACATAATGTATATTGTCTGCGGACATTTAAATCAATGGGGTGTATTCGTGTGGTTGAATTAAAAGGCGTATCAAAGACGTATCCCAACGGCACGGTAGCGCTGAGGGACGTCAATCTTAAAATAGAAAAAGGCGAATTCGTGTTTCTGGTGGGCCCCAGCGGCTCAGGCAAATCAACACTTGTCAAGCTTCTCCTCAAGGAAGAGAATGTAAGTGAAGGAGAAGTTTATGTAAATGGATATGATGTGTCGTCCATGACAAGGGGAGAGATACCTTACCTCAGAAGAAGCCTCGGCTTTGTTTTTCAGGATTTTAGGCTGCTGCCGAATAAAACCGTTTATGAAAATGTGGCTTTTGCCATGATCATTACCGAGGCGCTGCCAAAGGAGATCAGAAGGCAGGTCCCAATGGCTCTGGCTCTCGTAGGTCTGAGCAGGAAGGCAAACATGTATCCCAACCAGCTCTCAGGCGGAGAGCAGCAGAGAGTCGCGCTGGCCAGGGCTCTGGCGAACAATCCGGCGCTTCTGATCGCAGACGAGCCGACAGGTAATCTTGATCCCGAGACATCATGGGAAATTATGAAGCTCCTGAGTGAGGTAAATCACAGGGGTACGACAGTCATTGTGGCGACACATGAGAAATCTATCGTTGATGAGATGAAGAAACGTGTCGTATCTATCAGCAAGGGATTAATAGTCAGGGATCAGGAGAAAGGACAATATAGGGATGAAGATAAGAACAATCAGGCATATATTTAAAGAGGGTTTTGTAAACTCATACAGAAACAAGCTGATGTCACTGGCATCTGTCGCAATAGTGGTTGCTTCACTCATAGTATTCGGCATTTTTCTGCTTCTTGTGTTAAACCTGGAAACAAATATCGATATGTGGAAGGAGCAGCCGCAGCTTGAGGCATTTTGCTACGAAGAGCTGGACAATACACAGATACAACGAGTAGAGGATGCAATAAAAAAGGACGACAGGATACTGCATTATGAAAAGGTTAGCAAGGAGCAAGCCTTTGCCAAGATGAGGGATAAGCTTGGTAAGAACTCGGCCATATTGGATGGGTATGGAGCTGAGATATTTCCGGTTTCATTCATAATAAAGCTCAAGGATGTGGCATACAGCGATGAGGTCGTCAAGGCGCTGGAAAATGTCAGCGGTGTTGAAAAGGTAAGCTACTCCCAGGATACGATCGAGGTCATTACACGGGTCTCACATTGGTTCAAGCTGGGCAGCAGCGTTACGATAGTAATATTTTTAGTGGTTTCGATATTTATTATTTCTAATACCATAAAGCTAACTGTATTCGCCAGGCGCAAGGAAATCAACATAATGAAATACATTGGTGCCACAGATTGGTTTATACGCTGGCCTTTTGTCGTAGAAGGTGTTATAATAAGTATTGTTGGGGCAATTTTGGCATTTGTGATATCAGCCTACGGCTACAGCATACTGCAGGATAAATTCGCCCAGGACCTGTTTCTGGCTGAATCACAGTTGCTGAGCATGGTGGAGATACAGGATGTCTGGACACAACTGGCTTCATCGTATGTGGTAATAGGTACGGCAGTTGGGGCATCCGGCAGCTTTATATCTCTGCGAAGGCATCTGAAGGTGTAGCAGGGAGAAGGCTTTGAATAAAAAGTAAGGGGACACTCCTTTACAGGAGGAAGGGCTTCGAGGGCTAAGGAATGTCCCCAATAATATATATTTGGAGGTTGGATTTGTGAGGAAGAGATTTACTATCGCGATACTTCTTGTCGCAATTTTAGTTTCTTCTACAATACCGGTCATGGCGGATGAACTGACAAGCGCAAAGAGTCAGAAGGCATCCACTGATAATCGTATTACCGAGCTAAAGAAGAAACAACAGGCTGAACTGGATGAAAAGGCCAAGCTCGAACGGGAGAAAGCCGCAATTTCAAAACAGCAGGCGGAAGAGACAAATGCTTATGAGGAACTCCTGAAGCAGATAAGCGAGGCTGAGGAGCATCTCAGGCAGACTGAAATCGCACTGGCGGAAGCTATAGCAAATTACAACAAGCAGGATGAGCTGGTAAGGACACGGCTCCAGGTAATGTACCAGAGCTCAAGCACAACGATGTTGGATACACTGCTAGAGTCCAAAAGCGTTGTCGAGTTTTATGAGCGTCTCCATTACATGTCTGTAATATCTGAGAACGACAATGACATGATATTGAAGCTTGAGGAAGCCAGACAGGATGTAGAAGTGAAGAAGCAGCTCCAGCAGCAGGCCAAGGAATTCCTTGAGGAAAAGGCAAGCGAGAAGGAGGAGCGAATTCAGCAGCTCAAATCCGACAGGTCGGCTGTCGAAGGTGAAATATCCAGAAGCAAGACCGAGATAGCAAAGCTTGAAAAGGAAATCGACAAGATGCTCGAGGAGTCAAAGAGACTCAACAGCGTCATCAAGAACCTGTCGACAAAGAAGAAATATGCCGGAGGCTCAATGACCTGGCCTTGCCCAAGTTCACAGGTCATTACATCTTCTTTCGGCAATAGAAAGCATCCCATACTTAGAAAATACAAGCTGCATACAGGTGTCGATATAGGCGCAGATAAAGGTGCATCGATAGTGGCCGCAAACAAAGGAACTGTAATAATGGCCCACTATGACAAGAGCGGTTACGGAAATATGGTCGTAGTAGACCATGGCGGCGGTATCACTACTTTATATGCCCATGCCAGCAAGATACTGGTAAAGGTCGGACAGGAAGTTAAAGCAGGCGAGGTAATAGCCAAAGTAGGCAGCACAGGGTTGTCCACAGGAAACCACCTTCATTTTGAGGTAAGGGTCAACGGTGAGCCAAAGGATCCGATGAAGGGTTATATAAGCAAGTAATCGGACCGGTGCAACATTTTCATAACATCTGAAGTCTATCGGAAGCAATGGACCCGGTCAAAAAACCGGGTTTATTTATTTGGCAGGCAGCATAAGATATATTGATCGGCTTAAGAATGCATTTAAAAGTATAGATTGTTCCATATCCATATAGAGGATGCGTTATTAATATTGACTTGAGGAGCGTGCAGGATGGGTAGAAAATTCTCAGTACGTCAGGTCGTTGCGATAGTTGCTGCGGCAGTGGCGGTTTCTGTCTGTGCGACTATATTTGTCCTATATTCGGCATATACATCCGTAAACAGGCATGTTATCAGCTTTGATGCGGAAACAGTCGACCTTGATAATGTAGTTAAATTCAATCAGGTGAGAGATATCTTAAAGAAAGATTTTTACATGAGCGTTGACGAAAACAAACTGATAGAAGGCGCCACAAATGGTCTTGCCGAGGCGCTTGACGACCCCTATACAGTTTACTTCAACAAGGAGCAGATGCAGGCGTTTCTGGAAAAATCAGAAGGCAGCTACGTCGGAATAGGCGTCACTGTTAATGTCGACGATAAAGGCCTTCTGACTGTAATCGAGCCTTATGAAGGTTCTCCTGCAAAAGAGGCGGGAATGAAGCAGGGCGACAAAATCGTCAAGGTAGATGACAAGGATGTGACTGCATTCAGTGACGAGAATATGATCATCAGCATGATAAAGGGAAAGGAAAACACAAAGGTCAATATTACAGTTTACCGGCCCTCTGAGGATCGTTACCTGCAGTTTGATATTACCAGAAGGAGAATAAAGGCTTCCAACATAAAAAGTGAGATCATTGACGGCAATATCGGCTACATCAAGCTGGTTATGTTTGATAGTGAGATAGCCAAATACTTCAGAAACGATCTCAACAGCATGATGAATAAGGGCATAGAAGGCCTTATAATCGATCTGAGAGATAACCCGGGAGGATCTTACGAGCAGGTCGTACAGATAGCTGACAGCCTTCTTCCTGAGGGAGTCATAGTTTATACGGAAGACAGGGAGGGCAAAAAGGAGATCCAGAACTCCAACAGATCCAGTATTGGTCTGCCGCTGGTGCTTCTGATCAACGGAAACAGCGCAAGCGCCTCCGAAATACTTGCCGGTTCGGTCAAGGACCATGGGATAGGCAAGCTTGTGGGGACCAGAACATTTGGGAAGGGACTCGTTCAGGAGCTTAAGCTCCTCAAGGACGGCTCCGGACTCAAGGTGACGATTTCCAGATACTTCACTCCATCAGGAGTATGTATACATGGAACAGGCATCAAGCCGGACATAGAAGTGGATGTATTGGATGAGTACAGAAACCACCCCGTTTCGCAGATACCAAGAGACAGGGACATTCAGCTTGAGTCAGCTATTGAGGCACTGCTTGGGGAAATTAAGTGAGGTTGATGTATAAAAGGTGTATTTTTCCGCAAAATACCTCTCAGAGTGTAAAAAACAGGACTGAGAGGTATGAATATGGAGAAGAAGCAGGATTTACTAAAACTAGAGATTGCCAGAGAGCTGGGGCTTGGCGAAAAGGTTCTGAAGTTCGGTTGGAAGAGCCTTTCAGCAAAGGAGACAGGAAAAATAGGAGGGCTTGTTTCCAAAAGAAAGAAAGCGATGCAGGAAACAAAGCAGGAACAGATGTAAGGAATATACTTTCACAGAGTAACGGAGGCCGTATCAAATACGGCTTCTTCTTCGTCAACGGCAGCCTTTCCATCAGGGCTGCCTTTTTAGCATAGCATTATGAATAATCCTTCAGGTGTGGTAAAATTATACCGTTAAGCGAGAAATGCATACAGCGGAGCTGGCCTTAGCAAGAGATCGAAGTTGAAATGTCAAAGTGAGGGTGATTACAATATACAGCGAATTTGCATATTATTACGACAGGCTTATGGGAGATGTGGACTATGCACAATGGGCCGACTATTTGGTGAGCATATTTGAGCGGGTTAACTGTAAACCAAAGCTGGTAGCCGACCTTGGATGCGGGACAGGCAGCTTTTGCCTTGAGATGGACCACAGAGGATATGAAATGATAGGGATTGACGCTTCAGCCGAGATGCTCAGCTGTGCACGTCAAAAAGCTCTCGATTCAGGTTCTGAAATACTGTTTCTCAATCAGGATATAACGGAATTTGAGCTTTATGGCACTGTAGATGTAATTACATGCCTGATGGACAGCTTGAACTATATAACGTACAAGAACGACCTTAGGCGCATGATTAAGTGGGTGCATAATTATTTAAACCCGAAGGGCTTATTTGTTTTTGATATAAATTCACCGTACAAATTTGAAAATGTCCTGGCTTCAAATGTGTTCTATGAAACATCAGATGATGTGTCATATATCTGGCAGAACAGTTACGACAGGAGATCCGAAGTCTGCAGATTCGATCTGACCTTCTTTGTCAAGGAAGTCGGGCTCTACAGGAGATTTGATGAGGTGCATTACGAGAGAAGCTATGCTGTCGGCGAATTAACGGAAATACTGGGCAATGCCGGAATGAAGGTGCTGGGAATTTACTCTGCATTTAGTTTTAAAAAACCCGGCCCTAAAAGTGAGCGAATTTTTTTTGTGTGTGAAAGACAAGGATAATATTACTTTTTGATTATTGAATATAAACGCCAATATTGTGGTATTATAAAATCACAATATTTTTATGGTAAACATCAATCATAAAGGTCTTAGATTATGTAATCTATTTGATTGACAAGCCATAAAAGAATGTGTTAAACTGATTAAGGTCTGGTAAAAAAGCACATAGTGCGGTCAGATCCAAGTTAAATTCAGGAGGTTTTACGTAATGCAAAAAGGAAGAGTAAAATGGTTTAATGCTGAGAAGGGTTTTGGATTTATTGAAAGAGACAACGGAAACGATGTTTTCGTTCATTTTTCAGCTATCACAATGGATGGCTTCAAGACTCTCGAAGAAGGCTGCGAAGTAGAATTTGATGTTGTTGAGGGTGCTAAGGGACCCCAGGCTGCAAATGTCTCAAGGGTTATGTAATTAAAGTTTATTAAACTTTAACATAAATCTAGTCAGCAAACAAGAACCTCGATAGATGATATCGGGGTTCTTGATTCATATAGTGAGGCTTTTTGTGTGAGCTTGAGGAATATTTCTCGTCCGTTGTAACACGCAGAGGTCAGGAGTAGAGTATTTCCGGTGTAACAGCCGGAAGGCAAAGGAGACAAAATGGAAGACCATATTGTTAGGGCTACTGCAGCGGGAGGCGCAGTGCGCGCATTCGCAGCGGTAACAAAGGATCTTGTCCAAAAGGCACATATCACTCACGGTACATCCGGAGTAGCGTCGGCAGCCCTGGGGAGGACCCTCACGGCAGCTGCGATGATGGGCAGGATGTTTAAAAATGAAAAGGACATGCTGACGATACAGATAAAGGGGGACGGTCCTCTTGGAGGCATAATCGCAGTATCGGATGCTCAATCCAATGTCAGAGGCTATGTGTATGAGCCCCAGGTATACCTTCCGCTCAATGCCGCGGGAAAATTCGATGTTGCTCAG
Organism: Bacillota bacterium; assembly: GCA_023412665.1. Taxonomy (GTDB): domain Bacteria; phylum Bacillota; class Clostridia; order Acetivibrionales; family DTU013; genus DTU013. The sequence goes on from JAEZCA010000023.1 coordinate 89,017, forward strand.
GCAGTAGGAAAGAACGGCTATTTGAATGTAATAAAGGATATGGGTCTCAAGGAGCCATATGTCGGTTACGTTGAACTGGTTTCGGGTGAGATCGGGGAAGACATGGCGTATTATTTTGCTTCCTCGGAGCAGATCCCGACAGTCGTTTCCCTTGGGGTACTTGTTGATACCGACGAACAGGTCGTAACTGCCGGAGGTTATATCATCCAGCTGATGCCGGGGGCTGATGAAAGCATTATAGAGTTCATAGAGGATAAGGTTTTCCTGGCCGATTCCATAACATATATGCTCTCTGTAGGCATGGATGCCCAAGCTGTTCTCAATAGCCTGCTTGGTGAGAAGGAGCTTCAGATAACAGACAGATTGCCCTGCAAATATCAGTGTAACTGCAGCAGGGAGCGTATGGAGAGGAACCTGATCAGCCTGGGCTCAAAGGAACTGGAGGAGATGGCGGAGGAACAGCACGGAGCTGAGCTGCAATGCCACTTCTGCAATACCAAGTACCAGTTTACAGAGGCCGAACTCAGAGAGCTGATATGAGTTGAAGACATAAAGCTGCACAGAGGCTGGCAGAAATTACGCATAAATTACTTGATTTAAAATTGAAAATGTTATTGACTTTAAGGTGGCTTTTTTGTATACTAGTTAATGTCGCTCAGGGCGATAAACAACAAGGGCGCTTAGCTCAGCTGGGGGAGCACCTGCCTTACAAGCAGGGGGTCATAGGTTCGAGCCCTATAGTGCCCACCAAGGATCTCAAAGCCGAAAGGCATCGATCCTGAAAGGTTTATCGCAAGCGATATTTGGCCCGGTAGTTCAGTTGGTTAGAACGCTAGCCTGTCACGCTAGAGGTCGAGGGTTCGAGCCCCTTCCGGGTCGCCAATGTGCAGATGCCAGAAATGTCATCTGCAGCATGCCCAGAT
>JAEZCA010000016.1 GCA_023412665.1 Bacillota bacterium
CCGGAGTCCTGCTCCGGCTGCTCTAAAGGGGGCGAATCCACAGCCTTCTTCTGCTGGCTCTGATTGAGAGCCAGGTTATACGCCTCGATAACCGCATTGTTCAGCTGCTCCCTGAATTCCTTGGTAACCGGAAAGCAGATGTCCTTGTACTCGCCGTTACCTACCTTATAGCTCGGCATGGCGACGAACAAGCCCTTGGTGCTGTCCATAATCTTCACGTTCCTGATTGCGAAGCAATCGTTGAGATTGACGGATGCATAGGCGCGGACGTTGCCCTCCGGACGGATGGAGCCGATTTTGACGTCCACCTTCATGGGAATGGGCTGCTCGACGGCGGTCTGCGCAGCTTCCTGCGCATTGTTGACCACTTTCTGTGTTTTAGGCATTTGTGTTTCCTCCTCTTAATTATTTTTGTCATATAAAAAAAACAGCCTTCCGGCTGCGGGTGATGAGGTTACATACTCATTGTCGGGCCTTGGTACAGCTCCTGCTCCGGCGGCTGGAAGGATACCTCCTTAAAGCCGAAGCGGTCTACATAGTGAAAGGTGCTGCCTGTATCGTCATATAATTCGATAACATCCGACATGGAGAGGCTATGCCCCTCATAGCCAGATGGGTGGGTGAGGTTAAATTTGGCGAATAGCTCGTCCAGATTATTGGTATTCACCTCGCCGTCATAGACTGTCCTATAATTGTCCGGGTCCGGCTCACCGAAACGTTCCAGAAGCTCGTCATATCCGATGAATTTCATCATGGGGTCAACGTCGGGTCTGAGTTGCCAGACACGGCACTTCTTCAGAAGCTGTGTATTGCCCTCCGGATCGAGCTTTCCCTCTGCCAGCCTTTCATAGGTGCCGGACGTCCACTCGATATCGAAGCCTCTGGTGTTTGAGAGATAGGACTTTAGCTCGTCATTCTCAAACATAGGGTCTACAACGGCCTTGCCCTTTTCGATATATCCTGCTGTGTTGCCGTAGTAGAGGATTCGGTTGTTTTTAATTTGAGTACCACTCATGAAAACCTCCTTTCCCGGCATTGAGATTGCCGTGTTACTCAAAATAGAAGTTAACGGAGTAAGTGATATTGCTCTTGTTGTACATGCAGTCGTGGTTGGTGTAATAGTAAAACTCCAGCTGACTGTAGATGCCTGGCGACAAGCTGCGGCTGAAGGTGATGCCGTTGGTAGTTGTTGCGTAGTCAAGCTGATCCCACTGTCCGGTCAGTACGTTATAGCCGCGAACACGTCCAAAGTCGTTGCCGCTGTGACCTGAAACAGGAGGAACAGTGAAGGTGTAATTTGTAATGGTTGCGCCCGCGATGCCCTGCTCCAGAATGACGGATTCCGGTCCGCTCAGCGTCATTCCGCCGCCTCTATTGGGGTCGGCAATAAAGAACACGATTGCAGCCCAAGGCGATTCAGCGCCGGTGGAGTCCACAGCCTTCACACGCACCACATTCTTACCAAGAGGATAATCGGTGCTGGTCTGTGCCGGACGGCCTTCCCATACATAGGTGATGGCGTCACCGTCAGCATCAGAGCTTGAGGCTGTGATGGTAATCGGTACGCCGGGAGCGATGCTGTTGCCGTCAGGGGTGCGGGTAATCACCGGAGTTGTGGGAGCGGAGTTTGTTACTGTGAAGGTAATGGCCGTCCAATCGGAGTACAGCCCCCAGACGTCTCTTGCTCTGACATAAACGGTGCTTGTGCCAACAGGATAGTAGCTGTCTGCTGTATTTCCTGAATACTCAAGTGTTACAGCGTCGCCATCAGGATCGGTAGCCGAAGCTGAGATGCTCACCAACAGCTTGCCGTTTTGCGCCGTTCTGGTAACCGTTGCACTGCCAGTAGGTTTGTTCGGTGCAGTATTGGTGATGGTGATGCTCTGCGAATAGGTGAATACTCTGCCTGTGCTGTCGGTAGTGATTGCGGTCAGAACATAACTGCCAGGTGCATTAATGGCAATGGTGCCGCCGGTGTTTGACAAAGATCCTGAATAGCTTGCAGGAGTGCCGCCCTTTGTCAGCGACCATGTGAGGGTTCTGCCCTCCAGTCCGGATACAGACGGTAGGGATACATTGATGTTGCCGCCGATGTGGACAGAGGACGGGATGGTAAATGGAAAGCTGGCAATCGGCTTGACCGTTGCGGTATTGGTCGTAAATGTGAATTTTCTGCCGTTTACGTCTGTTGCTTCCGCAATCAACTTCACAGCAATGGTTTTATCCGTGCTGATGGTAAGACTGCCCCCTCCTGTGCCGACAGAGCCTGTGGCATATTGGGTATAGGACTTGGACTGACCGCCATCTACAGAAATAAGCCAATCGATGCTCGTTCCGTTAAGCTCTGAGCCGGAGGCGGTGACGGCAATAGGGTCGCCGCTGTAGCTGAGTGCCGTGAGTCCGAGGGTCATCGACGGGATAGGATATACAGTGAAGCTTTGGCTCTTGGTGAAGGTGCGGCCGGTGACGTCTGTCAGAGTGAGCGTCAGCTCATACTGACCTTTTGTTGGGAAGGTGATTGTACCGCCCACTTTAGACAGGGTTCCATTGACATAGGTTGAATATGGCTTTACGTCGCCGCTGTCCTTACTAATCGTCCAGCTTGCGGTGAGGTTCTCCAAATCAGTGCCGCTGACACTAACCGTTCCTGCTTCCCAAACGTACCAGGGCTGCGTGCTGCTGAGAGAAACAGCCGGAATGGGATAGACAGTAAAGCTGCGGCTTTCGGTGAAGGTACGGCCGTTTACATCTGTCATCGTAAGGGTCAACTGGTACTGTCCTTTTGACGGGAAGGTAATCGTGCCGCCATCCTTGACCAAGTCGCCGGAAGCGTAAGCATAATATGGCTTCGCTTCACCAGCTCCCTGCCTGACTGTCCAGCTTGCAGTAAGGTTCTCCAAATCCGTACCGCTGACTCTGACTGTTCCGGCTTCTCCGGCGTGCCAGGTCTGCGGGATGCTTAAATTCATCGAGGGAATCGGATAGACGGTAAAGCTCTGGCTTCGGATAAAGATTCGACCTGTGAGGTCTGTCATGGTTAGGGTCAGCTTATACTGCCCCTTTGTAGGGAATGTAATTGTACCGCCCGCTTTTATGAGCGTGCCGGATGCATAATTCGAATACGGCTCAGCGCCGCCGTCATCCTTTATAACAGTCCAGTCTGCGGTGAGGTTTTCCAGATCCGTGCCGATGACGCTGACCGTTCCGGCTTCCCCGGCGTACCAAATCTGCGGCGCGCTGAGTGAAATGGTCGGGATCGGATAAACCGAGGTAGAGGCACTGTAGGAGAACACTCTGTTCAGCGCGTCCGTCATGGATGCGGTGAGAGTGTAATCCCCGACCTGCGTAAAGCATATTTTGCCGCCGTAAGCGTTCAGGCTTCCCTCCATTATGCCGGAAGGCTCAACCTGCTCGCCGTCCTTGATGATTGTCCACTCCACGGGTAGTACGTTGTTGTTGCCGCGTGTTCTCAAGTCGATGGTGCGGTCGGTGTGAGTCGCTTCAGGAAGCTCGAAGGAAATATTAAGCACAGGCAGGACTTCAATTTTGCCGCCGTTCTCAAACAGGAATACCCGCCCCGTTTCATCGGTTATGCGGGTGATAAGCTCATAGGTTCCGGCATGCTTGAAGCGGATAGCGCCGCCGGTGTTATCCAGTGTTCCGCTGACATAAGTCCCAAAATCCTGGAATCCGAAGCCGTTCTCCAACAGCCATTCGACCTTCAGGCTGCCAAGCTCAGAGCTTTCCGGAACCACGTTGACGACGGTGTCAGTATGGGCAGTTTCCGGCAGAGTATATGAAATGTTGGGAACGGGGTACACCTTGACCTGCGCTGTGTAGCTGTAGCTTCTGCCAGCAGGATCGGTGAAGGAGGCATTGAGAACATACTTGCCTTTATTTATAAAGCGGATGGAGCCGCCCGCATTTGTTAGCTCGCCCTGAACCACATCGGCAAGGTCAACAGCTTCTCCGTCCCTGGTCAGCGACCACTGGATTGCAGCGTCGCCGAGGTTTTCAAATCGGGTTTCCACATGGATTGCTTCGTTGGTATGGGTAATCTCCGGCGCATAAAATCCGATGGAGCCTACCGGATAGATGGTGATGGTCTGGGAGGCTTCAAAGGCTCTGCCGATTTCATCAGTGAGCGTTCCGGTGAGCATATACACGCCCTTGTCCTTAAAGCGGAGCGTACCTCCCTCGTTGGCCAGTGTACCCTCGACCGCATCCGCAAGGGCGATGGCCTCACCATTTTGGGTAAGGCTCCAGTCGACATTCAGACCGTCAGCCTCCTTCAGAGTTGTTACCACATTAAGAGTTGTATCAGTGTGGGACGCAGCTGAAAGCGAAAAAGCGATTTCCGCTACAGAATAGACCTTTGAGTTTTCACTGTGAGTGAACGCCCTCCCGGTTTCATCGGTGATGGACGCTGTGAGCGTATATTCACCCTTGTTCCTGAACACAAAGGTGCCGCCTTCGTTTCCGAGCGTTCCGTCCAGAATATCAGTCGGCTGGACTGCTTCGCTGTCCTTCGTCGTCGACCACACGATATCGTGACCGTAGAGCTTTTCCAAGGGGAAGGCGAGCGTTACCGATTTGTCGGTATGGGTGGTATCCGGCAGGTCAAAGCTCAGGTCGATGACTGGATATACTGTAATCTGTTTGGACAGTACCGTTTCTTTTTCTCTGACGTTTTTAGCTGTGGCGGTCAGGGTATACTGTCCGTCCTCCTTGAACTGAATAGCGCCGCCCTCCAAGCCAAGGGAACCGTTAACAGCATCCTCCAGCTCCACAGGCTGTTGGGAGCCGTCCACGGCGGTTTTGGTCAACGACCAGGTATAGCTTTTCATGTATTTCCACACGGGCATGACCTTTATCTCGCTGTCAGTATGAGCCGTTTCGGGAAGCTCAAAGCGTACCTGCGCGTCCGGATAATAATATCCGCCGCCTCCCGAACCTCCTGAACCGCCGCCCGGATTACCCGGTGTTGGTGTGGGAGTCGGAGTCGGAGTCGGCTGATTTTCATCCGGATTTGTCGGAGTTGGTGTGGGCTGCTCGGTGGTACCCGGCGTCGGGCTCGGAGTAGTTGTGTCCGGCTCTGTCGGCTTCGGAGTGACCTTGTCAATCATATCCTCGGCGTCGCCCTTGGTAACAGGATCATTGGGACGGATTTTGTTGCCATCCGTATCCCCGATGATTCCATCCTCACGGCCGATGATGACATATCCCTTGTCATCATCCTTGATGTCCGACTGGTCATCATAACCGCTGTGCCCCTGTGTATTTTTAGCTTCCTCATCCTTATCCTCCGCTCTCACAAGCATCTTGACAATTTCTGCGCGGGTAATGGGATCGTCAGGATGGAAGCCGTCAGGGTAATCGGCTGGATCAATGATTCCTGCGCCAATCAGCGCCTCAATGTACTTTTCCGACCAATGGCCGTCGATGTCTGAGAAGCTGGGCGGCTCTTTTTCCGTATTTGTGGTATCCAGTTGCATGTCCTTTGCCATAATGGCTGCGTACTCGCCGCGTGTGATGATGTCATCCTGCCCGATAAAGCTCTCCGGATGCATGCGATATGCCGTATAAATGCAGCCGCATATCAGAAGAAGCAGAGCAAGGGCAATAATGACAATGCGCTTTCCTTTCTTTTTCATGGGTTTTCTCAATCCTTTCTTTTAAATTTGACAATGAAAAAGCCGGAACCATTTTTTCTGATTCCGGCCTCAAGTCCTTATTTGTTTCATAGCTTCATCTCCATGCCGCCTTGCTCCGGCTGTTCCTTCTGCAAGGCTTCCGGCAATGGGTGGACAACCTTTCCGTCAAGCATTTCAAATACGCAGAAGTCATCCCTGTCACAGATCACAACCCTGTGCTGGTAGTCCTTCTGCATTTCGATGTAGTCCTGCACCTCCTTGATGCTGCACAGCCACACGCCGGAGGTATATCTGCCGTCCGGCAAAAAACAATAGCCGCTGTACTGCGGCTCATGACTTTTCAGATCCAAGGCACCAGCAGGACGGATTTGTGATAGCTGTAGGCGGGCATGGTCGGTAAGTATTTCTGGCTTTGCGACGCCAAGTATGTCGCTTCGGTTCCACCGAACCTTCTCACCGTCAGCAAGGGAAACGGCAAAGACTGACCGGCCGCTTGGATTGGGATTGCTGCCGAAGCCTCCAGTACAGAAATATAGCTGATGCTTGGCTTCACGGAATTCCTCCGATAACACGGAAGGTTTTAGGACTATAACCTTGCCGCTTATAGACATTTCATATCCGGTTTGCAGACAGTCCTCCTGCGTAAATAATTCCTTTTCGCTCATAGTGGATTACTCCTTTCGCTTTTCAATGATGTCCAGCAGTTTTGCGGCTAATGATATAAGCGTATTCTCAGGCATATCACGAACAGCGGCGTGGACGAACGCCTCCACCGCCTCCGGTGACTGGTCACCGATTTCGATGAGATCAACCTTTTTAGCTGTGATGACGCCCTTCTGGATACCAAGGCGAACGATATCGCCATGCTCCATTTCAGCGGCGGCGCGTAATGACTTTGGAATCAGGACGCGCCCCTTGTCATCTACTATTTTATAAATGGGCTTTGCTTTCATGCGAAGTAACCCTCCTTTCTCATAACCTCCCGAACCGTATCGGGGTTGATGCCGAGTGTAGCGAACAGCTCGTGAAGCTCATCCGGAAGATTATCCAGAATATCCGCTTCCAATATAACGATGGCGCCCGGCGCGCAGACAATTTCCAGAGCGCTTGCTTCCGAAATCTCAGCCGCCTCCAGAAGCAAGTCGGGAAGGGTCAGGGAAATCTCCACGCCATCTTCTTTGCAATCACACAACGGCACATCTGCTTCAGACGCATTGGGGGTAAGGACAAGCTGCGGACAGGTATTTTCAGCAGCCTCATCATCTACAGCGAGAGTGACATTCACCTCATCGCCCGGCTTCAGCCCTGCGGCGTCGAGCGCCCCTGTTTGCAGGGTGATACGACCGTGGTTATCCACGAACGTAACCATTTTAAATAGCTTCATAATATAAATCCTCCTGAAAAATATGATCTGATTTTGTTATGGCATACCGAAAAAACCGCCGACGTCGAATAAGCCCATTTGCAAAGGCATATCCCGCATGCGCTCGCCGGTATCATAGTTGGAGATTAGCACCTCGGCATATTCACAGCCGTTGTCATAACGTTGCGCGAGGTTGTTGATTCGGCTGACCGCTTCGATATTGAAATCTTTATACAACTCCCGAATGAATTCGCAGTCGTTGTAGCTGACCATCCATTTGCCCAGACAGGATGTCAAGGCATCTCTCAGACGGTAGTGATCCTCTTTTCTGAACACAACCTCGTAGTGTCCCTCCGTTTGATAATATGGGGGGTCGCAGTAAATGAAAGCGTGTTCTCGGTCGTACTGCTTAATCAGAGCTTCAAAGTCCTTGTTCTCAATGACTGTGTCCTTGAGCCTCCGGCTTGCCTGCCAAATGAGGTCAAAGGTTTTACGGATATCGAAGGGCTGACATCCATAACTGGTGCAGCCGCTTCCGTAGCTTAATCGGATGAGTTTGTAAAAGGCTGCGGCGCGTTTCACATCGTTCATCTGCGCTTTTTCTAAAAGGATGGGCTTGATTTCTTCAAATTGAAGCTCAGTGAGATGCTTCTGCGCTATCTCCAATTCCTCATGCAGATACTCGTTTGTGAATTCCTCCTTCTCCAGGAATTTTCTCAGGACATTGAATTCGTCCCGTCCATTAAGAGGAAGAAAGCCAAGCTCTTTTAGCAAAGCCAGGGGTCTGTCACGGATACAGGTGAACATATTGGCAAGGTCGGAGTTAAAATCGTTATATACCTCCATGACGGTGCTTGGCCTTCGACCGAATAACACCCAACCGCCTCCGCCAAATACCTCGATGTACCTGCCGAATTCCTTCGGCAGCCTCTGATAAATCAGATCCCGCAGAGACTTTTTACCGCCCACCCAGCTGATGGGACTGTTCATTGCATCACCTCCTTCGGCTGCGGGAGCTAATCCTTTCAACCTCGGTTCTCAGACAGGAGCCTTCAGGACTCCAGTAGATGAAGCCGACGCCGGGATATGGGCAGCCATCACACCGGGTGGTATCTTTGGGTGGGGGGACGGTAAACTTTTTAGGCAGACCGGTTTCTCCCGCATTTACTTTTGCTTCTGTGCTTAAATCATTGTTCATGGTTCAGCTCCTTTCTCGGAAAAACAAAAAAGGCGCTGCCTTTTTTGTAAAGACAGCGCCCTCTCGTTCATTTATTTAGTTGTTTGGCTCACAATTCGGAAATAAAAATAGCGCCCTTCAGCTTCAAGAGAAACTAAAGAGCGCTACATATTCATCTTCATTCCCTGGTCGGGGTATAGGATAGCGAAGCTTTTCGTCTGCAGATTCGTGACCGCCTCGCTCAATAAAAATTCGTGATTGGCCTTAAGCCAATTGAGATCCTCGGCTGTGGCGTCCTCCGGCTTACCTTCACCATAATAGTAGGATTTGACCGTCGCCGTTATATATTCTGATCCGCCGCAGTCCTCGATCAGCTCCTTGTATAGCTGCGACTTTTGAACATCCTCCGTTTCAGGGATACCGCTCATGAGTCCGACTGCACTGATGCCGTTGTTGGTTTCCAGACCTATGATGGAGAATACCTTGCTCATTTTACATTCCTCCTATCACAGGGCCGCCGTATCCTGCTTCGGGAGAGCTGTTTTTCATCTCCTTCTCTAGCTTCATCGAGTAATCACCGCTGTCCCAAAAGCTGACATAGATTTCTCCGTCCGGCGTTTTGATGGGACGCTGCTCAAAGCCTTCTCCATACCCGTCAGAGTTCTGACCGCATACATAATCCATAAGTGCAGCGGTTTCTTCTCCGGAGAGAGCCTCCTTCAATCCTGCAGTCATGACTCCCCACAGCTCGCCATCGACGATTTCGACTGACGGATATAGGCTATACACTTTTTCCTTGAGCGCTTCGTCGTGAATGTACTCGGCAAGACCTCGATCATTTTCGAAGTGCCGATTCTCTTTTGCAATGGCAGCGAGGATTTGATCCTCATAAGCCACCGCATCCCTGGACGAAATATCCTCCCGCTCATCCTCCGAGCAGTCATACTGAGGATAGCTGAAAATCTTCAGAGGGAAAAAGATTCGCATTGTTTCGTTTGCCATTTTGATTTCCTCCATTCTTTTTTATATGAGTCCCTAAAAAAGGGCATAAAAAAGCGGGGTATCTTCGTTAGAAAATACTCCCACAAATTTTCAGGAATCAGTTATATTAAATTAAATAAATTGGAATTTGCCTTTGCTGAGCACTTATTTTATGCTAGCGCATTTCATAATTATCATTCAAAAATTGCGTAAGGGCTTCGATTTTATCTTCCACATTTTTCATGCGATCACTTATCCCATTTTGACTTAATGGCTTTTTTTCCTTAATTAATTCCAGTTCTCTTTTTTTTCGGGATGCGTTATCGCTATTTTTTTCAATTAAACTGAATTTCAATGTTATGCCTGGATTATCAATTGTTTTGTGTGTAAAACCAAAATATGCCGGTTTCTTTTTTAACTCATATAGATGTGATGCACATCGTACTAAAACAAAAACTGACTCACCTATATAAACAACCTCAGATTTATTGTTTTGATCGACACTAATCTCATATATGCCTGCACCTATCGCTTGGATTAAATCATCCTGAAAAAATTCAACTTTGATATTCAAATTTATCACCACTTTCTTAGACAAATTCCAGTTTGTATAATGGTCAAATAAAAACTACTCTTTTTTCTGATAGGCTTTATTAGCTAGATCTAATACTTGTTGAGTTTGTTCCTCACTGTAGCCCAATTTACGCATTGCCCACATAATAGCAATTTCCTTTTTTTCCATACCAATATCAACATTTTCATTAGATATCTTAATTTGTGTTTCTAAATCCTCTAACTTGATCTTTGCATCATTATCCGAACTCGACTTAACCCTGTTGTATTTATTTAAAACCCATTCTTTTATCTCTTGAATAACCGCATGAGTAGCTTCTACACCAATTTTCTGCATATCCTCGGCTCCAGCATCAAGAATGCCATTAACGACCTTTTCTCTACGAGTATTATTTCTTTCATCCATTATTAACACCTCCATAAATTCCTGTTTGTTTATATGTTCTATTGTCCAGCCATGAGAAAATTCAAGCATGGACTCTGAAATACCGAGTGTCATCTATGAAACGCCCCAAAAAACAGGGTCAAAAATTGCAGTTTTTTGCCTCAATTTTTGCTCATTTTTTGCTCCAAAACCACTACATATAGTGGTTGACCCGCCTCATTTGCCCTTAGAACCACTATTCGTCATCATTATTACGCACTCAACGTGCCCGGTCCATGGGAACATATCGACCGGCTGTGCTTCTATGACGCTAAACCCGTGGCCGGCAAGAAACTTCAGATCGCGGGCCAGCGTTGCAGGATTGCAGGAAACATACACGATCCTGTCAGGCTGCATGTCGGCAAGCAGCTGCAGCAGCGATTCATCGCAGCCCTTGCGGGGGGGATCGAGTACGACAACATCAGCACGAATGCCTCTGCCATACAGCTCAGGAACTACCCTCTCCGCTTCACCGACGAAGAACTCTGTATTGGTTACCCCGTTTATTCCCGCGTTTTCCCGGGCATCGCTTATCGCGGCCTCAACCACCTCTACGCCTATTACCTTAGCTGCTTTCTCAGATAAAAACAGAGATATTGTCCCAGTACCGCAATAGAGATCAAATACCGTTTCTGTACCGGTCAACCCTGCATATTCAAGAGCTTTGCCATATAACACCTCAGTCTGCACAGGGTTGACCTGAAAGAATGAATGAGGTGATATTTTGAACCTGTATCTGCCGATAGTATCTGCAATGGTTTCACTTCCGTACAGCAGTATATTTTTATCGCCAAGTATCACATTGGTGCTTTTCGTATTTATATTCAGATAGATGCTCTTGATCCCAGGTACATCGCAGGTCAGAAGCCCCACAAGCTCATTGGCATACGGCAGGCTGCTGCCGTTGATGACCAGCACCACCATGACCTCGCCGGTGTTAAAGCCGACACGGGTCATAATATGCCGGATCAGGCCTCTCCCGGTTTTCTCGTCATAGGCTGGTATACCTTTTTCGGTAATGAAATGTCCAACGATCTTTCTTATCCTGTCGCTTATCACATCCTGAATACCGCATTCCTCGGAGTCGATCACATCATGGGATCTGGCGGCATAAAAGCCGGTAACGACACTGCCATTTACAGCCGCTACAGGAAATTGAGCCTTATTTCTATAGTTCATTGGCACATTCATGCCTATGGTATCATGCACAATTACCCCTGAAATTCCGCCTATCCTCTCCAGATTGTCCCGGACCAGCTTCGTCTTGAATGCAAGCTGGGCCTTGTAGTCCATATGCTGCAGGCTGCAGCCTCCACAACGCTTATATGCGCCGCAAAAAGGCGTTGCCCTGTCCGGGGAGGTTTTCAAAATATTAATAAGCTTTCCGACAGCATATGACTTATTGAGCTTGATTATCTTTATTTCAGCCTGCTCGCCCTCCAGCACACCATCCACAAAAACCGCCAGGCCGTTTATTCTGCCAACCCCCTGGCCTTCATGGGTCATGCCCGTTATTTCAATATTATAGTTTTTATTCTTTTCCAAAGCCAACATTCAACTCACCCTTCCAAACAAAAAAATAGCCCCATTGCAAGGGGCTGCATAAAAATATCAGATAGAATCAGTATGCCATATTATTAGTATTCCATATTTCCCCATGTATATTCATAGATAATCAGTTTCTATCAGATTACGACAGGTGAATTATTAATAGCCCCCGTCATCTCTGATTTCGTCTCAATTGATTGTAAATCCGTCAAGCAGGCTGTCGAGTGTCCTTGAGACCTCGTCGAGCTGCGCCGTCATGCTTTCCATCTCTTTTATAGTCTTTTGCTGAAGTGCCAGGTCTGCATCCACCTTTTCTCCGGATGCTACTGTCTGGCTGGCTGTCTTTTCCATAGTATCGATCGTTCCCACTAACTCAGCTGTACATTCCTGTCTGTCCCTTATAACTGCAGCCGCTTCCTTCAGCGTATCTACGATCTGGTTTACCGTACCGGTCATTTCCAGTATGCTGCTTCTGGCGTGATCGATCTTGCTGACACCTACATCAACGCTGGCTACACCGTCTCCTATACGTTCCACGGCATATTTTATCCGGTTCTGTATCTCGCTTATCAGCTGTTTGATTTCATGAGCCGCCTTGTTACTGCCCTCTGAAAGCTTTCTTATTTCATCGGCCAGTACTGTAAAGCCCTTGCCCTGCTGGCCGGCCCTTGCAGCTTCTATTGCAGCATTGAGCGCCAGCAGGTTGGTTTTTGATGCTATTGCAGTTATCGTATTGGTAATGTTGCCGATCTTGCTTGATGAGTCTTCAAGCTCGCTTATAGAGTCTGCGATCTGCTTGACAGTATCGGTGACATTTCGGATCACCTCTTCAGCCTCCATGACAGACTTCTCACCCTGAGCAGCTATCTCAATGGCCTTCATGCCATCCTCCACCGCCCTGCCTGCAGTCTCAGCCAGATTTTCCTCACCGGTGCCGGATGTGGTGCCGATGCCTGATGCAGGAACCTTTATCCCGGTTATAAGACTGTCCATTATGCCTTTGAATCCATTTGATACCTTGCCTGCGTTCTCCCGGCTATGCGAGAAAAGCTCCGCCAGACCGTTTTTTAGTATGCCTATATTTCCGGTGGTGCTCTTTACCTGTTCGATCATCCTTTGCTGTCCGTCCAGTACCACATTGATCTTATCGCTCAATTCACCCAGCTCATCATGCCTGGTGCCTGTTACCCTGTCTGTAAGGTCACCCTTGCCTGCCTTATCGAGCAGTCTGGTCAGGTTTCGTATCGGGTTGAGTATATTCCCGGATAGCCATAGTGCTGTGATCATACCGATCAGCAGTGACAAGAACGCAATGCCGGCAAGCGTCAGCAACAGATTATTCTTAAGAGCCTGTGATCTCTCTATATCGCTTGCCAGATAAGTCTTGTACGCATTTTCAAGGTCAGCAAGCAGTTGCAGTTGAGAGTCATACACTCCTGATGCCTTCTCGAAGCTTTCTGGCAAGCCTGTATTATCAAGGGTCTTCTTTGCCGAGATCAGCTGATCGAAGGCAAGCGATAATCCGCCGCATGCACTTACCGCATCAGCTGTCAGCTGAGCGTCATCCGCCGGCAATTGTGTCCCCAGCTTCGAATACTCTTGTGTTGCAGCCTCTATCAATTTGCTGAACCCGGAATCTTCACCGTTTACGTCTAATAGTGCATAAAGCGCATCTCTGTAAGCATCCTGCGTCAGTGAAGCAGCATGCTTTACAGATGTTAGCCTTGTTATGGCATCCTGCTGTTCTTTTCCGGCTAATCCATTAATAATACTTTGTGCATCAGTCCCATTTTGCAGTGCATTTTCTATATACGCCCGGATACTATCTTCAAGCATCTGATCATAAACCACAGCTGTCAGGTCAGTCCTATTCTCTAATGCTCCCTCTGCCGCTGCTATATTGCCGGTGCCTGCAGGTGTATTGGTTGTCTGTCCGGCATTGCCGGACTGTTGCCCGCTCCCTGTCTGCCCTGCACCGGAAGGTCGGTTTTTTAAAGCCTCCAGCTCAGCCTTCAGGATTGCTGTCTCATTTTGCAGCTCTTCGATTCTTCCCTTGAGCTTCGTTATTTCTACCCGCTGATTTTCATTTAATACGGCCAGATCTGCGCTGGTAAGTGTTGCTGCCTCATACTCTGAGATCACTTTATCAATGATCGGAATGAATTCATTCAGCATAGTAAGCTGCTCGCCGGACAAAATCTTCAGCTCGTTAACGCTTTTAACTACTTTTGAATTAGTTGCATTTAATTGATTTATTATGCTGTTTTCCAGTGCTGCTTCCGTAGCGGACAGCAGTTCATATTGTTTGATAAAAGCCGGGAAATAGTTGTCATAGGCTGTCCTATCCGCATTTGCGATGCCCATGGCTATATCATTGGTACAGGTTTGATCATATAGCTCGATCAAGCCTTTTAGTCTTTCCAGTTCAGCTTTTTCCTGCTCTTCGGACTGCGCTGCCAAAGTGTCAGCAGCCTGCAAAAGCTTTTTGCTGTTTGCAGAAAATTCGTCCATATCAATGGGTTCCTCGTACATCACACCTTTGGTCACTATCTGCTGCCGGCTGTTGACAATAGCGGCGATTTCCCTCACACTGACCACGCGGGAATTATTGCTGTCGGCGCTTGCTGCGATATCGGCAACCATGAGGTTGTAACCGCCAAAGGTGACCGCCAGCGTTGCAATGGAACATATCAGTATCGTGATCAGAAATGCCAGGATCAGTTTTGCTCTTATTTTAATCATTCGCTTCATCCCCGCCATTATTTGAACATCGGCTTATGTACGATCTAGTATATAATTCGATAAAACATTACAAATTCCTTCTCGGGTCTTCCATTATCTGTTTTGACAATATATTGATTATCAGATATAAATAAATAATGTGATAATATTTTCCGGAAAAAAAGGATTTTCAATTTTTTTGTAGAATTATTCTAATTGCCTTTTTTTTCTGGCAATCACTGTACAAAAGATAAAAAACATAAAGTATTATCATTTATACAGGCGGTTAGACATGAAGAAAGGGAAAGCCAAGAAAACGCAAAAAAAATATTTTTCTGTGGTTTTGGTACCTCATTCATCAAGCCATGTAAAGGTATTCAAATTCACATCCTTTTATGCAAAGCTGATAGCCTGCTTTGTCATACTGATTGCCATATTTGTCAGCAGCGGACTATACATATCCAGAATGCTTGAAGAGAACAAATCCCTGAAGCAGAACATAAATGAGCTGTACAGCACGACCATCGAACAGAGCAAGCTCCTTGATTCAAGATCCGATGAGATCCAAAAGCTTCAGGATGAAAGCGCATCCTTCAAGGAAGTCGTAAATGATAAAATAGAGGAATTTACCGAAAGCTTCAACAAGATAACCGATCAATACCTGGAAGAACGCAGTCAGAAAATAAGCCGTTCCGGAGAAAGAAACGAAACGGAATTTACAAATGACATGCGGGATCTGAAGTCATCCCTTGACAGTCTCACCCAGCTTTACAGCAGATCCGGCCGTCCAAATGCTGATTTGGATGCAGCTGAGGCAAAGATCGATGAATTCATGGAAACCATACCGACACTGTGGCCTGTTTCAGGTACGATCACCGACGAATTCGGCAACCGCAGGGATCCGTTCACCAGAAAGCTCAAGTTCCATACAGGTCTTGATATAGGCGCTGATTACGGAAAATCAATAAAAGCCGCGGCTGGCGGAAAGGTCATATCGGTCGATAATGTTTATGGCACAGGCAAAACTGTTAAAATCAGCCATGGAAATGGTATAACTACTTTATACGGGCATTGCTCCAAGATTCTCGTTAAGGAAGGACAGACCGTAGAGAAGGGTGAAGTGATCGCAAAGGTTGGGAGCTCTGGCCGAAGTACAGGCCCCCATCTCCATTTGGAGGTTCTTATATACGGAACGCCTGTCGATCCGCTTCAATATCTGGAATAGAAAGCAGGAGGTAAAGCATGTTTAAAAAAAATACAAGCTTCCGTGAGGGCGTGGACACTCTTATAGGAAGCACTTCCACATTTACAGGCAGTATTGAAGCAGATGGCACAGTCAGAGTCGACGGCAAGCTGATCGGTGATGTAAAGGTAACAGGCGACTGCTATGTAGGCAACGAAGCCTCTGTACATGGAAATATCGAAGCCTCCAACGTACATCTAGCAGGCAAGGTAGAAGGCAATATAACTGCCAGGGGCTTATTGAAAATATTATCTACCGCAAAGCTGTATGGCAATATCAAAATAAACAGCTTTGTTGCCGATGAGGGCGCCTTATTCCAGGGCAAGTGTGAAATGCTGGATACCACGGTTGATGATAAGGGATTGGATAAACCCAGAAAAAGCAGTAAAAAGAGAAGCCAATATGAGGACCCGGACGAGGAAATTAAATAAGCCGGTCTGGAGAATGCTTTTACAACGTATCGGCTAATACCGATAAATCAATATATAATGGTTTTCCCGATACGGTCCTATAGACCAAGTAATTCAATTATATTTAATTGAGTGAACAGATAGACAATACATATTATCAGTAAAGTGATGGCAAGGCGGAGCAGCGTACGGATCCTATTAATGTTCCGCTTTTTTATATACCACCACCTGCGGTACAGTCTGCTGCTTCTGAACATGGAAGCACCTCCTGTTCATATGCCGGTCCGGCTCAAAAGGAGTATTGGCAGAACTCGCATCATTTCCGTGCCGGAAACACAACCATCCCGATATAGTATGCAGAAGGTGGTTTTTTGGTTACACTATTGAAAGTATCATATAAAATTTTTTCGCCGGAGCAGAGCCCTCACTTCCAATTGAAGTTTTTCAAAATCTCAACTGACATATACCGTTTCAAAGCTGATTCGGCTTGCAGGTATACATCCTCCAAAAACAGCTTGTAAAGGGCATCATCTTCAATAAGGTACTTGCTGTCCAATAAACGATCGATCAGGCTGCCGATCTTCTTCTGTATCTCTCTGTCCTCAAGCACCTTCATATTCCTGTCCTTTGCGATGACGAGCCTGAGCAGCGAAGGTACCTTGACTGCAGGGGCTTCATTCTCCTGTTCGATTCCAAACAGTTCATCGATATCAATATCGAGCTCGTTTATGATCCTTAAAATCAATTCAAGGTTAGGATTGGTTTTTCTCCCGTTTTCCAGCTGAGAAAGGTATCCCGGTGAAATTCCTGCCTGTTTCGCGAAATCCACCAGCGATATATTCAATTCTTCTCTTCTTGCTTTGATAATCTCTCCTACCTTAATCTGCAAAGCAACCACCCCTTACTGGTTCATTCGTGGAACGGCAAATTCTGTTTGAAACTACATACTATCATTTTATATAATTAGCAAAAATAATACAATAAAAATGATAAGCTCCGGGATAATCTTTGGGCTAAAGAAGACAGGAGGATGGCCGAATTGATAATTCATAGACTGCAAGTGCTGCAGATACGACCGGATCACGCAGCCTATCGTAAATTTCCTCACCGGTTTTACAGCATTGTTATATATATGCTATAATAAATGAGCATTTGTGAATCGTAAATCTGAAGATTGGTGAATTTGCGGATTGGAACCAATAATACCGCAAAACAGTCTAAACTATAAAAGTACAGGTTTTTGCATGTATACAAAAACAGAGGAGGACATACATGAAGCCCAGCAAGAAGTCTGCTGACAGCACAGCAGTCAAAAAACCGAAAAAAGCAAAAAAACATTCATTCATAAAGAAGTTCATATTGACCTTTATACTTTGCCTAATAATATTCGTCCTTGCGATAGGCTCTGCTATGGCGGGGCTTGTCGGCGGAGCCGTCTATGGGTACATCAAGACCTCAAAACCGATCACTGAGGAGCAGCTGATAGCAAAGGCCTCGAACCGGACCACCTTCATATATGACGCAAAGGGAAACGTCATACAGAAGCTGACCGGCAGGGATAATATGGACAGTGAACCGATTACGGACAAAGAAGTCCCCGAATACCTGAAGGACGCAATAATAGCCATTGAGGACGAGCGTTTTGAAACCCATCCCGGAGTAGACATACAGGGCGTTATAAACGCAGGCCTGGGGTTTGTCAAAAGCATAATCACAGGCAGCAACTCAAAGTCCCGCGGCGGCAGTACAATAACACAGCAGGTCGTCAAAAATATAACCGGCGACGACAGGCGTTCAATAGAACGAAAGGTACAGGAAGGCTATGCTGCCATTCTGCTTGAGCAAAAGCTGGAGAAGTGGCAGATACTTGAGCTCTACATGAACCTTGGATATTGGGGCAACAGCTGTACAGGCGTCCAGTCAGCTTCAAAAAAATATTTTGGAAAACCGGTAAGCGAGCTATCACTGGCGCAATGTGCTCTCCTGGCTGGTATAACAAATTCTCCCGGCAAATACAATCCATTTACCGAAACCGGACGCAAAAACGCAAAGGAACGTCAGGAGATCATACTTTCACTGATGCTCAAGCAAGGAAAGATAACACAGGCCGAATATGATCAGGCAATAAAGGAAGACCTGAAGTATATCCCGAAATCCAGCTCGCAGAAGGTCGTAAGCGTCCAGAGCTACTTTGTGGATCAGGTCATAGTGGATGTCAGGAAGGCATTGATGGAACAGATGAACATATCTGCCACAATGGCCAACTATATGATATATGGCGGAGGTCTTGAGATCCATACAACAATGGATCCGAAAATACAGGCCGATATGGATTCTGTATTTCTTGACGACACATACTTCCCGCTGGTGAATGAGACAGCAAAGAGGCAGATGGAGCATCCACAGGCCGCAATGGCTATTATAGACGTGCAAAATGGCCATGTTAAGGCGCTGTATGGCGGTTATGGAAAAAAAGAAGCAAGCAATACTCTGAACAGAGCTTCCTCCTCACTGATGAAAAGGCAGCCCGGTTCTACTGCCAAGCCGATCACAACATATGCCCCCGCTATTGATATGAAAGTGATAACGGCTGCAACAGTAATAGACGATAAGCCTCAATATATGCTGACGGGTAAAGACTCCGAGCGAGAGTACCCGACAAACTACGATAACAAGCATGACGGTCTCACAACAGCCCGTAATGCTATAAAGAACTCGGTTAACACTGTAGCTGCAAGGATATGGCGAGACTATCTCGGTGCAGACAATTCCATAGAGTACCTCAAAAAGGTAGGAATCGACAGAGAGAAGGAAAAATACATCTCACTTGTCATGGGTGGATGGGAGCAGGGCATCAATCCGCTTCAGCTGGCAGCATCATATGTTCCATTTGCCCATGAAGGTATTTATTACGAACCTACCACCTTTACACTGGTAAAAGACAGCAATGGTACTGAATTGATAAACAAGAAAGCTCCCGATTTCAATATTGCATACAGCGAGCAGACGGCATTCATTATGACTGACATGCTGCAGGAGGTTACCAAAGGACGTACCTCTACCTACCCCCACTCAGGAACAGCCGTGACCAATGTAAACCCAGAAAAGATAGGCATGCCGGTAGCCGCCAAGACGGGAACCACACAGAGCAATATCGACAAATGGCTGGTAGGGTATACTCCCTATTATTCCGCAGCCGTATGGTATGGATATGATAATTCGGGAGCTGAGCCCATACCCGTGAAAACTGAGGAAATGTACCAGGCCCATAAGATATTTACCGCTGTAATGGCAAAAGTGCACGAGGGACTTCCAAAAAAGGAATTCAACGAAATGCCTGCCGACATAGTTAAAAAGTCGATATGCATTTACTCCGGAAAGCTGGCAACAGACCTTTGCAAGCACGACCCCAGAGGCAATGCCACTGTCTATGAATATTTTATCAAGGGAACTGAACCAAGGGACGATGATCCGTGTACTCTCCATGTGGAAGCACAGGTCTGTACGGAGAGTCAGGACACCCAGAAGCGCAATCTGCTTGCAGGCCCATATTGCCCAGCCGACAAGGTGGTATCGAAGGTTTTCATTCAGCGTGATCCGCCATATTTGCCTGAAAAGCCCAACGAGAAGGAACCGAAGGATGTGGTCTATGAGCTGCCTGCAGGAGAATTCTGCACAGTGCATGGAGCACCTCCGGAACCGGAAACCCCAAAGCTTGACGATATATTTGACTGGCTGTGGCCGATTGG
Organism: Bacillota bacterium; assembly: GCA_023412665.1. Taxonomy (GTDB): domain Bacteria; phylum Bacillota; class Clostridia; order Acetivibrionales; family DTU013; genus DTU013. The sequence goes on from JAEZCA010000016.1 coordinate 19,844, forward strand.
AAACGATCAGAACAGCAATCCCGACAACGCAAATCCAAATTCGGGCGGTGAACAGGACAGTACTCATGAATTGGACACTGCAATACCATTAGAGTAGAATAAGCATATAAAAACCGCAGGAATTATCAATTCCTGCGGTTTTACATTTCCCATTCGTTTTCACTGCACCATTCATATGGTCTTTCCAACAAAAAGCGTTCCTGTATCATTTCCTTCAATAATGGAAAGAACATTTACCGGGTTAGCTCCATTTGCCAGCACCATATCGATACCATGCTCATTTGCCAGTCTGGCTGCCGCTATCTTGGTGATCATTCCTCCGGTCCCCCGCCTGGTGCCTGCGCCCCCGGCACACATTTCGATCTCGGGTGTTATGGAATGGATTATAGACAATTTGTGGACATCCCGGTTCTTATGAGGGTCGCCGTCACAGAATCCATCTATATCCGAGAGGATGACCAGCAGATCTGCCTTGACAAGTATCGCCACTATGGCCGATAGAGTATCGTTGTCGCCGAAAACCCTCTTCTCTCCATATTCTATTTCATCTATAGAAACCGAGTCGTTTTCATTTACAACAGGAACAATACCGTATTCCAGCAAGGTCTCAAATGTATTGATGACATTCTGACGTGTATGCTCCTCCTCCACTACATCGCGGGTAAGCAGGATCTGTCCGACGGTATGTCCATACTCTGAAAAGAACTTACTGTATATATGCATCAGCTCGCATTGGCCGACTGCAGCCACAGCCTGTTTTCCCCTTACTGTCTGCGGCTTCTCCTTAAGCTTAAGCTTCCCGACTCCTACTCCGATAGCTCCCGACGATACCAGGACCACCTCTTTGTCCTGATTGAGCAAGTCCGACAGGACCATCGCCAGCTTGTCGATCCTCGTAAAATTGACCTTGCCGTTTTCATATGTCAGCGTCGATGTTCCGACCTTCACAACTATTCTTTTAGCCTGCCTTAGCTTTTCTCTTTCACCTGTCATTCATATTACTCCCTGTTGGATATACTTTATTAACACTTTAACACATTAAAACACATTAATTCAAAGAAAATTTTCGGTTTATAGAAAATTTTCTTACATCAGCAGTCTCACACATTATTATTTTCTGCTGCAGTTTCCGAATTTTTTATCGGTGTAGCTTCTGGTGTCGTTCCAGCTGTTATTTCAGGCATTGCATCCGGTGCCGTTTCCGCCCGCGCCTCATCATTTGAGATCATGCTTGATATTTTCAATGCCAGCCGGTACTCTCCCGGAGATATATTCATATATTTTTTAAAGAAACGTATATAGCTCTGTTCATTATTATAGCCTATCTTTAGAGCTACATCCCTGACCGTCATGCCCGAACGCTTCAGAAGCTCCTTTGATTCATCGATCCGTTTACGGTTTATGTAATTGGTTATATTATCACAGGTTTCATCCTTAAAAACCTTCCTCATATGTGAATAGCTAATGCCCGCATGTTCTGCTATCATGTTTATATCTATATCCTTTTTATAATTTTTGTTTATATAATCTATCGCTATTTCAAAATAGCTTTTATTCATTCTATGATCATACTCAGCTATATTTTGCTCTATGTTCAGCTTTTCGGCGTTCTTTTCCTTTTTGCTCTTTTCTATTAGTGCGCAAAGCCTGTCCCCTTCCTTGACCAGGGCGTCAAAAGCGTTTGCGAGTATAACGGCTTCATTATCCGTATCCTCGTTATCACCACAGCTTACATACAAGCTGCTTTTTTCCTTTATATCACCAACCAGCTTCTTCAGCGGGGCTGCAATTTTCCTGGAAACCAGGTAAGATGCCACGATGCCTGCCGCGATCAAAATAACGCATACAATAAATGCCCTTAAGACAACACTGTTCATCTTGCCCATAAGCACTGCCATGGGAAATATCCCTATATAAGTCCAATCATTGAATTCATCCTTATAATATGTAATCAATTGCTTCTCATCGCCGGAATAATAAACAATATAGCCTTCTTGATCCTCCCTGCCCAGAATGTCATTCATATAGCTGTCCATCAGCTTATGTCCTATCTTCTCTTCATCAATATGTGATATTACATATCCATTCGAATCCACAATCGTTATGTATCCTTCAGTTAATATACTATTGGTGTTTATCAGGTCCCTGAGTTCACTTTCACGCAGATTGAATATCATTGTTCCGTCAACTGTTGTAGTATATGGAGTAAACATATAAAAGAAGGTTATTACTCTATCAGTGCCGCCAATGGTTCTTGTGAGCATCCATCCGGGTTTTGACCTGTATTCCCTGAACTCAAGGTAATCATTGATCCAATCCCTGTCATAAAAATCTGCCAGTTTTGAAATATTCCGGTTTGAGGATACCACAAAATCAACACCCTCCGGAACTAGATATATGGAGTGGAGGATATTGTTTGCTCCGGCGAGATTTTCTATGGCATCCTGCAGCTGATAAAAAAATGTTATTCCATCCGGGCTGTCAAGAATATCGTCATAATTCTTGATATCGCTCAATGAGTCCAGTCCGCCATCCAATGTTATCCTGAGCGCATCCAAATATATGTTTTCCGCCAGCATTTCTGTAATATTGCTGGCGACCTTCAGCTTACCGATATATGACCTGCTTATTTCATTTTCTGAATAGCTCATAAGCTCAAAGCTCAGCAGGGCGACAATTATCACCATCGGTATAGCTGCAAAAAGGGTTATTGAAGTAAAGAAATTGAAAAAAAGCGATTTCTTTTTCATAAAGACACCTGAATGTTTTATGTGTTAATAATATCATATTTTGTATATGCATACAATTAAATGAAACCTCTGTTTCCATATCAGTTTATAAAAAAACCGGAGTGCTGCCACTCCGGTTTTTATGGAAATCATACCATAGCTTATTTCTTTTCCTTGTCCCATGCTGCTATTCTCTGCAGAAGCACTTCCTGTCCGCCTATCCTCATGAATTCGTTGTGCATTTTTGCCCAGGTCTTTTCAAAATCAGCAGGCTTGCAGGTTATAGTCTTTGCAAAGAATTCGTAGCCCTTTTCTCTGAGGGTATTGGAGTATTTAGCATCCGCATCGCATGGAATAGAGAGTGTCGGTGCTACGAAGCTGTCCTTCAGAGCTGTGTTGTATGACTTGATATAGAGATCCTCCAAACCGCCATAAGCAAGGGAGTTGATCTTTATGTTCTTTTCCTTGTCACCAACATCAATACCGTTAATTATGTATGTATAGTCAATATTGTTGAGTGAATTGAACTGTTTCGGTCCTTCCTTGACATTCTGGTATATAGGCAGTCCATCCTTCATTATGTGGCCTACGCCCTCTTCACCATACTGAAGGAAGAAGATAACGTCCTTGTCTGCCATCCAATTCAGGTATTGAATAGCCTCGTTGACTTTCTTTTCACTGGTCTTGGGAACGATTATTCTAAGACCCGCCTGATCATAGACCTGCTTTGTAGTCTTTCCGTTCTTATCCTTGAACGGGTCTATGGGCTGCAGGTCAAATCCTTTGATGTTTTCCTTTAATGTAGGCAGATAGGCTGCTCCGGGTCTAAGAGGCATGTCGTAGTTCTGGATGTAGGAGCCTACATAACCGTTGGCGAAATCGCTCTCAAGAATCTTGCCGTCTTTGTCAAGGGGGAACTCTGTGCTCATAAGACCTTCATTATACATCTTGTTGAGGAAACGAACCCCTTCCTTGTATCCGGGAGCAAGGAACCGGAGGTTATCACCGCTTATGTACCTGGAATACTCTGTCTGGTCAGTGATAAAGCACTCTAGCAGGTTAGTTGCTGTAAACAGTATGTCACGTGTTACACCAAAAGGAATGACTCTGTCCACTTTGCCCGGGTTCTTTGCCTTAAACTGCTTCATTGTGTCATACCACTCTTCAAGGGTGGTAGGAGTCTTGAGGTTGAGCTTATCCAGCCAATCCTGCCTGATCCAGGTGTTGAATCTTGCGTTGATGACCCTCTTTGCAGGTATGGACCACTGTTGTCCATAATATTTGCCGCGTATAAGAACATCGTTGCCCAGGAATGTCTTGAGGTCCTGGCCATATGTATTGAGAGCGTTGTCCAGTTGGGTAAGTCCGCCGCTCTTATAGTAGTTGAATACAGTGTTCACATCATAGGTGAGGCAGATATCAGGAGCCTGGTTGGAAGCCATCCAGACGTTCAGCTTGTTGACTTCTTCCCACCTTGGTGCTGTAACAAACTTCAATGTGATATTCGGATATTTTTTACCGAACTCAGTCTTTATCCAGTCTGTATAGAAGTTATTATCCGGAGCAGTTCCGCCTACATTACCTCTGTCAAATATCTCGAGGGTCAGCGTAACCTTTTCCTTTGCCTTTACTGTTACATTGAGCTTTGCAGTAGCTTTTTTGTTGCTGCTGCTGGTAACTGTAATAACAGCCTTGCCTTCTTTAAGAGCTTTTATTGTTCCTGTTGCATCTACTGATACAACATTTTTATCGCTGGTAGTAAATGTAAGCAGCTTCTGAGTAGTATTTGCCGGAGTGAAAACAACATTGAGTTTTTGTGTGTCTCCTACAGTCATCGTAGGTGAAGCCTTGTCAAGTTTGACTCCGGTGACCTTGACCACCGTGATCGCAAAAGCTGATACCGTCAGGCACAATACGATCAATAGACATAATAACCTTGAAACGACCTTTTTCATAAACACCCTCCTGAATAAAAATATTTTGGTAAACAAGAACTACTGGAAATAAGTGCTCACACCCCCTCACATGCTATCGTTACCAGTGATATGACAATTAATTGTTGCCGAATTTATTGATATACATTACTTCCTTGTATACGATATGATGCTGTCCATATAAGTCAGTACCAGATTTCCGGTCTCCTTGTCCACGTAAACGTCAGCAAATTCACCTTCAGCAACCGTGACCTTCAGAATACCTTCTGTTAAAACCGCCTCATACACTCCGTCATTGTCTTCATATTTATATTTATCGCTGTCTTTTGTTATCTTCACAAACAGGCTTTCATCATCTGTTCCTACCCAATCTCCTTCAAAAGCATCGGTATCGACCTCTGTGTCTGCCGCCTCGGTTATCTGTTCGCTCAAATCCTGCTCCACTACTTCAGGAACTGCTTCCACAGGCTCTTTCGGTGTATCCCCGGCTGTGCCGTTATTGGTATTGCCGCCGCAGCCGGCTAATAGCAGCAGAGTAAGTAAAGAAATAACGAGTACTGCTGAAATAGATTTGATCTTCATAATTTGCTCTCCTCTTTTCTTTTTGTATGGAATAATATCAGCCTTTTATGGCGCCGATCATAACGCCCGAGATGAAATACCGCTGGAGCCACGGATATACAAGTAGTATCGGAACAGTCGCAAACATGACAGCCGCGGCCTTCAGCCCCTCAGGAGTCACATTCTGATTGGACATTCCCTCCGCCAGTGCAATTTCAGACATCTGATTATTGTAAACAAGCTGGTATAACTTTAACTGCAGTGGAAAATATTCCTGCTTATTAATATAGATCAACGCATCCTGGAATCCATTCCAGCGACCCACTGCATAGAATAGTGCCAGTGTTGCAAGTACAGGCTTTGATAGCGGTAATACTATCTTGATAAGTATAGTAAAATGTGACGCCCCATCCAGATAAGCCGACTCTTCCAGACTCTCAGGCAGGTTGGCGAAAAATGTCTTCAATATTATCATGTTGAATGCACTCAGACAATAAGGGAACATAAGGGCTGCCCAATGATCCGTAATTCCCAGGTCTTTTACCAATATATATTCAGGTATCATACCGCCGCTGAAATACATGGTTACAACTATCATGACCAGGAATATGTTTCTGCCCTTCAAATTCTTCTTTGTAAGAGGGTATGCACACAGGATGGTCATGATCATGCTGAGTACGGTACATGCTAATGTCAGCCATATGGTAAAAATCATGGATCCAACAATAGATTTATCCGCAAGGACCGCTTTATAGGATTCCAGTGTGAACTCTACCGGCCAGATAGTAACAACCCTGGCGGTAATAGCGTAATTTGAGCTGAATGAGACCGAAAGCATGTACAGCATAGGCAGCAGACATGCTATAGATATGACTGCCGTCGTAAATATCATAGTAAAATCGAATGTTCTATCTTTTATGCCTTTTTTCATATTATGATCCCCCTAAGCGCCGCTATTTTACCAGATTCCCTGTTCTCCGACCTTGTTTGCAATATAGTTTGTTGTCACCAGGAATATCAGCCCTACAATGGACTGGAATAGGCCAACTGCCGTTGCGATAGAAAACTGGAATGACTGCAGGCCTATACGGTATACAAACGTGCTGATAACATCTGAAAATTCCATAACAAGCGGATTTCCTATGACGTACGGCCTGTCAAAGCCTATTGAAAGCATTCTTCCCACCTGCATGATCAGTAATATTATTATGGTAGGTTTTAGTCCGGGCAAGGTGATGTGCCATATTTTACGGAGCCTTCCCGCACCATCCACAACAGCAGCTTCGTACAGCTCCTGGTTGATACCGGCTATGGCAGCCAGATATATGATGGTATTCCAGCCTACGCTCTGCCAGATACCGAGCAAGGTGTAAGTGAAGAGCCAGGTAACAGGATCGGTAAGGAATGGAACAGGTTCACTGAGGCCCATCTTCATAAGCAGATTATTGACCAGGCCCGACTCGGGAGACAAAAGCTGCAGCGATATACTTCCGATTATGACCCAGGAAAGGAAGTGGGGCAGATACAATATTGTTTGCGAGACCTTTTTAAACCATTTTACATATATTTCACTGAGTATGATCGACAGTATGACCGGTGCCGGAAAGCCGAGCACCAGATCAAGACCGTTAAGAAGGAAGGTATTCCTGACTGCAGTCAGGAACTGGGGCATTGAAAAAATTTCCTTGAATGAAGCAAAATTGTTCCAGGGACTGGCCCAGACTCCCTCAAATATATTATATTCCTTGAATGCTATCAGAATGCCGTACAGTGGTCCGTACCTGAATATAAGAAAATATGCTGTCGGAAGTAGAAGAAAGAGGTAAAGCATGTAATTGTTTCTTAAATATATAAGGAAACGATTAGGTCTGATGACAGCTGTCTGTTGCAGATCAGGAGCATCTGTCTTTTGTAAAGCGGGTAAGTCAGCCTTTAATTTTGACATTCTGAGCAACTCCCTCTTTGGAAATTTTTATATTCAATTTGTGTACATTTAAATTATATGCACGTGAATATTTTATATCAATAATGACTTTTGATTATTTCTATCATTTTTGCTTATTAGATATATCAAGTGTTTTGCGGATTTGTACAAGATAAATTATTAACAATTAGTGCTAAGTTGATTTTTCGCACTTTGTGAAGTAATTTGTCATAATTAATGATAATAAATTATATGACATCTTTATTTTTTACAAATTGTTGCATATTGTTCTATTGCGTAGATTTACCTAATTCATTATTATATTCAGTAGGAGGGATGAATCGATGTATGTAGATCTGGAAAAATTCTGGGCTGATGATGCTCTTGCACATGAGGACAACTGTTTCAGCCAAAAAGCTCCCCAGGTTGCACTCGGAATAAGAATGAGCGAGGAATGCGTTTTTGCGGAGCTGGGAGAGGAAGGTAATCCGTGGGGTTACACACCGCGGGAAAGACGTATTGAACTAAACAAGCGCTATAATGACAAGGCTGAGAAAATTGTCGGCCGCAGGCTGCTTCCCGAAAACCTTCCTGAACCTGATTCCGAATTTCCGTACGTGAAAAGGATCGGCGAGGTCTTTGAAGGCAAATATGTCCAGAACGACGTGGCAGAATGGCTTGAACAATCAGCAGACTCACCCTCTGATTTGGAAGCTCTTCTTGACAGGGTTGATAAGCTCGATTTGCGTGAGTTCATACTCCCACCCCAATGGGAGTCGGAAAAGAAGCGCATCTATGAGAAATATGGCATTAAGCCGTCGCCTATGAGACATGTAAGAGGCCCGGTAACACTTGCCACCTCCATATACGGCATAGAGAACCTTATATACCTCATTATTGACGAGCCTGATCTGGCAAAGCGTTTTTCCGATACCATACTTAAGGTCATCACAGGCATTGCATCTATTATGGATGAAGAAGCCGGCTTCGACGGGACCAATCGCCCGGGAGGCTTCAGTTTCGCTGATGACAACTGTTACCTGCTGACACCTGATATGTATGAAGAGTTTGGTTATCCCATACTGAAAGCTGTTTTTGAGCGCTGGAGCCCAAAACCCGGCGACATGCGATATCAGCACTCCGATTCGGCTATGGCACACCTGCTTCCCATATTGGGCATGCTGAACCTGACAGGCTGCAATTTCGGTCCTACAGTTCTTGTGGACGAAATCCGCAAATATATGCCGAAAACCAGGATCGATGGATGTCTGGCTCCATTTACATTTATGAACAATGATACAGAGAATATAATAAAAGAAGTCAAGCGAGATTGTGAAATGGCCCGTGAATGCAGAGGTCTGAATCTGTCAACCGCAGGTTCGATCAATAATGGGAGCCTGCTGACCAGCATGCTGACTGTAATGTATGCAATACAGAACTATGGAAGGTATTAACTGATGTGTATTTGGTAACGAGGTGCCGTAATTTCTGCCGCCTTGTTACAGACCCCTTCCCTTGAGCAGGACCGACGGCGCATACCCCTTACATGACCTGTATACCTTGCTGAAATAGAACAAGTCGTCAAAACCGCTGCGTGCCGCTGCCTCACTGACAGTATATCCTCCGGTGGAGAGCAGGCTCTCGGCATTGTTGATGCGTATACGAGTAATGTATTGCTTGATGGTACATCCGTTAGCCTTTTTGAAAAAGGCTCCGAGATATACGGGATTGAGCTCCGCGATATCAGCCAGATCTGATATCTCTATCCGGTTCATATAATTATGGAGGATATGCTGTTTGATTTTTTGCAGCCTTGGATCCTCATGCTGCATTGGGATACCTGATGCAATACGGCACAGAAGCTTGTCCAGTATGAGCATGAATACCGCGCGGGCTCTCATTTTATAGTTATACGACTGCTCCACCCATATGTGATCCAGCTCGCTGTACAGGCTTATCAGCTCACCGAAGACTCCAATTTTTATTACCGGATCCAATGGAAGTGTAATTCCCTGGAATCCCGACGAGGTATCATTGAGCAAAAAGTTGGCGGCAAAGCATTGCATGGGCTCATCGGCGCAGGTATAGGCCTGGCGGACATTACCGCTGGGCACATAGATAAAGTCCCCCTGGCTCAGGTTGTACTCAACACCGTTAATGAGATATGTGGAACGTCCCTTGTAGACATATGTCAGATCATGAAAGCTGATTTCGCCCTCCACGATGCTCCAATTGGGCGCACATTTTCTGTTGACAAAATAAATCAGCTCAGGGACAGCGTTAGAATAATCATTTTGCTGCATTATCACACCAGTTTCTTTATTTTTTATGTTCTTGAACTATTTTACTACATATATATACTACACTGCAAGAAAGGGATATCATGAATACACAAAACAAAAACAAATGTACAGGTTATGATGCATGGTTAGGCTATAGCACAGCGAGCCTCGCTGATACAGAGCATTTATCCGCATTTTTCAACAGCATATGTATTGAATCAGATGATCCGGTTGTAACAACAGCGGAGCGTGAGCTTAAAACTGCGATCAGAGCAATATCCGGCCGACCGCCTGTAACTGTAGACAGACCGAAAGCTCAGGGAACGATCGTCCTTGGTATTCTGCCTCCGGCACCATCCCCTGGCAGCACTGATAGCAACAAATCAATCTGCGTATCCTCTGTCACTAAAGAGGAATTAAAGAGAATCGGTGATGAGGGCTTTATTATCAAGCACTGCTCGTCTGAAAACAGCCGTTATACGATAATCGCCGCAAAATCAGGAGCGGGTGTTCTTTATGGAGCCTTTACACTTATTCGCAGAATAATATGCAAAGGCATTGATAAAAACCTGCATATTATCGAAAATCCATCTCTGACACTGCGTATGATAGATCAATGGGACAATATGGATGGCAGCATTGAAAGAGGCTATGCCGGACTTTCGATCTTTTACAGGAACTGCAAAATATTGACAGGCAGCAAAAGGGTACACGATTACGCAAGGCTGCTGGCATCTATAGGCCTAAACTCAATTGTATTGAATAATGTCAATGTGCATAGTACAGAAACCCGCCTGATCACAAAAGAGCAGCTGCCAAAGGTAGCTAAGCTGGCAGAAATCTTCCGTTCATACGGGATGAGGATCTTCCTGAGCATCAACTATTCCAGCCCTATTGAGCTGGGAGGACTTGATACGGCAGATCCGCTGGATAAGGGGGTGCAGTCCTGGTGGAATGCCAAGGCTGCCGAGATTTACAGCTATATACCTGACTTTGGAGGATTTCTGGTCAAGGCTGATTCCGAATTTCGCCCGGGCCCCTTCACATACGGCAGGGATCATGCGCAGGGCGCCAATATGCTGGCCGCGGCGCTCAAGCCCTTCGGAGGCATTGTCATATGGCGCTGTTTTGTTTACAACTGCAGGCAGGATTGGCGGGACACAATAACCGACAGAGCAAACTCCGCATATGACACATATATGCCTCTTGACGGCTCATTTGAAAATAATGTGCTGCTGCAGATAAAAAACGGGCCGATGGACTTCCAGGTAAGGGAGCCTGTATCCCCTCTTCTGGGCGGACTTCGAAAATCCAATATGGTACTGGAGTTGCAGATCACACAGGAATACACAGGCCAGCAGCGGCATCTTTGCTATCTTGGGCCAATGTGGAAGGATGTACTGGATTTCGATACCTTTAACAGTGGAAAGGGCAGCACAGTGGCCAATATACTTGTCCGATCGGGTCAAGACGGAAAAATATCAGGTATTGCAGCAGTCTCAAACATCGGGGACGATTTGAACTGGACAGGTCACGATCTGGCCCAGGCTAACCTTTATTGCTATGGCAGACTTGCTTGGGATCCCGGCCTGGCCTCGGAAGAGATCGCACGGGAATGGACGGTCCAGACCTTCGGGAACGATCCGTTGGTTATCGATACTATTACAGGCATGCTGATGGATTCATATAATATATATGAAAGCTATACGGCACCTCTGGGCATAGGCTGGATGGTCAACCCGAACCATCATTACGGTCCCAGCGTGGACGGTTATGAATACTCCGCCTGGGGGACATATCACCGGGCCGACCATGAGGGAATAGGCGTAGACAGATCTGTGGCTGCAGGGACAGGAAATGCCGGCAGGTATTTCCTTCCGAATTCTACAATGTACGAGGCGCCCGAAACCTGTCCTGAGGAGCTTTTGCTGTTCTTCCACCACATATCCTACAAATACAGGCTCAAATCCGGTACAACATTGATACAGTATATATATGACTCACATTTTGAGGGAGCTGAAAACGCAGCAGGGCTCGTTGACAGATGGAAGAGCCTCGAGGGCAGGATCGACAGTGAATGCAGCGAGCGCGTCCTGAAACGGCTTGAAGAACAAGCCGCCCATGCATGTGAATGGCGGGATGTGATCAACTCGTACTTCTTGAGGAAAAGCGGCATTCCCGACGAAAAATCTCGAAGAATCTATTGAGTGATACAGGGAAAACCATGACCCCATGGCCTACTCTTATTGTCATACGCATAACTATCTGTTATACTAATAAAAACCATCGGAATGAGGTGTTTTTATGAGTGTCGCCGAAACCTGCCGCAGTGTCAAAGCGGCAGCTATAAAGCTTGCAGCATCCACAGCCGCAGAGAAAAACAGCGCGCTTCTCAGTATTGCAGACGCGCTTTTAAAACATAAGGAAGAGATTTTCAGTGCAAACCAGCGGGATCTTGAAAGAAGCGAGGCTGAAAAAGTGCCCTTCCCCCTCCTTAAGAGACTGAAATTTGACGAAAGCAAGCTGAACGATGTCATAGATGGCATCCACAGTCTTGTCAGGCTTGAGGATCCGGTTGGCAGGACACTGCTGTCCACGGAGATGGATGAAGGCCTTGAGCTCTACAAGGTGACCTGTCCCATTGGCGCCATCGGCATCATATTTGAGTCCAGGCCGGATGCACTTGTCCAGATATCCACGCTGTGTCTCAAGAGCGGGAACGGTGTGCTGCTCAAGGGCGGCTCCGAAGCAATGGATACAAACAGGATTCTGGCCGGATTGATCATTTCGGCATCTGAAGCTGCCGGCATGCCAAAGGGCTGGTGCAGCCTTCTTGAAACACGATCGGATATAAATGAGCTTTTGAAGCAGGATAAGTATGTAGACCTGATAATACCAAGGGGTTCAAATGAATTTGTAAGATATATAATGAACAACACAAACATACCGGTAATGGGTCACGCAGACGGCATCTGCCACTGTTATATCGATGCTTCGGCTGATATTGCCATGGCAGTGCGTATAGCAATAGATTCAAAAGTACAGTATGTAGCTGTCTGCAATGCAATGGAAACACTTCTTGTCCATGAAACTGCAGCAAAGGATTTCCTGCCGCTTCTTAAGCAAGCCGCTGATGAAAAGAATGTCGAGCTGCTTGGCTGCAGCAGGACGATTACGATCATACCGGCAGCACCGGCTTCGGAAGAAGATTGGAAAACCGAGTATCTGGATTACAAGCTGTCGATAAAAATCGTCGGGAGCCTTGATGAGGCAATAGATCACATCAACACCTATGGATCCGGCCATACAGATGCCATTGTGACGTCGGACAAAGACAACGCAGCCCGCTTTATGTCGCTGGTCGACTCCGGCAATGTTATGTGGAACTGTTCCACCAGGTTCAGCGACGGCTTTAAATACGGTCTGGGCGCCGAGGTAGGCATAAGCACGGGTAAACTGCATGCACGGGGTCCTGTAGGACTCGAAGGCCTGGTGATATATAAATACAAGCTGATGGGAAAAGGACAGATCGTTGCTGACTACGCAGAAAAGAAAAGCAGCTTCACCCATAGGAATATCGGAAGGGATTGTCCGCTGTAGCACCATTTGCCACTGATCATCCTCTGCTTATCTGCAGGGGATTTTTCATTTGTTACGGATGTGAAACATTACGGCAGGTTTTACATAATATGAACTATAAAAAAATGTGATAATGGTGGTATGATGGAAAACTCGCTCACAATAGAAGCAATAACCAGCGGTCTTCTCACTCTGCAAAAAGTAAAAGAACTATACAAAAACAATCAACGCTCTGCTGAAAACGGCACCAATACTGATGAAAATATACACCCCGACAGACTGATGCTGATGCGGGAGGTGCTTTCGTCCGTCACGGAGTTACTGCCCCAAACCAGAAGCGGAATGTTCAGCAGCGCCTTTGACCAGGGCACCCGCTTCAGCAGCGCTTACCGGGAGCTCAAACGCCATGTTGGCAGCATGAGCAGAGGCAATCCTGCTCAGGATGATATATACAGAACGCTTAAGCTTTTACTGCCGGTGCTTGATTTCAGGCGCAAAGTATATATGGATAAGGTAGTCAGAATAATCGACATTCTGATGTCCTGACCGTACTCCGGGCTTGACCGCGGTATTACTTTTGAAGGATAATACCTATAGATGATGATCAAGGGAGCTGATCTGGCGGGATGACTGGTCGGATACATTCATTTGAAAGCTTCGGGACTCTGGACGGACCGGGCATACGGTTCGTTGTCTTTATGCAGGGCTGCCCGCTGCGCTGCATATACTGCCACAACCGTGATACCTGGGATACCAGTGGCGGTGTCTCATATGCCGTTAATGACGTCATGGCGGAATTGGACAAGTACAAAAGCTATTTTCTTTTTTCAGGCGGAGGCATCACCGTATCCGGCGGAGAACCACTTCTTCAGCTCGAATTTGTAGCAGAGCTTTTCAGGAGCTGCAGATCGCAGGGAATACACACAGCGCTCGACACAAGCGGCTTTACCGGAGCGGCAGGCCCCGAAGCTGTAGATGCCCTGCTGGCTGTAACAGACCTTGTACTGCTCGATATCAAGCATCCCTGTGACTCGGGACATAAGCTAATCACAGGCGTCGGCCGCGAGAAACCTGCTGCTTTCGCAAAGCTGCTCTCTGATAGGTCGATCCCCGTGTGGATCAGGTATGTGCTCGTTCCGGGCCATACAGATTCTCAGTCTGATCTTAAGGCAACCGCTGCCTTCATAAAAAGCCTTTCAAATGTCCAAAAGGTCGAAGTCCTTCCCTATCATTCAATGGGCGCATATAAGTGGAGGGAGCTTGGCCTCCCCTATCCCCTCAAAGGTGTTGAACCACCGGACGATGATGCGGTAAAAAATGCCGCTCGCATCTTGCGCAAAGAATAATTATTGACAACCAATAAATTATATGATTATAATAAATTGTTTTACGTGTTTAGTGATTCTAAACAAAATGTTTATAATTAAAAACAAGAATGCAGATGCCTCAAATATGCTTCACTTAAGAAACGCAGAAGGAAAAGCCATATGAAAATAGGTAACAAGCTAAAAATGCTGAGAATAAAAAACGGCCTGACGCAGGAGGAGCTGGCTGACAGGAGCGAGCTGTCCAAAGGCTTCATATCGCAGATCGAGAGAGATCTGACCTCTCCCTCCATTGCGACGCTTGTCGATATTCTTCAGTGTCTGGGCTCAAGCCTGAAGGACTTTTTCAACGAAAGCGTGGATGAAAAAATTATCTTCAGGAAGGACGACATATTCATAAAGGAAAACAGCGATCTCAAGCACGAGATCAGATGGATCGTTCCGGACTCGCAAAAAAACAGGATGGAACCGATACTTATCAGTCTGGCCGAGGGTGGAGCCTCGGAAACCGATGATCCTCACGAGGGTGAAGAATACGGCTATGTGCTGGCAGGCAGCATATTCATCCACCTCGCAGGCAGGAAATACAGGGCAAAGAAGGACGAAAGCTTCTATTTCAAGCCAAGCTGTGTGCATTATATATCAAACAGCGGCAAGACAGAGGCAAAAGTGCTTTGGGTCTCGACTCCCCCAAGCTTTTGAGGGTACAGGGATACAAACGATTATTATGAACCTTGCAAGGAGTATGCAAAATGTCAAAACACATTATCGAATTAGTCGATCTTGTAAAAGAATACGACGGTACTGAAGCCCTTAAGGGCATCAACCTGTATATAAGGCAGAATGAGTTCATTACACTGCTCGGCCCCAGCGGCTGCGGCAAGACCACCACACTGAGGCTGATCGGCGGATTCGAAAAGCCGACCTCAGGCAAGGTATTATTTGAGGGAGCCGATGTGACCGATGTTCCTCCGTATAAGCGCAAAGTAAATACGGTTTTTCAGAAATATGCACTTTTTCCGCATATGAATGTTTATGAAAACATTGCCTTTGGACTGAGGATCAAAAAAACAGATAAGGCTCTGATCGATGAAAAGGTTGCAAAAATGCTGGCGATGGTGAATCTGGAGGGTTTTGAAAGAAGATCTGTGGATTCCCTCAGCGGCGGACAGCAGCAGAGGATCGCCATTGCACGCGCGTTGGTCAACGAACCCGAGGTACTGCTGCTGGACGAGCCTCTTGGCGCGCTGGACCTCAAGCTCCGAAAGGAAATGCAGATGGAGCTGAAAAAGATGCAGCAGCAGCTTGGCATTACATTCATATATGTCACCCATGACCAGGAAGAGGCGCTTACAATGTCCGACACGATCGTGGTCATGTCAAAGGGCACCATTCAACAGATCGGTACCCCCCAGGACATATACAATGAGCCGAAAAATGCTTTTGTGGCCGACTTCATCGGTGAGAGCAACATAATCGACGGAATAATGCTTCGGGATTTCCGTGTCAGCTTTGCTTCCCATGAATTCGACTGTGTCGACAAGGGCTTCGGCATAAATGAGAAGGTCGATGTTGTTGTCAGGCCCGAAGATATCAAGCTGGTCACGGGAGACGACAGTCTTTTGCAGGGAACAGTGAAGTCCGTCATATTCAAGGGCGTCCACTATGAAATGCAGGTAGACGACAGCAACGGTTTCAGCTGGATAGTGCACAGCACGGCAATGGAGCCTGTCGACACAAAGGTCGGGCTTTATATCCAGCCGTTTGATATTCAAATTATGAAAAAGGTGCCTGTGACATGAAAAAGCCATGGATATCGTATCCATATATATTGTGGATGATAATATTTATAATAGTACCTCTGGTGCTTGTGCTTTATTACAGTCTGACCGTCTCAATTGACGGAGCAGTGGTATTTTCGCTGGACAATTTTGCAAAGGTGCTGCAGCCCATATACCTCAAGGTTTTGTGGAGGTCGGTGGTCCTGGCGGTGGCAAGTACGTTGATATGCCTTCTTTTGGGCTACCCTGTGGCATTGATATTGTCAGGCAGGGATCTCAGCAGGAAGAGCACCCTTGTCATGCTCTTTGTCATTCCCATGTGGATGAATTTTCTGCTCAGGACATATGCCTGGATGACACTGCTTGACCGAAAGGGCGTAATAAATTCGATCCTTGGCTCCATCGGGCTGCCGCAGGTCAATATTCTGTACACTGACTGGGCTGTCATACTGGGTATGGTCTACAACTTTTTGCCGTTTATGGTGCTTCCCATTTTCTCGGTGCTCAGCAAGATAGATAAAAGTTTGATAGAAGCTGCCGAGGATCTGGGATCGAATTCGTTCAAAGTATTCAGCAGGGTCATATTCCCTCTCAGCCTTCCCGGTGTTGTATCCGGCATAACCATGGTATTCATGCCGGCAGTCACCACGTTCATTATATCCAAGCTCCTTGGCGGAAGCCAGTATACGCTGATCGGGAACCTTATCGAGGATCAGTTCATGAGAGTCTATGACTGGAACTTCGGGTCAGCCTTGTCGATCATAATGATGCTGCTGATACTGGCCAGCATGGCGCTGATGTCACGTTACGACAAGGAAGAAGCGGGAGGTGGACTGTTGTGAGCAAGACTCTGAAGAAGCTGTATTTATTCTTGATCTTTTTATTTCTTTATGCACCGGTCGTTACGCTGATCGTGTTTTCCTTCAACAGCTCCAGATCCAGAGGCAGCTGGGGAGGCTTCACATTTAAATGGTATCGCGAGCTCTTTCAGGACAAGCAGATAATGTCGTCATTGTATTACACTCTGGCAATAGCTCTGCTTTCCTCACTGATTGCCACAATTACAGGCACTGCGGCAGCAGTTGCCATTCACAATATGAAAAAGCCTCTCAGGTCATTCATAATAAATGTCACATACCTGCCCGTCCTTAATCCTGATATTGTGACAGGTATATCACTGATGATACTTTTTATATTCCTTAAGCTGGATCTCGGCTTTGTGACACTGCTGCTGGCACATATAACCTTTAATGTCCCCTATATTATTTTGTCAGTGCTTCCCAAGCTGAAGCAGCTCAACAAGCATATGTATGAAGCAGCGCTTGATCTGGGAGCCGAACCTCTTAAAGCATTTTTCAAGGTAATACTGCCTGAGATCATGCCGGGGATCATTACTGGCTTCCTGCTGGCGTTTACTCTGTCGCTGGATGATTTCATAATCAGCTTCTTCACCACCGGCTCAGGAGTTTCGACACTCTCGATCACAGTATATTCGATGGCAAGACGGGGCATAAATCCGAAAATAAACGCTTTATCGACGCTGATGTTTATAGCGGTGCTTGGACTCCTGCTTGTAATTAACAAGAGGTCTTCGGTAAACAATAAGAATGAAACAGCAAGGCTCAGTAATCTTATCTAAAAAATAATACAGACTGCAATGCATAAACGCGGCACATGCTTGTGAAAACATAGCAGTACAACAGACTGCTTGAATAAAAAATAATTATTTATAGTAAGGAGTAATGTGAGAAATGAAAATTAGTTCCAGAAGGGTTTTGTCAATAATAACAGCAGTGACATTGCTGGCGGTCATGCTCACAGGCTGTGGAGGAAATAACGGCGGCGCTGCGGGTGAAACAGTAACTATCAATGTGTTCAACTGGGGCGATTATATCGGGGAATCCGTAATAAAGGATTTTGAAGATAAATATCCGAATATAAAGGTCAACTATGAGACATTTTCTACGAATGAGGATATGTATGTTAAGATAAAGACAGGCGGCTCGGCATATGATGTGGCGATCCCTTCTGATTATATGATCAAAAGGATGCTCGATGAAGGCCTCGTTAAAAAGATCGATATTAAGAACATTCCTAACTACAAATTTATAGACGAGCGTTTCAAAAACCTTTCCTTCGATCCGCAAAACGAGTACTCTGTCCCGTATATGTGGGGAACTGTAGGAATACTATACAATAAGACAATGGTGACCGACACTATCGACAGCTGGGAAGTCCTCTGGAACGAAAAATACAAAAAACAGATCATTATGCCTGACAGCGAAAGGGATAGCATAGGTATTACTCTAAAAATGCTCGACTATTCAATGAATACTAAAAATATAGCGGAATTGGAAGCTGCCAGAGATAAATTGATCGAACAGAAGCCTCTTGTTCTGGCCTATGTCGTGGATGAGGTCAAGGATATGATGATCGGCGAGAGCGCAGCTATGGCTGTAGTATGGTCGGGAGATGCATATTACTGCATGTCGGAGAACGAAAACCTGGAATACGTCATACCAAAAGAGGGCTCCAACTACTGGTTCGACTCAATGATAATACCCTCAACCAGTAAGCACCAGAAGGAAGCCGAACTGTTCATTGATTTTATGTGCGATCCGGAGGTTGCTTTCGCAAATGCAGACTATATAGGATATGCTACTCCTCATACAGAGGTAATGAAGATGCTGGATCCCGAACTGATAACAGACAGAAATGCATATCCTCTTATGGAGGATCTGGCCAACTGTGAGATATTCGAATATCCCGGTGATGATATAAATAGGGAGTACAACAGGATCTGGACAGAGGTAAAAGCCAACTAACCCCATCTATATTCAGGAGAAAGCTATGACAAAAAGGAGATATAGGGCGGGCAAATTACTTAATAAATTTCTGAAGCTTCCCTTGAGGGCATACATGAGGACATTGTTTGCTCTAAGCATTGAGAACGGTCAGCTTCAGGGCATAAAACCGCCCTATGTCGTACTTGCGAACCATACAAATTTCTGGGATCCCTTTCTTTTATCGCTCTGCATCCCGGATCCCGTATATTTTGTCACATCGGACGCATATTTCAGGAATCCCGTACTGAAACAGCTTTTGAAGCTTGTCGGAGCAATTCCGAAAAGGAAACAGATATCCGATCCTTCGACCATCCGCGGTATTATAGATGTAGTAAAAAATAAAGGCGTAATCGGCATATTCCCTGAGGGAAGCAGAAGTTGGGACGGCAGGACGCTGCCTCTTCTCAAGCCTACGGCCAAACTGATCAAATCACTGCATATCCCTGTATATTCAGTTCTGTTCAAAGGCGCATATCTCACTATGCCCAGATGGGCAGCCTTCTCCAGGAAGGGCCGGCTGTCGATGGAGGTCGGAAAGGTTCTCGGTCCGGATGATATCAATGGGATGTCTGTAGACGAGATATACCAGAGGATAACCGAAAGTCTTGAATACGACGAATACACTGCTCAAAGGCATCTCATGCATGCATATACCGGCAGAAGCAAAGCAGAACATATCGAGTTGTTCCTTTTCATCTGTCCTCAATGCAAAAGCATCAGCTCAATGACATCCGAGGGAGACAGCTTTAAATGCAGCACATGCAGCTGTGAAATGCTTTATAACGATTATGGCTTTTTTGAGAGCAGGCAAGGAGCTCCGCTGCCCTTTGAAAATCCACTTGATTGGAACCTGTGGCAATTGGAGTATCTGGACCGCATAATAGACGATAAGGCAAAGGACGGCATAATGAGTCCTATCACCTTTGATGATGATATCATGCTAAGTACAGGTGGCAGGACCGGAGCGCTTGAAGAAAAAGCTTCTACAGGCAGGCTTTCCATATACTGTGACAGGCTGGAATATCTCGCATCCGGTAAGGATCGGCTGATTTTCCTCATTAGCGACATATCCGGCATGAACGTTCAGTTCAATGACCAGCTGGAATTTATCCACGATAATGTACTCTTCCGTTTCAGCAAAAAAAGTGCTGTTTTTTCAGCCTATAAATATACGGAGATAACCGAAAAAATAAAACACAGGTCAGAGTAAAACAGGAGGTTTCAAATGAGCGAGAGTTGGTCTTTTATCTGGGACATACTGGTGATATCACTTTTTCTGGGTATTGCCACATATATTAAAAGAAGCTTCAGGTTTTTTGAAAGGTTCTTTATACCCAATCCTATAATCGCAGGATTTATTGGACTGCTGCTGGGACCCAACGTGCTGGGACTGATCAATTTCAATACAGACAACTTGGGTACTCTGATCTATCATTTGATGTCTGTGGGCTTTATCTCACTGGCGCTCAAGGACAGGAACACCACAAAGAGCAAAGATATAATAAATACTGGCATATTCATCGTAAACGGATATGTACTGCAGGGTATCGTGGGCTTTGGTCTGTCATTACTGATGGCCTACACAATCTTCCCAGACCTGTTCCCCGTCTTTGGTATGCTGCTGCCCCTGGGCTATGGCCAGGGCGCCGGCCAGGCATATTCGATGGGAAAGCAGTGGGAGGCTCTTGGCTTTGCAAACGGTGGCAACATAGGTCTCTCAATAGCTGCCATGGGGCTCCTGTGGGCTTGTATCGGCGGCATACCGCTGATGAACTATCTCATCAGGGTCAAGAAAATAAAGCCGTCACACAGCGTACCAAAAGGTGAGCAAAGAATGCCACATGAAGAAATACAAAAGGAAGATGTGGGGGCCGCGTCCTCGGTTGACGGGTTTACAATCCAGATATTTACCATCGGTATTATTTATCTTGTGACCTACCTTGCACTAAAGGGCATGTCTGCACTATTGAGCAATTTCGGTACCTTCGGCAGCACCCTGTCAACAATGCTTTGGGGCTTCAGCTTTATCGTTGCCGCCCTGTTTGCCATACTGTTCCGCTTTATATATGATTTTTTAAGGAAAAAGAAAATAGTTGTTCGAGAATATACTAGCAATTTCCTCCTGGAACGCATACAGGGCGGTGCCTTTGACTATATGATCACCGCGTCCATTGCCGCAATATCGATCTCTATACTAAAGCAGTATCTGATACCGACCCTTGTTATAGGAATAATCGGCGGCATCGTTACCATTGTCTATATCGTATACGTATGCAAAAGAATATATAAGACTGACGTTCTTGAAAATATGCTGGCCCTGTACGGTAATCTGACAGGTGTCGTATCTACCGGACTGGCGCTGGTAAAGGAGATTGATCCCAACCTTGAGTCCTCTGCAGGAAAGAATCTGGTGCTGGGAAGCGGCGCTGGGCTGTTTGTCGGCTTTCCGCTTATGCTGCTTCTCAATGTCCCTGTGGTCGGCTTTGTTTCAAACAGGCCTTCTCTCTACCTCTGGACAATGCTGGGACTGACGGCTTATTTCATCATTCTATCCGTAGCCCTTCACATAAGAAGAGCAAAATAAACTGCTCCATGTGCTGTAAGGATGAGGTAATATGTGATAATACGGGAAATACATGCATCAGGTATCGCCATTTCATGCTTAGTACAGGTTCCGGCTGAAATTATGTACTTCTCTTTTCTAGCTTTAGGAAGTATAATAAAGTTAGTATATTATAAAAGCATGTCTGGTTTCAAAAATCAGATATGATGGTGATAATATGAAAATAGAAAAAATTAGCGAAAACATTATAAAGGTAACTATCTCATACAATGATCTGGAAGAGAGAAATGTCGATCTGAACGCTCTGAACTACAATACACCTGCCGCGCAGGAGTTTCTGTGGGATCTGATGGAGCAGGCGGAAGAACAGCTCGGCTTCAACCTTACCGATTCCCAGCTCATCATAGAGCCTGTTCCCAATTCAAATGAAGGCTTCGTGATCACTATCACCAGGATAGATGAGGACGGAGAGTTTGAGTCGATTCATAAATATATTAAAAACAGAATGAAGAAGAGCGATCTAAGGGTAAAGAAAAAGAGCCGCAAGGTATCATCTCCTCTGTTGCTTTACTCCTTCAGGACGCTTAACGACATCTGTGAGCTGGCAGACAAGCTGGATATGCACTATAGCGGAGAAAGCACCCTGTTCAGATGCAGGGACACCTACTACCTGTCACTTACAAGGAGCGGACTGCTCTCAGCAGATATAAAAATGTTTGAGCTGATGCTCGCTGAGTATGGCACGAAGATAGCCAATATCAATTTTATCGAAGGCTATTTGAACGAATATGGAGAGAAAATCATAGAATATAATGCGCTCGAAGTACTGCGGAAGTTTTATTGACGGTTGCCGCGTGAAAATGTAGATAGTGAATATCGAATCAAATAGTTTAATTTTTCAAGCAAGTGACGCGCCTAAGTACGTCACTTGTTTTCGTTATCAAGCACAGCGGTATCCGGGGCGATCTGGACTATCGAGGTTTCCGCCTCATATTGATCCGTGCTGATGAGCTCGGCATTCCTGAATACCTTGACGGACAAACCTTTCTTGCCGGGATTCAAAACAACCTTCTCGCCCGGCTTGAGGCCGTCCTTTTCCACATAATATACGGGAGGGTCGAATTCCTGGATCGTTTCAGTGCGGATGACGCTTTTTTCAGCTTTATCTTCCCTGCTCCCGGCAATTGCAACAGTCACGACGCTTCCGTTCCTGACCGCAAACAAAGCAAGCTTTTTGCCGAATGGGTTGCTGAATTTTATGTCTCCGGCATTGCCCGATATCCAGGCGTCCAATCCGGGCTGAATATATCCGACGGCTGTTTTGTGCTGCAGCCTCGTGATGGAATCCTTCGGTATCCCTGCGGTAAGAAGTGATGCATATAGGGTAGAGGCCACCTGATCATAGCCTTCGTTCTCATACTCGGCTCCGTCATTTAGTCCAAGACTTTCAACAAATGAGAATCCATCCTCACTGTCCTTGTCATCGGCAGGCTCGAGCATTGTTCCGTTTATTTGGTCCACAGCGTACTGTATGCTCTCAGTCAGAGTACCGTCGTATATGCTGGTAGAGTACTCTCCATGTATCAGCTCTATCTCATCAAAATCCTTCATCGTCACAGGAGCATTTATTGTTTTTAAAGCATTTCCATCACTAAGATTTATTACCTTGAAGGGATCTGATGCCAATTCACTTTTCAGAAGATTTACAGCGGAGTTCACATCCAATGAAATACCTGGTGTGTCAGCCTCTTTTTCTATAATGCCATCCTTATAATAGATCCTTGCGTCTGTCGGGGTAGTATTGATTTTTTCAGAGAGCCTTGCCAATTCCATTCTCAGTTTGCTTTCGCTGAATTTCACTTCAGGCCTGACAACAGCTCCATCGTTGCTGAAATATGTTTTTATAAGGCGGGGTATATCTCCGACGCTCCTGAAGGTATTTATAGGGCTTAGTGTAGACTCACCGTCAACATATGCATCGATGCTTGAAAATGAAATTTCATAAATATCAGTGCCACCTGCAGACAGCTGAAGCTTATATTCTCCCAATCGCGCGCCATATTCGGCTTCTATTGCCTCTGCAGCCTCAGTATAGCTTTTGCCTCCGATATGGATTTCTCCTGCATATACGTTTGCCGGTATTTCCTTCAGTGACGCATCAAACAGCACAGCTATACCTGCAGCCATAGCAATGAGGCTCTGTATAACTATAATCAAAAAGATAAACAGTGTCTTTCGAGTATTATCCACTAAAAACAACTCCGTCTGCTTTTTCTTTTGCCTGCCGTCCAGCCGCTGAAGCTCTAATAAAAAAGTATAAAGCACCCAGTACTTTATACTTTTTTGTCCTATGCCCTGTTGTTCATAACAAGCTCTACAAGCTTGTCCTTTGCCTTGGCTTCGTCAATTACAGCGTCATCTATCTGCATACCCTCACTGATGATAACATTTCCAAAGCTGTCCATTATTGTCCTGGTCGCATATCTGCCCTTAAGATACTGTCTTTGCCTCTGTTCAAAAAGCACTGCTGCTTGATCCGATTTGGATTCATCCTGCTGTTTAGCAGTATCGGCTTCTGTTGTGCTGTCAGTTATATCAGCAATACCAGCTATATCAGCTGTATCAGCATCTTCATATATTGATTCATCAAAAGCTGTGCCGATTGCCTCGTACACTTTACTGCTTTCATCAGCAGCTGCTCTTCCTGAATCTTCTAAAAACGCGTTATTTTTTTTTTCCATATCGACGATACCGGCTTCACTGTCCAACTGCTCGGGAGTATCAAGCAATGAAGCTTCAATATCTTCTTTTACCACCGTTAAGTTCTTTCCGAAGGTTATCACTGAATCTCTCGGGATCAGCCGCACCTTTTTCTGAGTGATATCAGCTATGAATTCAAGACCTGTGATCTTGCATGCATCATTTTCATCCACATATATATCTCCGATCTCGCCGATCAGACTTCCTTTCCTGGTAAGCACCTTTGTGCCCTTCACCCTGATGTCGTTCTGAAGCAGCTGTATGGCATCCGGGATCCTGCTTATGTCCGTTATGACGCCCTCATTCTCAATAGTGAGCGCATATTCGCCTATGCCCGCAACGTCATCGGTAGGAATCACTCTTGCACTGAATATCTGTATGCCGCTGTCGACAACAATATAGTCTATGGCTCCCTTGTCTGCATTTATAATAATGCTTTTGACCCTGCCGGCTTCCATTCCGTCGGATATGCTAATTATAGGCAATCCCAGTATTTTTTGAGTTTTTTTCATGTGAAAATAACCTCCTTCAAATCATAGCAGACCATATTGCCCGTCAAGCTCCAAACTCAGTCAGATTCCTTACGATTTCTTCCTTTACTGAACCATCCATTTCATCACCATATATATCGTAATAACCATTAAGAATATCAAGTGCTAAATCCTGCTGTCCAAGCGATTTATACATAACGCATATGTCAAGTATTATCCAGAAGGTAAGTTCTTTTTGAGGCTTTTTGTCAATAGCATACATATAATACAGGATCGAGCCCTCGAAGTCTCCTGCTTCTCTTAGTCTGAATGCCTCATCGATACACTCCTCGATAGTCATAATATCGTTATCATGAATATTATTTTCTATACCCATTTTATCAATATTTTCAGTACTGTCAACAGATTTTTCTTCACTATTTTCTTCAAAGCCCTCATTTTCCTCATTATTCGCTATTGTTGTCGAGTTATCATCATTCCTCCCAACAAATTTTAGGAATATGTCCTCTATATAATTATCTCCTGGGCTCATATTTAAATCACCATCCATATCATTTTCATCGAAAGACTCCATTGCCTCCGGTGTAAACGGCATTACTGCTTCCGAAATGGGTTCTGCAAGTATGGAAGCCTCTTCTTCTGATGACGCCAAGAGCTCTGCTGCAGCCTCTGCCATTTCCGCCGGTCCCGTATCCGAAAGCAAGGATGTCATCGTATCCGCTGCTCCGGCACCTGACTCTGGTAATGCAGCTATTTTGTTTCCTATTTTGATTTTCGGCAGTACTAACGCTATTACTATGCTCAGTACTAAAATAAGAACAAGGTAGGCGAATACCGATACAGCAGCAAGAATAGCAGACATTGACGGATCCTGTGCATTATTTTGAGTTGAGTAGATAAGGCTGAGGACACCCGGCATAATAAGTGCTGTTACAAGAGATGCCATAGTTATGGCGGCAGCTGTCAAAAAATTAAATCGCTTCAGACGGTAAAAGATCAACGACAATATAATGCCGATGAGTGCTGCCACACAGGTTACAGAAATCATATATA
Organism: Bacillota bacterium; assembly: GCA_023412665.1. Taxonomy (GTDB): domain Bacteria; phylum Bacillota; class Clostridia; order Acetivibrionales; family DTU013; genus DTU013. The sequence continues at coordinate 45,672 of JAEZCA010000016.1, forward strand.
CTGGCATCCGGTACCTCCTGAATGTTTTTGGATTAGTTACAGAATAACAGAGCTATATTCTATATTGATCTACATTTTTCCTTCATTTTTTACATTTTTCTATTCGTGTAATAACGTTTATTGCTTCTATCTGAATTCGACACATATCAATGTTATATCATCCTCCGGTTCCCTGTCTCCGGAAAATGACCTCAGAGACTTTCTGATGGCGGAGATCAAATGCTCGGAAACCGCTTTGCTGTTATTCAAGATGAGCTGCTTCAACCTTTCAGATGAGTACTGCTCTTTTTTGTCATTCCTTAACTCGATAAGGCCGTCGGTATAAATAAAAAGCTTATCACCAGGGCCTGCTTGCAATTCCATGTCTTCATAAGCAGCTGAATACACCTCCCTGAGCTTGCATATCGGGAAGCCTTTTATATGGATATCTCTCAGCTGTCCCTGCCCATTCAGGTACATTGGCGCTTCATTCATGCCTGCGGAACTGAATACCAGCTTTTTAGTCTTTATATCATATACAAAATAAATGAGAACAATATAGACTTCATCTCTAAAATTAGTATTATTGAAAGCATCATATATCTGTCCCAGCATTTCAGATGGAGATGAAAGCGTTTCTTTGATCCTGTCCGTTTCAATAAAGCTGTCGACACACTGCTTGAGAAATACTGTCAGCATGGCCGCAGGGACGCCGTGCCCTGAAACATCACATATATAGAAGCCTATATGGTTCTCGTCCAGCCAGTATACATCATAAAAGTCGCCGCTCAGCCTCTCTGCAGGCATGTACAAAGCATTGAAGCTTATATTGGGCGAGTTGGGGAAAAATGACGGCATCATTGAATTTTGAATGTCCCTGGCATAATCAAGGTCCTCTAAAAGCTTGTCATTTATCATCTTTAATTCACTGGTTCTTATCTCCACCAGCTTGTCAAGATTGTCGGCATATTCCTTCAGCTCATTCCGGGCAGTAGCCAGTGCTGTATACGGGGTCAGTACGTATTTTGAGAATGTCACACTGAATATCATAAACAGCGAAATGCATTTGAGTACATGACCCAAAAGATTATATATCCCGTATACATCGATGTAGATAGTGAAGGCGAATTCACTCATACTACTAAGTGTCAATGCCGCAGACATAACATATAATACCTGGTTTTTGGTTTTTATGTATTTATGGAAATAAACTATTGCAGCAATTGAGGTTACTGCAATGATAGTATATTCCAGAAGCTTCTTCTCATATGTAAGCCCTGTTTCTTCAATATACATGGCAGGCAGAAGATTCGGAAAATACGTGGCTGTAATAAACGCAGCCAATGAAATCGCAAAAGCAGTCGCAGAAAACCAGTTTGCGTTTATCCCGCTCTTTTTTTCATTTTGAATAAAGCATGATGCCATATATGCCGCCGCGGTAATCAATCTGGCAGCTATCCAGAAGGTAGTTGCCCTGTTTGCTGTAAGATTTGGTATGAAAAAATCAGGCATGCCCTTGTAGCTCATCAAATGAAAAACATCAATGATACCGGCAGCCATCAGCAGCGACCCGAAAACTATCGGTTTGATATTTTGTTCCTGCTTGTATGTATAGTACGAAACCAAAAAAATCGCAAGACAGGCTATGACACCTGCGATCTCCAGCAGATTATGCCAGGTGAGGAAGCCGGAAATACCCATTATGCTTTCAAAGTAGCTTTCAAAAGCGGGAGCGGTAATAAGCAGCGCAACCGATAACAACATTGCCAGCGTTGAAGTAATAATATTCTTATTGTTTTGGATATCTGCCGATTTTATCTTTATCATTCTTTTATTTTAACATAAAAAAAGCGTTTACGAAATTCTGTAAACGCGAAATATGTCTGATGCAGGAGATACTCCTGATTGTGACTGCACTACCCGTGAGACAGGACCGCTCACCACAGACTAATTCTGGGTAGAAGGGAAGTACTTCAGTCAGTGCTTGGAAACACGATCGGAATAAACGGCGTTGTCGGTTTATACAAATTCTACATCCTGTGGGCCTGACTGTCGATTACTGCGTTGTCCTCCGCAAGGAGCACAGGCTCCGGTACTTTTCCCGTGTTCTCACGCAGCTTCTCCTCTGTCAGGGCATTGCTAAGCACTGTATCCATATCTGCAGCCAGTATGAATTTCAACTGGTCTCTTACATTTTCAGGTATCTCATCGATATCCTTCTTATTCTCTATAGGCACGATTATGGTATCGATACCGGCCCTATGCGCAGCCAGCACTTTCTCCTTGAGCCCTCCGATAGGGAGTACCCTGCCCCTGAGTGTTATTTCCCCCGTCATTGCCACATTCCTTCTGACCGCCCTGCCTGTCAGCGCTGACACCATGGCAGTTGCCAGTGTGATTCCGGCTGAAGGGCCGTCCTTTGGTATGGCTCCTTCCGGGACATGGATGTGTATGTCATATTTATTGTGAAAGTCCTTGTCAATGCCAAACAGCTCTGCTTTCGAGCGTATAAAACTGATGGCGGCCTTTGCAGACTCCTTCATGACATCGCCCAGCTGGCCTGTGAGCTCCAGCTTGCCGTTACCGTCCATGAGAGTGACTTCAATTACCAGTGTATCGCCTCCAACCGGTGTCCATGCAAGTCCGGTGGCAATACCCACCTCATCCTTCTCATTGGCCTTGTCATATCTATACCTTTTGCCGCCCAGGTATTTCTCTATATTTGCAGACGTCATTGTCACAGACTTGTTTCCGCTTGAGACAAGCGTTCTTGCAGCCTTCCTGCACACGTTGGCGATTTCTCTTTCCAGATTTCTTACGCCGGCTTCCCTGGTGTAGTAGTTAATTATACTTCTGATCGTACTCTCATCTATCTTCAGGTTCTTCTTCTGCAAGCCGTGTGCTTTCATCTGCTTGCCCAGCAGGTATTTCTGCGCAATACGCACCTTCTCCTCTTCAGTATAGCCCGATATCGTTATGACCTCCATCCTGTCAAGAAGAGGCCTCGGTATGGTATCTAGGGTGTTTGCCGTTGTGAGGAAAAGCACATCCGACAGATTTACCGGCAGTTCAAGATAGTGATCCCTGAAAGCGAAGTTCTGCTCGCCGTCGAGCACTTCAAGCATCGCTGATGCCGGATCGCCTCTGAAATCGCTGCTCATTTTATCGATCTCGTCCAGCAGTATCAGAGGATTGCTCGATCCTGCCTGCTTGAGGGCATTGATTATCCTGCCTGGCATGGCCCCGACATAGGTGCGTCTGTGGCCTCTTATCTCGGCCTCATCCCTCACTCCGCCAAGAGACATCCTGATATAATTTCTGTTCAGCGCTCTGGCTATAGATTTTGCAATTGAGGTCTTGCCTACGCCGGGAGGTCCCACAAGGCAGAGTATTGGGCCCTTGAGCTGGTTTGTGAGCTTCAGCACCGCAAGATACTCCAGTATCCTTTCCTTGACCTTTGCAAGTCCGTAATGGTCTTCTTCGAGTATTTCCTCCGCTTTCCTCAGGTCGATCTTCTCTTCTGTCTTTTTATTCCAGGGCAGATCAAGGATCCAGTCAAGATATGTCCTGATTACTGAGCCCTCAGCTGAACCTGAAGGCATCTTCAGCAGTCTGTCCAGTTCCTTCAGAGCCTTTTTCTCTGCTTCCTCGGGAAGCTTTGCTGCTTCGATCTTCTTCCTGTATTCGTCTACCTCCCCGGTAATTCCGTCCTTGTCGCCCAGTTCGGTCTGTATAGCCTTGATCTGCTCCCTGAGGTAGTATTCACGCTGCATTTTGTCTATTTGCTTGCGTACGCGGACACTGATATTCTTTTCTACCTCCAGGATCTCTATTTCACTCATGAGTGTTTCCAGTATCTTTTCCAGCCTTCTTTCAGGGTGGAACTCATCGAGTATCTCCTGCTTCTGGTCGATTTTAAGCTGCATATTGGACGCAATGATGTCTGCAAGCTGACCGACTTCGTCAATGGAAGCCATTGATGAAACCGTTTCAGGCGAAATTTTTCCATTCAGCCTTGCGTAATCGTCAAAGGTACTTAAAACCTTGCGCTTCAGCGCTTCATATTCGACATTCCTGTCCTTGTCCTCCCGTATCACCTTTTCTGTGACCTCGGCAATAAAATACGGCTCGGTCTGGATGTAGCCCTTCACTTCCGCTCTGCTCAAGCCTTCCACAAGCACCCTTATCGTATTTCCGGGCAATTTGAGGAGCTGCTTGACCCTTGATATGGTACCAACGCTGTATATATCATCTATATCAGGTGAGTCTTCCTTTGCATCCTTCTGTGCAACGAGGAAAATTAACTGATTATTGATCATAGCCTCATCCAGAGCCTTGACGGATTTTTCTCTTCCAACGTCAAAGGTGAGGATCATATAAGGAAACACTGTCAGACCTCTGAGTGGCAGCAACGGGAGAGTTTTCTTTTTTGTTATCTTTTTGGATTCTGCCATTTGACCTTCCCCCTTACCTGTTAAGTGTTTTACGATGGTCTTTATTATATCCTGTACATAATTCTTTTTCAATGGTAAAAAGGTGCCATTCATGACAAATAGACAGTTAATGATAAGTATATATCACATAACTGTCTATCTGTCCTGACTGACACCTAAGTAATGCTTCTCTGCCCGGGCAAGTGTCTCACTGTCGGGCATCATTTCGCCATACCTCACCTGATCATATATTTCAGTGAACGGGGATAAGCTCTCCTGCACTTCCACAGCTCCGGCGGCCTTTGCCAGTATCTCTGCCGTAGTGTCGGCTGCTTCGGGCTTTATGCCGTACAAGGGCAGCCTGCCGAGTATATTGCCGTACATTCGTCTTACTTTTTCTGCCGGATCGGTTATTTGACTCAGTTTTTTTGCCCTGCCTCTCTTCTTTGTTACTCTGCTGACCATATTTTTCACATCCGGCATTATTGTCTCGGTCGTATCGATAAAATCGGCCTCCACATTGGCCTCGTTACTGATATTCATTTTAAATAATTTTTTAAGCGCTCCGATAATTTTGGAAACTGCCGCAGGAACTCTGACAACAATCGATAGCAAAAGTCTGTAGCTGATGTAAAGTATTACGAAGTACATCGCAATATTGATAATAAGATTAAAAATGGGCATTGGCTGCTGTACAGGCATGGCATTCAAATTGCCCTGATTTGCTTCCAAACCGGATGAGCGACCTGCTATGAGCTTGTCAATGAGCCATCCAAAAAAGTAAAAAACCAGCTGGATGATCTGTCTTGCTATATCCATCAAATACATGACTACTGTTTTCAGATTGAATAAAAGCATCATAAAGAGGAAGATAAAACCCGCCGCCATGGCGTTGAACCGTCTGAGATTCCGTGGCAGTACGGATTTATCAATATGCTTTTTACTAAATATCTGTTTTTCTATATCTTCCTGGTTTTTTACAATAAGAAATGCAAATATCAAGAAGTATGAAACTGCAAAGTACGGCGGCCTCAAATACATCAGCCTGCTGATCAGGTAAGGCAGCTCCAGACATATGACCATAATGGTCATACCTATGAACAGGCTGGCGCTGCTCATTATTCGTGAAGGCGCAAGTCTGGACTGCTTCACCGATATTATATAGGCGGCCGCTGCCGGCAGTAGTTCAAAAAATGACCTGCCGGGGCCATTCCCTCCATAGACTATAAATACTGCAGCAACCGGAACAATAATCAGCCCCCATATGGCGGATGATGAGATAAATAGTTCATTATCCTTTATATTAAGCATAAAGCTGATAAATCTAAAGAATTTTGTCTTGACGGCGCGATTCAGGATCTCAGGTCTCGTTGATGAAAACAATATTCCCGCTGTATGGGCAAGGCATATTACCACTGCATACAGAACAACACTCGTTATCCCTCCGTCATCGTGGAATATGGAAGCACGCAGCATAGTGAATCCGGCATAAACAAATGCATTTACAGCCAGTACAGACAAAATGCGAAGCATTATGACCCTGATATTCATTTTTTTGTTTTCATCACCCATATCTCTGCCTCCGGCTCATATAGGCCTACACCCATTCCTCAGACTGCAGCCAGCTTCTGTCAGAGAGCATATAAAGCTCTGCCGACTCGGGAACAGCTCCTTTTTCATATTCCGTATCCACCAGTATTATGCATACCCGGTTCCCTGAATCCGCCATATGGTCTGCCTGCCTGCATATTTCCTTGTTCAGGTATGCTGTGACTATAATAGCTTCTGAATTTTCCATGTCCTGCGACATATCCTTAAGAAGGCTTTGAAAACTCCTGACACTTTTCATAAGGAGACCTGCAAGTATTTTGAAAAGTCCGGTGATGTGATCCTTATCCGCAGCTTCCCCAGTAATTATAGGCTTACTGTCGTCGACAGAGGTACAGCCGTTGGTGGCGAAGATAACAGGCGTGCCCTCCCTCAAGGCTCTGTCAAAAAGCGTTGCAGCCACCTTTATCCCCAATTCTGCCGAACGCCTGTCAATTACGTTTGTATGCTCATAGGATTTTGTCTGCATATTTAATATGACAGTCAGGTTTTGCTGTGAAGTGAATTCGTTTTTTCTGACCATCAGCCTGCCGCTTTTGGCTGTGGCAGGCCAGTGTATACGGTTCATTGGATCTCCCGGTGTATGCTCCCGGATACTTGAAAACATAAACGGATCGTCAATGATCCATCTATTTACTACATTATCACTTTGCAGAAGATTCACCGGTACAAATAACTCATCCAGATCTACTATCTCCGGGTATACCACAAGCGTTATATTTACAGGCAGAGCGTCAGAGGTATTACATAAATTAAGAAGGTCGCCTCCTATCAAAGTCACGTTTTCAGTATGGAAGATGCCTCTTTTCACACATTTGAGTTTCCATTTCCTTGTGGTTTTCTGGTAGCTTTTCAATAGAAAGCTGCTCGTCACACGCCTGTCATCCTGTGCTATTACCGAGCATGTGCCTGCAAAATCCAGCCACCTGGAGGTATGGATGTCCACCTTGAGCCATGGTACCGGCAGCAGCTTGCCATTATATACTGACTCAATAAGGTATATGGTATCACCCTCATGTGCCTCGGGAACACTGAATTTACAGCTGTAGTCCAGCTTGCTGAACACATAATTGCCAAGTATGTATGCCTGCAGCCATAACACGGCTAAAAGGATAAGCAGCAATGCAATGACATCCATATCAGCACCTCAAATTTCTTCTGTGGGAGCATGAACTGTCCCTAATATATCCCTGACCGTGTTTTCGGCGTTTTCCGTACCTCCTGAGATTGCATGTCCCTTGATTATCAGACGGTGGGATAGTACGGGCACAGCCATTTTTTTGACATCGTCCGGTGTAATAAAGTCCCGTCCATCCAACACCGCATTGACCTGGGCGGCTTTCATCAGCGCAATGCTGCCTCGGGGGCTGACTCCAAGGGATATTCTGCTGTCGTGCCTTGTAGCCTCGATTATATCGACTATATACTGCTGGACGGCATCTGACGTCCTGACTGATGTGACGGCTTTCTGCGCATCAATGACAGCCTCTGAAGAAGCCGTGGTCTTCAGCGTTTCCATAGGATCGGAATCCTTGAAGCGTTTTAATATTTCCCTGCCTTCATGCGGATCCGGATAACCCATCCCAATGCGCATGAAAAACCTGTCAAGCTGGGCCTCCGGCAGCGGAAACGTACCGCGTGTCTCAACCGGATTTTGTGTTGCGATAACGAAGAACGGCCTTTGAAGCAGCCTGGTTTCGCCGTCTACAGTCACCTGTCTTTCTTCCATGCACTCCAGCAGGCTTGACTGGGTACGCGGCGTGGCTCTGTTTATTTCATCGGCAAGTATTATGTTTGTGAAGACGGGACCAGGTCTGAATATGAATTCTCCGCGTTTTTGGTCGAAATAGTTTATTCCCGTCAGATCCGACGGTAACAGGTCAGGTGTGAACTGTATCCTTTTAAACCCGCATTCAAGGGATTTAGCCAGGCATTTGGCAAGCATTGTCTTTCCTACCCCTGGAACATCCTCCAGCAGGACATGTCCTGCGCATAGAAGCGAAATGAGTACCAGATCGATAGTTTTCTCCCTGCCGACCATTACTCTAGAAATATTGTCCCTGACCACACCGGCTAGTTTTTTCACATCTGACAGTTCCATAATAACCTCCCGCTATAAAACATTTGTTCAAGAAAGATAACCTCTGAGCTATTCGGCCTGTTGGGCTGCTTCGACATTCCTTTGAACTTCCTTCCATATCCTTAGACTTTCACTGTCCTCCCTGAACTGTGGGATGCTCAGCAATACGGATATGACAAGTATGACAGCGATAACTATGATCTCCCTTATCGCTGACGGACTTAAGTTTCTGATCCGGGTGCCTGCTTTTTTAAATGCCGAAAACATACATAACCCCTTCCTGCTATTCTTAATTAATAGTATCATCCTGAATATGGCGATACAAGTAGACATTTTTTATCTATTTGGTAGGTAAAATATGTGAAAAAGGTACAAACAGCTATTGTTTATACACTGCTATAGTGGGTATAATAGGAATGTCCGAAATGATCATAAGATTAGGTAAAGGAGAATATATTATGGTAGAAATAAAGGACAGTATATACTGGTTGGGATGGAAGGATTGGGGAATTAGACATTTTCATGGACATGAGCTGTCAACACATAGAGGCTCCAGCTATAACACCTACTTAATAAAGGATCAGAAAACAGTCCTCGTCGATACTGTATGGGATCCCTACAAGGAAGAATTTGTGAAAATTCTGGAGAATAAAGTCGGGCTGGGCAATATTGATATGATCGTAATAAACCACAGCGAACCGGACCATGCCGGCAGTCTGGGCTACCTGCTCGAAAGACTCCCATCAAAGGATATCCCCATATATTGCACAAAGAACGGCGCAGATATAATAAAGAATTATTTTCACAGGGACGATATCAATTTTAAGATCGTAAAAACCGGTGACACGATAAATACAGGTAAATATGATCTTGTTTTTGTTGAAATGCAGATGATACATTGGCCTGACAGCATGCTCACATATGTTAAGGGTGCGGGAACTGTGTTCTCTAGTGATGCTTTTGGACAGCACTATGCCGGCACTTCACTTTTCAGTGACGAAGTTGACAATTGCGAGCTCTATCAGGAAGCCATAAAATATTATGCAAATATATTGACTCCCTTCAGTCCATTGATAAATAAGAAAATCGAGCAGATCAGAGCACTGAATCTCGACATTGATATGATAGCTCCCAGCCATGGTATTATATGGAGGAAAGATCCTGTACAGATCATCGATAAATATTATGAATGGTCAAAGGATTATACCGAAGGATATGCAGTGATCATTTACGATACAATGTATGATGCTACAAAGAAAATGGCAGAATCCATAGCCGCCGGTCTCGAAAATCAAGGTGTTGCGTACAAGCTGTTCAATGTTGCCCTGACTGACCAGAGTGATCTGATCACTGAAATATTTAAATCAAAAGGTGTAATCGTCGGCAGCTGCACTGTAAACAACGGTGTATTACGGCCAACCGCAGGCTTGCTGGAGGAAATAAAGGGACACAAATTCAGGGGCAAGCTAGGTGCAGGCTTTGGCAGCTATGGCTGGAGCGGAGAGTCCCCCAAGGTGATCAGCGCTTCTCTTGAAAAATCAGGCTTGAGAATGCCATTGGAGCCCTTAGGTATAAAATACAGACCTGGTAAAGACAATATCGAGCAATGTATACAATTCGGTGAAAGCTTCGCAGCAGCGATGAGATAAGACATTCCTTGGCTTCCTGCAATTGATTTATCAATTGCAATCCGCAATACCCTCTGCAGAGGAGTGTCCCCTTTCCGCTTACAATAAAAAGTGCGGTTTGCCAGGCAAACCGCACTTTTTTTATTTAAGCTTGCTTATTCGATTACTCCAGTAACAGTACCGGAACCAACAGTTCTGCCGCCTTCACGGATAGCGAACCTGAGTCCCTCTTCCATAGCGATAGGAGTGATGAGCTTGATGGTCATTTCAATATGGTCACCAGGCATGCACATCTCAATACCTGCAGGAAGTTCAGCAACACCGGTAACGTCGGTGGTTCTGAAATAGAACTGGGGTCTGTAGCCATTGAAGAAAGGAGTGTGTCTTCCGCCCTCTTCCTTGGTCAGAACGTAAACCTGTCCCTTGAAATGAGTGTGGGGCTTGATGGATCCGGGTTTAGCCAGAACCTGTCCTCTTTCAATTTCATTTCTCTGAATACCTCTGAGCAGGCAGCCGATGTTGTCGCCGGCAACAGCCTGGTCAAGGAGCTTCTTGAACATTTCAACGCCGGTTACGACGGTCTTTCTCGGAGCGTCCATCAAACCAACTATTTCAACTTCTTCTCCAACCTTTACCATACCTCTTTCAACTCTACCAGTAGCAACTGTGCCACGGCCGGTGATCGAGAATACGTCCTCGACAGGCATAATGAAAGGCTTGTCTGTCGGTCTTTCCGGTTCAGGAATATAGCTGTCAACTTCTTTCATGAGGTTGAGTATCGGCTGGTATTCAGGAGCGTTTGGATCAGTGGAGGTGCTTTCGAGAGCAACCAGAGCAGATCCTCTTATTATCGGAATATTGTCACCGTCGAATTCGTAGGAGCTGAGGAGTTCTCTGAGTTCCATTTCAACGAGTTCGATGAGTTCTTCGTCATCAACCATGTCGCATTTGTTAAGGAATACTACGATGTAAGGAACGCCAACCTGACGAGCAAGGAGTATGTGCTCCCTGGTCTGAGGCATCGGGCCGTCTGCTGCGGAAACAACGAGTATAGCGCCGTCCATCTGAGCAGCACCGGTGATCATGTTCTTAACATAGTCGGCATGACCGGGGCAGTCAACGTGAGCATAATGCCTGTTGTCTGTTTCATACTCAACGTGTGCAGTAGAGATCGTGATTCCTCTTGCTTTTTCTTCAGGAGCCTTGTCGATCTGGTCATATGCAGTATAGTTAGCCTTTCCTGAGAATCCCAATACCTTTGTTATAGCTGCTGTCAATGAAGTCTTGCCGTGGTCAACGTGACCGATAGTTCCAATGTTAACGTGGGGTTTTGTTCTTTCAAATTTGGCCTTACCCATTTTAAAATTCTCCTCCCTTGTTCAGTTGAACACTGAATGATTTAATAATAATTTTTATATTTCATACACTGCAAAACATATCAATCTTGTTTGATGCAATTCTGCAGTATATTGACCGCTCTTATTTGAGCACTGATTCCTGTATACTCCTGGGGACCTCTTCGTAGTGGCCGAACTGCATCGTGAACACGCCTCTGCCCTGTGTCCTTGAACGGAGCTCTGTGGCATATCCGAACATGTTTGCAAGCGGCACGTGCGAAGTGATCACTTGTGCACCTGATCTGTTTTCCATACCCTCGATACGTCCGCGGCGTGAATTGAGATCACCCATAACGTCACCCATGTATGTTTCAGGTACGACGACGTCAACTCTCATTATAGGCTCAAGCAGCACAGGATCAGCCTTGCGGCAGCCTTCCTTGAAGGCCATGGATCCGGCTATCTTGAATGCCATTTCTGATGAGTCGACCTCATGGTACGATCCGTCTACAAGAGTCGCCTTGATGTCAAGAACCTGGTAACCGCCCAGAATACCATTTTGCATGGCATCCTGTATACCCTCGTCGATCGCTGGGATGTATTCCTTGGGAACAACACCACCGACGATCTTGTTGACAAATGTATATCCGCTTCCGGGTTCCTGGGGTTCTAACTCAATGACGCAATGACCATACTGTCCTCTTCCGCCTGACTGCCTTACAAATTTACCTTCAGCCTTGACGGCCTTCCTGATGGTTTCCTTGTATGCAACCTGGGGCTGGCCGATGTTAGCTTCCACCTTGAATTCTCTCATCATTCTGTCGACAATGATTTCAAGATGCAGCTCTCCCATACCGGAAATTATTGTTTGCCCTGTTTCCGGATCTGTATGAGCTTTGAAAGTCGGGTCTTCTTCAGAAAGCTTTGCAAGAGCGGCGGACATTTTATCCTGTCCTGCCTTGGTCTTGGGTTCTACTGCTATATGAATAACAGGTTCCGGGAATTCCATGGATTCAAGTATGACCGGAGCATCCTCGCTGCACAGTGTATCGCCTGTGGATGTATCCTTCAGGCCTACTATCGCCGCTATATCTCCGGAGTATACAGTATCTATGTCCTCCCTGTGATTGGCATGCATCTGAAGAAGCCTGCCTACCCTTTCCCTCTTGTTCTTTGTAGAATTCAACACATATGACCCTGAACTCAACTTTCCTGAATAAACTCTGAAAAAGCAGAGCTTTCCGACAAAGGGATCAGCCATAATCTTGAAAGCCAGCGCTGAGAACGGTCCATTGTCATCTGCAGGTCTTTCCAGCTCTGTCTCTTCATCGGGAGAAACTCCTCTGATCGCAGGTACATCCAGCGGAGAAGGCATATAGTCAATTACTGCATCAAGCAGCTTTTGAACGCCTTTGTTCCTGTAGGATGAACCGCATGCTACCGGTATCATATCAACTGCAATAGTTGCCTTTCTGATACCTGCACGTATTTCCTCCACGGTCAGCTCTTCGCCTTCAAGGTATTTATTCATCAAGTTCTCATCTTGTTCAGCAACAGCTTCGATTAAAATGTTACGATATTTTTCAACGATATCAACCATATCTTCCGGTATCGGCTCTTCATCCAATACCGTTCCAAGGTCATCAATGTAGTATATGGCCTTCATTGTCACCAAATCGACTATACCTTTGAAACATTCTTCCTTGCCGATAGGTAACTGAATTGGAACAGCATTTGCCTTAAGTCTGTCCTTCATCATCTGGACGCAATTAAAAAAGTCTGCGCCCATAATATCCATTTTATTGACATATGCAATACGGGGAACATTGTACTTGTCGGCCTGTCTCCAAACGGTTTCAGACTGAGGTTCCACCCCGCCCTTTGCACAAAAAAGTGTTACCGAACCATCGAGAACTCTCAGAGATCTTTCAACCTCTACCGTAAAGTCAACGTGCCCCGGCGTATCGATAATGTTGATCCTGGTTCCCTTCCACTGTGCTGTAGTAGCAGCAGAGGTTATCGTGATGCCTCTTTCCTGCTCCTGCTCCATCCAGTCCATTGTTGCCGCACCCTCATGAGTCTCTCCCATTTTATGCAGCCTTCCTGTATAAAACAGAATACGCTCAGTCGTAGTTGTCTTACCAGCATCTATATGAGCCATGATACCAATGTTTCTGGTATTTTCCAAACTAAATTGCCTGGGCATGATTGCCTCCTTTCTTCCTCGATAAGTTCTATTTCTTTTGAATATCTGTAAATAACTTTCGCAAATTTCTGCGCTTTATACTGCAGCCTGTGATACACGGCGGCAATTACCAGCGGTAGTGAGCGAAAGCCCTGTTTGCTTCTGCCATCTTGTGGGTGTCTTCCTTCTTTTTGTAAGCTCCGCCCGCATTGTTGACAGCGTCAAGAATCTCACCGGCCAGTCTTTCCTTCATTGTCTTTTCGCCTCTGGCGCGTGAATAATTCGTCAACCATCTCAGTCCCAGAGCCTGCCTTCTTTCAGGCCTGACTTCCATAGGAACCTGGTAGGTTGCACCGCCGACTCTTCTGGCTTTGACTTCCAGCACAGGCATGATATTGTTCATTGCCTGTTCAAACACTTCAAGCGGATCCTTTCCTGTCTTTTCCTTTATAATGTCAAATGCGTCGTAGCAGATTCTCTGAGCAACACCTTTTTTGCCGTCAAGCATAATGTTGTTGACCAGCTTTGTCACGACCTTGTCATTATATATTGGATCGGGCAGAACATCCCTTTTAGGCGTATGTCCTTTTCTTGGCACTTTACTTCCCTCCTTTTAGTAATGATAGGGGCCATCCAGCTCCCCTTCGAATGTTTTACGAGGTACTCGGAACCCGTAGGTCCTCGTCAGTGCGTCAGTACATGTAATATATAAATCAATCAATATATAATCAATGTGTTTTTATCTATTCAACATACCTTGCACTCTTATACTGCCTTGTCAGACGCTTTACTTCTTGGCTGCGCCTGCCTTCGGCCTCTTGGCTCCATACTTGGAACGACCCTGCATCCTCTTTGCAACACCTGCCGTATCAAGAGTACCTCTGATAATGTGGTACCTGACACCAGGGAGATCCTTAACCCTGCCGCCCCTGATAAGGACAACGCTGTGTTCCTGAAGATTGTGGCCTATTCCCGGGATGTAAGCACTGACTTCGATTCCGTTTGTCAGACGTACCCTGGCGACCTTTCTCAATGCTGAGTTAGGCTTCTTCGGTGTCTGCGTCCTTACAACGGTGCAAACTCCCCTCTTTTGCGGAGAATTGGTTTCAACAGGCTTCTTTCTCAGCGAGTTGAATCCTCTTTGCAGAGCCGGAGCAGTAGATTTGTACTCAACTGCTTCTCTTCCCTTTCTGACCATCTGATTAAATGTTGGCAATTTTACACCTCCCTTCGAGTTTTAAATATATTTTATATCAAGTAATTGATATATCGTTATTTAACAGGGACATACCTCAACCTCAAAGCCCTTCTTCTTGCAGAGGTGTGTCCCTCTTACCTCTGTCTGTGTCCCTCTTACCCTAATATACAAACCGTTGATGCGCCTACTTCGATGCCCACAGCCTTACCAAGCTGTTTCATCGTATCCACATACACTATCTCTATCGCATTGGCCAGGCATAGCTCCCTAAGACTACCAGTGATCTTCTCGTCAGCATCCTTCGCAATGAAAACCTTAATGGCGGTTTTGTTCTCAACCGCTTTCAGCGTCTGCTTTATACCTATTGCCTTATTGCTGCCCTTTAAAATCTCCAGCACTTGTTGAGCACCCTTCCCCTCTGCTGCATTTGTGCATTTTTCGCCTCAAATGCACGCAAATCTTACCAAATGGGCATAATACGCCCTAAATTCGCACTGAAATATTTTATCACCGCCATGCCATGTTGTCAAGATAAACAGCAGTAAGGGGGACACTCCTTTAGTACAAGCTCTGGAGCGGTAATGTCAGGAATGTCCCCATAATCTTGCTCCTTGTAAAGGTGTGTCCCCTTACCTCTAAACGGTGCCGTCGGTCTACGCACTATCACTCGGTCACTGTGCTGATATTTATATCCTTGTATCTGCTCATTCCT
The DNA here is from genome assembly GCA_023412665.1 of Bacillota bacterium. Classification (GTDB taxonomy): domain Bacteria; phylum Bacillota; class Clostridia; order Acetivibrionales; family DTU013; genus DTU013. The sequence continues at coordinate 60,832 of JAEZCA010000016.1, forward strand.
GTACCTGCAGGTATGAGCTTTCCTATTATTACGTTCTCCTTGAGTCCTACCAGCGGATCGACCTTACCCTTTATTGCAGCTTCGGTCAATACTCTTGTGGTCTCCTGGAACGATGCCGCCGACAGGAAGGATTCAGTAGCAAGGGACGCCTTGGTTATACCTAGCAGAGTGCGTTTTCCGGTCGCAGGTCTGAGCCCCTCGGCTGTGACCCTTGCATTTTCAGCTTCAAAGTCGAACATGTCGACCAGACCGCCCGGCAGCATGTTGGTGTCGCCGGCATCCTCCACCTTGACCTTCCTGAGCATCTGTCTGATTATAACCTCGATATGCTTGTCATTGATGTCAACACCCTGCAGCCTGTATACTCTCTGCACTTCCTGCAGCAAGTACTGCTGAACTCCCTTGATTCCTTTGATCTTTAATATATCATGAGGATTGACGGAGCCTTCGGTGATCTCGTCACCGGCTTCAATGACATCGCCGTCCGAGACCTTGATTCTGGAGCCGTATGTGATCTGGTACGAACGAGCTTCTCCATCCTCCGACGTTACGATGACTTCTCTCTTCTTCTTGGTATCGTTTATTTTTACCGTTCCGGGTATTTCAGAAATAACTGCAAGTCCCTTCGGCTTTCTGGCCTCAAAAAGCTCCTCGACACGGGGGAGACCCTGGGTGATATCATCACCGGCAACACCACCAGTATGGAAGGTTCTCATTGTAAGCTGGGTACCGGGCTCGCCTATGGACTGTGCGGCTACTATACCAACAGCCTCGCCGACATTTACATCCTCGCCTGTGGCAAGATTGGCTCCATAGCACTTTGCACATACTCCGTACTCGGAATGGCAGGTCAGCATCGATCTGATCTTGGCTTTCTTAAGTCCAGCCCTGGTCACCCTGTCCGCATCCTGATCGGTTATCCTCTTGTCCGCCTCGATAAGGACCTCTCCTGTTTCAGGATTGACGATTTCATCAGCGGTGTACCTTCCGACAAGCCTTTCAGCCAGACCTTCTATTACCTCGCTGCCGTCCTTGATTTCAGATACTTCGATACCCTTTCTGGTACCGCAGTCGATTTCCCTTACAATGACATCCTGGCTTACGTCAACAAGACGACGTGTCAGATATCCCGAGTCAGCAGTTCTGAGAGCTGTATCTGCCAGACCCTTTCTTGCTCCGTGGGAGGATATGAAGTATTCAAGAACATTCAAGCCTTCACGGAAATTTGCTCTTATCGGGATCTCAAGCGTCTTACCCTGGGTATCCGCCATAAGGCCTCTCATACCCGACAGCTGCTTGATCTGACTGATGCTTCCGCGGGCTCCGGACTGGGACATCATGAATATGGGGTTGAAACGGTCCAATGTTTCCATCAGAGCCTTGGTAAGGTTTTCACCTGTGTCCGTCCATGCCTGTATTACGGAGGTATACCTTTCCTCTTCGGATATAAGGCCCCTCTTGTACATTTTTGTTATGTTCTCTATTTTGGCTTCGGTCTCATCAATAAACTTCTTTTTTACATCAGGGATAACCATGTCGGAAACGCTGACAGTGATGGCACCCCTTGTGGAATACTTGAAGCCAAGAGCTTTGATCCTGTCCAGGACGATAGCAGTCTCTGTGGTACCATGCGCCTTTATGCACTTGTCAATTATCTTGCCCAGCTCTTTCTTTGTAACGAGCTGAGTGATCTCAAGATCAAACTGCTTGTCAGGATCTGATCTGTCAACAAAGCCAAGATCCTGTGGTATCGCTTCATTGAATATCATTTTGCCCACTGTGGTCTCTATGATCTTTGATTTGGGCTGTCCGTCGATCACCTTGATCAATTTGATCCTGATTTTCGCATGCAGTCCGACGACGCCCTCGTCATAAGCCATGACTGCTTCATCAAGAGATCCGAACACCTTGCCTTCTCCCGGCTCTCCATCGCGTTCGATGGTCAGGTAGTAGCTGCCCAGAACCATGTCCTGAGTAGGCACGGTGATAGGCTTGCCATCCTTTGGAGCCAGCAGGTTGTTGGCCGACAGCATAAGGAATCTTGCCTCTGCCTGTGCCTCTGCTGACAGAGGTACGTGCACGGCCATCTGGTCGCCGTCGAAGTCTGCGTTGTAGGCTGTACATACCAGCGGGTGCAGCTTCAGCGCCCTGCCTTCTACAAGCACAGGCTCAAATGCCTGTATGCCGAGTCTGTGGAGTGTAGGCGCACGGTTGAGCAGTACGGGATGCTCCTTGATCACTTCCTCGAGCACATCCCACACTTCTCCCCTGACTCTCTCTACCATTCTCTTGGCGCTTTTAATATTGTGGGCAAGCCCGTCGTTTACGAGCTTTTTCATTACAAATGGCTTAAATAGCTCCAATGCCATTTCCTTTGGAAGTCCGCACTGGAATATCTTCAACTCAGGACCTACAACGATAACTGAACGTCCTGAGTAGTCAACACGTTTGCCCAGGAGGTTCTGACGGAAACGTCCCTGTTTTCCCTTCAGCATGTCTGAGAGGGATTTCAGCGGCCTGTTGCCGGGTCCCGTAACGGGGCGGCCCCTTCTGCCGTTGTCAATGAGGGCATCCACAGCTTCCTGCAGCATCCTCTTTTCATTTCTTACGATTATATCCGGCGCTCCCAGGTCAAGCAGCCTCTTGAGACGGTTGTTCCTGTTTATCACGCGCCTGTAAAGGTCGTTCAGATCAGAGGTTGCAAACCTGCCGCCGTCCAGCTGCACCATAGGGCGAAGCTCAGGCGGTATGACGGGAACAACGTCCATTATCATCCACTCGGGCCTGTTGCCTGAAAGCCTGAAAGCTTCAACTACTTCCAGCCTTTTTATGGTCCTGATCCTCTTTTGTCCCGATGCATCCTCAAGATCAGACCTCAGCTCCTTCGAAAGGGCCTCCAGGTCGATCTCCATGAGCAGTTCCTTTATAGCTTCGGCTCCCATGGATGCCTTGAACTTGTATCCGAACTTTTCAACGCTGTCCCTGTATTCCTTTTCAGTCATTATCTGCTTTTTTGAAAGGGGTGTCTGTCCCGGATCTATCACGACATATGATGCAAAATACAGTATCTTCTCCAGCGCTCTTGGAGACATATCCAGTATAAGGCCCATCCTGCTGGGTATGCCCTTAAAATACCAGATGTGGGATACAGGAGCTGCCAGCTCGATATGGCCCATGCGTTCCCTTCTCACCTTTGAACGGGTGACTTCGACTCCGCACCTGTCGCAGACTATGCCCTTGTATCTGATCCTCTTGTACTTTCCGCAGTGGCATTCCCAGTCCTTCTGGGGTCCGAATATCCTTTCACAGAAAAGACCGTCCCTCTCAGGCTTCAATGTCCTGTAGTTGATCGTCTCCGGCTTTTTTACCTCTCCCCTGGACCATTCTCTGATTTTCTCAGGGGAAGCCAAACCTATTTTTATAGCATCAAAATTATTCATCTCAAACATGGCCTAAATCTCCCTCCTTAAAAATCCTCATCATCCAGATTATCAACAAACTCATCCTCTTCGGAGAATAAATCGTCCGTAAGCGTATCATCAAGGCTGTCCGTAGTATTTGTGATGTCGCCTATGTCAAAATCATCCATGCCTATATCATCCTCGATAAGGTCATCTCCGATATCCTCATAATCTGTGATAGGAGTCTCATCTTCACGTCCTTCAATGTTGACATTGAGTTCTTCCAGCTCATCTTCGGCAGATTCCTTGATCGTGATCTCCTCGCGCTCTTCGGAATACACCTTTACATCCAGAGCCAGACTCTGCAGCTCCTTAATAAGAACCTTGAAGGATTCAGGAATGCCCGGTTCAGGCACATTCTCGCCCTTCACGATGGACTCGTAGGTCTTTACTCTTCCTACTACGTCATCCGATTTGACAGTGAGTATCTCCTGCAGCGTATATGCAGCTCCGTATGCTTCCAGGGCCCAGACTTCCATTTCTCCGAACCTCTGTCCGCCGAACTGCGCCTTGCCTCCGAGGGGCTGCTGGGTAACAAGGGAGTACGGGCCTGTCGAACGGGCGTGTATCTTGTCATCAACCAGATGCGCCAGCTTGAGCATATACATGTATCCGACGGAAACACGGTTTTCAAAAGGTTTACCGGTCCTGCCGTCATACAGGACAGTCTTTCCGTCCTCTGCAAGTCCTGCCCGTTTCAGCGTATCGACGATATCCTGCTCGGTGGCGCCGTCAAATACCGGAGTGGCAATTTTCCAGCCCAGTGCCTTTGCAGCATAACCCAGATGTACTTCGAGCACCTGTCCGATATTCATACGTGACGGAACACCCAGAGGATTGAGTACTATCTCAAGAGGAGTGCCGTCAGGAAGGAAGGGCATATCCTCTTCAGGGAGTATCCTTGAGATAACACCCTTGTTGCCGTGTCTTCCTGCCATCTTGTCTCCGACAGATATCTTTCTCTTCTGAGCTATATAGCACCTTACGAGCTGATTAACTCCGGGCGGCAGTTCATCGCCATTTTCCCTTGTAAACACCTTGACGTCAACGATAATACCCGATTCGCCATGAGGTACCCTCAGTGAAGTATCTCTGACTTCTCTGGCCTTTTCTCCGAATATCGCTCTCAGCAGCCTTTCCTCGGCTGTCAGCTCCGTCTCACCCTTTGGTGTGACCTTGCCAACCAGTATATCGCCTGCTCTGACCTCGGCGCCTATTCTGATGATACCTCTGTCATCCAGGTCCTTTAATGATTCTTCGCTGACATTTGGAATGTCACGAGTGATTTCTTCAGGTCCGAGCTTGGTGTCTCTGGACTCAGCTTCGTATTCTTCTATATGGATGGATGTAAATACATCTTCCTTAACAAGCTTTTCACTGATCAGGATAGCATCCTCATAGTTATAGCCTTCCCAGGTCATGAACCCTATGAGGATATTCTTTCCAAGAGCGATCTCGCCTACATCGGTGGACGGTCCGTCGGCAATGACGTCGCCCTTATCCACTACATCGCCCTTTCTGACTATAGGCCTTTGGTTTATACATGTACCCTGGTTGGATCTGATATATTTGAGCAGCTTGTATGTATCCTTCCTGCCGCTCTTTGTGCGGATGGTGATCTCGCTGGCCGAAACCCTGTCGACAGTGCCGGCGTTGCGCGCAAGTATGACCGTACCTGAATCCTTTGCCGCCTTGTACTCAATGCCTGTGCCTACGATCGGCGACTGCGGCTTGATCAGCGGTACAGCCTGACGCTGCATGTTCGAACCCATCAAGGCACGGTTGGCATCGTCGTTTTCAAGGAAGGGTATCATAGCTGTCGCTACTGAAACCAGCTGCTTCGGAGATACGTCCATATACTCGACACGGCCGCTCTCGACCTCCAGGATATCGTCCCTGTATCTTGAAAGCACCTTTCTGTCTTTGAATTTTCCATTCTCGTCAAGCTCTTCATTTGCCTGTGCAACTATGTATTTGTCCTCTTCATCCGCCGTGAGATAGTCTATCTGCTCCGTAACTACACCGGTAGCCTTGTCGATCTTTCTGTACGGCGCTTCTATGAAGCCATACTCATTGATCCTGGCATATGTGCTCAGTGAGCCTATCAAACCGATATTGGGACCTTCAGGAGTTTCTATCGGGCACATGCGCCCATAATGAGAATGGTGAACGTCACGAACTTCGAAGCCCGCCCTCTCCCTGCTGAGTCCTCCTGGTCCCAATGCGCTCAGCCTTCTCTTATGAGTAAGCTCTGCCAGCGGATTTGTCTGATCCATGAACTGGGACAGCTGACTGCTTCCAAAGAATTCCTTTATAGCAGCGGCAACCGGCCTGATGTTGATCAACGCCTGCGGTGTGACTATATCTATATCCTGTATGGTCATTCTTTCCCTTACGACCCTCTCCATCCTGGCAAGGCCGATCCTGAACTGGTTCTGCAGCAGCTCGCCGACACAGCGGAGCCTTCTGTTGCCCAGATGGTCTATATCATCATCGGTGCCTATGTCGTAATTGAGATGTATAAGGTAATTTATTGAGGAAATGATATCCTCAACAGTGATATACTTAGGTACAAGAGAATCAACATTACCCAGTATTGCTCTATGGAGATCCTCCGGATTCTGATTTTCCTCCATCAGCTTTTTAAGAGTCTCAAAGCGTACCTTTTCAGTTATGCCGGTATCAGTGATATCGAAATCCACAAAGGCTTTGAGGTCGACTGTGCCGTTGCCGATGATCCTGATCCTCTTGCCTTCCGTATTGATATATACCGAATTGATTCCTGCATTCTGTATAGCCTCGGCTTTTTCCCTGTCGATAAATTCATCCTCATCAACAAGTATTTCTCCTGTTTCAGGATGAATCACCTTGTCAGCGGATTTCTGGCCGCTGATCCTTGATACAAGGGAAAGCTTCTTATTGAATTTGAATCTTCCGAACTTTGCAAGATCATATCTCTTGGGGTCGAAGAAAAGGCTGTTCAAAAGCGTGGTAGCGCTTTCTACCGTCGGCGGTTCTCCCGGTCTCAGCCTTTTGTATATTTCAATAAGGCCTTCGTCCTGGGTCTTGGCATTATCCTTCTGTATGGTGGCCATTATTCTCTCGTCATCACCGAGCAATTCAGTGATCTGCAGATCCGTGCCATATCCCAGCGCACGCAGAAGAACAGTTATCGGCAGCTTTCTGGTCCTGTCTATCCTTACGGACATCACATCGTTTGAATCGGTTTCATATTCCAGCCAGGCTCCGCGGTTTGGGATAACGGTAGCGGAAAAAAGCTGCTTGCCTGTTTTGTCAAGCTTCTTTGAATAATACATTCCGGGGGATCTGACAAGCTGGCTGACAATGACTCTTTCAGCGCCATTGATGACAAATGTGCCATTTTCGGTCATCAGCGGGAAATCACCCATGAATATTTCCTGTTCCTTCACTTCGCCTGTTTCTTTATTGATAAGTCTGACCTTGACCTTTAAAGGGGCTGAATATGTAGTGTCCCTCTCCTTGCACTCCTCAACGCTGTACTTGGGATTGTCATCCTCCAGCTTGTAATTGGGAAACTCCAGAATCAGGTTGCCGGTGTAATCCTGTATGGGAGAGACGTCCCTGAATACCTCGCGAAGCCCTTCTTCCAAAAACCACTTGTAAGAGTTCTTCTGCACCTCGATAAGATTCGGCATATCCAGAACTTCATCGATTCTGGAATAGCTCATCCTGGTATTCCGGCCCAGTTGTACGGGATGTACCATTAATAATCACCTCATAAATTATGACTTTTAAAATGAACAACTCCACATGAAAAGCTTGCATTCATGCAATAAAACCGGACCACCGGCCGTATCCGCGGGACACGCCGGTGTATATTCAAAGCTTTTAGTAGTATTATTAAAAGCTTTTGGGGCTAATCCACAAGGCAATTTCAAAATGCTGCCGATAAATGCTGTACCCACTTTTTTCGGTTTCATTCGTCAAATTGCCTAAAACCATTAAATAATTATTAACAATTCTTGTCTAATTTATTCTCCTGTGTTATAATGCATTTGTTAATCATTTTGTCAGTCGGCACTAGGCCTATTTCCTAAAAAAATGTACATGTCTGGAATTATAACGCAGTTTATAATTCTAACATACTGTTGTCAACATGTCAACGGTTTTTTTGTTTTTACATATCGTCTGCGTATGGGTAACCATACGTCCATCATTGTAAAAAAGAGCACGACATAAAAAAAGCCTCGGTTTAAAACCGAAGCTTTTTTGATTTGCTGTTTGATTACTTGATTTCGACTGAAGCGCCAACTTCTTTGAACTTTGCTTCGATTGAAGCAGCTTCATCCTTGGAAACGTTCTCTTTAAGGGTCTTAGGAGCTCCGTCAACGAGGTCCTTAGCTTCTTTCAGGCCGAGACCTGTGAGTTCTCTAACAACCTTGATAACCTTGATCTTTTCTGCGCCAACGTCTTTGAGTATTACGTTGAACTCAGTCTTCTCTTCAACTACAGGAGCTGCTGCGCCTGCTGCAGGAGCTGCTGCTACTGCTACGGGAGCTGCTGCTGATACGCCGAATTCTTCCTCAAGAGCTTTTACGAGCTCGGAGAGTTCCAATACTGTCAATGCCTTTACTTCTTCAATCAGATTTAATACTTTATCACTAGCCATTTTAGAATACCTCCATAATTTTTGTTTTAAATTTGTTTAAAATATTACATTAAGCATTTGCTTTCTGTTCTGCTATCGCATTGAGTGCGACTACCAGGCCTCTGATATTTCCGTTGAGTACATTCACGAAACCGGATATCGGAGCATTTAAGCCACCAAGTACCCTCGCGATAAGTACTTCTCTTGACGGCAGTTCAGCAAGGGACTTGATTCCATTAACATCAATTATCCTGCCTTCTACAACGCCTGCCTTAAGTTCCAGCTTATCGTACTTCTTAGCATATTCACTCAGGATCTTCGCGGGAGCGACGGGATCACTGTCACTTGAAGCCATTGCAGTAGGTCCGTTAAAATAAGTGTCCAGTCCGTCAAGTCCATTTTCCTTTGCTGCAAATCTGGCCAATGTATTCTTTACGACTTTATACTCAACGCCAGCCTTCCTCAATGCGCTTCTCAGTTCGGTGTCCTGTTCCACGGTCAATCCCCTGTAATCAGCAAAAACCATAGCCTTGGCTGCTTTCATCTTTCCGCTGATACCTTCAACGACTTCCCGTTTCTGATTTAAGGTGTTTTCCTTTGGCAAATCATCCACCTCCTTGTTTAAAATAATAAACCCTTGTATATCCGCATACTGCAGACACACAAGGGCTAAGCACATTTTCATCCCGGGACGACATCCCGGTTTTATTGACGCTTACCTCGGCAGGCCGGCTATTGCCAGTTACGCTCTTGCACCTGCTGTCTGCGGTATGTGACATATTCAAATTTCAACAACTTGTATATATTACTACATAATTAGCCGTTTGTAAAGCTTTAATTTATACCTTAGTCAGTAACTCTGACAGGGTTTACCTTTATGCCTGGTCCCATCGTCGATGAAACTACAACACTCTTGAGGTACTGACCTTTTGCAGCTACCGGCTTTGCCTTGACAATGGCATCGAGCAGTGTACGGAAGTTGTCTCCAAGCTTCTCGTTATCAAACGATACCTTGCCGATAGGGCAGTGGATAATGTTTGTCTTATCCAGCCTGTACTCTATCTTACCTGCTTTGATATCAGCTATTGCCTTTGCAACGTCCATTGTAACGGTACCGGCCTTCGGGTTCGGCATAAGGCCCTTGGGTCCAAGGATCTTTCCGAGTCGTCCGACTACTCCCATCATGTCGGGTGTTGCAACAACAACATCAAAATCAAACCAGTTTTCACCCTGTATCTTTGCAACAAGATCTTCCGCGCCTACAAAATCAGCGCCGCCCTGTTCCGCTTCCTTAGCCTTGTCGCCCTTTGCGAATACAAGCACTCTTACAACCTTGCCTGTTCCATGCGGAAGTACTACCGCACCTCTGACCTGCTGATCTGCATGTCTTGAGTCAACACCGAGCTTGATATGGGCTTCGACTGTCTCATCAAACTTAGCCTTTGCAGTCTTCTTTACAAGATCCAGAGCCTGCGCCGGATCATAAAGAGTTGCTCTGTCGACCAGCTTGGCGCTTTCGATATATTTCTTTCCTCTCTTCATTATAATCCTCCCCTTTGTGGTAAATTTTTCGGAAACTCAAGTTCCCTCCCACTTATTCCGGTCAATCTTCAACTACGATACCCATGCTTCTGGCCGTACCGGCGATCATTCTTGCCGCCGAATCGACATTGGCTGCATTCAGGTCAGGCATTTTAAGCTCGGCGATCTTTCTTACTTCCGCCATTGAGATCTTTGCTACCTTTTCCTTGTTCGGCTTACCTGAACCGCTTTCGATTTTGCATGCTTTCTTCAGAAGCACAGCTGCCGGAGGAGTCTTTGTAATAAAGGAAAACGATCTGTCAGCATAGACAGTTATGACGACAGGGATTATCAATCCCGCATCCTTCGCTGTTCTTTCATTGAACTCCTTGCAAAATCCCATGATGTTAACACCATGCTGTCCTAAAGCTGGTCCAACCGGTGGAGCCGGAGTTGCCTTCCCCGCAGGAATCTGTAGCTTTACATAACCCGTAAT
>JAEZCA010000054.1 GCA_023412665.1 Bacillota bacterium
AGTAAAAAAGAGCAATAAATAGGCCGCTTTAGTGGCAGCTTGAAAACAAATGCGGTTGACGGACTCTTCGTAGGGCTTTCAGCCTTGCCAGTAACATGCCCTTACAGGGCAAGAGCAAACCGCCGGCCAAGCCGGCGGTTATGATTTGTGATGATGTTTTTTGGGCAGTTTTCTATAGTGGGTTAATTATTGAGAGTAATGTGATATCGGTAACAACTCAGTATACAATTAACATAACATGGTATTATACATTAACCTTTTATAGGGAGGTATTAGCCATGCTCTCAAGCATTGATTTTATAAAACAGTCGCTGGGTTTGCATTTGTTTTTTGCCAGAATAATGAAGGAACACTCATTTTTCCTTGAAGCGGGGTTTACACCGAGGGATGCTAGTTTTACCCAACAGGCAGACGCTTTTCGCAGGGAGTTTGATGGACTTCTGGGAGAAGCTATTTCTGTTTCAAACGGTGTTGTCAATCCAGGAGTTCTTCAATCCGGTGAAGTAATAACCCCTTTTACTTTGAATGCAGAAATGGCAACCACATATTTCACAGGGGTACAGATACCAACTCAACTGACGCAGGCGGAAGCAGGGTTGTCAGGCGGAGGTATAATAACGGCCGGCCCTATGCTTGAACAATATGTATCCGCGCTTAACCAAAGAGCAATAAATGCGACTGCTGCATTGATTCAGCTTAAAACAAATACTTTATCCAATGTTTTAAGCTGCAAAATGTTTACATTTAATTATCCCTTATTGATAGTCCACATAATTCGTGAGGCAGAGTTATATCTTATGCAGCTTAGACGGCTCCAAAGCAGGGAAGAGATAAATCTGGAAAGAGAAGCCTACGATTTGGAATTTTTCTGGAACAGACAAATGGCAGAGCATGCAAAGTTTATTCGGGGATTGCTTGACCCGACAGAGGACAATTTGATCAGTCAGGCCAATGATTTTGGAAATGAGTTTGACCAATTAACAGCAGAAGCAAAGGCGGCAATAGACACGAATGCTCCACTGTCCAAGGTTACAGATGAAAGCCTAAAGGCGACTGAGGATCTGCGAAACTTTAAAGCGCAGGGTACCCAGGGTATTCTTATGTGTAAAGTAAAATCGATCATTATACCGCTGCTGGGCGATCATGTCCTGCGTGAAGCGAATCATTATCTGCGGCTGCTTAGAATGTTTAAAAGAAGGTAAAGCAAAAACATGACATAGATTTGATGTAGTTTTAGTTCATTTTATACAATTTTCTGGTCAAATATTGAAAGGAATGAATAGCTTTCACTGTTCTACAGGAAATGGTGTGCCCTAAATGATGATACAGAAAATAGTCTTATTTTGATATATCAAGTTTTATGACCCCAACTGATACGAATCAGGCACTTTATGGCAAATATACGTAGAGTGCCTGACTTTTTGGTCTGATACCAAGCCTTTGTCTGCAAAGATAAATTTTTCACTTTGACTTCCGCAATATGCAGTATAATATGATTAGCAAGACTGTAGTATTATGACAGGATGCTGCAGTGCTGTGGGTAACAACTGATTGTAGTTAAGGGAGGAGCCAGGCAAAATGATAATTGTATATGAATCAAAAACGGGCTTTACCAAAAGGTATGCCGACATGCTTGCGGAAAAGGCAAGGCTAAAGGCTTATCGGGTGAAGGAACTTACGAAGGAGGTCAAAGATGAAGATATAATTTTTCTGGGCTGGATGAAAGCCGGGAAGGTGCAGGGCCTTAATAAGGTGAAAGGGAATAATATCAAGGCTGTATGCGCATCAGGTACAGCGCGAAGTGCTGAACCTAGTAATGAAGCAGTTATTGCAAGGAACAACATAGAAGGCATACCGTTTTTTTATCTGCGTGGCGGATGTTTGCCATTAAAAGAGCTGAAGGGTATGGATAAGATCATGATGTCCATGTTCCTGAAGATGCTGAAAGGACGTAAAGAGAAGGATGAAGAGCTGGAAGAGTCCATTACTAACATTGAATATGGATATAACGGCGTGAAAGAAGAAAATCTAGAGCCTGTACTCCAATGGCTGAATGCAAGGTAAAGCATTGGACGGCGTAAGCCCGGCGGAGGATCATCATCTTCAGCTAAAATTCAGATAATATACAATTGCACTTCAGTTTAGCGGTTTAGAATGTTATCATACCAAGGAAAAGGAGTGATGATAATGAATAAAACCCGAGGCAGACATGAACTGAAGCATTATATTAACTATGCCGACGTATTGCAGCTTAGATCCAGACTTCCGTTTGTGGCTGCTCTCGATAAAAATGCAGGAGAGGGAAACAGCTATCGGGTCAGGAGCCTCTACTTTGATAATTACTATGATAAAGCGTTCAGAGAAAAGATTGACGGTGTAAACGAGAGAGAAAAGTTCCGCCTGCGTCTTTATAACAATGACACATCTTTTATCCGTCTTGAAAAAAAGAGCAAAAAAAATGGCATTTGTTTTAAGGAGAGTGCCATCATAACGGCAGACGAATGTGCCCGGTTGCTTGACGGTGATCTTGCTGTGCTGAAGGAAAATGGAGAGAGCCTGTGTCTGGAGCTATATGCCAAAATGCATTACCAGCAGCTTCGAGCCAAAAACATCGTGGACTATCAGCGGGAGGCTTATATCTACCCAATGGGAAATGTCCGTGTCACCATTGATTATGATATTCGCGCAGGCAGCAACGTTTATGATTTTTTGAGACCCGGACCTGTTCCCGTACCAATTCCGGGAGTTTATATCCTCGAAGTAAAGTATGACAGCTTTTTGCCCGAGGTCGTCCGCGGCATTGTATCTCTTTCCAGCAGGAGAAGCACTGCGTTTTCCAAATATGCAGCAACAAGGATCGTTTAAATAGGAGGAATATATTATGACATTTAATGATGTTTTCAAATCCAGTTTCTTAGAAAAGGCGGCAGAATTCTCTGTTTTAGACGTTGCAATTGCAATGCTGATGAGTTTTGCCATTGGCTTGTTTATTTTTTATGTTTACAAAAAGACATTTGCCGGTGTAATGTACTCTGCATCCTTTGGGGTTTCTATCATGGCTATGACATTGATCACAACGCTGATCATACTTGCTGTGACATCAAATATCATTCTGTCGCTTGGTATGGTAGGCGCCCTGTCCATCGTACGTTTCAGAACTGCCGTGAAAGAACCTCTGGACATAGCCTTTTTGTTCTGGGCGATTTCAGCGGGTATCGTTGTTGGCGCGGGACTTATCCCTCTTGCGGTGATCGGTACGGTTTTCATTGGTATCATCCTTATTGTGTTTGTGAGCAGGAAGAGCAGCGATACGCCATATATAGTGGTGATGAATCTTGATAATGATGAAGCTGAAAGCGCATGCATGGAATTGATCAAAGCGAAAACAAAGAAAAGCCTGATCAAGGCAAAGACAGTTTCCAAAAACGGAATCGAGCTTACTGTTGAAGTGCGGCTCTTAGATATGTCTGCCAAGCTTCTGAATGAATTACTTAACATAAGCGGTGTGAACAATGCTTGTCTTGTAAGCTACAATGGCGATTACACCGCTTGATTATGCCGGGATTCGAGGTTAGAGCATGATACAAAGTAAAAAAATAAACATAATCGTTGTGATAGCTGTAGTTTTTGCCATGATAGCAAGTATTACTCTTGTCGTTACAGGAAATACTCAAATCAAAAACGGCGGTATTAAAACCGAAACAGAGTATGCAGCTAAGCTATTCGGCACTGATGTGATATCTATAGAGATCATTGCAGATGAAGCTGATTGGCAGGAAATGCTCGACAATGCCATAAGTGAACAATTTATCATGGCTGATGTGGTTGTTAATGGTACGAAATTTCAGAATGTAGGCATCCGTCCGAAGGGTAATTCAAGCTTGAGCCAGGTGGCAGGCTCGGGCAGCGACAGATATAGTTTTCGCCTGCAGTTCGATGAATACATCAAGGGTCAGACATGTTTTGGGCTGGATAGCTTTGTGGTCAATAATATGGTGGGCGACTACACTTACATGAAAGAGTATGTCTCATATGAGTTGATGCGGGAAGCCGGCGTAGATGCGCCATACTTCGGGTTTGCCGATATCAGGGTGAATGGCGAAGGCTGGGGCCTTTATCTAGCGGTGGAAAACTATGGCGACAGCTATGAGGCAAGAACCTTCGGCACGACCAGCGGTATGATGTACAATGTAAAAAGCATGGATATTGGCGGTAACAATAAAGATGGCAGCGGCTTTCCACAAGGCGGCAGCTTCACACCGGGTGGTAACTTCCCGCAGGGCGGAATGCAGCCACCGGGCGGAATGCAGCCACCGACAGAAGGACAAGGCAGCCAAGAACAGCCAAACACACAGGGCGAGGTAATCTCTTCAGGTGCAACTCCATCTGATCGACAAAACAGCGGAAGGCAAACGGAGGGAGCCAACAGAAATTTCGGCGGCTTTATGGGGGGAAGAGGGGGCAATGGCGGCAGTTTGGAATATACAACAGACGAAGTTTCCTCTTACAGCGCTATCTTTAATAATGTTGTCGGTAAAGGTAATGACAGTGATTTCAAGCGCGTTATAGCTGCATTAAAGACATTGTCAGAGGGAGAAGATCTGGAAGCCTATTTTGATGTCGATCAAATTTTGCGGTATCTCGCAGCGCATACTATCGTGGTGAATCTTGACAGCTATTCATCAAGTATGGCGCAGAATTATTACCTCTACGAGAATAACGGGAAGGTCACGATCCTGCCCTGGGATTACAATCTGGCATGGGGTGGTTTTCAAAACGGAAGTGCATCCTCTGTGGTCAATTTTCCGATAGATTCACCTGTAAGTGGTGTGGAAATGAGTTCCCGGCCTTTGCTTGAGAAGCTGTTCTCCAATCCGGAGTATTTGGAGAAATACCATGACTATCTGCAGGAACTGATGATAAACTATTTCGCAGACGGCAAATGGGAAGAGAAATTAACACTGCTTGATGAGCTTATATCTGATTTTGTCAAGAACGACAGCACAGCTTTCTGCACCTTTGAAGAATACAAAGCAGCTGTTGAAGCTTTCAAAACTCTTGGTAATCTGCGTTGCCAGAGTATTCAGGGTCAGCTTGACGGCACAGTTCCGTCTACCACGGCGGGACAGACTGCGAATCCTGACAAGCTTATTTCAGCCGGTGGCCTGAGCCTTTCTTCCCTTGGTTCCATGATGGGAGGAGGCAATCGCGGCGGAATGGGAGATCGGCCGACCGGCTGGAACGACCTGCAAGGAGGTGGGGGCTTCGATCCAAGCCAGATGTGGAATATACCTGATCGTGAGCTTATGATGCAGGCGATGCGGATCCTGCAGGATGCAGGAGGAACCGTTACGGATGAAGTGGAATCAAGACTTCTGGAGATTGGGTTGACTGAGGAGCAAATATCAATGTTCTCACAAATAGGGGGCGGTATGCAGCAAAGGCCAGGCGGCAATATGCAGAGTCCTTTCGGAAATAATACAAGGATACCTTCGGACAGGGGTGATAGATCATCACCTTTCGGAGGGCAAGGAACCGGTACTACAGGTACCACTGAAAGCTTACTGATTTACTCAGGCCTATTTGTACTTGTTTTGCTCTCAACGTTCTTTATCGCAGAGAAGAAAAGGAGCTATTAAGCATGCAGCTATGTTCGGCTAAAGTGCAGATAGCTTGTCTCTTAGCCTTGTTTGCGGTAAAGTGATAGTAAAAAATTCGATAATCCATCTGTGGCGGTTGCAGCTTTGATACGCCTGCCACAGATGATTGTCTTTCAGAACGGAGGGAACTCAATGGCCAAAATCCTGATTTGTGATGACGAAGAGGGTTTGCGAGCCGTTTTAAAACGATACGCATTGTTTGAAGGGCACGAGGTTTTCGAAGCCTGTGACGGGATACAGGCGGTTGAGCTATGTAAATCTCAGACCTTTGATATTATAATAATGGATGTAATGATGCCGGAGCTTGATGGTTTTTCTGCGGTGAAGGAAATCCGTAAAACCGCTGAGACTCCGGTTATAATGCTTTCTGCCCGCGGCGAGGAATACGATAAGATTCTGGGCTTTGAAGTGGGCGTGGACGACTATGTGGTAAAACCCTTTTCGTCAAAAGAAATTATGCTTAGAGTTAACGCGATCCTCAGACGTATAAAGACATCACAGCCTCCCAAAAAACTGGATGACCATATCATTTTTGAAAAGGATGGTTTTTTTGCGGATTTGACTGCCTACAAGGTGTTTATTGACGGAACACAGGCAGATATGGCTCCAAAGGAATACGATCTTTTATTTTTCCTTATACGCAACAAGAATATTGCCGTACCGAGAGAGAAGATACTTACCGAGGTATGGGGGTATGATTATTTTGGTGATGACCGTACCCTTGACACCCACATGAAATTGCTTCGCAGACATATGGGGAAATATGCAGAGCTTATAACCACTCTTAGAGGATTGGGGTATCGTTTTGATGGGTAGATTAAAGCTGAAATGGAAAATATTTATCTTCCTTCTTGCATTCTGCGGCTTTTTGCTCTTTATCCTCTGGCTGTTTCAAACGGTCCTTTTAAATGACATGTATAAAATGATAAGGCGAAGTGAGCTTCATAACGCAGCGGCTCTCGTTGAAGAAAATATCGACAGCCCTGATTTGGGAGAGATCCTCAATCGCCTCAATGCAGAAAAGAGTATAATGGTTGCGCCTGCCAGAGATTTTGTAAAGCCTCAGACTCCAGCCCCTGATGGACGAGGGGGCGTACATCCTGAAACAATTACAGAGACAAAAGAGTTTACCTTATCAAATGGACAAGTGATGTCTCTTACCTTCCATGCTATGATTACTCCTGTTGACGCAACGGTTTCAACCTTGCAAATTCAGTTATATATTATTACAGCTATAATGATCCTTGCTTCTGTTGCAATTGCGCTTGTGTTGTCAGATGTAATAGCAAAGCCGCTTGTACGTCTGAATAACGGAGCTAAAAAGCTTTCCAGGGGCAACTATAATGCGGATTTTAATGGAAGCGGATACCTGGAAGTCAAAGAGCTATCCGATACCCTTAATTCTGCCGCAATCGAGCTTTCAAAGGTGGATGAGCTTCGTCGGGAGCTTATTGCAAATATTTCCCACGATTTACGAACACCTCTTGCATTGATTTATAGTTATGCAGAAATGATGCAGGACTTTCCGGATGAAATCACCGCCACACAGGTGCAGACCATTATGTCGGAAACCAAGAGGCTTTCATCTCTTGTGAATGATATTCTCGATGTGTCCAAGCTTGAAACCAGCGCGATGGAGCTTCACATGCACAGCTACAACCTCACCGAAAGCATTGGTGATACAGCT
Organism: Bacillota bacterium; assembly: GCA_023412665.1. Classification (GTDB taxonomy): domain Bacteria; phylum Bacillota; class Clostridia; order Acetivibrionales; family DTU013; genus DTU013. The sequence goes on from JAEZCA010000054.1 coordinate 7,348, forward strand.
GCCAGACTTTCGGAGCTTTTGAAAAATGACGGCTATTCTATTGTGTTCGAGCATTCTGAAGATGTATATGTCACAGCTGACGAGGCAAAAATCACCCAAGCTTTTTATAATTTGCTTACCAATGCTGTAAATTACAGTACAGCTGACAAGCATATTGTTGTAAGGCAAAGCAGGGTACAAAACAGTGTGCGGATCGAAGTCCTTGATCATGGCGACGGTATTGCTCCCGAAAACATCCCCTATATTTGGGACAGGTATTATAAAGTCGATAAAAAGCATAAAAGGGCAATAACCGGAACAGGGCTGGGGCTTTCCATCGTCAAAAAGATTTTTGAGCTTCACGGCGCTGAGTACGGCGTGGAATCGGAATTTGGAAAAGGTTCGGTCTTTTGGTTCCAGTTAGGAATAAAATAGAGAAGTAAGCATACGGATGAGGATCAATTATGAGCTGTATTAAAAGAGAGGAAAGAAAATTTTTCTACAAACGAGAAATTTTCTTTGAACTTAAGTATTATACAATTAAGGAGAGTAATATATGAGCAACGTAGTAATACAAGAATGTCAAAACTATAATATTGAAACAATGATTTACAAGATCAATACTGCAGTTGATGTGCTCGGAGGATGGGATAAGTTTGTAAAGCCGCAGGACAAAGTACTCCTCAAAGTGAATCTGATCGGGCCCAAGTCTTCTGATTCGGCTGCAGTAACACATGCTGAATTTGTCAGAGCGGTGGTAAGAATATTGAAGGACAGGAACTGCAATGTATGGATCGGTGACAGTTCGGGAGGAGCTATAGCGGGAATAGCACCTACTGCGCAGGGTTTCAAAGTCGCAGGATATGAGAGGGTGGCTGAGGAAGAAGGAGCCCAGATAAAGAATTTTGACCGTGAGGGTGTGGAGGCGGCAAAACCGGAAAGCCGTTGCGAGGAAACGATGTATATCGCAAAGCCAATGTTCGATGCTGATGTGGTTATTAATTTACCGAAGCTGAAAACACACTCAGCACAGATTTTTTCCGGAGCTGTGAAAAATGTATTTGGATGTATACCAGGGCTCAGGAAGGCAAAGTATCACAAAATGGCTCCCAATCCAAGCGATTTCGGGCAAATCATATGTGATATCCACAAAGCCACTAAAATACAGCTTCACATCATGGATGGGATTTTGGCAATGCAGGGAGAAGGACCGACAGCAGGCAGTATATATAAGGCTGGTAAAATCCTCGTCAGCGAAGATCCACTGGCATTGGATGCTGTTGCCGCAAAAATGACGGGGATGGATGTTGAAGATGTACCGATATTGGAGACGGCACGGAAACGGAATATGGGAGAAGGTTGGTTGAAAAATATCACACTTGCAGGTGATTATGAACAAATACCGAGGTTGGCGGATTTTATACTCCCCAAGCGTTTCAGGGGAGCGAAGAAGCATAATAGTAGAGCCCTTGTAAAAGTGATTGATTTTTTCAACACCCAACCCAGGATCAATCTCAATAAATGCAAGAAATGCAATATGTGTGTGGAAAGCTGTCCGGTGGAGGCTATTGACAAGGAAACTAAGCAAATTGATTACAGTGTCTGCATAGAGTGTATGTGCTGTCATGAGTTATGCATGTTCAAGGCTGTTGAGCTAAAAAATAATAATAAGGCAGCAGGTCTGATATCGGGCTTTTTCAGAAAATAGGTCCGATACCGGGGGACGCCCTGAGTTTAATATTTGGCCAAACAGCAGTCCATGGGAAGATCCGAAAATGAATAGCCGGGGAAGTTCCGGCATGCTTTATAGACCAGATAAGGAACTGGGGTAGAAATAATCTACCCCAGTATTGTTGTAACAAGGAAAACCACTTGCTAAGCAAGTGGAAGAAAAAAGGCTTATGCCGTTGAACAGAAAAAACTCCTATGTTAGGATAGTTGCAGGTCTAGCCAACTGCAGATAAACAACAATATTAGTAATAATTCAGGCAATTGTACCGTTTTTCAAATTGGGGGCGCATTAGCATACTTACGAAGAGCTG
>JAEZCA010000015.1 GCA_023412665.1 Bacillota bacterium
GCCTAGGACACCGCCCTCTCACGGCGGCAACCGGGGTTCGAATCCCCGTGGGGACGCCACACTTACGTCAGCGCGTTGATTACCCTAAGTTCTTGATTCCGAGCGCTTCGCAGCCGCCCTGGTGGTACAAAGGGGTGGTACAAACGATGGCGCTCATGACATACGTCCGCAAACACCCGAAGTCCGGCGTCTACGAGTTCCGCCGCGCCGTGCCGGAGCCGCTGATCGGCCGGATCGGCAAGCGCGAGATCCGCCGCTCCCTCGGCACGCGGGATTTTATCGAGGCGAAGCGGCTCGCCCATCCCATCGCCAGCGAGGTCGAGCGGCTGTTCCGCGGTGAGCCGGAACCGGCACGCGACGCCGTCAGCTATTCCGAGCCGCCACCGGCTGCTCCGGCGCCGCGCCCCGTAACCGCCGAGGAGGCCGAGCGCCGGGCCAAGCTCTGGCTGCTGGAACACCTGCAGCGGGACACGGCACGCCGCATCCATGGCCCCGCCCTCACGCCCGCGCAGTTCGCCCCTGAGGCCCAGGCCAACGCCAGGGGGCTGGACATGTGGCGGACGATCCTCGTGCAGCGGGATTGGGGTGCGTTGACCCAGATGATCGATCCGATCCTCGCGGAATATGGACAGGACCGGCAGTCTGCCCCGGAAGCCTACAACCTTCTGGCCCACGCGTTCGCGCGGGCGTTCGTCGCCTACTACGAACCCGTCGTGGCGCGCGACGGCGGAGCGTGGCCCGTCGTGAACGTGGAGCTGGGGGCCGCAAGCCCGATAGCGGTCTCCGCCCAACACCAGCCGCAGCCTGCGCCGGTGGCGGCGACCGGATCCGGCGAGACGCTGCGCCAGCTGTTCAAGCTCTACAACGAGGAGCGCCGCTTGCCCGACAAGACCGTCGTGCAGGTCGAGAAGGCGATCCGCCGATTCGAGGAGGCCACCGGGGCCTCGCTGCCGGCGAGCGCCATCACCAAGGCTCACGCCCTCGAGTTCAAGCGGCTGATGCTGAAGATGCCCCGCTGCCTTGCCGACAACCTCCGGGCCCTGCCGCTGCCGGCGCTTGTGGCCCGCTTCGAGGAGCGCGGCGAAGTTCAGAGGATCTCGCCGGACACGGTGCGGAAGGACATCGGCCTGCTGGCGTCCATCATGGCGTGGGGCGTCGCGCACGAGAAGGTGGCGGCCAACCCCTTCCAGGGCATCAAGCCGGTCGGCGGCAAGAGCGTCGGCAAGGACAAGAAGCGGGTGCGCTTCAGCGAGGACGACCTGTGCCGGATCTTCTCCGCCCCCGTCTTCACGGGGCGGGCGTCGCGGCGCGACTGGGCCGCGCCCGGCCCGCTCATCATCCGGGACGAGCAGTTCTGGCTGCCGCTGCTGGGACTGTGCACCGGCGCCCGCCTCGAGGAGCTCGGTCAGTCCAAGATGTCGGACATCAAGCGGACCGATGGGGTGTGGTACATCGACATCAACACCATCGAGGGCGGCGGGGCGGCCAAGCGCGTCAAGACCGCATCCTCGCTGCGCGTCGTGCCGCTGCACCCGCTGCTGCTGCGCCTCGGCTTCCTACGCTACGTGTGGCGGCTGCGCCGCGCTGGCGAGACGCAGCTGTTCCCCGGGCTGGAGCCGGACCGGTTCGGCTCGTACACGCAGGCCTTCTCCAAGTGGTTCGCCCGCTTCCTCGACCGGCTGGACATCTCGGATCCGCGCAAGACCTTCCACTCGCTGCGGCACGGGTTCAAAACCGCCTGCCGTGCGGCGCGCATCGCCGAGGACGTGCACGACGCCCTCACCGGGCACAGCAACGGCGGGGTGGGGCGCGACTACGGGGACGAGGGCGGGCTGCTGTTCCTCCACCAGGAGATCAGCCGGATCTCCTTCGGTCCCAAGATGGAGGTCGTGCTGTCGCGGCTGGTGTCCAAGCGCCGGCAGGGCATGGCTCCGTAGCGCGCCACGGAACCGGCCGGCGGGTAAGGGAAGCGTTCGAGGGAGTGGTCTGGTCGCCCGCCTTGGTTCAGACCACTCTCACCCAGCTGCCGATCTCGGTTGCGTCGTCCATCAACTGGTGCGCATCCAGCTTGGCAGCGAGCGTCTCCGGCGAGGCTGTCCGGCGGATCGCCTCGGCGTATCCACGCGCCCAGTCGATGAAGCGCTGGCAGGACTCCGGCAGATCGGGGTATGGGTGTCGGGCCAGGTAATCCTCGACGAAATCGTCGATGCGCCCGGCCCTGGTGAACACCTCGATCTGGGCGTCGAGGACTTCAACCCTCTTCTGTTGCAGGACCCGGCGCCGTTCGGCTTCGCGGCGCCGCTGCGCCTCCTTCTCGGCCTCTTCCCGACGGCGGGCGTCCTCGGCGCGCTTCGCCTTCCGGGCGGCGGCGATCACGAGGGCGCCGCCGAAGACGTCGTCGATCATGTCCTCCACGCGCTTCCGCTTGCTGTCGGCGAAGCGCCGCCGCAGCCCGTCCCAACCGCCGCCGCGGTCGAGCTCGAACACCAGCGTGCCGCTGGGCACATGGTCCCACTCGGGAATCGCCGGCTTGTCCCAGTCGCCGAACCAATCACCGCGGCGCTGCCGCCGCTCCCGATCCGCCTCCCATTTCCGCAGGGCGTTGACTTCGGCGTCGGTCGGCTCGTGCCGAACCTTCTCCGTCTGCTCGACGAGGTGGAGCGTCATCGATTCGCCGTCCGCCACGAGCACGAGCCCTCCCGGATCGCTGTCGAACCGGCACGCGTGCGCCTCGGCGCACGTCATCAGCCTTTCGGCGATCACCAGTGCCCGAGCCGCCGCGGCCGGGCTGATGGTCATGGCGAACAGCTTAGGATCGGCCAGCCGGATGAACCCGTCCTTGTCCGCCTTGGCGGTCTCCAGCTTCTTCGCGAGGCGCCCGAGGACCGGGTGGTCGCTCTGGCCGGATGGTGCCGGGAGGGGAGGCTTGGTCTGCCGCTTCTCCCGCTCCGCCTTCACCTTGGCGCGTGCCTCCTGCACCTCCGGCGGCAGCTTCGCTGCGGGGCTTCCCTGGATCAGGATTCGGTCGACCAGCGGGTCCGAGACGTCGCGGAACAGCGCCCGTTTCGGCGGCTTGCCGGCCGCGACCTTCGCCCAATGCCCCCGGCCGGGAGCCGGAATGCGGTGCTTCTCGCAGATCTTGTGGAGAGCGACGTCGGAGATGCCCAACTCGGCGGCGACCTTGCTCATCGGCCGGGTCCAGATCATCTCGTAAAGTTCGCGCCGGGTCAGGTGAATGGACATGAGGATCGCTTCACGAAATGGTTTCTTGCACAATCGGTTCAGGGGGCACG
>JAEZCA010000035.1 GCA_023412665.1 Bacillota bacterium
GCTTCCTATCTCAGTTTTATCCGCGGGTCTATCAGCTTGTATGCAATATCGACCATCAGGTTCATCGTAATGATCAAAAATGCAAGAAAGATAGTTGTACCCATAATCAATGTGTAATCCCTGTTAACGATCGAGCTGATAAAGTCGCTTCCCAATCCAGGGATGGTGAATATCTTCTCGACAACAAAGCTTCCTGTAAGCGTATATGCAAGGAGTGGTCCAAGATATGTCACTACCGGAAGTATCGCATTTCGCAGTGCATGCTTGAAAAGCATTATGAACTGGGATAGTCCCTTTGCCTTTGCAGTACGCATATAATCCTGCCCCAGTACCTCCAGCATACTTGAACGCATCAGTCTGGTAATGTAGGATGAAGGGTAGAATGCCAGCGCCGCTACCGGCATGATATAGTGCAGCGGCGACGAAAGACCGTATGTTGGAAGCAAACCGAGCTTAACGCTCAAAATCATCATCAGTACTGTTGAAACGACAAAGCCTGGAACTGCAATACCACAGGTTGATATGACAATAATGACGTTGTCTATCCATTTGCCTCTGTTGAGAGCGGCTATACTTCCAAGCGGCACGCCTATGAGGACTGCCAGCAGTATCGAGATGCCCCCTACCTTAGCCGACACCTTGAAGCCTGTGGATATTATCTGACTTACATTACGGCCTCTCTGCTTCAGGGATGGACCCATATCACCCTTTAACAGCTTGAGCATATAGTTTTTGTACTGAACTATTTTGGGCTGATCAAGCCCGTATTTTTCATTCAAAGCCTTGAGAGTCGCTTCTGACGGAGTTTTTTCCGAAAGGAAAGGACCGCCGGGAACCATATTCATCAATGCAAAAGTTATAGAGGCGACAAGCCACAATGTGACTATCGCAAGCAACACTCTTTTTATTACATAATTTCCCATTAAGACACCCCTTACTATGTTGAAAATCAATACCAGCAAAGCCTAATACACTATATACCCACAAATTCTTACATCAAATATAAATAAATAATAGCTGAAATATAAATCAGTAGTTAACATAATACAATAAAGCTAACTACAAATCAATGCATAATAACTTCCGTTGGTCAGCATTATTTGCCATTCCAAAAGCTTCGCACTAACGTCAAAAAGCCCATTAACCTTCAAATACGATTAGTAATATATAAATCCGTGTACTCCATGAATACTTTTGTACTTCCTGCAAGCACGGCAATTATATACTATCAGTATTTAAGAATGGTTTCAATGGGTTACATAAAGTGTATATTTATGCATTGGAATCTATTATGAGTATTTTTTATCAAAAAAACACCCGACATACTGCCGGATTCCCGGAAACCCGGTTTTGCCCGCAGTATCAGGTATTTCCAATACTGACCGGTTCTCCCATATTCTTTAGGTATGAAACTGGAACGCATTTGCTTATTTCCAGTTTTTACATTATATGGCCGGTAGATTGTGTATATACATATATATTCACTTATATTCACAATGATCGTTCGCCGATTTATTTCCCATTTATGACTGCTGGATTTCCCTAACGATAAGCCTGCCCATTTCCCGAGTCCCGGTAACGGTACTGCCCGCCGACGCTATGTCAGCTGTACGGTATCCCTTTTCCAGAACACTCTTTACCGCATTTTCAATAGCATCAGCTGCAGCATACTGTTTGAATGAATAACGCAGCATCATGGCAGTTGATAGAATCGTCGCTATGGGATTTGCCTTATCCATGCCTGCAATATCGGGAGCCGATCCATGGATGGGCTCATAAAGCCCCAGTACTCCGCTTCCGAGGCTTGCTGAAGGAAGCATGCCTATAGAGCCGGTGATCATGGACGCCTCATCCGACAGTATGTCTCCAAATAAATTCGAGGTCACAATGACATCGAACTGGCGGGGATTTCTGACAAGCTGCATGGCGGCGTTATCCACATACATGTGGTTCAGCACTACCCCGGGATATTCGCATGCTTTCCTGATCACTACCTCCCTCCAGAGCTTCGAACTCTCCAGAACATTCGCCTTATCTATAGAGGTTACTATTCCACGACGCTTTATGGCAGCTTCGAATGCGATGGCTGCTATACGTTCTATTTCGGCCACCGAGTACCTTTCCGTATCAAAGGCTGATTCATCTGCAGTGCCTGTACCGGACCTCCCCCGATCTCCGAAGTAAATGCCCCCTGTAAGCTCTCTGACTACCAGTATATCGATCTTATCTCCGATAATTTCTGATTTCAGCGGAGATGCGTCTCTTAATGCTTCATAAATCACAGCTGGCCTTAGATTGGCATATAGGCCGAGTCCTGCCCTGATGCCCAGCAGCCCTGCCTCAGGAGTCCTGCTGCGGGGAAGCCCCTCCCATTTGGGTCCGCCCACAGCCCCGAGAAGCACTGCATCGCTCTCCTTGCAGGCTTGCAGTGTTACATCCGGCAGCGGCACACCATATTCATCAATGGCGCAGCCACCCATCAATTCCTCACGCAGGTCAAAGCCGATACCGTACTTGTCTCCTGCAGCTTTAAGAACGATCAGCGCCTGATCCGTGACCTCGGGTCCGATGCCGTCACCTTTTAAAACTGTTATGCTATATTTCACCAAAATTCCTCCTCACACACCTTGCTGCCTGATATATCCGATCAGCCCGTCGGCAGATATAATCTTCTGCATAAATTCCGGGAACGCCTCACCCTGGTATTTTACATTTTTCGTCAGGTTGCTTATAACACCGGTGTCAAAATCAATTTCCAGCTCGTTACCCTCATCGATATCTTTAGCCGCTTCAGGACATTCAATTATGGGCAGTCCAATATTTATGGCATTGCGGTAGAATATCCTGGCAAAGGTTTCTGCAATAATACAGGAAATGCCCGATGCCTTTATAGCAATAGGAGCATGCTCCCTTGACGAGCCGCAGCCGAAGTTCCTGCCGGCTGTCATTATATCTCCTTTTTTTACTCTTTTCACAAACCCGGCATCCAGGTCCTCCATGCAGTGAGCCGCAAGCTCGGACGGTTCGCTTGTGTTCAGATATCTTGCAGGTATTATGACATCAGTGTCAACGTTATCTCCATATTTGATTACATTTCCTTTAACCTTCATGAATCAATACCTCCTGTAAGTCGTACTTTCCCGATGGATCAAAGCTCCTCAGGCGAAGCGATTCTTCCGGCCACTGCCGATGCGGCTGCAATTGCCGGGCTTGCCAGGTATACTTCACTCTCCGGATGACCCATCCTGCCGACAAAATTTCTGTTTGTTGTGGCAACAGCTCTCTCACCCTTTGCCAGTATACCCATATGACCGCCCAGACACGGACCGCAGGTAGGTGTGCTGACCGCGGCGCCAGCCTCGATGAATATATCGAAGAGGCCTTCGTTCATGGACTGCTTCCATATCTTTTGTGTAGCGGGTATTATAATGCAGCGAACGTCGGGATGCACCCTCCGGCCTTTCAGTATCTGTGCCGCAACACGCATATCCTCTATCCTGCCGTTTGTACAGGAGCCTATCACGACCTGGTCAATTTTCACATCTCCCACCTTGTCGATAGTCCTTGCTCTGTCAGGCAGCGGAGGAAATGCTACTGTCGGCTTGACAGTGCCAAGGTCTATGGTGTACTCGCTGCTGTAAACCGCATCCGGGTCGGCCTTGTAAACCTTATAAGGCTTTGTGGAATGCTCCCTTACATATTCCAGCGTCCTGTCATCCACGTCAAATATCCCGTTCTTGGCGCCGGCCTCAATAGCCATGTTCGCCATAGAGAATCTGTCGTCCATCGAAAGCTCGGCAAGCCCGTCTCCTGTAAACTCCATGGACTTGTAAAGCGCTCCGTCCACTCCGATCATTCCTATGATATGCAGTATGACATCCTTGCCGCTCACCCATTTGCCGGGCTTGCCCGTCAGTACGAAGCGTATTGCCTCAGGTACCTTGAACCAGGCCTCACCCGTTGCCATGCCTGCAGCCATGTCAGTACTGCCGATGCCTGTGGAAAATGCGCCGAGAGCGCCGTATGTGCATGTATGGGAATCTGCTCCTATCACCAGATCTCCCGACACCACCAGTCCCTTTTCAGGCAGCAGCGCATGCTCCACGCCCATCTGTCCGATTTCAAAGAAGTTTTCTATTCCCATCTCCCGGGCAAATTCTCTGATATATTTCACCTGCTCCGCAGATTTGATATCCTTGTTGGGAGTAAAGTGGTCAGGCACTATTGCTATCTTGCCCGTGTCAAATACATGGTCAAGTCCTATCTTCCTGAACTCCTTCACAGCCACGGGGGTAGTGATATCATTTCCCAGTACCATGTCAAGCTTTGCCTTGATCAGCTGGCCTGCCTCTACTCTATCAAGACCTGCATGATCTGCAAGTATTTTTTGCGTCATTGTCATGCCTTTGCTTGCAGGGTTACCATTGCTCATATATTATCCCTCCATTCGGCTTTTGGCCATTTTGGATCAATAAGTCCAAACTAACTATATATACAATATAATATCGTCTGATATAACTTGATTCTTCCTGTAACTTACTGTCGTTGAGTATTAATATGAATGTTTTTTGTCATTCACATTCAATACCATCAACAATAGAAAAACAGCATAACTACCTGGAATGCTGTTTTCTATACTGAAGAGGAGTTACTCGGGCATATTTTTTGAACATTTCATTGAAGCGCTGCTGATTGGAAAAGCCTACGTTCAGCGCAATGTCGCTGATCTTGATGCTTGTATCGGCAAGCAGCTCCTTTGCCCGCTCGATACGTATCTTCAGAAGATAGTTGATAGGGCTCATGCCCGTTTCTTCCTTGAATGCTCTGGTGAAATAGCTTGGGCTGAGGAATACGAATTTCGCTATGTCACCGAGGGAAATGTCGCGTTCGAAATTGTTGTGAATGAAATTTACCGATATACCTATAAGCTCCTTAAGCTTGGGACTCTTGGATTTAATGCTGTTTTCCCACTCCATCTTCAGGGCCCGTGACAGCAGCACAAATAATTCCAGGATCAGCAGGTAGTTGAGGAATTCGCTTCCGAGCTCGGAGCTCTCCCGCTCTTTAAGTATCCTGTTCAGGAGCACAACGATCTCATTTTTGGGGCTGACCTTCAGCGTGATGTACGGTCCCGTCTCCTTGCTGCTGACAAAATTGAGGAAGTCTTCCATAGGGATATGTGAAAACTCGCCGTTTATCCTGTTTTCAAAAGTAAAATTGAGAACGATGAATTCACATCCGTTTTCGGATTTTACATTGAATTTGTGGTATTGCATGGGTTTTATGATCACTATATCGTTGGGTCCGAGCTCTACCCTCTGGCCGGATATCTCAAAAACGGCATACCCCTTTTTCATGTACACCATTTCATAGTTCTCATGCCTGTTGGGTTCCATGGACCAGGTGATATCCTGGATCCTTTCGAGTGTTTTGACGATGACAGGCAGAAAATTAGACGAATTTATGAGTCCTTCCCATGCCTTCGGCAAAAGCTTATCCATTTGTCCACCCCTGCTTTCCTAATTCATTATATCCCAATTTCCAATACAGAATCAAGTGAATCAAGGGGACAGTTCTGGCGGGGACAGTTCTTGCTCCCCCACGGCAGCCTGTGGCAGCTATTACCATCCAACTGATATATGGTGGCAGCTATTGCTATCCGGCTGATATATGGTGGTAGATATTACTATTCGACTGATATATGGATGTGCAAAATTCCAGAGTTCTGGGCACAATTTCATTGAATTTATTGAGAATATTCCATGATTAGGCCACATAATACCGATATTTATAGAGTTATGGAAACTCGTAAACAGCATTATGTGCCCAGAACATCGTGTTTTTGCACACCACACTCAAGTGGTGCGAAGGGGGCGGTATTACATTCGGACGGTTCTGGCATGGACGGTTCTTATAGGTGAACAGTTCTTGCGGGGACAGTTCTCCCAGCGGGGACAGTTCTATTTAGACTGACAATGCCATTTGTGGAGGCTGCGTTTCCTGCTGCGGAGTCCAGTGTCTGAAGCTAAAAAAACGGAGGCCGTCAGGCCTCCATTTCTTCGGGGTCGATCTCAGCGAGCAGCCTCTTCAGCTCTTCCACCTCGCCCTTGTTCAGCGTCACTCCCTTGCCCATCTTCTCATGGTTCTCGTCCCAGTCTCTGATATCAAGCTTGGGCTTGCGGTCGTTCCAGCTGACAAGGTTGACCTCCTTTTTCCATCCTCTGGTCCCTTCTCCTATTACCCCAATAAACTTCTTAATTTCATACTTCAGTTCTGCCATCTTTATCCTCCTATTCTGATTATCTTCCTTTATAACACTTCGGTTTAAAGAAGCGTTTCAACTAGGCTGGTCGCAAGCAGGGCTTGCTGCTCGCCTATGCATCCTAGGCGGGAGATATGCACTCCGTCCGCCGTCATCAGCCGGGTACGCTTGACAGCTCGAGTTTGCCGTTGCTCTTTGCAAAGGCAAGGAATATGGCCTGCTCTTCAGTTACCTCGAGCACTATGTATTTCGGCAGCTTTTTTGCCACACCTTCTTCTGCCAAATTTCCGTCCTCGTCAACAAGCCCTGCTATCCTGACATGTTTCAGCAGCCTGACACCATTGGACAGCGGAGGCACCCCTACTACTCCGGCTGCCTCCGGAGGGGTATTGCTCTGCTGACCGTAGTTAGGCACATAGATCAAATCCACATACTGGTCCTTTGTCAGCTGCCACGCATTCGCCTGATCACTCTTGGGCTCCACACAGAATAAGCGGTTGGTCCTGTCCAACGCTTCAACGGTGTTATCGGGCTTGTCTGCCAATCTGCCCTTCAGGAGCTGCTCACCTCCATGGATGAAATCAGCTGCAGTCATATTGACAGCCTCATCGATGCTTTTCACAGCGTCCTTGTGAACGGCATCAGCTCCTATTTCTCTGATTTCCAGCATTTCTCCGGTAATAACAGTATTTTCGTCAATGTCCCTCGCTGCAAAAACTGCTTTCTCCCTGACCTCGTAACCTGACGCATTCGAAATGATCATCATCTCAATAGCAACCAACAGTATGACGATCACCAGCGCCCCCCCGACCCAGCCATATCTTCTCATAAAAGCACCTGCACATCAATATTTTTTTACAGCCTAATTATCCAAAGGTATCTCCGAATCCACATGAACCACAATATCTATGCTGTCTCTGCCCAGCATCCCCAATATAATGCCCCTGTAAAGCGACGGTTTGACCGGCACACTAATGCAGCTGTGAACAGTAGGTCTTGTAATAGCTGCACCCTCCGGACACGTTGCAGGGAAGCCATCGCTGTATACAACCAGCGACAGCACCTCCACCTGGCCCTCAGCTACTGAATCCGGTCTCGGGTCCATATCCTCCTCGAGCCTGAGATTTCTTCCGAGCATCTGTGCGTAAATATCCAATACCTCCGTATGTGAAACATCCACGGCAGTCTTACCCAGATCCGCCGCAGAAATCGCATTGTAGGCGGAAATATTAGTCATGTCCGCCGCATCTCTTATCACTCTTGCCTTCTCCATCAGCACATACTTTTCGACAATCGTCGAAAAAACAGGCAATATGATAAAAACCAGCATTGCCGCCATAAGCACTATTTCTGTGACTACACTTCCTTTAATATATCTGGCTTTATCCATATCCTTCAAAGTCCCGCTCCCTTTGCCGGTACTTTTCTGCTCTCCCCATGTCTCAGTTCACTACCTTTCTTGACATGGTGGACTTGTCATATACCATTCTGAGAGTTACCTCACCTCTGCTCAAAAAGCCGATAATGCCACTGTAAGTATAGTCTCCCTCGACTCGAAGCGTCAGCAGTCCACCCTGTCTGGCATTTTCCGTAGCCGATATTGTCACATTGTCAAGACCCATCCCCTCAAGCTCCGACTTCAGCGCCAGCTTCCCGGAGCTGCTCAGTCCGCCCGCATTCTCCATCTGCAGCAGTGCATTCCTGCAAAGCATATCAATATCGCCCTTTGCTGAAAGCGGAATGAAAAACTCTACCATATAAACCAGCAGGAATACCACAATTACCAGCATTATTCCAGTCACCAAGGGTTTAACAGGCATGTCCATCTTCCTCTCTGATCATGATGTAGGAAATATCCTGGAGGAGATACTGCTCCACCAGTTGCCCAGACCGGTCATCATGCTTTGGGCAAAGGTCCGCATACCCGGGATGATTATAAATGCCGCCAAGATGATTGCAGCCGCTATACCCAGCAGTTCATTCAAGCCAAACCCATCCTTTTTGTTAATAAAACGTTTTTTAATAACACCCTTTTTGATAAAGCAATGCTTGGCCAACACAATTAGTTTCACAAGTTCCATTTCCAACCCTCCGCTTACTTTGTTATTTAGTTTATGAATATCCTTCCGACTGCCTGACCAACTTCATCAAGCAAAGGAACGATTATCATCACAGCCACGATGGCAACATACACTGCGGCGGCGGCAACACTCCTGTTCCTGCAGCTGTCTGTCTCCGCCTGTATATAATTAAAGTATTTCTTGAACATGATGTCCTCCTGCCTGGCAAGCAGGTCCTTGTTGTCTCCGGTGTCAATGCCCTGCTTGAGGGCTATACACAAAGTGTCCGCCTCGTGAGCATCAAAGTTGGACCTGAATTCCTCAAGGGCGATATTTATATCAAGGGTCAGTTCATATCTGGCGGCCAGCTTGGTAAGTATTCCCCTCAATTCCCTGTCATCGGTCACCTCATATACCGTCCTTACGGCATCAGTTGGCTTTACACCTGAAGAAATCTGATTGTGCAGGTATTTGTAGATCTTGTATATATGTTTTTGGAATCTGAGGTTCACGCTGCGTTTATTCCAAGCTATCACAGCTTCCAGGATCGAGTTTATAAGTATGATTGATGCCGCAGGCCTTATCAGGTCGGGATAATTAATGAAGAAAGCACCTGCAAACACCGCGCCTGAAAACACATACTTCACAAACATATAAACAACAGGCACAAATTCGCCTCTATACCCCGCTTGTTTCATCTTTGTACGGGCTTGGTCATACAATCTGCCTTTTTCAAACTTTTTTTCACATGCAGCCAGGCCCTGACCAACTAGCATGGAACAACGCTTATATACCGATATGCCTGGATTCCTGGTCCCAAGGGCTTCAACCACACGTTTGGAACCTGATATGGACAATTTCCTTGAAAGAAAAAGCCCCAGAATCACATTAACAATACCCAATACTATAAACATAATGCTATTGTTCCTGTAAAGCAAAGCTAAATACTCCATATTATCACCCCTGGCTCCTGAACCTGGTAATCCCCGCTGTAAGATAAAACCCGAATGCATACATGCCGCTGAAAGCCATCAGCAGCAGCTTGCCGGTCACAGTATCCAGATAGAAGCTGCTGACCTGTGGGGACAGCTTTATGAAAAAGTACGCTATACCCAGCACTGCAAACATTATGATATAAATCAGCAGCCTGTCCTTGTACGTCGATATTCTGCGTCTGTTGTATTCCTCGTCAATCTTGTAAAACTGGTTTTCTAGATTTGACAGCAGCTTTATTATGTCACCCCGGTGTCTGATACTGAGCTTTATATTGATTATGAAATCCCTGAACTGGGGATCATCCACCTTCATCTGCAGTATGTCCAGGGCATCCCAAGGCTCCATACCCCTGTTCACCTGTATGACCATATCCCTTATAAAGGTATGCAGAGGCTCTCCTATGTTTGAGATAAGAGATTTTTCAAAGGCATAGATAATATCTTCCTTTACAGCGCACCATCTGCTGAGAACTGAAATATACTCCGACAACTTCCTTCTGATTGTCTCCGCATTATATCTTGAAAGCAGTTCCAGTGCGAACAAAGGCGAAATTGAGATTATTCCGCTTATAACTGCAGATGAAGGCACAAATTGAAGCAAACTGTAAACGGGCCGGTATACGGCAATAAATATCAATATGATTGTTAGAATAAGTATGTA
Organism: Bacillota bacterium; assembly: GCA_023412665.1. Lineage (GTDB taxonomy): Bacteria > Bacillota > Clostridia > Acetivibrionales > DTU013 > DTU013. The sequence goes on from JAEZCA010000035.1 coordinate 9,979, forward strand.
AACATTCATAAAAGGCAGGTAATGCCTGATATTTGACTTCTCAATATACAATAATTCTATGCGTTCCAGCAGATTCATATCCTTATAGGAAATTAATGCGCCACTGGCATAAAGCCCTGATCCAATACCTTCATCAAGACCCGCCCCGCTGCCGCCCCGCGATGCTCTCCCTGGTCTTTGGCCAGTAAACCTGGCCGGCCTTGTTAATTTTTGAACAAGCCGATTTTTCAGTCCCGTAAATATACCGGCAAGAACAGGATTTCTGGCAACCGCCGCAGCAAGCACAACATTCGCAGCCAGGAGCAGTACTGATATAATAATTAATTTGCTGTTATCAACAGATAGACCCCGAATATTCACCTGATATCACCCCTCGTTGGCACGATAAAGTCTGTTGTAAACAAAGGTGTCCTCTGTGCTGTTGTACCCACACACCTCAAGAACCTCCACCACCCGGAACTCCTTCAGGTAAAAAATTATATTAATGCTTCTTCCAAGCATTTCCTTGATAGTCTTTTCACTCTCCCCGATATTCGCACCTTTACTGAGGGTCAACAATCTGCCGAATGCATCTCCCGCGCTTTCCGAATGAGTGGTAGCAATGCCTCTGTGTCCTGAAAAGGAAGCCTTTACAAATTCCCATGCCTCATCGCCGGTTATCTCCCCTACACAGTACGTATCAAGGCTCATAGTCAGGCCGTCCCGTACCAGATCCTTCAGCGTGACCGGCCTTCCACCGTCACTTTGTTTTTTTACACGCTGTTCTATACAATACGGCTTGTCGGGATATACCTCCGCGTCAGACTCGACTATAAGCACTCTTTCCATCTCAGGCAGAATATTTATAAAGGCACGCATGAGAGTAGTCTTGCCTGCTGCCCCTTTACCACAGAATAAGACTGAGGCATCGCTTTTTGCCAGTTGTTGAAGTAACGCTACAAGCATGGCATCCAGCATGCCGAGCTTTTGCAGATCCGTCAGCGTGTAGCTATCCTTTCTGTGCTTCCTGATGCTTATAGCCGGGCTAGAAATATTTCTCGGCTTGATTGATACATTGATCCTGAGCCTGTTTTTTTCATCAGTAACCCTGCAGTGGCTGTCATTTTCATTAAGTATTCCACCGTTGCGTACGGCAACTAGCTTGCAGTATGTGTCGAAAATTCTCTCGCTTCCAAAATTCACAGGTATCTTGCTTCGGACTCCATGCCGCTTTATGACGAACTGGTTGTAAAATGTGCCGTCAATGTCTGTTATCTCTTCTTCATCTATATATGGCTGCAATTCACCATATCCGAACATGAAATCAAACACCTTTCTTATCAGCTCATCCCTGTCAAGGCCGAAATGATACCTGTGGGTATCAATATCCTTTATAACGGCAGTTTCGAGGACACTCCTTTGGATGCGGCCGGCAGACACATCAGCCACAAGGGCAGGACACTCCCTGAGAATATCATTGGTGATACTGGATATGATTATATTCATATCTCTCATGTCCTTTGCTGCAGCATTGTGATTTTCATAAAACAATTTGTGATGGGATTTAACTACAGGCATTATTCTAAACCTCCCGGTAACTATCCTTCTCATGTCTGGAGCCGGTGAATATATCCGCTGATAACCGCAGCAGCTTCTGAAGCAGTGTCACTGCGGGTACCAATCCAAGTTTCTCATGTATGCAGTAATATTCGCTCAATATTTCCTTTTCCATATTGGATACATATACTCTCTTAATATTTCTGTACAGCGAACGCTTCCTGCTGTATGAAACACATCCAAGCAGGTTGTCCTGCGTTGCCTGTCTTACCTCTGCCTCTCCCATATCACACGACTTATCGTGCTCAAAGAGAACAAATTTGGTATTCTCCGGGGGCAGGCGCTGCTTTTCTTTTAAAAAAGCTATATATGTGTTAAATTCACGCAAGCTGGAGATGTCTCCCCTGACAGCCGCAATATTTATATCCGATCTCAACAATGCAGATAAAGTAAATGCGTCATATATGAAACGGTTTACAAGCAATATTGTGATGTCAAAGCCGCGGTAGCATTTTTCAATAATCTGCGGTACGCTTTCTTCACTGTAGTATTCAAAATTATCAAGCCTATAGTTGCCCGTGATGATGTAAAGGTTTTTCATATCGTTTTTAACAATGGCTGCCTGCTTGAGTATCGCAGAGGTCAGAACACCCCTTGTGACTGCATCCATGACAATATCAAGCCCGGAGTGGCCCAATTGGCTGGATTCATTTGACCTGACCGGATACTTAGCTGTATTGAGGATCAGATCTGCTTTTGGCGCCAGCAGGTCCAAATCCGCCAGAAGCACCTCGCTTCCAGTGTATCTGGCAGCTGTATAAGCGAGCTCACAGGCAAATTCAGCGTTGTCCCATACAGTTATGACCAGCCTTTTGAAGCTCTGAGCCCTTACCTGCCCTTTTTCACCGGCAATGGCTCTCATTCCTCCGCGCCCGCTTTTATTACCTTTCTGCTGTTTTTTTTGTATGTGCATATGCGGACGGCGATTTGATTCCAACTCATCATCAATAGCCGGAGTTCCCGGAGTCTGCTCCCTGTCTTTCGCACCCATGGCACTGCTGATGCCGCCAGCTTCCATAGAAAAGTATTTGCTCCTGTTAGTACACTGCTCCTCCTGCAATATCAGCAGATCCTCCATCAGCTCCACAACACTCTGATAACGCCTATCCATTGCCTCACAGGTGCACTTGCTGATGATCGCCTCCAAATCGGACGATAGCTGCTGATTATAGTATCTTATGGGCATTAGCCTTAATGGCGCCTCGACCGGACTCTTTCCGGTCAGTAGATGATGAAGAGTAATACCCAGACTGTAAATATCTGAAACAGCACTGGTCTGACCTGTCCCAAACTGTTCGGGAGCCGCATACCCCCTAGTTCCAATATATACGGTGTCTGCATCAGACTGGGGCTTATATTCACGGGCAGTACCGAAATCTATCAGCTTGAGACTTCCTCTATCGGTCAACATAATATTTGAAGGCTTAATGTCTCTGTAAATAATGGGGTTGGGCTTTAATGAATGCAGATAGTCCAAGGCCAAGCAAAGTTGAATGGCCCAGTCGACAACAATTTCTTCATCAAATCTGCCTTCTTCATCAAGCTTTTTGTCAAGAGAAACACCGTCTATGTAATCTGATATCATATAAAGAAAGCCATCCTGCTCAATAATATCAAAGAGTCTTGGCAGTGCCGGATGATCCAGCTTTTTAAGCAGATTTGGCTCAGCTGCAAGATTGATCTGCGTATCCGCTTTAATATTGATTTCCTTGATCGCCCAATATGTATCCGTATTGATATTTCTGGCCAGATATACCGTACCCATTCCGCCCTTGCCCAGTACACCCTCCACTATATATCTTTCGTTGAAAAAATCTCCTGCTTTCATGCTGAACCCTCACAAATCAGGTAATATAGTTGTGTATCAGTCATCTAATTAGCTTGTTATCATTTTGCTTATATTACAAATTTTAACATCTACTAAGATGTGACTGATTCTATCACAATATAAATGCTTTTTCCATACTTTTTTGTTAAATTTTTCTTTTTTAATGTAAAAAGATTCGGCAAGTGCAGGTAATATGCAGAAAATGAGATACTATTAAATTACAAATTGCGGGAAATAATTTCAGAATCATCAAAATCCGGTATGTATTCCTCGGACGCTGATTCCCGTTCCTGGACAAAGCCATTTAAGCCAAGCTTCACGAATTTACTGACGACCTTATCATATTCATACCTGGTTATACGCCTTCCTATTACACTATGCTCCTTGGCAAGATAGCATGGGGTATACTGGCTCATCAGACTGACGTATACATCATTCGACAGGTTGGCTGCGATCCACTCAAGCACTTTCAATGTTTCAGCGGTATGACCCGGAAGTACCAGATGCCTTATTATGACACCTTTCTGCATCATACCTTCGGAGTCAAACTCAGGTGAGCCCTTTTGTCTGAACATCTCCATTATCGCAGCAGACGCCTTCTCAAAATAATCCGGTGCTCCGGAGTACTCCTTTGACAGGTCGGAGCTGATATACTTCATATCCGGCAGGTAGATGTCAACCAATTCCTCGAGAGAGCGAAGCTGTTCTACACTGTCGTAGGCATTTGTATTGTACACAACAGGAATATCGAGAGGACGGCAGTTAGCTGTCATGGCGGCGACAGTATCGGTATTCTCCTTTGCCAGGCTCAACGCTTCTCTTATGACCGGGACAAAGTGGGTCGGAGTCACAAGATTGATATTATGGGCGCCTTTGTCTCTCAACGACAGGAAAATATCAGCCAGCTCACTTACGGTCACTTCCCTGCCTCTGCCTTTGTGGCTTATTTCATAGTTCTGGCAGTAGATGCATTTGAGGCTGCAGCCGGAGAAAAATACGGTACCCGAACCTCTCTTTCCGCTGATACAGGGTTCCTCCCACATATGCAAAAAAGCACGTGAAACGACCGGAGCCTCGCTCATACCGCAGAATCCCCTCGTTTTCGCTCTGTCAATATTACATTTTCTCGGACAAATATCACAATTCATAATAAAGTCTCCGCCGGCATCGCGTCCGCCTGCCCCCAACTTTTACTTTACCTTTACAACGCGTATAATAAAAAATATAATAGTGTTAATTATGATACATGTCAATAAGACGGCAAAAAGATTGGAGGTATCGGATAATGAGGATAAACGGAGTCACATTTGCGGCCAGGAAGGTACGCCGGGCAAGATACATAATAGTGCCTGTCATAGTGCTGTTGTTTATACTCATGGTAACCACGGTCATACTTTCAGTCTATAAAAGCTGGGGTCTTCTGCACCCGGACAAAAAGCCGGTCGATGCTTTTTCATCCAACATAGTTCCGGAATACAGAGACATAACCTTCAGGGGCACCGACAGCACGATCCTTCTGAAGGGCTGGCTGTTTGAAGCAAAGCGCAGCGATAAAGCGGTTATCCTTGTACACTCATATGGGAATAACAGGCTTGAGTTCGGAGTTGAAACTGTTGATATGATAAAAGAATTTCTGAACAACGGCTATAACGTATTGACCTTCGATCTCAGAAACTCCGGCGAATCCGGCGGCAAGGACTGTACCTTCGGATATAATGAAAAGGAAGATGTCAAGGCGGCCATAAAATACATCCGGAATCAGGGGTCAAAGCATATCACGCTGATAGGCTTTTCGACAGGCGCATCCGCTTCGATCCTGGCAGCTGCCGAAAGCACCTCGGCAAGCGGGTCGGCTCTGGTGGATGCTGTTATTGCCGACAGCCCTTATTCGGACCTGAAGACATATTTGAACAGCGATCTGGATAAGTGGACCAACTTGCCTTCATTCCCCTTCAACAGAACAACAGCCCTTGCGATAAATGTAGCCGGAGGCATCAGGGCAGAGGAAGCCAGTCCTGTAAATGCCATAACTGCCGAAAATACTCCGCATCTTATGCTCATACACAGCCGCAATGATGAGTTTATCCCTATAATCAATTCGATAGAGCTGTACCAGAAGTATTCCGGCCTCAATCCATCCGGTGCGGAATTTTGGCAGACGGAGGATGAGGGGCACGCCATCGCATATATGAACGATAAGGAAGAATATATGGAGAGAATATTCGAATTTCTTGAGAAGGTATACCCTGAGAATTAGAATAAGAATTCATCATATTTGCATATCCATATACACTGTAAACAACAAAACACCCGGAAGATATATTAGTATCGCCGGGTTTGCTTTTTTGCCTGCTGTTTGCAGCCATATGTCAGGCTACTTCTTTTTATCGAGGAAATAGGATGATGAAGTGTCCGCCGGTGGTTTACTGTATGCATTATTGATCTTTTTACCATGGTTCACCAATTTGATTTGTGAACCCAGCTCATTGAGCAATTTTTTACTTTTCTCGCTGTTGATCTTCTCTACCTCGCTGATTCTGCCAACGAGATCGACCACTTCTGTTGTTAGCTGCTTGAGCCGCTTAGCCCGGGGATCTGCATATACATCCAGCTCACTGAGCTTATTTATACCAAAGGCTAATTTAAGGCTTTCAAAGTATATGGTAAAGTCGGCGTCAAGCTTGTCTATTTCATTTATCTTCAGCTGTTTTTCATCTATCAGCAGCTTCAGCTTGTCGAGAGTTCCTGCTGCTATGACATCGGTCTGCGCCTCTGTCAAATCAAGTATATCTCCAAGAAGCTGCTTTTTTCTGTCCAGGAGCTCGGTCATCCTGTCAAATTGTATTTCACTGCCTTTACTCATAGTTCTCCCGTCTTGTCCCTTTTGCTTTTCGTTAACGCAGCCATTGTATCAATCACAGCCTACAAGGACCGCTATGCTTTTTCAGGCTTTTTCCTCCTGGGTCTTCTATCCTATTCCGCGATGGCCATAGGCTTTCTTCCCTGCTGCTTTGCTATCTTCATTGCCTGTGCCCAAGTGTCCCGGAGATCCTTTGCAAAATGCAGGACCTCTGCAAGTATCTCAGTGTCCTTTTTTATATTAGCCTCAAATAATCTATCGAGCATGTAGTCATATAAAAGCGCCAGACCGTTGGACAGCTCATACTGCATATCAAGCGTCGCCTTGAACTCCATCAGGATATCCTCCGCTCTTATTATGCTCTCATGTGCTTTCTGTATATCCTTATCCTCGATAGCCTTCTGTGACAGCATGATGAATTTGATCAGTCCATTGTAAAGCATTAGCGTCAATTCCTCGGGACTGGCGGTGTAAATTGAACTCTGCTTATAAGTATCATACTTTGAAGTAACCATATTCGCTCCTTTTGATGGTTATTTTACCAGTACAGTATCTCTGTTTACCGTGTATTTACAGCATTTGAGGCACTAGGACGCAAATTGCTGAGACAGCCATGTGCTTTGAGTGTTCATACTGTTTATCAGTGTCTCCAGTTGTGAAAACTGTAAATAGTAGTTGTTTTCCTTAATGATCAGTTCATCATTCAATTTGGCTATCCTGTCATCGTAATCGGAAATCTGGCTATAAAGCATATTGCTGAACGAGGATCTGTCCCCTGTCATACCGGCCTTTTCCAGCAGAGCGCCTCTGTTCCCGCCTATCGTTGTCGTACGGATATTGTCCTGGATCACGTCAGATATCCTGTATATGAGGCCGGACTCCGAAAACCTTTCACTTCTGGAGGATGCACTGGTTACTGCATTATTGTAGAGTACATCAGATTGTTTTGTAAACAGGCTGAATACTTCATCCGGATTCTCGGCGAGAGCATTCTTTAATTTTTCCTCGTCGACATAAAGCTTGCCCTTGTCCACCCAGCTATTGGACTTTATTCCGATTGAAGAAAGTGTCAGACCTGTCCCTGTAACGCTTTCCAAAACTGCATTGCGCAGGCCTGTTGCAATAGAACGGAGGATGCTGTCATTGCTAAGCAGTCCGGCTTTTGCCTTTTCCTCCCACTGCTTGATCTCCTCCTCAGTCATGGCACTTTTCTGATCGTCAGTCAGCGGAGAATAGCTATATTCTCTTTTTTCCGAAAGCTTTGAGTTGATTTTATCAAGTACTTCATTGTACTTGTCAACAAAGCCCTTGATCAGCTCAACTGCTTTGGTGGGATCTGAGTTGACGGAAAGCTCGATGGGCCCTTCGTTGTCCTTTATCAGGTTAAAGCTTATCCCGTTGACAGTGAAGCTGTTTGATGAACGCTCTATCGTCTGATCACCATTGATACCGTCATTATAGGTGATGCTTGCATCTCTTCCAGTTAAATTAGCAGCAGTAAGGGACAATGATCCCAAAAGTCCGCCTGTCGCATCACTTGATGATATTGTTGCAGTCACTCCCATTTTCCTGGTCTCCAGGATAAACTTGTTGTTGAGACTGTCATAGCTCATCTTGACGCCGACCTCAGTATCTCCGTTGACCGCTGCCATGATATCATTCATTGAGGTCTTCCTGGAGTTGAAGCTGAAAGTTTTGTTGTTTATCGTGAAGCTGATGTCGTTCTCACTGCCGTTGACTGAAAGCGGGGATGTAAAACTGTCTCTTATGTCATATAGCTTGGCATTAAGGTTTATTTTATTGGATCTGTTTCCGTTGTACATGCCGATAGCGGCAAGACCGCCATTCTCTGCCCCAGATACAGATACTGACTTGGAGGTGTCGACGCTTTCCACTATAATCTTGTTGTTTTCTGCTCTTACTTTTACCTTATCCGGACCAAAGCCGCTTACTTCATTATCGACCATACTTTGTATCGCAGCAGCCACGGCATCAGCATCAGCATAAGTCGAACCAGCCGGTAAAGCAAATTCCTTTGTTTCGTTTCCCAGTGTTACTTTGAATCTGTTGTTCTGTCCGGAAGCTGTAAAGCCATTGGTCAGATCAGCACCAAATATCGCACTGTTTCCCGTGTTCATGACACTGGAGAATTTGAGTGTATTAGTATTGCCTGTAGCAAACGTAAGGCTGTTCCCATCGACCCCGACTGTTATCTTCCCGTTGCCAAACTCTGCATTCAGCTTGTCCTGCAGCTCGGATGACAGCTGATTGATGTTTGTCAGGCCATCCGATAGAGTGATCTCCTTCACTGCTCCGTTAAACTCAACAGAAAATTTGTTATTGCCGTTTGCACTGCTTATTGCACTTATTCCTACGGAAGTCAGCGCTTCGCTCCTAAGACTGCCCGCTGCTGCAGAGCCATAAATTTTTGCTGTTGCAGCCGTTACTATGTTGGAGATCGTGTAGCTGCCAGCCTTGGCTCCTGAACCGGCTGATGCAGTGAAATATGAATTGGTATCAAGGCCATTATATTTCATTGCATATGCATTGTAGATTGACGAATTACGCATGTCGCTTGCCGGCTTCAATGCGTTGAAATACTCGTTATTCAGACTCTGGAGCGCACTTGTTATCTCCCTGTACTGTTCCTGCTTCCAAAGCAGCACCTGTCTGCTCTGTGAAATCGAATTGACCTTTGTCTTTTCTACCAGCATCAGCTGGCTGACCAAACTGTCAACATCGAGTCCGGATAAGCCGGTCATCCTTGTGACACTGTTATATGTATTACTAATGTAACTCATTTATAATTCACCTTCTCTCATCCACTAACAAGCCTGCCATTTCAAGCATATTTGCCACCATATCCAATATCTTCTTCGGTGGTATCTCTCTAATGACTTCTTTTGTTCTCTCATCAATTACCTTTATCATTATCTCATTTGTTTTCTCATGTACGGAATACACAAACCGCCTGTTGCTTCCATCAACTGCCTTGTTTACTCTATCCACCGCCTCGGATACTACTTTCTCGGTAACAGGGTAGTCTTGTGCGTCAGCGCTTTGCCTGCCCATGTTTTCCTGGGGTGGGAGCTTTGGTGAAACAGGGATAGCTTCGACGTCCCTTCCCCGTGAGTCAGTGGCCTGCTGTATGCTGTTGATCATGGCATCCATGCCTGAAATTCTCATATCAATCCCTCCATGAATAAGTAAGTAGCTATATCTTTCCTTAATATATATCGGATTCATAGCAGCTTTTATTTATAGCAATATTTATATATATCTTCCATAATGGGTTCGGTTGACCAACGCTACGCAAGTGCTTATCGACAAAACCATAGCAAATTAACAAATGCTACAGCGTCTCGATTTTTAATCTGTCAATGATGTTTTTCATCGCATTTTTCGTGTCAAATATAAAATTACTGTGCTTGTTTATAAATGAATAATCATAAAGGCTGTGCATCGTTGTGATTACAGTCAGATCCGAATTCTCCAAAAGCTCTGCCGTCAACTCCCTGGACTCATATGTCAGGCCTTTGAAGCAGAATTCCGGCACAAAAGGATCATTATAGCAAATATCCGCACCATTAGCCGCAAGAAGGTGCATTACCTCAAGGGCCGGTGATTCTCTTACGTCATCGATATCCTGCTTGTAAGCGGCGCCCAGCACCAGTATTTTTGAACCCTTCAGCGGTTTTCCAAAGCGGTTCAGTATTTTCATGGATCTTTCAAGCACGAACTCAGGCATAAAATTATTGATCTCACCGGCAATCTCTATAAGCCTTGTATGATAACCATATTCTCTTGCTTTCCATGTGAGATAAAACGGATCCACTGCAATACAGTGGCCGCCCACACCCGGTCCCGGGTAGAAAGGCATAAATCCATAAGGCTTTGTCTTGGCAGCCTCAATGACCTCCCATACGTCGATGCCCATCTTCTCACATATAATTGCCATTTCATTGGCAAGGGCGATATTTACATTCCTGAATGTATTCTCAAGGATCTTTTCCATTTCCGCCACCTTTGGCGATGATGCCCTAAACACCTCACTGTCAAGCACGCTGTTATATAAAGCTGCAGCCACTTCCGTACAGTCAGGCGTAACTCCGCCGACCACCTTGGGGGTGTTTTTTGTTTTATATAATTTATTGCCCGGATCAACGCGCTCGGGAGAGAATGCGAGATAAAAGTCGCTGCCGCACTTAAGTCCGGACGATTCCAGAATCGGCATCACTATCTCCTCGGTAGTGCCCGGGTAGGTTGTACTCTCGAGGACAACCAGCATCCCCTTGTGCAGATATTTTGCTATTTCCTTCGCAGAATTCACCACATATGAAATATCAGGCTGATAATATTGATCAAGCGGCGTCGGTACACAGATCGCGACGCAGTCCACATCCCGAATAAAGCTGTAATCATTGGTGGCTCTCAGCCTGCCGCACATCACAATATTTTTAAGGTCGGCCGGAACAATATCTCCTATATAGTTCGTACCTTCATTGACCATTCTTACCTTCTGTTCCTGTATATCAAAGCCGATAACATGGTATCCGGCCTTTGCCTTCTCTACAGCCAGCGGCAGACCTACATATCCCAGGCCCACCACACCGACCACAGCTGTTTTGTTCATTATTTTTTCAAGTAATTCTTTCTTCATATAACCGCCGCCTTAAATTTACTTGTTCTATATATCGACTTTTTTTGAGCTTTGCTCCACAGTGTATTTTGCGAATAAGAGCATAAACTGATAATCTGATATTGCCGATAACAAAGTTATAGCGGGGCTCTAAACCTATTCCTGTATCACACCCCGGCAAAAATGCACAACGGTTATGGACGTATGTATTAATACAAAAGAGGTGACCCTGACGATGAAGGACATAATAAATTTTGGCCTGATAGGCTGCGGCAGAATATCGAAAAACCATATAGACGCCCTTGCTAAGCTGCAAAAGGATGCACGGCTTACGGCCGTATGTGACATTGATATAGACAAAGCGCGCAGCACAGGGCAAGAGTGTGGCATTGATTATTACACCAGCCTGGACGAAATGCTCGGCAGAGGCGATCTGGACGCTGTGTCCATATGCACGCCCAGCGGCCTTCATCCTGCACACGGCATTGCGGCAGCCAGAAGAAAACTTCACGTAGTCACTGAAAAGCCGATGGCTACCAGCCTTAAGAAAGCGGATGATCTGATTACCGCCTGTGATGAAAATGGTGTCCAGCTTTTTGTAGTCAAACAGAACCGGCTCAACTCAACTCTTCAACTGGTGAAACGTGCTATAGACAAGGGTCGTTTCGGGCGAATATATATGGCTATAGTAAATGTCCTCTGGTCCAGGCCCCAATCCTACTACGATGAGGCAAAGTGGCGCGGTACGTGGGAGTTCGACGGCGGCGCATTTATGAACCAGGCCAGTCATTATGTGGATATGATCGAGTGGCTCATCGGACCTGTCGAAAGCGTTTCGGCCTTCACAGGCACCCTCGCAAGGAAAATTGAGACAGAGGACTCAGGCGTTGCAAGCATCAGGTTCAGAAACGGAGCATTCGGTTCAATTAATGTAACAATGCTGACATACCCTAAAAATCTTGAGGGCTCGCTGACAATAATAGGCGAATATGGCACGGTCAGAGTTGGCGGCATAGCAGTCAATAAAATTGAGCACTGGGAGTTCCGCGACTATGATGATGACGACAAGCTCGTTGAAAACAGCGCGTACAATCCCCCGAATGTATACGGCTTTGGCCACACAGGCTACTATAAAAATGTTATCGATACGCTCAAGGGTAAAGCTGAGCCTGACACCGACGGCCGCGAAGGCCGCAAATCGCTGGAGCTTATACTGGGCATATACAAGTCCGCACGCGAGAGCAGGAGCATCCCGCTCCCGCTGGAATACTGAAATGCATGACATTCCTCGATCAGTTGACTATTAGATTGCAAAATGTTAAACAGAAATACCCAAGGTGACATTCCTCAGCCATAAAGGAAAACCTCCTGCAGAGGAGTGCAACCATACAGCTTTCCAGGAATGTCCCCATTACCAAGAAAGCAGGTTAATGATGAAGGATTATTTTTTACATGATTCAAGTTATATCGATGAGCCCTGCGAAATAGGCGCCGGGACAAAAATCTGGCACTTTTCACATATAATGAGCGGCTGCAGGATCGGCTGCAACTGCAGTATCGGGCAGAATGTGGTCATATCGCCCGAGGTCGTTATAGGCGACAATGTGAAGATACAAAACAACGTTTCCGTCTATACCGGTGTCATTTGCGAAGATGATGTCTTCATAGGTCCTTCTGTTGTTTTCACAAACGTTATCAACCCAAGGAGCCATATCAGCAGGAAGCATGAATATAGAAGGACCGTAGTCAAAACAGGTGCCAGTATCGGAGCCAATGCGACAATAATATGTGGGCACGATATCGGCAGATATGCATTTGTCGGTGCGGGCGCAGTAGTAACAAAAGATGTGCCGGACTTTGCACTGGTCGTAGGCAATCCCGCAAGGCAGGCCGGATGGGTCTGTAAGTGCGGCGCAAAGCTTCATTTCCCAGGTGACAGTAATTGCAGTGTTTGTAAGGAATGTGGCTGTAAATATATTATAGAATATGCCATTGTCCGTGAAAGCAAGGAATAAAGCGATCGGTATATCTTTCAGCAACTGGCGCCATGCTAACATATAATTGCCGGAGGTAAAAAATGAAGGTTCCTCTTTTAGATCTTAAGGCACAATATTGTGAAATAAAGGATGAGATAAAATCCGCTGTGGACGAAGTACTGGAATCACAGCATTTTATCTTAGGTCCCAAGGTATCAGAGCTCGAATCACAAATAGCAGCATACAGCCAATGCAAATACGCTTTGGGAGTTTCATCGGGAACCGATGCATTGCTGCTGGCATTAATGGCTTTTGACGTAGGGCATGGCGACTCTGTAATAACAACAACCTTTACATTCTTTGCCACAGCAGGCTGTATAGCAAGACTTGGCGCAACACCTGTCTTTGTTGATATAGACCCGGAAACCTTCAACATAAGTCCTGAAGCACTGGAAAACCTGCTTATCAGCCTTTCAGAGGAAGAACTGTCCCATATAAAGGCTGTAATTCCGGTCCATCTATTCGGACAAATGGCCGATATGGAAAGGATCGTCCCCATATGCCGCAAATATGGGCTGAAAATCATCGAAGATGCCGCTCAGGCAATAGGCTCTGAATGCCCGTACAGCGGCAGGACACATCGAGCCGGTAGTATAGGCGACATAGGCTGCTTTTCTTTCTTCCCGTCAAAAAATCTGGGCGGGATAGGCGACGGCGGAATGGTGGTCACAAATGATGAGACACTTTATAAAAGGATGAAAATCCTCAGAGCACACGGTTCCAGCCCAAAATACTATCACAGCATGATTGGCGGCAACTTCAGGCTCGATGAGATCCAAGCCGCCGTACTGCTTGTCAAGCTAAAATACCTCGACACCTGGACAGAAAAGAGGCAAAAAAATGCCCAGGTATACGATCATATTCTGGGCGACATTGATGATACTATTGTCGCAACACCGAAAGCATTACCTGGCTACAGGCATATATACAATCAATACTGTATCAGAACACAAAACCGTGATAAATTAAAAGCATACCTTTCTGATAACGGTGTCAGCACGGAGATATATTACCCTGTACCAATGCACCTTCAGGAATGCTTTGCCTATCTTGGGTATAGAAATGAAGATTTCCCGGCGGCAGAAGAAGCGGCACTAAATGTGCTGGCATTGCCGATCTATCCGGAGGTAAGCCAGAAAGGCCTTGAATACACAGCAGGACTAATCAGAGGTTTCATCGACTGATCAACAGAATTATCAGCACTATAATATACTTTGTTGCTGAGAAAAGGAAGAAGCATATCAGTATAGTTAAGTCAGATGAAACAAGTTCATTTATTTTTTCACTGCTATTTATTAGGTTCTAAACTTTTTTAACAAGCCTTTTAAAATACAGTAAATCGTAAATCAAAGACTTTATCTGACTAACTTCTTTTTCGAGTGAAAAGTTATTTTCAATAAATTTACGGTATTCGGTTGAATCATATTGATTTGAGGTTATCATCGCAACTGCCTGGTCAACAGTACTAAAAATGTACGAAGGGTCATAGTGATCCTTAATGCCTTCACAATTATGGAGCACAGGCTTTATTCCACTGCACATTGCCTCTGCTGCAGCAAAACATAATCCCTCATCAATACTTGATATGACCATATAATCGATCTTTTTCAGCCACAATAGTTTTTGCTCATGCTCAACCCATCCGTCAAAAAATACCGAATCGCTAAGACCATGCTCATTAATAAAATAATTGAAGTATGACAAAGTTCTCTCTTCTTGAAATAATCCGGCAATATATAGCTTGTATCGATTATCGGAATCATGCAGCTTCCTAAATATATCAAGTGTCAATGGTATGTTCTTTTTAAAATTTATATAGCCCAAATAACCCAGATTAAATCCTTCGTTCTTAATCATAAGAGGGTATTTTTCTATATTAATGCCGCAAAAAACTAAATCCGTTTTAATTTTTCCGTTAAATATCTCCTGTATCTTAGCTTCAAATATTCTTTTAATATGTGGAGCGACAATAATCAGCTGATCAACATTTTCCCACATTACATTCTTGATCATATCTGAATATACTTCATACCCATGTATCCTACAGATTATTTTTTTTTGTGCAGCCAATGGCAGCCTGCTCCCATATCCTATCAGCTCATCGCACCATTCGAACCAGCAGACATCAGCCCACTCCATGCCTTCATCTATCTGCTTGAAATCACTGACGACTATTTTGCGCACAAAGTAATCGTCAGACAATCCCTGTATAATGTCTCCTAGAAAACTGTCCATGCCAGCCTTAACAAAAAATACGATCCTGTCTTTTTCAATCACTTGTATGCTGCTGTCAGAGAGCTTCAAACGAGTAATAGCATCGTCAACACTGCTTTTCTGAGATGCATCCGTCACCGCAGTACCCGCCTTACAGTAAAAATCAGCTGCTTGCTGAAGCTGCCCTCTCAGCTCATATATATATGCCATATTGTATAGTAGATCAAAGTGTATCGAATCATTCTTCAGTCCATCCAGAAGTATAGCTTCAGCCTTGTCGATATCTCCCTCCACTATGTGTATGACCGCACGCATGGAACATATATCCCGATCTCCCGGCATCTTCTCCTCGAACGTTTCCAGAGCGGCCCTGGCCTCATCTATGCTTCCTTGTTCTATCAGCTTCTCGATTTTAGCTTTTACTGATTTGATTTTTTCCCTCAAATCGGTATTATCCATCATTCTCCACCTCATCACTGAGTTCTTCTGTATCCTTAAAAAGCACATCCTTGTATTTCTTCATATAGCATGCAAGGTAAGCATTGGCTCTTGCCGCTTCCCTGAAGTACCTGATGCCGGCTCTTTGATCCCCCCTGGCACATGATTCTTCAGCGTAGTTCAAAGAAATAAAAAACGTATCCTCCTGATCTTCAAGAGTACTGTAGTATAATCTGAGTCTTTCATTGCTGTACAGCGTTTTTGTATAATTGAGCCCGTTCTCCGTATACTGGCGGAATATCCCATGGTATAGTTCGGAAGGTTCTATACCTGCATCTCTCGCCACTGCTGCCTTTCTTAAGAGAACAGCATACGCAATGCATATATACACCTTCAGGCTATTATAATCATCCGCCCGGATGGCTTCACAAAGCAGGTACTGTTCAAAAAAACTTTCGAGTCCTTCGGCTTTTCCAATCATTCTAATGATGTACTGTTTGATTTTTGACTTTCTAAGTTTCTTTAATATACTTAAAATAGGACGTGAAATTTTATCTATATCAATAAGCATATCAGCATAGTAATCAGGCAAATCACAGAAGTCTACCTGTTTCAGGGCTTCTGTCGTCAGCCGCAGCCTCACGTCTCCATCGCATATACGAATCCTGTTCAGTATGAAATAAGTCCCGTCTCCATCACTGAAAACCGTCTGTATCTTCTCCTTGTTTTCATCGTTCATACCCGACATTTCTGCCTCTATCAGCATTTCAATGCTCTCACGCATGTTTTTGTTTTTCAGGCTGGCAGTATACAGTGACTTTATTTCGTCATATCTCTTTAATTTAAGTAATGCTTTTACAGAGTTTATAGCTCTAGTATTTTCATCATATATGAGCATTGCATGCTTATAGCACTCATCATAACTGTCTTTGTTGTAGAAAGCATTTGCAAGGTATGCATTAGCTGCATCCTGATATTTCTCTCCTGTATAGCACATCTCGACTGCGCGGTCGGCAGATATGGAAAGCTTATCATATTGACTGACCAATTCTATATATTTTATATATGCAGCCTGCGCCTCTTCCCTTCTGCCGATGGTGACATATGCCGCCGCCATCACATAATAAAGGTCCAGATATTCCTCTTTTACCTCAAGGCCTTCTTTACATATCCTTATTGCTTCTTCGTATTCATTATTCTCAGCGCTTATAATACAATATGATCCGTAAATGTAAGCATGATTCCTTCTGGTTTCTTTATCTCTGGATATAAAATGATATGCCTTTCTTATCTCATCAAGCGCTTCCTTCTTATCATGATGTGCGCTGTAGCTTCGTGCAAGCTGGAATCGGTAATAAATATTGTCAGGCTCCTTTTTCAGTTCTTTTTGGAGAATGCCTGCAGTCCTGATGAATTTCCTTTCCCTGAGCTCTTTGTCATGAAACAGGTAGCCATAGTGAGTGATGTAAATATCTGTATTGGCAATGGGTTTCTTAAATACAGGCTGATTGTGGACGGAACCCCTGTACCTGAACGATCCGTCATTTATGAAGATCCTTTCCTGTGGAAGAACAGTATATCCTCCTGATGAATCGAGATTCTTTATTTTTATAATGAAGGTATTGTATGAGCTCAGCCCTTCATCGCTTAGATATTTATGCAAAAGCAGTGCATCATTCAGGACTTCATCGGCATCTATGATCAGAATATACCTTCCTTTGGCATATGAAATAGTAATATTTCTCATTTCAGAAAAATTATCATTCCAGGGATGAAAGAACACCTTGTCAGTGTATTCGTGGGCAATGTCGGCCGTTGCATCCTTTGAACCCGTATCGACAATGATCAGCTCAGTATCTCCCTTATCCAGGATGCTTCTCATTGCATCTAGACATCGTCTGAGATTTTTTTCCTCGTCCTTTACCATCATACATATGCTTAATAAAAACTCATGTCCCATATTTTGTTCCATCTCCATGTTTACCGTCCGGCTTATTATTGTGTAATTAGATTGCCTATAATACTTTTATCGGCATCAACATCTGAGCACATTAAGAATTTGTATAATACTCATGGCATCCACACCAACAAAAAAGGCTCCGAAAACGGAGCCTTTTTTGTTAATGAATGTCTGCGGCCTATCTCAGCAGTGACAGTACATTCTGCGGTACCATATTAGCCTGTGCAAGCATTGCAGTGCCTGCCTGTATCAATATACTGTTCTTTGTGAAGGTTGACATCTCCTCTGCCATATCCGTGTCTCTGATACGCGATTCTGCAGCCTGCAGGTTTTCTGCAGTAGTCTTGAGGTTCCTAACCGTTGATTCAAGTCTGTTCTGTTTTGCTCCGTAAGTAGCTCTTGCCTTATTCACATTCTCGATGGCAGTTTCAATAGATGTTACATTAGAACCGCTGCCAAGGCTCAAAATGCCGGTAGTTACGGTTGAATCGATCTTGAGGTTTGTCGTGCCGTCGTCAGAAATGATTATAGTGACAGCTGACGTAAGTACTGTCGATCCATTGAATTTTGTATTTTTGAAGATGTTGTCGATTTCATCTCCAAGAGACTCCATTTCCAGGTTCAGGTTTGACTTGTCATCGCTGTTGTACGTTCCGTTCGCCTTCTGAACAGCCAGTTCCTTTAACCTTACGAGCATATTGCTGACTTCGTCGAGGGCACCTTCAGCAGTCTGTATCAGTGAGATACCGTCCTGGGCATTCCTTGTAGCCTGATTGAGGCCTCTGATCTGCGCTCTCATTTTTTCGGAAATTGACAAGCCGGCTGCGTCATCTGCAGCACGGTTTATCCTTTTTCCTGATGACAGCTTTTCCATCGACTTGCTTGATGCTGCGTTTGTGTTGAACAGCTGGTTACGGGTATTGATCGCAGAAATGTTGTTGTTGATAATCATATTATCATCCTCCTTGAATTTTACTCCGGGAATCCATTCCCGGTTTGCCGATAATACGGCTGTTTATAGATAACCGCCTGCACAGACCGACACGCGTTTCAGCTGATGAGGGCGGCTGATCCCAATATGTTCATTGCCGCATAGCCTTCCGGTTAAATATACTAAAGAGACCCATTCCTATGGGTCTCATCAGTCAAATCATCTGTTCTACCTAAGCAGTGAAAGCACATTCTGCGGAGTCTGATTAGCCTGTGCAAGCATCGCAGTACCTGCCTGGATCAGAATGTTGTTCTTTGTAAAGGTCGACATTTCGTCTGCCATATCTGTATCTCTGATACGCGACTCTGCGGCCTGCAGGTTTTCTGCAGTAGTCTTGAGGTTCCTAACCGTTGATTCAAGTCTGTTCTGTTTTGCTCCGTAAGTAGCTCTAGCTTCATTCACATTCTTAATGGCAGTTTCAATAGATGCTACACTAGAGCCGCTGCCAAGGCTCATAATTCCGGTAGTAGTAGTTGCATCAATCTTGAGGTTTGTCGTGCCGTCGTCAGAAATGACTATAGTGACAGCTGATGTAAGTACAGTCGATCCATTGAATTTTGTGTTTTTGAAGATGTTGTCGATTTCATCTCCAAGAGATTCCATTTCAAGGTTCAGGTTTGACTTGTCATCGCTGTTGTACGTTCCGTTCGCCTTCTGAACAGCCAGTTCCTTTAGCCTTACGAGCATATTGCTGACTTCGTCCAGGGCACCTTCAGCAGTCTGTATCAGTGAGATACCGTCCTGGGCATTTCTCGCTGCCTGGCTCAAGCCTCTGATCTGTGCTCTCATTTTTTCGGAAATGGACAAACCGGCTGCGTCATCTGCTGCACGGTTTATTCTTTTACCGGACGACAGCTTTTCCATCGATTTGCTTGATGCTGCATTTGTGTTGAACAGCTGGTTACGGGTGTTGATTGCAGAAATGTTGTTGTTGATAATCATATTATCATCCTCCTTGAAAATTTATCGGGAGTCCTTTCCCGATCGCCTGACCTTACAGGTTTCGAACTTAAGTTGTCCTTCTGTATATTATATCGGAGTACCACGTCAATACTTTAGCATTAATTTTAATTTAATTTTGATAAATTTTGTTCCCAGTATAAAAAAAGATCTTTGAGTTCAAATCTCAAGATATCAAAAAGAAGCATCATATCCTGTACTTCCAAAGCATTTCTCATCATTTCGGCTTTTTCCTGGAATTCCAACAGATCCAGATCCGGATATGCTTTTTTTATTATGTCTATCCCCTCTGCCAGTGCCTGCATATCGTCAAAAATATTTATTAACCTTTCGTTGTCCATATTTCCGGTAGCACTGTATTCATTGCTTATATCATCGATCCTATTGATAATATTTATTATCAGTTCAAGTACTGTATCTTTCAAACTGCTTATTCTCTCATCCATAACGATCCGCTCCTTTGTAACGGATTAAGGTATATATCATAAACTGAAAAAGTATAAAAGAGACTCTGGCTGACCAGAGCCTCATCAATACATGTGAGCCAATTTACCTCAACAACGATAATACGTTCTGGGGTGCCTGATTTGCCTGTGCCAGCATCGCTGTACCAGCCTGGATCAGGATGTTGTTCTTTGTAAAGGTCGACATTTCGTCTGCCATATCTGTATCTCTGATACGCGACTCCGCAGCCTGCAGGTTTTCAGCAGTAGTCTTGAGATTCCTGACTGTCGACTCGAGTCTGTTCTGCTTCGCTCCGTATGTAGCTCTAGCTTCATTCACATTCTTAATGGCAGTTTCAATAGATGTTACACTAGAGCCGCTGCCAAGGCTCAAAATTCCGGTAGTAGTAGTTGCATCAATCTTGAGGTTTGTCGTACCGTCGTCAGAAATGACTATAGTGACAGCTGACGTAAGTACAGTCGATCCATTGAATTTTGTGTTTTTGAAGATGTTGTCGATTTCATCTCCAAGAGACTCCATCTCCAGGTTCAGGTTTGACTTGTCATCGCTGTTGTACGTTCCGTTTGCCTTCTGAACAGCCAGTTCCTTTAACCTTACGAGCATGTTGCTGACTTCGTCGAGGGCGCCTTCAGCAGTCTGTATCAGTGAGATACCGTCCTGGGCATTTCTCGCTGCCTGGCTCAAGCCTCTGATCTGAGCTCTCATCTTTTCGGAAATGGATAAGCCGGCTGCGTCATCAGCTGCACGGTTTATTCTTTTACCGGACGATAGCTTTTCCATTGATTTGCTTGATGCTGCATTTGTGTTGAACAGTTGGTTACGGGTGTTGATTGCAGAAATGTTGTTGTTGATAATCATAATATCATCCTCCCTGAATTACTCACCGGGAATCCATTCCCGGCTTTTTGCCGGATAGGTCGGCTCCCTTTGGAAATTCTCCTTCATCGGCGGCGCGCGTTGCAACCTCAGAAAAATAATCTCCTGACATATGTATCGGATACATCAGGAGATAGCTTTAGCGCTTTTGTATAATTATTTTTTCAGGATCGTATTGATATCTATCTTCATGTTAATGGATGCTGCTTTCCTGTTTTCATCAGATATTTGCAGGAATACTTCCTTCCTGTGAATGGAAATGTCCTTCGGAGCATTGATGCCTATACGGACCTGATCTCCCTGGACATCCAGAATGGTTACCTCGATATTGTCATTTATTATTATCGACTGATCCTTTTTTCTCGTCAGTACCAGCATTCTTATTTTCCTCCTGTCCCTGGAGTTCTTCCAATATATAGTGTCGCACACCATACCTGTCCGTGTCAAGGATAAGCTGTCTTCCCTTATGGCATGTATTACTGAGGACCAGAGGCGCCTGCAGATTGACAGTCATTTTGCTGATATCATCAGGTACAACTACTATACAGTAAACAGATACATCACCTGCAGACTCTATTTCCAATTCTTTAAGAACCTCATCCTTCAGATTTATCTCATAATCCTTTTTTACTGCAAAAGGATCTACGATGACAAAAGCCGGCTTTGGTTCATCAACTCCCTGGAGCCACTTGAACGGAGAGCCCTCTTCCTCATTATCTATCAGTATGAATTTCCTGACCTCTTCAAATCCCGGAATACCCCGCTGGAAAATATATATATCACTTTCTTTGATTTCAAGCTCTCCAAAATATTTAGTCTGCAATACCATCTTTTCATTCCTCCAATAAATAATCAGACAAATGCATCAAATTTGCCCTTGGTATACCTGATACCAATCGAGGGATACTGGGCCATACTTATTTTTACCTGCGAGGGTGTATAGCTGATATTCATGTCCGCCGGTATATATGTACCGCTGACCCCGTTATTTGTTCCTTCCGCATTCTTCCGGGCACTGGTCTGGATTCCTCCTGTCACAGTTATCTTCGGCCTCGCCTTTGGCATATAGTCCAACCCGAATTCATGTTCCGGATATGCATCCCTTTCGACAATGGATGGCAGCGGACTGCTGGGGTTTTCAATCGCTGCCATGCTGTCGCCGTCACCTGCGACCTTGCTGGCATAAGTCAATGACTGCTGTATTGCTCTTTGCGCAGCCTGCCTTGCCAAATCTATTGGACCCATGAGGCCTGAGGTCGCAAAGCATTCATACTGGTCGATTATGACACGCGGCAGCTCGGTCTGGACATCTATTTTAGCTTCCTTATGACTGAGCTCCAGCTTAGCCCTGCGAGTCTGTATTGACAAGCTTGATGGCGTTGTCTCTATATTCAGTCTTGCGGGCACTCTGTTTATTTCAAGTCCCATATCATCACCATCCGTGGCCAACCACTAAATCCATTTATTCATCCAGTGTCGAAGCAATTGCCGGATCCATTACCTCAAAAAATCTATCAGCGATGGCATGATTATCCTTGCGCCTCCCGCAAGGGATGCCCTGTAGACGTTTTCCTCATTTTTCAGATTCATGATCGTATCTGTCATGTCCACATTCTCATTATCGCTCATAAGCTTTGTAAAATTCGTATTATCATTGCGCATCCTGTTGGCTGTCAGCTCCAGTCTGTTTACACGTGCGCCTACATCAGCCCTGACCCTGAGCACATTATCCAGATTGTCGGAGAAATTCTGAGCCAGACTGCTGATAGCTGCATAGTCTCCATTGTGCAGCGCCGTAATCAACGCATCCATATCCTGAACAAATTTGCCCGGGTTACCTACGTCTCCGGCGCCGATATTTGCTCCGTTATTAAACAGATCTCCGCCTGTCACATTTATATTGATGCTGTCCCCGATCCCTATTTCATAGAGAATCTTTTCGTCATTACTCACTTCAATTAAAAAATTCCCGTCAGCGTCCAGCAGCTTCTGATCTGTCTTGAACCCGGTAAATACATTCCTTCCTGCGTATGTTGAATTTCCCAGATTTATAAGCTGTGTTTTAAGCTGCTTTATTTCCTGTTCGGTCGCCTGAAGATCCTCCGGACTTTCTATTGCATCGCTTCCTACTACCAGCTCCCTGACCCTCTGAAATATATCTCCCATATCGCTCAATGACGATTCGGTTATCTCGAGCCACGATTGGGCATCCTTCAGATTCCTCTGATATTGGGTGATCTCTGCCACATCCGTACGCAGCTTCAGCGCTCTCGCCGCTACGACCGGGTCATCGGACGGAACCTGTATCTTCTTGCCGGACGCAAGCTGTGCCTGGTACTTGTCCATTCTTGTCAGGTTGTTTCCTATATATTTGACCATATTGTTGATAAGCATGTTATTTGTTATTCTCATGATCCGAACCTCCTCAACCTAATCTATGCGTCATCTGCGCCTATCTGTTTAACCGCTACACAAACAGCTTGTTTATCAATGTATCGTATATCTCCGACATAGTCTGTATCATTTTTGCAGCTGCGCTGTAAGCCTGCTGGAATTTGACCAGGTTGGTCATCTCTTCATCAATAGATACACCTGAGTCCGACAGCCTTCTGTTTATGATCTGGTTGACCACGATCTGCTGGTTGTCGCTGTAATTACCGGCCTGCTCTGCATCTATACCAAGTGTGGCAATAAGCGACTTCATAAAGTCCTCGGGAGCACCCTCTGAAAACATATCAGTGTCCTTCCTGAACCCGAGAAGCTTGTTAAGGATCTCGATATTGCCTGCCTCTCCAGTTATATCAGATGTGGCTATCAGATTATAGTCATTTAGTATATCGGAGCTGATAGAAAAGTTTTTAGCCGTGATTTTCTCATACATGTCATATACCTGAGCAGGGTCATTTGGATCTGCCGCACCGCTGAGGAAATCGGCGCTTGATACAGGCAGCCTGCTTTCGCCTGTCATTGTAAAGAACCTTATTCCATTGACAGCCGAATTGTAGCCATACCCGGCCGCATGCCCTGTCCCGTTCTCGCCGGCATCGAATGCCTTGTCTCCGTCCGCATCAATATACCCTTCATTGAATGCGCGGGCGAAGGTTCGAACAAACTCATTCAGCTTCTTCTGATAATAGGGTATCCCTTTGTAATTTGGGGATACTGCACCATTATCCGGATTGACATATCCCTCGTTGCCGTCCCTGACATCCAGATAGCCTCTCAGCTCGCCGCCCTTTATATTCAGCTTGTTGCCGTCTGCCCATTTTACCTCATAAAGGTTCCCTATATCTTCCTTATTGACTTTATCTGCGGTTGATCTTTGTTCCAGCGCAAGCTTGCTGATGCTAAAATGGTCTACCAGCGCCTTTCCGCTGATGGTTATGACGAAATGCCTGTCCTCTCTTCCATCAGGCGTATACCCTGCTACTACTTCATTTGCATCTATATTGATCAGCTTTGAAAGCTTATCTACAAGGAGCGTTCTCTGATCTCTCATGTCATTTGCAGTATTTCCGTCCAGTTCGGTAATATAGATCTGCCTGTTAAGCTGCTGTATCTGCGTCGCGTAAGAATTGATCTCCTCAACCTTAGTCTGTATCCTATAGTTGACATCCTTCTGCATTTCCTCCAGGTGTGATGCCATACTATTGAAATAATTGACCAGCGTAACACCTCTCTGCTTGACCAGAGATCTGACAGCAGCGCTGCTGGGATCCTTCCCAAGCTCCTGCAGGGAGTTGAAAAAATCGCTCATTATCGTAGTAAATCCGCTATCTGAGGGTTCGTTGAACGTAACCTCCAGATCAGAAAGCACTTCCTTCTTTGCTGTCCACTCACCATATGACAGGTTTTCACTCCAGTATTTGAAGTCAAGGTATTCATCACGTATTCTTTTTACGCCTGTGACATCCGAGCCCGTGCCCATCATCCCGGTGCCGTCAGCCAGCGCCATAGGCCTTGATGCTATCTGGACCGCCTGTTGCCTTGAATATCCGGGCGTATTTATATTGTTAAGGTTATGGTTTACCGTATCCAGGCTGCGCTGAGCTGAAAACAGACCGCGCACTGCCACATTCAAACCGAAAAAGGACTCAGCCATTTAATCTCACCTGCCTGCTAATCCAAGTTTGTTGACGATGGTTTCCATCATCGTGTCAATTATATTCAGCACTCTTGATGCTGCATCATAAGCAAATTTGTATTTCATCATGTTGGTCATTTCTTCGTCCATGGAAACTCCCGTTATGGAAGTCCTCTGGGCATCGGCGGACTCCACCAGCTTGCTCTGGCTCTCGGTTATCCTCGCAGAATCAGCTCCGTTGTTGCCCATGTGCAGTATTATATCCTGATAGTAATCGTCAATGCTTACTGTACCAGTATTATTAACGATCAATGATTTATTCCTCAGGTTGGCAATTTCAAGAGCAAGTGAATTGTCTCCGCTTTCCCCGGTTTTTGATGCAGCCAGGCTAGACAGGTCGGACAGGTTCGGGTTCAGCTTGATATTTCCCATTTCCAGAGGCTTTCCGCTGTTTATCACCACAAAGATATCCTCTCCGTGACCGGGCGGATCCTTTATATTCATGCCGCTTTTATGAATATAGTTGATCTCCCTTAGCATTGTATTAATAAGAGCATTCAATCTCTTTTTCATATCGGATACTATATTAAGCGAGTCTGATATCAGTGAGTTATTCGATGATATGTCCTTATCTGTATCGAATGCCATCCCCGCCGTCAACTCTCCATATGTCCCTGAGTCCATAAAATCTGTGAGGCTGTATGTACTGCCGTCCAGAGCCCCTGTCAATCCACCCCAGGCTGCAGGTGTATCAGTTATGACCGAAACGTCCAATCCGCTTCCTGCCAATGCAGCATTAAGATCGACCATTTCATCAGCCCCTGGCACATTATCAGATAAAAGCACAGCATACCTGTTTGCACCTGTTCTGAAAGCTGTAGCACCGATCTGACTATTCAAATCAGCTATATCTGAATATTCCACTACCCTTACATTATAGTCAATCCCTCTTTTTTGCAGTTCATCGGTATATGCGGCGATTTGACCGGCAATCGAGGCTGCTGAGTGGGATGGATTACTTGTATCAACATAAAATACCACATCGGCTTTTGTATTAGGCGTGCCGTTCTCATAGCTTCCTATGGCTCCGGAAACCTCACCCCTGGACTCCATCAGCCCCTTTATGATCCCGCTGTTTACCGGTACCTCTATATTTGTGCCTGCCAGCTTCGGAACGAAGAAATTATCTCCGACCTTTCTCTCTGCGGCATACAAATCAGTACTGACACCTTTTTGAACGAGAAAATATCCGCCGAGTGTTATATCTATCTGCCCGTCCTGCATTTCATTGACATTTGCCTTCACCAGCTTCGAAAGCCTGTCTATAAGGGTATTTCGCTGATCTCTGTAATCGCTGGCAGTATCTCCCGAGACCTCGGACTTCAATATTTTAACATTAAGATTTGCAATTTCCCTCGTAATATCGTTTACTTCGGCTATTCTAACAGTGATCTCAGTATTAAGGTCATTCTGGAGCCTGTCCAGCTGGGCGCCCATATGATTGATCTGCTGGACGAGTGCTTCGCTTCTTTGACTTACAAGAGCTCTGACTGTAAGACTGTCCGGCTCCTTTGAGAGCTCCTGCCAGGAGTCCCAGAAATTATTCAATACATTCTGGAGTCCTGATTCCATTGGTTCTGCCATTATAGCTTCCAAATCGCTGAAGGTTTTCTGGCGGGTTTCCCAATATCCCAGCGTAGTATTTTCCTGCCTGTATATATTGTCAAGGAAGGAGTGGCGTATCTGCCTGATCTCCTGTATGTCAGCGCCAAGACCGAGCTGCACAAGGCCAGCCCGTGTCAGTACCGTCTCCACAGGTCCGTTTTTGATCATGGCCTGCTGCCTGACATAGCCTGGAGTATTCACATTAGAAATGTTGTGGCCGGTTACATAAAGTCCACGTTCATTGACCAAAAGGCCTGACCGCGCAATTTCGTAACTGGCAAAACTGACACCCATATAGCCTCCTATAATTTCATGTCGAAAAAGTTGCGTTTTTTTGCATCACTTGACTGTCCGGATTTTCCGTATATGTCTCCCGACGATCCGGCGTTTGAAAGGACATTGACCGAGAAATCGATATAATCCAATGAATTCTTTATCAGCTTGGAGTTCATTCCATTCGAGTCGCGCAAATTATTTATCAGCCCAGTCATTTTATTGCTGCATTCTTTTAATTCCTTCGATTGTTCCTTCGGAAGAATTTTTTCAAGTTCCGAAACCGTTATATCCTCAGGCTTTATTCCCAACTGTTCCGCTAATACGCCCACCAGCGCCTCGCGCTCCTCCTCGAGCTTCCCAAGCTGAAGGATCATTGCCTGTTCAGCCCTTGTAATGCCTTCAAGCTCAGTTACCCTGCCCTTGACGATCACATCGGTTTTTTCCTTTGACAGCTTCATGATGCCTTCATATATCGCCGATTCCTTGTTCAGCAAATCTATTAGCTTTTTGATTGATATGGTATCCAAAGCTTCACCACCTGTCATTTCGGCCTGGGGGGAAAAAGGAGAGTTCATCGACTCCACCAATGACATCATGCCTTAATATCGAATGCACCCTTTATAACCTTGCCGGCCACATCGCGTCCACTTACATTGTACTTCCCGCTCCCGATGCTTGCCTCAAGGCTGCTGACCCTTTCACCGCGCACGTCCGGCACTTCTCTCAGCGCTCTATAGACCGTCTGGAAATCCTTTGCCTCGTTGGATATGGACAGGACATCCTTTTTTGATGCAACAGCTCCGGTCCTCTCCACTCTGCCTATCTTCTTTTGTGAACCGTATACGCCGGTAATCTTTGAAATATCCCCCGGTATTCTCATAGCATCCACTCACCTTTAAATCTTCATCATTTCATTCTGTATAGTATATCGGTAAAACCATACGCTCAATTAACTGCAATTAATCTTTTTTCTCATAACCTTTATTCAGGTATCTCATGCCAAATGCATTTGGATTGGATGTGCTCTTACTTTCTATTTCGCTCCTGAACTGGCTTGCTACGTTCCTTAATCCCGAAGCGAGCGATCTTTCACATTCCTGGCAGTATCGTCCCGATTTGATGGACCTGCCGCAGTTCTCGCATTCCAGGATCATATTTCCATCATCGTCCGCAATTTCAAGCCTTCCATCCTTTAAAAATCTCTTAATCTTCTCAATGCTCACATCAAGGTCAACGGATACCTGTGTCACACTGGCTTTAGGGTTCTCATACAAATAGTCCTTTATTCTTTTGAAATCCGCCTCATCCTGCTCCCTGCACGCTTGACATAACGGTGATCCGCCGATGTAGTTGAAAATCCTGCCGCATTTCCTGCAATTTCTCACGTCCGGCACAGTATTACCTCCCAAATCATTATTTTCTTCCCGTTGCGACCACTACGGCAAAGACCTTCTCTGCCCCTGCCTGTTTAAGCACCCTGCTGCATTCCTCAAGTGTCGAACCGGTAGTCAGTATATCATCGACCAACAGGATGGATTTGCCTTTCACTTTCTTTGGAGAGGTAACGGCAAATGCACCCTTCACATTCTGGTTCCTCTTCTGTTTGTCCAAAAGGCTCTGAGCCTCTGTATACCTGTCCCTTTTTAGCAAATATGAGCACTCCCGCAATCTAAGCGTCCTGCTGAGCGCTTTTGAGATCAAACGGGCTTGATTGTAGCCTCTTGAAAATTCCTTATGCTTGTGAAGCGGTACACTCAACACCATCTGATAATTTTTTGCATCGGTTATCTTCCCGATCTTGTCTGATAATAGTCTGGCATAAGTCCTGTAATAACCGGGCTTGTTGAAAAACTTGAACCTTATCAGCGATTCCTTCACCATACCGGTATATTCGAATACACTTATAACGCCGTCGCAATAATTTTCCTCCGCATCGAGAGATGTTTTAAGGACCTTGTTATCTATCAGCGGAAGCTTTGTATAGCAAGCGCTGCATATGTACAGCGCCGCATTATGATCCAATAGTTTCTGGCAAAAAATGCACTTTGGTGGATAAACAATATTAACAATGCTATCAATAAAGTTCACTAGCCTTCAGCCTACTTTCATCAAAATATATCGGCATATTCAGCAAATATTTTAAGCTTATCTGAGAGACCTGAAAACCGCAGTGTTTCACGCTTGTTTTCAACCATTTCACAAAGAGAGTCCTCATATCCGACGACCACGACCATTTCTTTAGCCCTGGTCACAGCCGTATACAGGAGGTTCCTGGTCATCAGCACCTGAGGTCCGGGAAATACCGGAATGACCACGACCGGGAACTCGGAACCCTGGCTTTTGTGTATAGTAACAGCAAATGACGGCTCGATCTCATCAATGATGTTAAAGTCATATACTGCCAGTCTGTCATCATCAAACATTACTTCCACTTTCATGGCTTCTTCATCGATTTTTACAATGGTCCCCATATCGCCGTTAAAAACGCCGGTCCCATCCACTCTTGCATTATCAGGCCGTTCCCATCTGAGAGCATAATTGTTTTTGACCTGCATCACCCTGTCGCCTTCCCTGAAAACATAAGACCTTGATGCCTTCTCGGCCTTCTTTCCGTCGGGGGGATTCAACACCTTCTGCAATTCCATATTTAAATTTATAACCCCGGCCGGACCTTTCTTTGTCGGGGTCAGTACCTGTATGTCCTTCAGCGGGTCAAGACCGTATGTATCAGGGAGCCTCCTTGAACAAAGGTCAATGATCGTACGCACTATTTGTTCCTGTGCATTTCTTAGCAAAAAGAAGAAATCCTTGTCCTTTGCATTCAGTATCGGGGCTTCCCCTCTGTTTATCCTGTGGGCATTGACGATGATCATGCTTTCGCCTGCCTGTCTGAATATTTCAGTGAGCCTCACCGTTTTTATGCTGCAGCAGCTTGTAATATCCATAAGCACGCTGCCTGCCCCCACCGATGGCAGCTGATCCGCGTCTCCGACGAGTATCAGCCTTGCTCCTGCAGGTACCGCCTTGAGCAGGTGGTTCATAATCAATATGTCGACCATTGACATTTCATCAATGATTATTACATCAGCTTCAATTGGATTTTCTTCATTCCTTTGAAATATAAGGTCACTTTCATCCGCCGTATAGCCGATTTCAAGAAGCCGGTGTATCGTCTTTGCCTCAAAGCCCGTAGCATCGGACATCCTCTTTGCCGCCCTGCCTGTCGGCGCAGCCAGCGCAATATTGTGTCCATCCTCCATCAGCAAACGGATTATACATTTAATAATAGTTGTCTTCCCTGTTCCGGGGCCGCCGGTGATAACAAGCAGGCCATTCACAACAGCTTCCCTGACAGCATCCCTTTGAAGCGGATCCAGCTCGAGTCCCTCTTCCTTCTCGAATCTGGCTATCTTTTCATCCAGATCCTCAAGGCCTTTATCAAAGTGCGTTGCCGCCAGGCTCAGCAGTCTTTTACCCACCCATTGCTCCGCACTGTAAAAGGATGAAAGGTAAACATGGCTATCACCGCAGCTTTTCTCGATCTGGACAGCTTTGTCAAACACAAGCGAGATCAGGGCATCCTCGATATCAACGTCGGGCAGTCCGAGGAGCTGGGCCGAATACTCCCTGAGCATGGCCTCCGGAAGATATGTATGTCCATTGGATGCGGCATGGCTCAAAGTATATTTTATCCCGCTTCTTATGCGAAAACGCGATACCGGATCCACGCCAAGCCTCATGGCGATCCTGTCCGCTGTTTTGAAACCGATCCCGAATACATCCTCGCACAGCCTGTACGGGTTTTCCTTTATCCTGGCTACTGCCATGTCTGAATATGCCTTGTGGATCTTTATACAAACAGACGGATTGATGCCATACTCCTGGAGGAACATGACCACATCCCGGAGTCCTTTTTGTTCATTGAGAGCTTGTCCAATATTGATTGCCTTTTCCAGGCTTATACCTTTTATCTCTGATAAACGCTGCGGTTCCCGGCTAATGATCTCGAGAGTATCCGAACCGAACCGCTGTACTATTTTTGCCGCTGTGGCAGGTCCTACTCCTTTTACTATCCCTGAAGACAGGTATTTCTCTATTCCGTCTGCTGTCTGCGGAAGTATCTTTTCATAAAGCTCTACCTTGAACTGATCCCCATAGTCGGGATGCCTGACCCATTTACCGTTTGCCTTGATCGTTTCGCCCTCATTTATAAATGGCATGTATCCTACCGCTGTTATAATCTTGTTATTTGCAAATACTTCACAGACCGTATAGCCATTTGCATCATTTTTATAAATAATGTCGTCAACGACACCCTCAATAACCGTCAGTTCCATCACAACCCGTCCAATACCCCTGCAGGCATCGGTTTTCCATATGTTTTTGTTACATATAGTATATATCACTTTTTCTGGAGTGAAAAGATACAATTGCTACTTATCAAACTCCTTGAGAATGTTATCTGCGTCGCTCCTTTTAAAGACCTCGATGCTTGGAAAATTTTTTTGCAGCTTTTCAAGCAAAGCGTATGTGTTATCTTCAGAATTCATATCTACAATGACTAGCTTCTTATCTGACATTATTCTGGGTGCATATTCTTTCTTCACCGCATATCTGACGATATATTCGATCTGCTCCTCTGCATCCTTCACAAGCAGAACCGCTCTGACCCTTGGACGAGGTCCGGACATCCTGCAGAATATCGATTCAGATATGCCAAGTATCAGAGCAAGCAGCCCATACACAGCCAGTATGCATATAAGGCTTTTAATAATATCTAATAGCATAATACTGCCTCTGGAGATTCATTTGATATATATATATTCGAATGGCCAGGCAGATGTTACTCATCGCATTTTTCTGCATACATATATATTTTTCAACAAAATATGGTATAATAATGTTACATAAATTAAGTAATACGTTTTATTATCAAATGATTTAGGTGATAATGACGTGGTCCAATTAAAGCTTTCACAACTAAAGCCAGGTATGAAGCTGGCAAAGGATGTCATACTGCCTGACGGCAGACTTCTTCTACTGTCCGGTTTTACAATAAAGCCCTTGTATCTCAGGAGACTTGAAAGCTTCCGCGTCGAAAAGGTTTATGTGGAAGAAGGTCACTTTGAGCCGATTGAAGAATTTGTTGAGGAAAGAGTCTACAGCCACGCCGTAACAACAATAAAAAATATTTTTACATTGACAAAAAGAACCCAGGATGCCGACATCTCAGTGATCAAGGATACTGTCAATGACATCATGAGCAGGATTATCGATAATGAGACAGTAATGCTCCAACTGACCGGTATAAGAGATATTGACAATTATACATACCTTCACTCTGTAGACGTATGCATCTATTCCATAATACTCGGCAAAAAGCTGGGGTATGGAAATGAACCGCTGACGGCGCTGGGAATGGGTGCTATCCTGCATGATATAGGCAAGTGCAAGGTGCCGCTGGAAATACTTCAGAAGCCTGGCAAGCTCACAGATGAGGAGTTTTATGAAATGAAGCTGCATACGGTACACGGCTGTGAAATCATAAAGCATACGTACTGTATGGGCACCAAGGTTGCCAACATCGCCTTCCAGCACCATGAAAAGTGGGACGGCTCCGGGTACCCCATGGGCATATCAGCTAATGTAATAGATCCACTGGCAAGGATCGTAGCTCTTGCCGACGTATATGACGCGCTTACCTCGGACAGGGTGTACAAAAAAAGAGAATTGCCTCATATTGCAGCTGAATATATAAAACAAAACTCAGGCACGCTGTTTGACCCGTTTATTGTCGATCTCTTTTTGAACAGTATAGCCGTATATGGCGCAGGTACACTTGTAATGCTCAACACAGGTGAAGTAGGAAGTGTCGTTTCCTCCGGCAGTGTTTCGGGTGAAAGGCAAAAAATAAGCGTGTTTTCAAACAAGGCTGGCCCACCTGTACTTCATCCATACATCGTAGACCTGAACCAAAACAGAGACGTGGAGATCGTAGAAATTTTTATATAACGAGCATACCCTGACGACGGGAACCATAAAGACTCGCGTGGCGAATCTGTGCAAAAAACTGACGCTGGATGACAGTAGATGGTTTGAGCTGGTAAGCTCCGGTAAAAATGAGTACATATTCAGCAAGGTGAGGTATTAGCCATCATGCTGAAGGCAGAGTGAAGAATACAGAGGTACCGATGCCCTCCTTGCTTTCGATCCAGATTTTCCCACCATGCTGCTCCACTATATGCTTGCAGATATATAAGCCAAGTCCGGTGCCGGTATCCTGGCTTCCATTGGGTTCTTCTTTTTTGCTGTACCGCTGGAATAGATTCAGAAGCTGTTTCGCATTGATGCCATCACCTGTATCGGACACACAGACCAGTATTTTATCATCTTTTTTCTTGGCAGATATTGTGATCACACCATCCATGGTGAAGCGCACCGCGTTGGAAATCAGATTTACAATGACCTGTGAGATCCTCACCGGGTCGGCATAAATGGCAGGAAGACCGCTTTCTATGCAGATGTCCAGCCGGTTACGGTTCTTGTTAAGGATGGGGTAATGTGTTTTAACAGCGGCATGGATGATCTCATCCACATAGCAGCGAACCGGATCCATAACCATTCGCCCTTCTTCCATCCGGGTTACATCCAGAATCTGTCCCACCATCAGGGAAAGGCGTTCCGCCTCTGAGGAGATCAGCGTCATCCGGCGGGATACCTCTCTGCCGTCCAGCGTGTCAGGCCTCGCTGCAAGCTGCCTGGTGATCTGGGCATAGCCGGATATTACCGTCAGCGGTGTCTTCAGTTCATGTGAAACGTTGCCCAAAAATTCTGTTTTCATCCGGTTCAGGCTTTCCAACGCCGTTTTTTCTGCTTCCAGCTTCTGTTCAGCTTCCCTGACTTCCGAAAATACCCGATTGTTCATCTGGAACAGAGACACCGTCTGCGCCAGTACGAATACCAGCATGGCGACCTCGGCAACAGGTACGATGGGCCTGTCACCGAAAATATCAGTGTACATGACGAGATCGCCCATGGCGGACATAAAAAACACACCGATACCATACATGGCGGCGGTCTGATCGCTTGTCGGGCGGCGCATCTTCCAGAGCATTACAGAAACGAATGGTACGACAGTCAGTACTAAAAGTGCCTGATAATAGACAAGCACAGAGGTATAGAACAGAGAATCAGCGAATAATATGCATCCTCCATATAAGAGCGAACCAAAGATCGCGGCATATTGCACAACCCGCAAAAACATACCGTCGGCGTACTGCCCCAGATACAGCGACAAGAAAATTGTCGCCAGTACCATTGTCAAATACTCAAGCATAAAAGAGACGTTCCCTGGTACGGAGAAAAAAGTCCAGGCATGACTTTGCAGGCATTCCCGCACTGCCATGACCATGCAGGCCAGAGAAAAATACAGGGTCGCTCTTGTGTGGGACAGCAGCAGGTAGACGCCCAACAGCAATGCCGCTGAGCATAAAAGTGCCCCTGCAATGGCGATTCCCTTGATCCGATCGTAAAAGAAAGGATCGGTATTGGTTTTACTAAGGCTCAGCTCTGCAAGAGAAGCCCCCCTCTTGGAGTGATAAAACTGCGCACTGTGGAGTATAACATCAATTTCGCCATCTACTGCGACTCCATAAAAGGTAATGTTGTTTTCCCAAACCTCTGTGTCCTGCTTGGTAACACCGGGTTGCCCGTTCTGTGCTGCAAGAATGCCATTTACATAGACCCTCATGGCATGGCGTCCGGAAAGTTTGAGGGTCATGCTGTATACTTCACTGCTTTGCGGAACCTTCAGAACAAATCTCTGCGAGAGGTAGTCCGCCCTGATTTCTTCAAATCGGCCGGTGCTTACTGGCAGGCTGGAATTCACACTCTCCGGCATCAGGTATGTGCTTGGGTAATAGCTCTCTCCAGGAGCAAGCTTAACAATTATTTTTCCAATGTCGCTGATGTCCGTCAGATCATAGGACCCGTTTTCTTCCATAACGGTGTTGCTTTCTTCGGTTTTCCCCGTTAGCCTGACCAAATTGACCAGCACGGTCAATGTCACTGTTGTGAAAAAGGCCGCCAAAATGATAGTCAGCAGCTTGTGTTTATGGATTATTTCCTGGATATGCAGCACCTCCCTATCCCGCTGGTCAATTCGATGTTTCTGCTTCCAACCTTTTACTTCATTATAACACTTCGGTTCAAAGAATTTTTTTGTTTGTAGGAAAATTTTCTTATCTCAGCGTGTTTCAACAAAAATTGCCAAACAATAACAAAAGCAGACAACTTGATCTGCTGTCTGCCTTGTCAAACTACCTCGGTTCACAAATTTTCTTCGATTGTCAGATGCTGTCGGCGGCGTCCTTCAAAAGCTCTGCTTTGTCGGTCTTTTCCCACGGCAGATCTATGTCAGTACGGCCAAAATGTCCATAGGCTGCAGTCTGCTTATATATAGGCCTTCTTAGATCCAGTGTCTTTATTATGGCAGCAGGCCTGAGGTCAAAATATTTCTGTACAAGCTGGGACAATTTCTCCTCCGGGAGCTTGCCTGTTCCAAATGTATCTATAAGTACGGATACCGGTCTGGCAACACCAATAGCGTATGCAAGCTGTACCTCGACCCTCGATGCCAATCCTGCTGCTACGATGTTCTTTGCTACATAGCGGGCTGCATATGCTGCGGAGCGGTCAACCTTTGTCGGATCCTTACCGGAGAATGCTCCGCCTCCATGTCTGGCATATCCGCCATAGGTATCTACAATTATCTTTCTGCCTGTCAGCCCTGAGTCTCCCTGCGGGCCTCCGACAACGAACCTTCCTGTTGGGTTTACAAGAAATCTCGTCTTGCTGTCAAGCAATTCCGGAGGTATTACCTTTTTGATCACCAGTTCAATAATATCGCGTTCGATGGTGTCATGTGAAACCTCCGCTCCATGCTGTGTCGATATAACAACAGTATCGACCCTGACAGGCTTATCTCCGTCATACTCTACTGTTACCTGTGACTTCCCATCCGGTCTCAGGTAATCCAATATACCTTGCTTACGGACATCCGACAGCCTTTTTGCAAGCTTGTGGGCCAGAGAAATCGGCATGGGCATCAGCTCAGGAGTTTCATTGCAGGCATAACCGAACATCATTCCCTGATCACCGGCGCCTATAGCCTCGATCTGTGAATCGTCCATCTCTCCTGTCTTGGCTTCAAGCGCATTGTTGACTCCCATAGCGATATCCCCTGACTGCTCATCGATAGATGTCAGGACAGCACATGTCTCACCGTCAAATCCATATTTCGCCCTGTCATACCCTATTTCAAGCACTGTATTCCTGACAACCTTAGGTATATCGACATAGCACTCTGTTGAAATCTCACCCATTACAAGAACCATTCCGGTCGTGACAGCTGTTTCGCAAGCTACCCTTGCATTAGGATCCTGGGAAAAGATCGCATCTAATACCGCATCTGATATCTGGTCACAGATTTTATCGGGATGTCCCTCCGTTACAGACTCTGAAGTAAATAATCTTCTTGCCATTTGTTATTCTCCTTTCAAAGAAAATTAATAGAACGCAGCACCTGAACTAAAATAAAAAAACCTCTTCCTGAAATATGAAGAGGTCTGTTTGACTGTGTTCCTCATCTTTCAGGATATTATCCTGCAGGAATTGGCACCGCTGCCTGTCTGGCCGGTTGCCGGGGTTTCATCGGGCCTTGTCCCTCCACCACTCTTGATAAGGTATATTCTGTTTTATTTTTTCATCATTTACTGCCAATACTTTTCTCAATGTAACATACTTAACTGCAATGTGTCAAGCTACGTCATGTAAATGCAAATCATGCTCCGGCAAATATCTCCTCGAATTCATGCCCTTCCAGCTTCTCCTTCTCCAACAGGGCTTCCGCCAGCTTGTGAAGCGCATTGATATGCTCGTTGAGTATCACTATTGTTCTTTCATAAGCTGTATCGATAAGGTTCTTTACTTCCTTGTCGATAATAGCAGCAACTTCCTCGCTATAGCTTCTGGTATGGCCAAAGTCACGTCCGATGAATACTTCATCATTCTCGTTGAAGACCATGTTGCCCAGACTCTCGCTCATACCGTAATTGATTATCATGCTTCTTGCTACACTGTTGGCATGCTTGAGGTCGCTTGAAGCCCCTGTGCTTATCTCACCGAGAACTATGTCCTCAGCTGCCCTTCCTCCCATGGAGATAATGATCTGTTCCATCAACTGCGCTTTTGTATGATATGATTTATCCTCATCAGGCTTGTGTGCAGTGTATCCGCCCGCTCTTCCTGAAGGTATGATGGAGACCCTGTCTACCTTGTCTGTAGTTGATGCAACCTTTACAGCAATGGCATGGCCTGCTTCATGGTATGCGGTGAGCTTCTTTTCCTTCTCACTCATGACCTTGCTCTTCTTTTCAGGTCCTACTACCACTTTAAAGGTCGCTTCCTTTATTTCTTCCATTTCAATACGCTTTTTATTCTTTCGGGCAGCAAACAGTGCAGCTTCATTGAGCAGGTTTTCAAGATCCGCTCCGGTAAAGCCCGGTGTGCTCTTTGCAAGCTCATCAAGCTTGACATCCGACCCAAGAGGTTTTCCCTTTGAATGGACCTTAAGTATCTCTTCGCGGCCCTTTATGTCAGGCAATCCTACAAATACCCTTCTGTCGAAGCGGCCGGGTCTGAGCAAAGCAGGGTCCAATATATCAGGCCTGTTTGTGGCCGCCAATATTATAACTCCCTCGTTTACTCCAAAGCCATCCATTTCAACAAGCAGCTGGTTCAGCGTCTGCTCGCGCTCATCGTGTCCTCCGCCAAGGCCTGCTCCTCTATGGCGTCCGACGGCATCTATTTCATCTATGAATACTATACATGGAGCGCTTTTTTTCGCCTGCTCAAAAAGATCCCTGACCCTCGAAGCACCGACGCCTACAAACATTTCAACGAAATCGGAGCCGCTGATGGTGAAGAACGGCACACCGGCCTCCCCTGATACGGCTCTGGCCAGAAGTGTCTTACCTGTGCCGGGAGGTCCGACAAGCAGTACTCCCTTTGGTATCCTCGCGCCAAGCTCTATAAATTTCTTGGGAGATTTAAGAAAATCAACTATCTCCTTTAACTCTTCCTTTTCTTCATCTGCTCCTGCAACATCCTCGAAGGTCACCTTGCGTTTTTCATCGGTACTGATCCTGGCACGGCTCTTTCCAAAGGACATGACCCTGTTGCCTCCGCCTCCCTGTGACTGCTGTAGGAAAAAGACCCAGAATATTACGAACACCACTATCAATCCGATCGTGGGCAGGATCTGTATCCACCAGGGCGCAGACATCGGCCTCTCCACTCTGATGTCCTTGACCTGACCGCTGTTATATGCATCAGTCACCATCTCGGTAAAGGAATCCACAGATGATATATATGTGACATATATTTTTGTCTTTGCACCCTTATTAGCGTTGATCAGTTCGACTGTTGCCTCGTCAGATTTGAGTGCAATACTCTGCACATTGCTGTTCTGTATATGCGACAGAAGCTGCGAATAGCTCAGTTCCGGCGGTTTCCCGGTGCTTGTATAGACCATGACTATAAATAGCAGCAGTACGAAAATTACTATATAAAAGCTAAGACTTCTAAAATTCTTCAAATATCTCCCTCCCGGAATCTCTTTAGGTTTACCCGACCTTCCAGATTATACGATGTGGCAGCATCTGCCACTTCGTTATATTATATTAACATAAACCTTTTTAAAACACAATAAACGCAATATCAACCAATATACCCTCAAAATATGAACTTTGTCTGCGCTTAATGTTATTTTGCATAAATTTCTTTTTTTAAAGTGCAGACATCAGGTAGATTACGATATTTTCCGGCATAATCCAGCCCATATCCCACAATAAATTTGTCCGGCACCACAATGCCCTTGTACTCCACCTCGATATCCACCTTCCTTCTGGACGGCTTGTCAAAGGCGGTGCATATCTTAACGCTCTTGGGTCCTCTAGTATTGAAGAGCTCCTTCAGATGCTTGAGCGTCAGGCCTGTATCCACAAGATCTTCAACAATGAGCACATGCTTGCCGGCCAGGTCCAGATCCATGTCCTTGATTATCCTAACTACACCGGAGGATCTTGTCGATGCTCCATAGCTGGATACCGCTATCAGGTCCATATCCACCGGTATGGTAATCTCCCTCATAAGATCTGCGAGAAAAACGAAGCCACCCTTCAATACACCTACCAGGACCAGCTCCTCCCCTGCATAATCCTCGGAAATGCGTCTGCCCATCTGCCTTACCATCTCTCCGATCTCTTCGCGCGATACCAGTATTTCTTCAATATCTGCCGTCATTGTGACCCCTCCGATTGTATTCTAATTTAAGCACACTTTTAGTATTTTCAGTTACTTTAAATTTATCACTTATTTTATATCCTATGATCCAGACGATCTCATTGCCCACGGCAATCAACGGTATCCTTCCGCGGTCCTCCCTGGGGATCTTGGCATCGATAAAAAATTCCTTCAGCTTTTTTGTGCCATTTGAGCGCAGGGGGTTGAATATATCTCCAGTCCTTCGATTTCTAATATTTATTCCCTGATTGACTTTATCATAATCAAAATATTGCTCGTTAGGATTATATCCTACCATACCATATTTTTCAATGTTTTCAGGGCTAATAACGGATGCTGTTATTTCCGATCCAAGCACAGGCACAAAAACAATGCCGGGTATCAATAGCTGCACCGAGTATTCCTCATCACTTTTGTTCTCAGTGTTTACAGCCGATGCTGAAAAAATCCTGATCAAATTGTAGGAAACAACGGCACGGATTCCTCTTGGCAGCTCTGCTGCTGATCCTGTAGTTCCTTTATCGATCAATTCAAGCAGTGCATTGTAATGTACGCTGCCTACACCTTTCGTACTGCCTGATACATTTACAAGAGCGATCCTCAGTACACGCATTCTTACAGCGGGTTCCAGATCTCTCAGCTGTCCGATATCGAGGCAGACAAGGCCGGGCTTCTTTTCGCAGACCGCTTTTTCAAAGCTGCAGGAAGCACATTTATCCAGGAAGCGTTCATCGATTGAAGCGTTTTGAGACAAACGGCATAGACTGTCGACAATATTAACTCCGAATTTTTCATTTATGTATGGAAGCAGGCCCAGACGCACCTTGTTTCTGGTAAAATCCTGCTCCAGGTTTGAGCTGTCAGTCCTTGGGGATAATCCTGCTTCACGGCAGTAAGCTTCAATTTCATCTCTGCCTGTGCCCAGCAGCGGCCTGATAATATTATCCCTCTTGTATTCCATTCCGGAAAGCCCGGCAGTACCTGTCCCTCTTATGATATGCATCATGACTGTTTCAGCCTGGTCGTTCCTGTTATGAGCAACCGCTATCTTAGAAGCACCGACTGCAGAAGCATGTTTCTGAAATTCACTGTATCGAATCTCCCTGCCTGTCTCTTCAAGCGATGAACCGGAGCTTGCGGCAGCAGCTGCAACATCTTTTCGGATTGTTGCAAGATCAACTCCGAGCCTGCTGCACAAAGCGGCTGTGTACTCCTCGTCGCCATCCGCTTCCTTGCCCCGAAGCATATGGTTTATATGGACAGCATAAAGCTTGATTTTCAGAAAGTCCTGCAGAGAATGCAACACATGGAGCAGGCACACGGAATCAGGCCCTCCGGACACACCTACGACTACACCGTCTCCGGGCTCGACGAGATGGTTTTCCTGTATGGCGGCCAGAATTTTTTCTGTGAACTTTGAAACAAAACTGCTAGTGTTCATCCTTCTTTAAATTGGCGAATTTAGTGTATTCACCAAACCACCTGAGCTCGACAGTACCCGTCGAACCATTCCTGTGTTTGGCTATGATTACTTCCGCTATGTTTTTCTTTTCAGTGTCGGGATTGTAATAATCATCCCTGTAAATAAACATGACTATATCTGCATCCTGTTCAATGGCACCTGATTCCCTTAAGTCACTCAGCATTGGACGATGGTCGGTCCTGGACTCAGGTCCCCTGCTGAGCTGTGACATTGTTATAACAGGCACGTTCAATTCCTTGGCAAGTATCTTAAGCGATCTGGAGATCTCCGATACCTCCTGCTGCCTGCTCTCGGTCTTTCCCCTTCCCTGCATCAGCTGCAGATAATCGATCACAACAAGGCCGAGGTTTTTCTCAAGCTTCAGCCTTCTGCACTTTGCCCTTATATCCATTACAGATATGCCCGGTGTGTCGTCAATATATACAGGAGCCTCCGACAAAGGAGCCAGGGCCCTGGCTATCTTGTTCCAGTCCTCGTCCTCCAGCTTTCCGGTCCTCATCTTTTGACTGTCCACCATCACTTCACTGCAAAGCATCCTGTTGACCAACTGGTCCTTTGACATTTCGAGATTGAAAAGCGCCACAGGCACATGCTTCTGAACAGCTGCATACTGCGCTATATTGAGCGCCATAGCGGTCTTTCCCATACCAGGCCTGGCCGCTATCAGTATCAGATCGGAATTCTGGAGTCCGGATGTCTTGTAATCAAGGTCTGTGAAGCCGGTAGGTATTCCGGTGACAAAGCCCTTGCTGTTGTAAAGCTCCTCCAGCTTGATAAACGTATCGAGCAGTACATCCTTTATATGAGTGAACCCTTGGGTGCTTCTTTTTTGCAGTATGTCAAAAATGCTCTTTTCTGCTTTGTCCAGCACAAATGCCGCCTCCTCGGAGGCTTCATAGCTGGTTGCACTGATCTCCGAGGCTGCCTTTATCAGTTTTCGAAGCAGCGATTTTTCTTCCACTATTTTGGCATAATGCCGTGCATTCGCTGTCGTAGGGACGGCACTGGTAATGGCCGCAAGATAATCAAGCCCTCCGACCGCATCCAGGGTTCCCCTTAACTGCAGCTGCTCGGAAACGGTTATGATATCTACCGGTCCGGCTTTTTCAGTAATGTCGATTATTGCCTCGCATATTTCACGATGGTCATCCCTGTAAAAATCAGAACTTCTGATCAGTTCGGTAACGGTTGGTATGACATCCGTATCAAGCAGCATACATCCCAGTACTGCCTGCTCGGCTTCTAAGTTATGAGGAGGTATCCTCCCTATGGCATCGATATCCACTATCCAGATTCCTCCGCGCTATTCGTTTTCTATCCTGACCCTGAGCTTGCCGCTGACCTCCGGATAGAGCTTTACATCCAATTCTACAGTACCTGTCGATTTTAAGGGCTCCGGCAGTACGATTTTTTTCTTGTCTATATCCAGCTTGAAATCGTTCTTCAGCTTGTCCGAAATGTCCTTGCTTGTTATAGAGCCAAAAAGCTTGCCATTTTCACCTGACTTGGTCCTTATGACAACCTCCATATCCTTCAGCTTTTTGACAAGCTCCCTTGCTTGAGCCAGCTCACGGTCTTTTTTGGTTTTCTCTGCTTCCTTCTTAGTGTTCATTATATTGATATTCGCAGCATTTGCTTCGGCGGCCAGTCCTTTTGGGAATAGAAAATTTCTGGCATAACCGTCGCTAACATTAACCAGGTCTTCTTTTTTCCCTAGTCCCTTAACATCCTGCTTTAATATGACTTTCATATCTTCCTCCGATTATCACGTATTCGGTTTGGCAATTTCCTTTGTATATTCCATTATAGCATATTTTAATCTTTCTTTTGCATCATTTATATCAGTACCCTCGAGCTGTGCTCCCGCAACGGTAAGATGCCCGCCGCCCCCCAGCTTTTCAAGTATCACCTGTACATTGATATCCCCAAGGGATCTGCCGCTGATCCATACTTCATCCCCGACATTGCAAAGAACAAAGGCTGCACTAATGCCT
Organism: Bacillota bacterium; assembly: GCA_023412665.1. GTDB lineage: Bacteria > Bacillota > Clostridia > Acetivibrionales > DTU013 > DTU013. The sequence goes on from JAEZCA010000035.1 coordinate 52,707, forward strand.
GAAAGGTTAAGCATCTCGTCAGCCGCCTTTGCAGCAATAAGCTGGGGATTTTTCACAGACGGCGTGCATACCGATATGGCGATCTCACTGTCCAGCAGTTCCGCGTCTCTGACCACAGAGGAAATATTGGTATATGTCTGTATATCGTTCTGGAACAGCTGTTTCACAGCCACTGTATCTACACCCTGACGTCTCAGATAGGATGCCGCTTCAAAGGTCCTGACACCTGTCTTGAAGGTGAAGCTTTTCGTATCGACTACAATTCCGGCGTAGAGCGCCTCGGCCTCCAGTTGTGTCAGCTTTAGCTTTTCGTCAATATACTGGATCACTTCAGTGACAAGCTCGCAGGTAGAGGAAGCGTAGGTCTCCTGATAAGTAAGGGCCGTATCCTGAATATAATCGGCACCCCTCCTGTGGTGATCGATAATGACTACCTGCCTTCCGTTGCCAATCAGCTCAGGCACTTCAGTAAAGCTTTTCCTGTGGGTATCTACTATAATAATAAGCGTTTTTCTCCCTATATGCTCCAACGCCTCTCCCTTATTGATAAACAGGTCGTTGTACTCTTCACATTTGCGGACTCTGGCTACCAGGCTTTCAATGGTTGGGTTTAGTCTGTTCAACACGATATAGGCATCTCTGTTTCTGCTTCTCACTATCCTGTAAAGCCCAAGCGAGGCACCCATTGAGTCTATATCCCCATTCTCGTGGCCCATTATGAATACTTTATCCGACTGGTCAATAAGCTCCCGCAGTGCATATGCTATGACCCTTGCCTTGACCTTTGTCCTCTTTTCAAGTTCCCTGGTCCTGCCTCCGAAAAAGCTGAAGCTCTCTCCGTTTTTCAGCACTACCTGGTCTCCGCCCCTGCCCAGCGCCAGATCGATGGATGCGGCTGCGAACCGAAGGTTGTCGGAAAGGGTCCTGCCGCCCAGACCAAATCCGAGGCTGAGGGTGACCGGTAGCTTGTTGCCTATATTGATTTCTTTTATCGTATCAAGTATTTCAAACTTTTTGTCTTCCAGCTCCTTTATATACTGCTGTTCAAATATGAACAGATACTTGTCTCTCTCAAATTTCTTTATGATACCGTTAGCAAATGAGACCCACTGCACCATCTTTTTATCGATCTCAGCAAGCACCTGCGGCCTGACTGGATCATCCATGCTTTGCATCAGGTCGTCATAATTGTCTATTACAAAAATTCCTGCGATAGTCTTCTCATCGGAGTATGTCTTTTTCAGGTCAATAAGCTCGGTAGTATCAAGGAAATAAAGAATCAGCATGTAGCCCTCAGCCGTATTCTGATCAGGGCTGCGTCTGGCTATGCTGCACAGCACATTGTAGTGACGCCCGTTCATATCGATCTGCTTTGATATTCTTGTATGATTTTTCTCCAGATTATCAGGCAGCAGCTCGTTATTTTTAAGGTCAATTACGATTGATTTGACAGTTTCCTCGAATAAGTCTCCCTGATTGGAAATATCCTCAAAGGTTGCATTGTACCATATAATGGAGCCATCAAATTCAGTTATGACCAGCGGCATTGGAAAGTTCATCATAGTATCCCTTGTCGCAGTGTCGATATTGAAGTTCAGATTCTCTATAAAGCTTGAAATTTCAGCTTTGCGTTTATAATTTGTCCTTATGTTGTAATATGTAAGGTAGGCAAACAAAACAAAGCAGGGTATGGCAACCCGCCAGTCCAGTACTGCAATGACGATAGACAAAAGCAGTATGATCCAGATGTGTACACTTGCCCGCGGAATAAGCAGGCCAAGGATCTTTTTGCTATCCATATGTCGGAAAGGGTCAGGCCCCTTCATTTCTCCTTTCTTCTGCTGCTGCCCAGATGCTTCGAAAGCTCGGACAGATCACCGTAATACTTTTCAACGTCGTGGTTTTCAACAAGTCCCAGCTTCACCTTGCTATGCACCCTCATCTCAATGGCATTATAGCTGATGCCCAGGCGCTTCCCAAGAAGATAGCTGATAAGGATGAGATTTGACAGTATTTCTCCGACTGCCTCATGCATCTCTTCCCTGGCACCCCTGGCCAGCACCTTGAACAGATCGGCCAGATCCGCCAGAAGTTCACTTTTCAGCCATTCTATAAGCTTAATGTTTCTTGTTATATCAATCTCTTTTTCCGGTACTGCCATATGCCCCACTCCTCAACCAGTTTGCTTTACAGGGACACGTCTCACAAAGCCCTTCTCCTGGCAGAGCAGTGTCCCTTTACCTTTTACATTATACCACAAACTGGATATTTATCCCATTTCCCATCAGGTCTTTTCAGTTACCGATGAAACCGGGTAGGAGCCCAGTATCCTTAAAAAAGATGTCTTCCTCTTCACCATCATCAACGCATCCCTCAGAGCTTCATCCTCCCTGTGGCCTTCGATATCCACAAAGAAGACATACCTGCCCAGCTTGTTCTTTGCAGGCCTTGATTCGATCCTGGTCATATTGATATCCCAGAGATTAAAGATGTCCAGAACTCTGTAGAGGCTTCCCGGCTTGTCCTCGGTAGAGAACACGATGGATGTCTTGTCGTTTCCTGTTCTGGCGGCATCGCCCCTGGAGATGATAATGAACCTTGTATAATTATTATCATAATCCTGAATATCTTCCTTTATTACTTCCAGTCCGTAGACCTCTGCGGCTGTTTTTGAAGCAATAGCGGCGGTATCGCCTCTGCCGGCTGCAACCTCCTCCGCTGCCGCGGCTGTGCTTGATACAACCTTAGCCAGCGCGTGGGGCATATTGGAGGAAAGGAACCCTCTGCATTGACCCAGTGGTTGAGGGTGCGAAAGCACAAATCTGATATCGGATATATCCACGCCATTTTTAGCCAGAAGGCAAGCTCGCACGGGTATGACTATCTCAGCCTTTATCATCAGCCCTGTCTCCTGTGATATCATGTCCATGGTGGCATTGACTGCTCCCTCAATTGAGTTTTCCATAGGGACTACAGCTTCATCCAGTATGTTTTGTGCAAATGCCATGAATATCTCAGGTATTGAAGCAAAGTCTACCGAAATACATGCTTCCTGTCCAATGTACTTTTTAAGCGCTTCATGCGAAAACGTCCCCTTCGGGCCCAGATAACCAACTCTCTTCATTACACTCCCTTGTCCTTCAAACCTGCTGCACTTTCAGCTTATATAGCGGGCCGAAAGATCCCCCCCGCCTCACAGCGGATATATACTTTAGAATTATGCGTTATAATAATACACCAAAATCGCCAATTTTCCAACAGTATTTGGTGAAAAGGACTTATTCTGCCCCTTATATAACTATCTCCTACACTGGATTCAGTTCATGGCGGTCAAAACTTGGACAATACTATTGGGCAATAGGGAGAGTGTGCAAAAATCGCGTCATCTGGGCACAATCACATTAGTTTTATTGATAGTAATCAATGAATATAGTATATAATCGGATTTAATATTGAGTTATGTAAACTCCATGCGCCCAGATGACCCGATTTTTGCACACTGTGGTCTTGGAAAATCAGAACTGCTGCCATTATCTGTTAAATCATCCGTTTTGACATATATGTGCTGCCCTTATATGTAAAATCATCTTGTGGGATAGGCTGAAAGACAATTCGGTACCCGCCACAAAGGCTATTTACGAAAGAAAAGAGCCAAGATATGGGGCGAGGGGCCCATCTTTCGCCTTGCTATTTAATAAAAAATAAATAATAACCGATGCAATATAATGCCGGATTGGATTGTATTACTTGTGAGGTGGTGAAAAAATGAATGGATCACTGGATGCGGACGGGCCTTTTTCAGATATGGTTTCCAGATATGCCGACATGCTGGTTCGGGTGGGCTACACTTATATGAAAAATTTACATGATGCCGAAGATATAGCTCAGGAGGCTTTCCTAAAGCTTTTTGAGAAGGATCCGGCATTTGAAAATGAGGACCACCGTAAAGCATGGCTACTCCGCGTTGTCATGAATCTGAGCGTAAACCGCCTGCGCTCATCATGGTTAAAGAAAAAATACCCTCTGGAAGAAAGGGACATTCCTTTTACCGCTGAGGAAAACACTGTAATGGATGCTGTACAGCAGCTGCCGGTAAAGTATCGGGTCATCATCCACCTCTACTATATCGAAGGCTACAGTATATCTGAAATTGGGTCACTGCTCGGGCGCAAGGATTCCACTGTCGGATCCCAGATGCATCGTGCAAGAGCTATGCTCAGAACAAAGCTGGAGGAGGATTTTGATGTATAAGGATCTCTACAGATCGGCCATGGAAAAGGTAAAAGCAGGAGAAAACTTCAAGTTATCACCGGAGAGTACCGGGAGAAAAAAGCATGGCATCAGAAGCTACAACCGACTCATACCCGCATTAGCGACCCTATGCCTCATATTATTTGCATGCATCATACTCATTCCACAAATAACATACAATGACCGATCAGCAATCAATCACGACGAAGGATTCGAGATCATTAAAAATAATGATAAAAGCGGAACCGGAGAAAAAAGTGCACAGATAGAAAAAACATCTGCCAGCTATATTTCAGTTGTATATCTGGACGGATATGCTTATGAGCCAAATGAATGGCTGAAAAATTCATGGGGTCCTTCTGATAGTGATCGTTATGAATCAATAAAGGATAAAAAGCTGGGCGAAGTGACACTGGATCTGAAGGGTCTGAGATATAATGGCATCCCGCCTGATTTCTCCAGCACCTATGATGTAGGTACAGGTATTTACAAAATAAAGGGCATCCGGGTGGAAAGCGCAATACTTGTTGACTTCGGCGGCAAACTTGATATTTTCTACCGGGGCCGCAAATGCGTACCGGATATCGATACACCTATTGATCTTACCATGTCGGAGGTTTTCAGAATGCTGTCGGATGACGATGAAATCGCATCTGTCGAACTCAGGAGCGAGGAGGATGGTTCCTGGATGAATACATCATATGACCCCGGACTGATTTCGCTGCTGAATAATGAATTGCCCGGGGAAACGATCCTGAACATGGGACAGATAAAAGACGACCCGTACAACACAGGTTACCGGGTACCGGTCAATCTGCTTTTTTCAGACGGCAGGGCACTGCATGTTCAATTCTTTCCTATTGCAGGTCTGGCTTGGACCTTCGGCGGCTATATCCGGATATCGGAAGCTCTCAGCACATCTATCAGGACATTATACGAACAGGGCAGCCCCTATCCAAGCCTTTCCGAACTTCTGCCCTATCGTGAGGAGGATATATCCTATTTGTACCTGGTAAACAATACCAACAGTGATGAAGTCCTTTGTGAAAATGCCCAATGGTCAAGGGGCCCGCTTATGGATATGCTGTCATACTACCGTGTAAAGGAAACAGAAAAAACAGACGGCAGACTGGTCATGACGGCTGTTTTAGGAAAGTCTGAAGCAGACAATATTACAATTGAGTTCTATGAAACAGCAGATAATAATATAGTGACCGGTATTGGCGGCAGATATTACGTACCGGTACGTGGACAGCTGCTGTTCGACAGCCTGGACAGTTATTTATATAATTACACAGATATCGACACTGGCAGCTGAAGCTCAGATGATACAGCCGGAATAATGCAGAAAAAAATTATCAGAAAGTGTTTATTATTAGAAGTATAGGGTAAATATATAATACAACCAAGTGGTTGCAATAATAATTACCAGGAAGGGAATGAGTCCAAAAGAAGATTTAGTGAAGGACCAATGACCACGGTAAGGAAAGCAAGAGGAAATGCAGTTGAATAACCCCAACCTCCAAAACTGCTCAAGGGGAGCAGAGTAGCGGCCGGATTACCAAGTTGTATATATCCGGCCGTTTTACTGCCCGCAATTGCTTAATTGACAAGCTGCGTTCAGGCTTTTAATGACCGGCGCATAAAATAAAACCCCTCCGGATCCATTACAGATCCCTGAGGGGTCTTTTTGTACTCTTGCTCAGCCTCGTTATTCGGCTGTAAACGGCAGCAATGCAACAGTTCTGGCCCTCTTGATGGCTACGGTCAGCTGGCGCTGATGCTTTGCGCAGTTACCGGAGATCCTTCTGGGAAGTATCTTTCCTCTTTCGGATATAAACTTCCTCAGCTTAGCAACTTCCTTATAATCTATATCAGTAACCTTGTCCACACAAAAAGAGCATACTTTTTTCTTGGCCCTTCTCATTCTCATGCCGCCTTTTCCTTCGCCCTTGTCGTATGAATCTCTGTTACCGCCTCTGTTATCCCTTTTTCCTCCTGGCATTGAAACACGCCTCCTTTCATAACGCTAATGCATCCCCCTCGAGTATGCATTGCTTTTTGCTAATAAGGTCGATTCAATTGTTAAAATGGCAGATCATCGTCATCCTCAGTCTGGAAGAAACCGACATCATCCTGTCCACCGGAAGAAGAAGCCGGTGTATAACCGGAAGGTCCGGATGGCTTGAATGAGGGGCCGCCCTCGTTCCTTTTGCTGTCTGCAAAATAAACGCTGTCAACAATGACCTCTGTGACATAATGCTTCTTACCTTCATTATCGTCCCAGTTCCTGTTCTGGAGGCTGCCTTCCACCAAGATCCTCGATCCCTTTGTGAAATACTTGCCGCAGAATTCAGCCTGACTCCGCCATGCTACTATGTTGAAGAAATCAGCCTGCTTCTCTTCTCCGGGCTTGGAGTACTTCCTGTCAACTGCTATGGAAAATGTGCATACAGGCACATTGTTTGCAGTGGTGTACTTTAACTCGGGATCCTTTGTGAGTCTACCCATTAAAATGACCTTATTCATACAATCACCCTAGTTTTCTTTTTTAATAATCATATATTTGATTATTCCGTCAGTGATCTTGTATATCCTCTCAAGTTCACGCGGAAATTCGGACTCTGCGCTGAAATTGGCAAGAACGTAATAACCTTCGGTCTTGTCGGCGATTTCATAAGCAAGCTTCCTCTTTCCCCACTCATCGATACTCTCCAATTGCGCAGAGGTCTCAAGCAGGTTCTTGAATTTTTCAACAAGAGCCTGTGTGTTTTCCTCACCAACGTCGGGATCGATGATGAATATGGATTCATACTTGTTCATCATTTGACTTTCACCTCCTTCTGGACTGAACGGCCCTGCCTCAAATGTGCAGAGCAAGGATTCTGAAATGACATTTTATCATAATACTAAAATATGTGCAAGTTTTTAAGGAAATGTACCGCAAAAAACATTCATGCAAGCTATGTAAACCAGCTGATCATCCAGGCGACGGCCCTTACCTATGCTGTGTTTTCTGCTGCAAAGGAGTGTCATAAAATTAATTTTCCAATGACAAACAGCAGAAGTACAATAGCAGCGGTTAAAAAAATATTTATTGCAGCATTGACTGATATATTAAAGCGCTTAATATTTTTTGGCGGCAGATGCTTATTCCGATTTTTAATGAGGCCATGCTCTTTTATGTACTGATTGATAATAAACTCAGCCTCTTTCAGGAGCACGTCATTCCTTGTATTCGTCCTGCTCTGTGTCGGCTTGCTGCCGCCGGTTCCCGCCGGCGTGTCCCGACCGGGCTTCAGTATGAGTATCGCCTCTTCGATCAGATTTGAGGAAATATTTTTTATTACAACAATTCTTTTTGAATCACCAGCCACCATATTATCCTCCGCAAACCATAATAATTAATCATCAAGGCAGGAGATATGCTCACCGCCCTAAAGGCCAAAGCTACAGCCGCCACCTGACGTTTTTCAGTCCGAAAGACTGAAAATACATCAAAAGTATGTAGACATCTATAGCCTGATTATAGTTTGAGAAAAAAAATATGGTTTTATACAATATATTTCCTAAAATTCCGGTTTAGCGTACCAAATGCACCCTTCGTCTGCCTACCTGGGTTTTTTCCACACCTTCGCCGCCATTATCGTCAGATCATCAAAAGGCTTGTTATCGCTGCGTCTGACTGCTTCCTCCAGTATAGAGCCCGCCACCTGCTGTGGATTCAGACTTTCCAGCTGCTGAATATACTGCACCAGCGACCTGTCTCCCGGCTCATCACCTGCCATACTATCCACGACCCCATCAGTCACCATAATGATCATATCCCCGTCTTCCACGTCCTTCCTGGCCAGCTCCGCATCCAATCCCGGCAGTATGCCGGCCGGCAGTGTTGCAGCTTTTACCGTCTCGACCCTTGAACTTCTTTTTATAAATGTCGGCGCAGCACCAATCTTGATAAACTCGACCTCGCCACTGAACAGATCTATTATCGACATGTCTATTGTACAGGTGTTTTCTTCGTCAGACCTGAGAACAAGCACCGAATTGATCAAATTTACCGCCATTTCCTTGTCAAAGCCGGACTCAAGGAAGTTTTCCAGCATGTCCACAGTAGCCTTGCTCTGTGCTGAAGCGCCATAACCCGAGCCCATGCCGTCACTCAATGCCAATGTATACTTCCCATTGCCGCTATCCATGAATGTGAAGCTGTCACCTGATACCTTGCTGCCATACTTTGGCATCCTTGCTACTCCGGTCGTGAGTTTCAGGTTCTCAGCCTCCATATATTTAAGACTGCAGCTTCCATCCTTGCCCTTCACGCAGCCTTCATCAATACGTATCATTTTCCTGCCCGCTGCATCCGAAACTATCCTGTCGATCAAAGAAGCGCATTTCCTGCCTCCTCCGCATCCTCCATACAGAACGCTCACTTCATATTTGTCCCACAGTCCCTTATATGCTATGATATCCCTCGCCTTTATCCCTTCTCTCTTTAATGCTGCAGCAATTGCATCCTCCAGCGGACTTAAGAAATTCACCTCCGTATTGATTTCCTCAGCTAGGCTGCCTATCACGCGGGACATCCCTTCTAACTGTCTGCCTATGACCGCCCTGCTCTCTCCAATTTTACTCTTCCAAACAACACCGACCCTGAATAATTCATACATGTTGTTTACTGCACTGACGAAATCGTTGATCCTAGGGCATTTATCAATGAAATAACGGGGTATGTCATTCTCCTCGACCCTGCCCTTGGTTTCAAGCTTCTCAACGATTTGGAACATGACCTGATATGTATCATAGAAGCTGCGCTCCCAGCAATGCATGCAAAGGCTGCAATCACTGCAAATTCTGTCCGCCACTCTGTCAAAGAGCACATTTATATCCTGTTTCTCCGAGGGTATGGCTGTCTGTGCCATTTCCCCAATGGTTTTTGATAATTCCATAAAAGTCCGCGAGAATTTTCCAAGCCTTTCAACTGTAATATCCCTTATCCTTCGTGAATACGCCTTTCTGTCCTCAAGAGCCGCCGAACCTCTGGCAAAGGGACCTGTCAGGCGATCCATAAGTTTTTCCGGGACGATGAAAAAGAATATGGATGCAGCCAGGATCTCTCTGAGATAAAGCAATGTCTCGGCAGCTCCATTGAAGTATACGGCAAGCACCATATTCCCAAGGACAAAGCCAAGGGCAGCACCGACCCTGCCCAGATTGCCAAGTATCCCGGCAAGCATGCCGCACAGGGCATATGTGCCTGCAATCGAAGGTGAGAACTCTGATGACATGCTGATAATGAGCCCGATAACGGCGCCAGCCGAAGCGCCGGCTCCAGCTCCGCATTTATAGCTTAGAAACAGCAGCAGCAGTACACACAATATGTTCCGCAATGAAAATCCAGCGACCTGAAGAGGTCCCAGGCCGGAAAGGATCAGGGCCGCCGTGATGCCCGCGCTGATGACCTCCTCATTGCCGGACAGCACCTTTTTAAAGTTTCCGGACATGATAGGGATTGAGAAACTGAATATAAAATAAAGCGCGAAGCATATGAAGGAGCTGAAAAAAGATTTCAGCACATCATATAGTAAAAATCCTTCAAGTCCGGCCAGCATAAGCTGTGGTACAAGCATGGAAACAAAAAGCACAGCCGCCGCTTTAATATTCATTTTTTCATTCGTGTATTTCAGAGGAATTGAGAATACACAGAACAAAAGCATACATGCCGCATTAATGTAGACCATTTCCACAGAGCCTTCAAAGACAGCTCCCAACAACACCGCTGCCGCCGTCATTATCCTGATGCCCGTGCTGCCGTATGACGCAGCAAAAAAAGAAGCTCCCAATGAAAGCAGGCCTGCGATATTGCTGCTTCCAAGAAGGAACGCCGAGATCAGGATCAAAAAATTGTTTTGCTGAAGAAAAAACTTGGTGATAAACTTCATTAAATAGCCGGTCTTGTTCATTTGTATACTGACAGTCTTCATCATTCGTACCCCCCGTTAACAACGATTATAACGAGGATGACCGGCTTATTTTGTCATTTTTGGAATCCATACCATCAAAAGTTTGTGACACTGACCAACAAAATGCTTTAAAATCATCTGGCTCCTTAGCTTTGATAAAAGAACATGCTGTTTAAATAAAAGTATAAGGCAGGCAGATTTAATAATTCATTTGTAGAAACACGTCGATATAATTATCCCAGACAACGCACCTATTTTCGTGACCCGCCCTTACTCTGGCCTCCATTACCTGTTCCGCTATTTTTCCTGCTGTCCGTATTTATCTTTTTACCTTCTTTATTATTTTTACTGTCCTTATTCTTATCCTCATATTCGCCGCCAGCCTGACCGGCACGGCCCTTACTGCCTTCTAACGGGTTCTTTTCTATCTGCCTTAGAAATTCGTCCTTAAGTTTTTCCCGTTCCTTTATAAGCTCCTCAGCGGACTTTTCAGGTGCTTTTTTCTCATTGCTGTCAATCTTTTTATCGCTTTGATTTTCTTTCTTATCATTTCTGTTTCCTATGCTGTTGTCTTTATTATTGTCTTTGTTGTCTTTGTTGTTGTCTTTGTTGTTGTCTTTATTGTTGTCTTTGTTGTTGCCGCTTCCTATTTTCTCATTTTTATCGTATGTATTCTCTGCGCCCTTGCTGATGTCCGTTTTCTCATTCTGCCATTTGGATCCCATTACGCCGGTTTCGCTTTTGCTGCTGCTATTGGTTTTGCTGTTGTTATTGCTATCGCCTTTATTGCTGCTGTTATTGGTTTTGCTGCTGTTATTGCTGTTGCTATCTTTATTGCTGCTGTTACTTTCATTTATGCCGTTTCCTTTACCTGACTCTCCTTTATTTGCCGGAACAGCTTTTGAATTTTTTCTGGCAATTTCTATGAGCTCTTTGACTGCGGTGTCTTTTACATCATTAAGCTCTTTTTCGGGAAGATGCTTCAGAGCGTCCTCTATCAGCGCCAGCTTTCCAGGTGTGACTCCCAGCTTCCTAGCTGCCTCCCTTTGTTCATTGCTGGCTTCGCCGACCAATATCTCGGAGTTAACCTTATCTTTGTCAAGCTCCTTTGAGGCTGTGCTTGCTATTTTCTTCTTCAGTTCGACGGATTTCTTTGAATTGCTGCTGGATACGGTAACCATTACCGCATTTTCTATTGCAGGTCCCATGCCGGGCTGCGCCGCATCTCCCTGTGTCTTGGCTCCATCCCCGTCCGGCACGTTCGCTTCCGGCGGATCCTTTTCCCCTTCAGACGGCGGGGAAGCATTCCCCGGGTCCTGTACACCGTTGCCGGGTGCCTGACTGCCATCACCGGAGATCTGCCCGCTGTTTACGACCGGTTGGCTGTCCCCGCCCAAGACCTCTGTACTATCTTCATTTTCCGTTGCTGCTTTGAGATAACCATATTCCAGCGCACTGTTCAAAAGCTCAGTAACTCCATTGTCAAGCTTCTTATGCCTCAGCTCCTTTTCCATAAGGAGCCTTCTGCCATCATCATTCAACGCCTCTGCGCCAATTATCCTGTCATATATATTTACCGTAAGCTCAATACTCGGGTTTATGTCAATATCCACATAACTGTACGGCACGGTATAGCTGTAAGCTCCATATCCCACTCCAAGAACAAGCAGGCCAATGGCAGCCATAGAAGCTGCCCTCGCAATAAGCCTCCTGTTACCGGCAGCACCTGGCAGCTGTCCACACTCCGTCTCCATACCTACTGTCATGCCAGGAAGGGCCCTGACCTTTTTAAACAGGCCATCCTGTGTAAGTATTACTGCATATTTACCTTTTATCTCTGCAACTATACCTTTCACCTTCAAGCCCCCTTCCTACAATTTTATGTAATCCTTTATGTATTCATAATCACCTATTGCAATCACAACTACCGCTATTATATATTTTCGGAATCGTTCGATTAATTTCCGGGGTAATCCCGACAGTTTTTCCAGCTCCGCTACGGGCAGATACTTTTTTATTATGACAGGCTGCAGTATATCGGGATTTGATAAAATGACGCCCGCCAGCTCCGCACATTGCTGTCTGGTTTTTCTGTGCTTCGGTGATACCCTGGCCAGATCCCGGTATGTTATGTTCCATTGCGCCAGCTCCCTGCCAAGCTCCTGAAGCTCAAGCCTTCTTTGCTCAGCCAGCTTCTGGTCTGAATAGTTCCGTATGGCCTCGTCGCTGCTCAGGTCATACTCCTCTTCCCTTTCCTCCATATAAAGATTCAGCGAAATAACATTACTGTGACGTTTTTCACTCCTGTAATAGTCAATGAGCCTTCTCTTGATAACATTTCGTGAAAAAGTGAAGAAGTTTCCCTTTGTGCTGTCAAATGAATTTATTGCCTCAACAAATGCGATCATGGATATACTCAATTCATCATCGGTCCCGTAGTTCATATATCTTCCGACAACTTTTTCAGCGCAGGATGCAATAAAAGGTTTGTATTCCTCTACAAATCTTCCGGTCTTTTCAGTGTTGTTGCGAATGCCCTCCAGTCGGGCATTTATTGCGTCAAACTGCATGGTTACCCCATTCCCCCGGCTGATATTTCGCATCAGATGAACTCTGTCCCGCACGGTACGAAATGATTATAGCATATATGCCCGTTGCCAGGAGGCTATGACATTGTTTAGTAATTTGGATGTAATATTTCAGAAAAATTTGACGAAAAATTCTAGAATAACACAAAAACAGCAGACACTTCCCTTCTGCTGTTTTTATAACGCTTCCGTTTAGAAGGAAATTTCTCGTTCACAGAAAAATTCCCTAACCTCTTCGGCGTTCCAATGAGACGTCTCGTCTCCTCGCTACACAGATATTCATTTGTCATATCTGATTACTGCTCCATCTGTTTCCCAAGAAATCCTGCCGCTGACTGAGCGAGTTTCGCTTCGACCTCTCCCATTTTACTGTTCGGATCTGTGGATAAAAGCATTACAGCGCCTATGGGATCACCCTCCGAAATGATAGGAGACACCACCTGCGAAGCATATTTCCTTTCAGAACCTTCATCAGCCAATATGGATATGCTTTTGTCTTCCGATGATTTTACCACCAGAGTCGTTTTTTCTTCAATGACCCTTTCAACCTCGGGGCTCAGAGATTTTTCCAGAAACTCCTTCTTGGACGCACCTGACACTGCAATTATCGTATCACGGTCTGCTATGCAGGTTATATGTCCGCTGGTTTTGTGGATAGATTCAGCATATTGTGTCGCAAAATCGCCCAATTCACCTATAGGAGAATATTTCTTAAGTATCACTTCACCTTCTTTATCGGTGAATATTTCCAGAGGGTCGCCTTCCCTGATTCGTAATGTCCTTCGGATCTCCTTGGGTATCACAACCCTGCCAAGATCATCTATTCTCCGCACAATACCGGTTGCCTTCAATGTCGTTACCTCCTTAACTGAATTGTTTCACATTGCTTTTTTATTATTCATTGTTTATTGGAGTTTTATACATATGAGGCTATTTGAGAAAAACTTAAACACAAAATCAAAGGACCGCCAGTAAAGGCAGCCCTCTGCAACAAAATCAATATTTTACAATACTATCCGGATTATCTGATACTGTTGTAATTATCTTCATTCAGATCAAATTTGGCATTGTCGACCAAATCATTTACTCTTTGTTCATATATTTGCATCTTGACAAAAGTCGGATCGAATTCATAATAGTTCTCTGCACACTTAAGGCTGACAGGCTCTCCTTCTCCATACTTTTCCTCGAGCTTTATGATATGGTAGCCGTATGCAGTCTTGACAGGTGTGCTTGTGATTTGTCCGGGTTCCAGTGAAAATGCGGCGTTTTCAAATTCCCCGACCATGGCGCCCTTGCCGAAAAGGTAGTCCCCGCCCCATTGGCTTGAGCCATCCTCGGAAAACTCTTTTGCGAGAGCTGCAAAATCCTCACCCGCCTGCAGTCTTGCTATAAGCCCTTCAGCTTTTTCCCTTGCAGCTTTATCATCTTCCTCTGTAGAATCCTCGGGCACCAACAGGAGTATATGCCTTGCCCATACTGCTTCACCTGCATTATATCTGAATTCCGTGTCAGCCTTGAAGAATTCGGGATTTTTCTCATAGTTGGCTTTGACATCCGCATCTGTGTCAGGTATTTTCTTTATCTCGTCCGATTGATACTTCTGCACTATAACTGTCTGGATCTGGGCATTTCTCAGATCGTCTATCGAGAATCCGTATTCCTGCTGGAATGCCTTGTTTGCTCTTATTTCGTTGCCCTCGCCCATTGTATCTATTATGCTGGTCTGGATCGTGCTGTCGATGCTGCTCTTCTCTTCATCGGTCAAAGTGACCTTTGCCTCTATGGCTTTTTTATACTGTACCTTTGTATACTTAAGTTCATCGATAGCTTTCTTTTTTGCAACCTCGACCGCATCCTCTCCTCCGATCTTTGTTGCCCAGAAGGTTTCCTCCGATATGTTGGGGTCTTCCTGTGAAGCGTAATAGTACATCATCTGCTTCTGCACTTCAAGGTAATACTTGAATTCACCGGCGGATATCCTCTCTCCGTCGATGGTCGCAACTGTGTTTCCGGCCGTATTTAACCATACTGCCAGCCCTATAGCGATAACAGCAACTGCTGCAAAAGCTATCAGGCCATACTTCACAAACAGCGGCAGCCTGATCTTATCATCGTCTGACAGCTTGCCGCCATTTTTAGTTCCTGACTTGTTATTATCCAAAGCTATCTCTCCTCATAAAGAAAATATAAAACAAATACCGCCATGGTGTATTCAGTGCACTGTCACCCAAAAGCTTTCAAGGCGGGGAACATTAACAAAAGATCGTTAAGCGATACATAATACATTATAATAGATTATCAGCCCACTTCAAAGCTTTTTAAATCCTGTAATAAAATCTTAATATTATCTAGCCTGTCGTCGCTGCGGCTTGATGGAAGCCTGTAAACAAGATACGGTGAAGCTCCTGCATTGAACAGCAGCTGCCTTTTGTATTTCTCGGCTGCTTTTGCTATTACCTGGAAATTTATTTTTTTTGCATCCGACATACTGAATATGATCGTATCATTCTTTTCGGATACTGATGAAAATCCAAGCAAACGAGCCAACGCCTTGATAAGCGCTATCTTGGTCAAATTTCTGACCGGACCGGGCAGGTCTCCATATCTGTCTGTCAGTTCATCTTCTATATCGATGGCATCGTTCTCATTCTGTATAGCAGCTATCTTCTTGTACATTTCTATCTTTTTGCTCTCAACTCCGATATATGAATCATCTATATATGCATTCACATTTATGTCTATGGTGGTTTCGGCCTCCTCCCTGCGCAGAGGCTCGCCCTTGAGTTCCCGTACGGCCTCGTCGAGGAGCCGGCAGTACATGTCATAGCCGACAGACTCCATATGCCCGTGCTGCTCGGGTCCCAGCAGGTTCCCGGCGCCGCGGATCTCCATATCGCGCATCGCTATCTTGAAGCCTGAACCGAGCTCCGTGAATTCCTTGATTGCCTGGAGTCTTTTTTCCGCAACCTCAGATACGATTTTGTCCTTTTTGTATGTTATATATGCATAGGCAAGCCTGTTTGATCTGCCTACCCTTCCCCTCAGCTGGTAAAGCTGAGCCAGGCCCATCCTGTCCGCATCCTCTACGATTATTGTATTTACATTGGGCATGTCAAGCCCCGATTCGATAATAGTGGTACATACCAATACATCAAACTCTCCCTTTATAAAGCTGAACATTATATCTTCCAGCTGTCTCTCATCCATCTGCCCATGTGCAACCGCCACCCGCGCCTCGGGGACCATTGCCTGTATCTCGGAAGCTCTCATATCAATAGTCCTTACACGGTTATACAGATAAAACACCTGCCCATGCCTGCCAAGCTCCCTTATGATGGCATCCTTGATCACATCCCTGTTATATTCCATCACATAGGTCTGCACCGGATACCTCTCCTCGGGAGGATCCTCTATGACGCTGATATCTCTGATCCCGGACAGGGACATATGAAGTGTCCTTGGTATGGGAGTTGCTGTAAGTGTGAGCACATCCACTCCCGGCGCCAAATTTTTCAGCTGTTCCTTGTGCTGCACGCCAAAGCGCTGCTCTTCATCAATGACAAGCAGTCCAAGGTTCTTGAAGTGTATGTCCTTTTGGAGCAGCCGGTGGGTACCGACAAGAACGTCAATATTTCCAGCCTTGACTTCCTTTAATATCTTCTTCTGCTCCGATTGAGACCTGAAGCGGCTGACCATTTCAACAGTCACGGGAAAATCCTTCAGCCGCTCGGCGAAGCTGTTGTACTGCTGCTGTGCCAGCACTGTGGTAGGCACCAGATAGGCTACCTGCCTGCCATCCATTGCAGCCTTGAATATAGCCCGGATGGCCACCTCGGTCTTGCCATAGCCCACATCTCCACAAAGGAGCCTATCCATTACCTTTCCGGATTCCATGTCTTCCTTTATCTCTTCGATGCATTTGAGCTGGTCCTCTGTCTCCTCATAGGGAAACTGCTCTTCAAACTGCTTCTGCCAAACCGTGTCCTGTGAATACTTATACCCCTTTATGGCAGCTCTTTGCGCATAAAGCTTTATCAGCTCCGCCGCCAGCTCCTTGAGTGATTCCCTGACTCTGTTCTTTGTTTTGATCCAGTCAGTGCCGCCCAGCTTGCTGACCTTCGGCAGCTTCCCCTCCGAGCCTATATACTTCTGTATCAGATCCATCTGGTTCGTCGGTATATACAGGAATGCATCTTCCTGATAGCGTATCTTCAGGTAATCCTTTTTAACGCCATCCACTGAAAGCTTTTCCATGCCTATGTACTGGCCTATTCCATGAGACTGGTGCACTACATAATCGCCTATATCCAGTTCGGAAAAGAAGCTGATGGGGCGGCCTTTATGCTTTCCATGGCTCTTTGCCTGCTTTTTTCTGTCCTGACCGAACACTTCCTTGTCGCTGATCACAGTAAAGCCGATGGACGGATACTCAAAGCCCTTGTTCAGGCTGCCGTGGGTTATTATCATCTGGCCCGGCTGCATAGGCTCATGCACCCGATCCATGTAAACTGCTTCCAGGCCTTTGTCCGCCAGTGATTCTCTAAGCCTTTCACCTCTCCCTTTTGTTCCGGAGAGAAGCAGTACCCTGCTCCTTCCCTGTTTCCATGCAGTCAGGCTTTCAACAAGCAGCTCCATGCTTCCCTGGAATGATCCGATTATCCTGCAGGGTATGGTGTATATCAGTGAATTCCTGGACGCAATGCTGTCAGGGTTGACCGTGTTCAGATAGACTGTCTTCTTCTTTACTATGCTGCTGTAAACTGCAGTGTAGTCAAAGAACATCTCAATACTCTGGGGCAGCAGCATTCCTTTGCCCATCAGTGCCTTACATATCTCCGCATGCTCGAGGAGCAGGTTGTCCAGACGCTGTTCCTGCCTGACGGGCTCATCCATGAATACAAGCACATCATCTCCGGCATAGTCGGTCAGAAAGGCAGGGTCATCTGCTATATATGAAATGTATCTGTCAATTCCCGGGAAATACCATGATTCCTTGAAGCGCTCCATATCTGCTTCTATTTTTAGAGATAAGCTGTTATTTTTCTTTCCTGCGGAGGAAAGATCATTTTTCACAGCCTTCAGTATTTTATTCTTCTTTTCCTGATCAAATATCATTTCACGGGCAGGCAGGATCCGTACCTTATCCACACGGCCTGTCGAACGCTGCGTATTTGTATCGAACCATCTGATCGAATCGATTTCATCCCCGAAAAATTCAAATCTGACCGCATTTTCAGAATCCACGGGGAATATGTCCACTATTCCGCCCCGGACTGCAAACTGTCCCTTTCTCTCTACGGATTCCACTCTTTCATAAGCCGAGATCACAAGCCTTCGAACCAGCTCTTCCATATCCATCCGTGTATTTTGGTCTATTTCGGTCACATACTGCCTGAACATTTCCGGCCGGATCATTTTATGGGAAAGGGCTTCCACCGATGTCACAACAAAGCCGTATTCTCCCCTGCTGATCCTGTCGATGGCCGCCAGCCTCTGGTATACCGTATCGTAGCTCTTTGCCTCGACATCATACAGCATTATCTCCTTGGCCGGGAAGAATATCACCTCTTCACCCATGAAAAAAGTAAGGTCCTCATAAAGCTTTCTGGCATGCATTTCGTTGAATGCGACAAAAATACCCTTACGGCCGCAATGGCTGCAAAGGGCATATGAAATGTGGGCCTTTTGTGATTCAGAGGGCCCTGTGATGCTGACTGGCCTCGTATAGCTCCGGATCGATCCCAATATATCCGTATACTCTTCCAGTTCCAATAGCGGGGCTGTAAAATTTATCATTAAACCTTCCAAGTCCTGATTACCTAATCCTTTTTATCTCCGTTAAATTTATTCATAGCTGCCGCCACTCCCTCGGAAACTATCAGCGCGGCTGCTTCAGCTGCTCTTTCCATGCATTTGGCCGCTGCCGGAGCTTCGTCGGCTCCAAACCTGCCAAGGACGTAATCTGCAAGCTCCCATCCTTCGGGAGCTTTTCCGATGCCTATCCGGATCCTCGGGAAATCATCGGACTGAAGCTGGTATATGACCGACTTCATGCCGTTATGGGTCCCGGAGCTGCCTCGTGCCCGAATCCTCAGGGTTCCGGCAGGCAGGTCGACATCATCATATATCACAATCAGGTTTTCTATGGGCACCTTGTACCATTGCACTATATCACGAACGCTCTCGCCGCTGAGGTTCATAAAGGTCTGCGGCTTGACAAGCAGCACCCTTTCTCCGTTTATCTGTCCGTCGCCTGTCAATGCCTTGTGCTTTAAACGGTCAACCTTGATACCGAATTTTTTCGACAACAGGTCAATAGTTATAAAGCCGGCGTTATGCCTGGTGTTTTCATACTTGCTTCCCGGATTTCCCAGACCGGCGATAACTATCATTTTTTCCAATACTGCACCCCCGGACTGCTCATTCCTTCTGAGTGAAAATCGAACTGATGGAAATATCCCCATATATTCGTTCAATCGCTTCGGCAAAAATAGCCGCAACGGAAAGTGATGTAATCTTCCCTGTGGGTTTTCCTTCAGGCAGCGGTATGGTGTTCAGCGTGACAAGCTCCGTAATGCAGGATTCTTCGATTCTCACGCATGCAGGACCTGAAAGCACGCCATGTGTGCAGCAGCCATATACTTCCTTCGCACCCATTTCCATCAACGCGTTGGCTCCATTTACTATGGTTCCTGCCGTATCGATAAGATCATCTATCAGCACGACTCTCCTGTTCCTGACATCACCGACAACATTCATGATTTCGCTCACATTTGCCTTGGGTCTTCTTTTGTCGATAATTGCTATCGGTATATCCAGCCATTCGGCAAATTTCCTGGTACGGGTCACACTTCCGACATCCGGAGATACAGCAATAACATCACTGGTATCACAGAATTTCTCCTGGAAATACCCTGCCATGACCGGTACGCCCAGCAGATGGTCCACCGGTATATCAAAGAAGCCCTGGAGCTGCGGAGTATGCAGATCCATTGTCAGTACCCTGTCCGCTCCTGCCGTGGTTATCAGGTTCGCCACGAGCTTGGCCGAGATCGGGTCCCTGGCCTTTGCCTTCCTGTCCTGGCGGGCATACCCGAAATAGGGAATTACGGCTGTTATCCTTCCTGCGGAAGCTCTTTTGATAGCATCGATCATTATCAACAATTCCATCAGGTTGTCATTTACAGGCGTGCATGTCGACTGGACCACAAAAACATCGGATCCCCTGACAACCTCCCCTATATTTATGGCGGATTCACCGTCGCTGAACTTCCCAACAGTGGCCATGCCAAGCGGCAGACCTATCTTTTCAGCAATCTCTTCAGCGAGCTTTCTGTTGGAATTACCGGAAAAAATCTTTATGTCCTTACCATGCAGATTCATATCAATGCTCCTTTAAGTATTATGATGTTCAAATATATTATTATTTAATTTATTATCGCTATTGCAGCAAGCTCAGGTATTTATTCTTCCTTCGAGTATGGCAGCAATCTGCTCAAGCTGGGCCTGATCGTTTGCACCAAGCACCTCGTCGCTGTCCTTAGCCTTGAATATGCCTACCCTGTATCCTTTTGAAAGCATTATTTCCAACGTATCGGTCAGATAATACTCACCCTGGTCATTGTCGTTCCTAAGCAAATCAAGAGCCTCCGCCAGCTCGGCCGACGAAAAGATATACATTCCGGAATTTATTTCTTTAATCTCTCTTTCAGCCTCATTTGCATCACGATGCTCAACGATCCTTATAAAATTGCCTTCGCTGTCCCTTACTATACGGCCGTATCCCGCAGGCTCCCTCACATCCGCAGAGATCACCACGGCATGCAGTTTTTCACAGGTCAGATAATCAATCGCTTCTTTTATTGTCTTTGTGGAGATCAGCGGAGTATCGCCATACAGTATAAGAATATACCCGCCGTTTTCTATATGGCGCCGTGCCTGCCTTACAGCGTGTCCCGTTCCCAGGCGCTGCTCCTGCAGCACATATTCGACCTTGTCACCCATGTACTCCATGACCTGCTCAGCCTTATGACCTACAATTGCTACGCATTTTTCGACACCGGCATTCCGGGCCGCTTCATAGACCCATTCGATCATAGCCTTGCCGCAGACCTGATGCAGTACCTTTGCCTTGTCAGATTTCATCCTTTTACCCTCGCCAGCGGCCAGGATAAGAGCAGTTACATTTATCATCGTATGCGATTCCTTTCAGGTTTCGCATATATTATCACATGTTTTAGGTTTTATTTCAACTTTATCGCTTATCGTTACACAGAAAATTTTTAGGTTCATGAGTTACGGCCAGGAAGAAAATTTTTCTGCTAAAAAATAAAAAGACACTTCTGCTAAAAGTGCCTTTAAGGATTTACTCTTCAGATGTTGTTGTCGAAACATATTTGTCAAGTATGGCTTTCTGAATTTTGTCTCGCGTGACAGCATTGATCGGGTGTGCGATATCTTTGAACTCCCCGTCGGGTGTCTTTCTGCTTGGCATCGCTATGAACAGTCCGCTCTGGCTTTCAATAACCTTGATATCATGTACAACGAATTCATTATCAAAGGTCACCGAAACTACCGCTTTCATTTTACCCTCAACATCGATTTTTCTGATGCGGACATCTGTGATTTCCATTTCTGCTACCACCTTTCAAAATTAAATGTGTACTGTATATATTCTATAAAAATTAACATATTCCTTCTTGTTTTTTAGCTTTTTTGTTATAACACACCAATTTAGTGGTAGATTTATCTTTTACAGGAATGATTTACTGACATTTGTCCATCTTTAGACTGATAATTAAAGGGGTCTGCTGCTTGGACCGATAACTGTCAGACCCGATGCTTCGTCGACCTCGTGCAGCGTCAGCAGCGAGAAGCAGTCCCTGACAAGCTTTTTCAGCGGCTCCGCCGTTTGAACAAGCACACCCGTACCGGCCACTTCGCACTCAAACTCTCTGGCGAGATCAAGTATGCCTTTGGCGGTCCCGCCGCCCTTCATGAAGTCATCAATGAAAAGAAGACGTGAATTGTGTCTCAGCGACCTCATCGACAGCACCATGGTCTGTATCTTTTTGGATGAGCCTGATACATAGTTGATATTTACCGATGCGCCATCGGTGGCCTCGTTATAATGACGCACGATCACAAGAGGCTTGTTCAGGTACCTGGCGGTCATAAACGCCAAAGGTATTCCTTTTGTTTCAACAGTTATGACATAATCTATGCCTTTATCGTAGAAAGCTCCAGCAAAAAATTTCCCGATTTCCGATACTATGACAGGATCATATATTATATCCAGCATATAAAGGTATCCGCCGGGCAATATCCTCTCTTTTTTGGAAAGCTCGGCACTGAGACCTTCAGCAAATGAGAGCATCCTGGCCTGGTCAGGCAGCGGTATATAACGCACACCCCCCGATGCTCCGGGGATCGTTTCAATTAAGCCGGCACCCGTTTTTTCAAGTGAGCCCCTGATAATATCTATATCCTCACTCACTGAAGATTTGGCGCAGCCCAGCAGCTCGGTAAAATAGCCAAGTTGAAATACCTTTCCGGGAGCTTCGCTCAGTATTCTCTGCAATGCGGATACTCTTTCATTTCTTTGTAATTTTTCCATATTACTCACCTCGGTGAACAATTCTGTTAATATAATATATTAACCCGAACAATTTAACAATATATTTAATAAACGTTCGTGCAATAGCAACAGCATCATTCCCTTTGCAGGAAGCGCTCCGGATTGATGATCAGCGGATCAATTGCCGCCGACCTGGGGATCTTGCACAAAATCTCCGATCATATGAAGGGAGGATGCTGGAATATAATCAATTAGGCATATTATCTCCAAATCGCATATACCGGCATATTATATTAAATAATTGTCAAAGCTTACGTATATGCGTTATAACACTTCGGTTCAAACCGCAGCAGTGTTTCAACGAGGCGGGGGATATTATTCGCCGAGTTATATGATGTCTATTTTACTTTTGCAAGTAATTATTGTATGATTTAGATATCAATAAATGGTCAAGGAGTGTTTGAATTTGCTGACAGACGGACTTTTGAGCTCTGAACAAATAAAGAGGGTGCATCTTACGGGTATCGGCGGCATAAGCATGAGCGGTCTGGCCGAAATACTCGCCGATCTTGGTTACACAGTGACCGGTTCTGACATGAAGCCTTCTTCAATTATACAAAAACTTGACAGGATGGGTATAAAAACAGCTATCGGGCATTATGCGGATAATGTTACGGGAGCGGATCTGCTGGTTTACACAGCTGCGGTCAAGGCTGACAATCCGGAGCTGCTGGCAGCCGTAAAAGCCGGTATCCCATGTATTGACAGGGCGACCCTTCTTGGCGAGATAATGAAAAAATATCCCCGCAGTATTGCCGTATCCGGCACCCATGGCAAAACCACAACCACTTCTATGATATCGATGATAATGCTCGAGGAGGGTCTTGACCCTACTATACACATAGGCGGAGAGCTTACCACCATAGGAGGGACGACAAGGATAGGCAGAAGCGATTTCTTCATAGCTGAAGCCTGCGAATATACAGGCAGCTTTCTTAAATTTCATCCCAGACTGGAAGTAATATTGAACATAGAGTTTGATCATGCCGATTATTTCAAAGATATTGACGATGTCAGGAACACCTTCAGAGAATTTGCAGCTCTTGTGCCGGAAGACGGCTGCATTGTTGTAAACGCCGACGACCGTAACGCAATGGATATTGTCAGTGACATGCACTGCAACAAGGTGACCTACGGACTTAAAAGCACTGACTGTACCTGGAGCGCAATAGACATCACTTTTGATGAAATGGGCTTTGCATCATACACGCTGCTCTATCACGGCGAACAGGTCATGGAGATCAGACTCAAGGTACCCGGGCTGCACAATATCAGCAATTCTCTTGCAGCGATTGCCGCCTGCAGCTTCATGGGCTGTAGTCCGGCTGCTGCCGCCAGGGCTTTCCAGAAGTTTGCAGGAACCTGCAGAAGATTTGAGATAAAAGGTGTCAGCGAAGGCATCACTGTGATTGATGACTATGCTCATCATCCATCTGAAATCACAGCAACACTGAAGGCTGCGGGAAATTTCCGTCATGACCGCATATGGTGTGTTTTCCAGCCTCATACCTATTCAAGGACGAAAAGCCTGATGAATGACTTCGTTACATCATTTGACGAGGCTGATATATTGATACTGACAGATATCTATGCCGCCCGGGAAGCCGACACCGGTGAGGTAAGCTCCGCACTTCTGGCCGACAGGATCACACGGGCGGGTAAAACGGTGCTGTATATAAAGGATTTTGAGAATATTGCAGAATACCTTGATAAAAACGCCCAACCCGGTGATATCATAATCACGATGGGTGCCGGAGACATATACAAGGTAGGGGAGCTGTTCCTGGAAGCAAGAAAAAAGCTGGCGGTCAGCTGAAAAGATAATATGGATAACGTTAAAAGGGCTGTCTCATTGAGGCAGCCCTTTGTTTGTCGACAAACAGTATTTGACAGATCTTGACAACTTTGGCGACCCGCTGCTATTTCTTTACTGAAGTCATGGCAAAGCGGATCTCTCCTTCTGCAGCGACCTTGTCATCGACCGTCGCCCTTACCTTTGCCTTTACTATGCCCATTTTGGAGGACAATATTTCAGCCTCAAGGCGAAGGGTATCACCCGGCATTACCTGCTTTTTGAACTTCATTTCATCTATGCTTGCAAACACCCCAAGCTTCGCTTCACTGTTACCGTCAGCCAACTGGGCTGCTTCCGCGTTGACAGCTATACCTGCTGTCTGGGCCAAAGCTTCCACTATCAATACGCCGGGCATGATCGGATATTCCGGGAAATGTCCCTGGAAAAAGGGTTCGTTGGCAGTTACGTTCTTTATGCCGACTGCCTTTTTGCCCGGATCGATTTCAATGACCTTATCCACCAGCAGGAATGGATATCTGTGCGGTATTATCTTTCTGATATCAATATTTGTCAACATATGTACACCTCATTCGTAATATTTATCTGCAAAGCTCCGATGCATTGCACATCAGCTTGCTACAGCCCCTGATCAATGCCAGTATCCTGCTCCAGCGCGTGGCAGCCCTTCACCAGCTCCGGCAATATCCTCTCCGCAAAATACCTGGCACTGGCCAAGTCGGATTCTGACAGCTTTCCTACTATCGAATAATACTTATGTACGAAAGGCTGCATATTATTCAGCCTCACCTCGTTTACACACTCCATGATGGCATCGATATAATCTGCGCATTTAAGTATTTTACCCTCCAGGGTATCGTCCTTGCCGTCAAACAGGATTTCCCTGTAAATGCTCTTGTAGGGTTCCTCCATACTCACAAGGAGGTTTTCCTCTACTATTTCCCGTTCAAGCATGCTCAGCATATCCCTCAACTGCTCATTCTTGTGCTTGACGGTACTGATTATATCACCGGTCATAGCCTCAACAACATCGTGGTTCAGCAATTTTTTAAACAGCTTGCTCCAGTCCACGGTATTTCCGTTCTCTTCCTCTATCAGCGCCAGCATCTGCCCGATCTGCGACACAAAGAAGGAATGCTCGCTGACAGTTGCCCTCTGGTGCATGAAGTCTGTCGACCACCGTCCCATATTATTCAGCTTTCGCACAGTCATAAGGTAATTGTGCAGTCCCATAAGCATCCTCCCCTCATTGTTGAGGTAATTTCAATTTCAAATGGGAGCAAGCCCCCATACCCCTTATTATACCAGAGGAACATATTCAAATACAGACTGTTATGATTATTCGCAGGAACACTCGCAGGTAAGAAAAATTTTCTACAAACGAAATTTCTCTTAAATGGAAATGTTATAATATTGTCATAAAAGCGCTGGATCAGGTGGGAGAATATATATGGGTACATTAAAGCATATAAGTGACCTGCTGCTAAAGCACAAGTACAGATATGTACTGGGTGTTATATTTCTGATATGCGTTGACGTTCTTCAGTTGATAATGCCCTGGATATTGGGTGAAGCGACAAATAGCGTAGAGAGCGGTGCTCTGACAAGAGAAGCCCTTGCAGGATTTGCCATTGCTCTTGCACTGACAGCGGCAGGCATAGCGGTGTTCAGATTCCTTTTCAGGTACACCCTCTACGGGGTATCAAGGTCTGTGGAGCTATCCTTCAGAAACCGGCTGTATGCTCACCTGCAAAAGCTTTCCGCCAACTGGTTCAACACACATAAAACAGGCGACCTTATGGCTCATGCCACAAACGATATGAATAATGTCACTATGGCAACGGGCCAGGGTATCATATTCGCTGTGGACTGCCTGCTTGTGCCGATCGCTGCTCTTACAATGATGTGGCGGACCGGCGGCCTCAGACTGACTGCCGCCTGCTTTGCTCCTCTGCTGTTGTTAAGCATCGTGACCTTTTTCTTCATGAAGATCATGCAGAGATCTGTGCAAAAGCAGCAGGAAGCTTTTTCACATCTGACCGAGGCAGCCAGGGAAAACTTTTCGGGCATAAGGGTTATCAAATCCTTCGTGCAGGAGGAGAAGGAAATCGAGCGTTTCAGGCAGGCCAACGAGGTAAACCGCCGCGCCAATCTGAAGTTCATCCGGCTGATGAGTATGATGTTTCCATCTGTCATGCTGGTAGCTTCACTTTCATTTGTCATAGCGCTCTGGTATGGCGGATTGCTGGTTATCAAAGGCACAATAACCCTGGGCGGCTTTGTGGCGTTCAACAGCTATCTTGGCATGCTTATATGGCCTATCACAGCGCTGGGGTGGGTCGTAAACATTTTTGAGCGGGGCAGTGTTTCACTAAAAAGAATTAATGCAATAATGGACGAAAAACCTGAGATAGAGGACAAATACACCGACAGGTCAAATCTCACTGCATCCGATGGAGGATCCGAAGGAACAATGCCTGCAGCAGCAACTCCGGTACCATTGACAGATGTCAGTCTGGAGTTCAGGAATCTCACATTTACATATCCCGGCAGCTCTGCTCCCGTATTGGAGGATATCAGCTTCACTCTGGCAAAGGGCAGTACTCTTGCAATCGTCGGAAGAACCGGCAGCGGCAAATCTACATTGATAAGCCTAATCCCGAGACTCTTGTCAGTGCCCGACGAAAGTATCTTCATTGGAGGCAAGGACATAAACGACATACCGCTGTCGCAGCTTAGAAGCAGCATTGGCTGTGTCCCACAGGAAACGTTCCTATTTTCGGACACCATACGCAGCAATATTGATTTCTACCGCGGATTTGATATGGATGAGATAGGTGCAGCTTCAAAAACAGCTCGTCTATATGATAATATCATAGAATTCCCCAGACAGTTTGATACCATAGTTGGCGAAAGGGGGGTAACCCTTTCCGGCGGTCAGAAGCAAAGAACTGCTATAGCCAGAGCTGTGCTGGGTTCGCCGTCGATCCTAATACTGGACGACTGCTTGTCGGCTGTAGATGCAAAGACAGAGGAAAGCATACTGCGGGATCTGAAAGCACTAATGAAACAAAGAACAAGCATAATAGTTTCCCACAGGATATCGGCGGTCAAGGACGCAGACGAGATAATTGTCCTTGATGAAGGCAGGATCATTGAAAGGGGCAGCCACGCATCGCTGATCAGCCTGGGCGGCTATTACCACGATTTGTATAGCAGACAGCTCCTTGCTGACGAGATAGAGGAGGCGGAATAACATGGCTGATGAAAATAATCTGGAAAACACCGGCTTTGAGGAAGAGGAACTGGAATCAAAAGCATACGATTCCCGCCTGATGAAAAGGCTGCTGAAGTTTGCGGCAAAATACTGGCACCTGTTTCTGGCCGCATTGATACTGTTGTTCGCATCGACGGCTGCGGACCTGGCAAGGCCATATCTGATGGGAATCACCATCGATGAGTTCATTAAAAAGGGAGACATCGGCTCGCTGAACAAAATGGGAGTATATTTCCTGCTGCTGGTGCTGGGAGCTTTTATATTCAATCTGCTTCAGATCTATGTCCTCAGCTATGCAGGTCAGTCCATTATTTTCAACATCCGTCAGCTGCTGTTTTCACACATGCAGAAAATGCCGCTTTCCTTCTATGACAAAAACCCCATCGGCAGGCTCGTAACACGCGTTACCAATGACACGGAAACGCTCAACGATATGTACACCAATGTTCTGGTCACATTGCTCAAGGATTTCGTTATACTGGCGGGAACTGTAGTAATAATGTTCCGGCTGGATGTAAAAATGACGCTGATTTCCCTTGCCGTCATGCCGATCGTAGTTGTACTGACTATATTTTTCAGGGTAAGGATCAGAAAGGTATATAGAAATGTAAGAACCTCTCTGGCAAAAATAAACTCCGCTATTTCGGAAAACATATCGGGAATGCGTATCATACAGTTATTTGGCAAAGAAAAGGAAAATTATGCAGCATTCAACGAAACCGGAAAGAAATATCACAGGGCTGTAATGAGTGAGGTTGTTACCTTTGGCCTGTTCCGTCCCGTGATTGAAATGCTGTCGTTTATTACCATGGCGCTTTTAATATGGTACGGCGGACTGGACATACTCAAGGGAACTCTTTCGTTTGGAATTTTTTACGCCTTTGTCAACTATATAGGCATGCTTTTCCAGCCAATAAACGATCTGGCTGAAAAATACAACATCCTGCAGTCCTCCATGGCGGCCTCCGAGAGGATATTCCTCATACTGGACGCACCGGTCGAAGACGATTCGGGAACGATCCATTTCAGCAACGGCATCAGAGGTGAAATAGAGTTCAGGAATGTCTGGTTTGCCTACAGCGGCGAAGACTGGGTGCTGCGGGACGTCTCCTTCAGGGTCCCGGCAGGCGAAACCGTGGCAATCGTAGGTGCCACAGGTGCAGGCAAGACCTCGATTATCAGCCTGCTTAGCAGGCTTTATGAGATACAGAAGGGTGATATTCTGATCGACGGCGTCAATATCAGGGACATAAGCAAGGATGATCTCAGAAGAATGACAGGCGTGGTGCTGCAGGATGTCTTCCTGTTCAGCGGCAAGCTGAAGGATAACATCAGGCTCAGCGAAACAGGCATCAGCGATGAAAAAATAAGAGAGGCTGCAAGCTACGTGAATGCTGACGGCTTCATCAGCAAGCTCCCCCAGGGCTACGAAACTGAAGTAATGGAGCGCGGCTCCACATTTTCCTCAGGGCAAAGGCAGCTGCTGGCCTTCGCCAGGGCCCTTGCCTTTGACCCGGCTATTCTTGTACTGGACGAAGCAACCTCCAACATCGATACAGAGACGGAGCTGCTTATACAGGATGCACTCGGAAAACTCACCAGGAACCGTACAACAGTAGTTATTGCCCACAGGCTGTCAACAATACAGCACGCAGACAATATAATAGTGCTGCATAAGGGCAAGGTCAGAGAGTCAGGCAATCATCAGGAACTGCTGGCTAAGAGGGGTATGTATTATTCTTTGTATCTGCTGCAGTACCAGAAGGATGAAACCATTACTGCCACTGCTCCATAATCGTAGCACTGTTAGTCTAATGATTACACCATTGTATGTTTCATAGTCACAACGCTGCAAGCTCCATGATCTCATCAAGACCGGGGGGATCGAGTGCCATCGGAAACCGCCTGCATACACACGCGGCGGTTGCGGCAGCAAATCTGACAATGTCCTCGTCATTCATCCCCCTAATCAGTCCATAAACCACACCGCCTCTGAAGGTATCACCTGCAGCCATTCTTATGCTGTATATTCCTCCGCTTCGTTTTCTGCCACCACTTCATCGTTTCGTTTACTATTGCCTGAGAAATAAGCCTTGTCCGCTACAAGCTCTACAGCATAGTGTTTCTTTCCTTCCTGATCATCCCATGACCTTGACTGGATTCTTCCTTGTACAGTCAAAGCTCCGCCCTTTCCAAAGTGTTCCGATATAAACCTGGCAATGCCGTTCCACGCTACCACCGGGATAAAGTCCGCTTTCTTCTCACTGCTCCCATCGAATGGATCCCTTTCGACGGCCAGTGTAAAATTCAAGACAGGTGTTTGATTTTCTGTTACATACTTCAGTTCTGGATCCTTTGTCAGCCTCCCGGATATTATTGTATTATTCAACATAGTACGCCCTCCTGAATTAATTATTTTGTAAGATAATACCAATTATATTATTATTTGGTACTATTTGTCAAGGGCGCTGTGTTTATATCCAGGCAATTTTGAATAGTTATAGCTACGCTCCCCTTCTTATGTCCGGTATCGACGTAGCTGTGCGCATCCGATATCTGCTCCAGGGAGTATTTCCTGTCAATCACTGGAAGCAATTTACCCGCTTCAATAAGATCCTTTAATACAACTAGATCCTTTCTCTTTTCTTCTGGTTTTCTCAAACCCGTTGCTGCAAAAACAGCTTTTTTACCTGTTGATTTAGATGAAAATATAGTCTGCAGCATTAAGGAAAACGTTGGTACAGTAGACATATAGACGCCACACGGCAGTAAAACATTCTTACAATGAGCAAAAGAGTTCTTTCCTACCGCATCAAAAATTATATCGTAGCTATCGCTTTTTTGGGCAAAATCCTCCTTTGTGTAGTCAATCACCTTATCGGCGCCCAGACGCTTTACAAGTTCCACATTGCTTGAGCCGCATACCCCTGTAACTTCGGCTCCGAAGTATTTCGCCAACTGAACAGCATAAACTCCAACTCCACCCGATGCTCCATTGATAAGGACCTTATAGCCGCTTTTGATTTTACCGGTATCTCTCAGCAATGGCAGGGCAGTCAATGACCCTTCGCTTATAGCGGCAGCTTCACCATGGCTTATATTATTTGGTTTTATTGTGAGTGCCGCATCTTCCGGCAGCACAATGTACTCAGCATTAGTACCAAAATTAGTTCCGGATGATCCGTATACTTCATCACCCGCTTTAAATGATTTTACGTCCTTCCCAACTGCTTCAATAATACCGGAGAGTACATCGCCCGGTATATGTTTCGGCCTGGACAGCCCTGTAAAAAGCCTGGCAGCTACGGGTTTCCCCATCCGGAATGCACTATCCGCCGGCGCTGCCACTGTTGCCATGATCCTGATCAGCACCTCATTGTCCTTAGGGACAGGCTTTTCATATTCCTTAATCTGAAGGACCTCTGGTGAACCATACTTTGTACAAACAACTGCTTTCATACTTCAATCTCCTCACTTTACACTATCGACCTCATAATCGAACACTTCCCCGATCTTTACTCCAAATGCATCTGAGATCTTGAACGCAAGCTCCAAAGATGGAGAATACTTGCCGGCCTCTATTGCCATGATCGTCTGTCGAGATGCCCCAACCAATTCTGCAAGCTGCTGCTGCGTCATTTCATTGGCAAAGAAGCGCAGCCTTCTTATGTTGTTTGTGATTTTAAGTTTCTTAGCCATTTGTAATTCCCCTCTTGTAGAAGATTATCTGTGTCAGTCCTTCAAGCACAGACCCGGCACTGAAGGATATAAACATCACATTCAGCATCATTGCAGGCGTATAGTTGAAAATTTGTGTAGCCAGTGCCGCAATAAATCCTATTCCGGCTATAATAAAGCCCACTTTCATTGATTTGAGTTCTATGAGCTTATCCATTTCATCTGTTACCATCTCAATATTTACAGCTTTTTCGATTTGCTTGTCATCACAGCTGCCGTCCCTTGCTTTTTCCTGAACAGCTATTGCTACTGCCATCAGAATGTGAAAAATGATCTGAATGACAATCGATGCAGCTACTCCTATGCCTATGAACACCAGCACTATACCAGCCCATGCTTTCATATTGTCAGAGGTGATTGCTCCCGATCGATATTTACCATAAGTATAGATACAATAAGCTGCCAGTATTATTATCCCTGTGATGACCGATACAATAATTCTCTTTTCCTTATATGACATATTCGCACTCCTTGTATGTAATTATTCTATACATAGAGTAACATCTTATTTACTCTATGTCAAGTTTATCTTACATTCTGAGAAATAAATATTACATCAAACGAAGGCTGCCATAAAATTCAATATTACCCTTTTAATAAACACTGTTCTATTAAATGTAAGCATAAACCACCATTGACATCCATTTACATTTATGTTAGCATATATACAGAAGACATTTCGCAAATTTCAGTGCGAAGTGTCTTCTTATATTTTTTTATTGAATTCCATATAAAGTAAATTATTTGATTTGAAAGGGAGATGAAAATGCAGAAAACAGTATTGTCTGAAAGGATGCACAGGATCCTGACCGAACATGTTGCGCAGATCGAGAAGGAAAAAGAGCCGGTCATCAAGGGATTTTTTGCCGAGAGCGCTGAGAAGGGCATGGATAGTGAAGCATTTTTCAGAGATTATACTGCTGAGATCGAAAAATATCTGAAAAACGTCAAGGTTAAAAAGGAAGGCCTGGATAACTGTCCATTTACAATAATCGGCAGTAAAGTTGAGCTGAAGGACTACAATGATCCTGAAACCTTTAGTTATCGAATCGTGCTGCCCTTCGCAGGAAATTCGGGAGCTTCTCTTGACAGCGCGTCATGCTTTTCTCCTATGGGAAAGGCTCTGCTTCTGAAGCCTGTCGGCTCCATGCTCACTGTCAATACACCCTCAGGGCAGATGAGCTATGAAATAATAAGCATATCAGCGGAAGAGAAATTAGAAAGCAGCAAAATCAACCTCTATACCGGCAGGGCAGAGATCGCATTATAACACATAGCACAACACATCCAAAGCAACATCCTGAGCATGATAAACTGTTCCTGATCCATAATAAAAAACTCCTGTGAAAAAGCATGCAGGAGTTTTTATTATGATATGAATCACTTGAGCAGCAGGCTGGTAAGACTGTCCCTTATAATCTTTCTGGCGCTTCCATAGATCGAGAAGCAGAATATGACATCATCTATTTTCTCTTCCGAAATAAGCGTTTTAGCGTCGAAATCCAAGCAGCCCTCATTATTGAAGCCCTTTGGATCTATAACGTAAACGACCGAATAATTGTGTACAAGGAACGGAATAAGCGCGCTGCCGTAGGAATCCTTCAGCACCAGGACCTTTCGCCCGTTGGGATTGTCGGTGCGAATCTCCTCCAGATGCTGGTCGCCCCAGGCAAAGCAGGCATATTTGTATGCTCCCAGACTCTTGAAATCCGTGTTGATTATGCTGTCCACATTCCTTGGGCTTTTTCTGTTGCCCATTGTGTACAGCGTCACATTGTGTCCGAGCTTGGGTATATAGTAATCCAACTGTTCAGGATTATTCTTCAGCCTGGCCGCCTGCGGCAATTTGTATATTTGCGAGTAAAGACCTCCTAAAAATGGCTCGTATGTATCCTTTGTAAAATCGTTTTCTATATCTGCCGCTTCCATTTCTGCGGATTCGCAGAACGCAGCATATGCGTAATAAGCTCCCATAGCCGACCAATGGACATCCGAACGGAAATATATATACTCGTCACTGTGCTCCATGAGCTTGTCGTATGCCTTTACGACAGTCACACCCTCCGCGCTGCCGCTGATTATCCTTTCAGCCTTGCTCTGGTCATAGCCTCCGGTACTGTATTTCTTTGAAGCATAAAATGCCGCACTTGTCGGTCCGGTAATGGAATAAACCTTGACCTCGGGCATTATTTGTGCAAATTCGGACATGATTTCACCGTATAGCGCCAGGTTACCGCTCGAGCCTGTGGGCATCATTATCCTGTCACCGTAAATTATCAAAGAGTTGTTTAACTTTGTATCAGCTTGTTCATTAACAGTGGTACCGGCCGCCAATTCCGTGCCGCCCTGTTCCTGCCCTGATGTCTGCCTGTCGCCTGACACCTGGTCTGATGCGGGCTGCTGCCCGGATTGCTGCCCTTGTCCCTGCACGGATGCTTCAGAGCCCTGCTCCCCTGCCTGGGTATGGGAACCTTCAGTCCTGCCGTTTTCACCCTGACTGGATTGTACTGCTGTCTGTACCCCTACGTTTTTCTGACTGTCGGCTGTTTCAGGTGCAGATATACCACTGTGCTGAAGCTCCCCTTCAGTACCCGGCTGACTCGGATCAGAAACGTTCTCTGCCGTACCTGAGAGACCATCCTGTCCTCCTGCCGTTACAAAAGCGTCTACATCAACACTGGCCAGAACAGTCTCATTATCTGAAAAAGCATCAAGGAACATTATATTGGAATACGACTGGTAGCTTATGATCGAAAGATCCCTGAACATAAAGTTGTCCAGCAGGAAGGTCTCATATTTATCAGTAAAATCCCCAACAAAAAACTCTTTTGCGGAGAAAACAGGCCTGTCGGCCAGGTGCCTGTTTTCAAAAGATGAGAAGCCGTCACTGTCGGTAAACAGAGAGCAAAAGCAGAATACTGTCAGTATTGCTGTAAATGTTATAGTTACGGCATATTGGATCTTTTTCATACATTCCACCTGTCATTAAAATCTAAAATATATAAATGGATTATAGCTGTTGCTTACAATACTTGCCGCAGAAATTATGAAAACGATGGCAACACCCGCTGCCACTGCTGCTGCTTTGATCCCTTCCGAAAGCTTCAGCCTGCCTAGCCGTTCCAACACATACTTCTTTACAGGCGCCGCACATATAAAGCAGACTACTATGAACGGAAGGTAATTCACTGCCAGCTGCAGAGCCTCAGTAATCGGGAAGCCTGTACCGGCAAGGCCGAACATGACCCGAAGTGCTTCCAGGTTCCGTCCGAAGTCCACAAAGTAGAAGAAATTAAAACCGAACACGACAAGTAAGAATGAGTAGGCCGTCCTGACAAGCCTTGGAGCTTTCTTCAGCGCTTTGAGCATGAAAGACTTTTCCAATAAAAGAATCACCGCAAAATACAGTCCCCATATGACAAAATTCCAGCTCGCTCCGTGCCATAGACCGGTCAGCATCCAGACAATCAATATATTCCTGTACTGGAGCCTGCGGTTACCTCCCAGCGGTATATACACATAATCCCGGAAAAACGTACCCAGCGTCATATGCCAGCGCCGCCAGAAATCTGTTATGCTTTGTGAAATATAAGGATAGTTGAAATTTTCAGGAAAGCTGAAGCCAAACAACTTACCGAGCCCGATAGCCATGTCGGAGTACCCGGAGAAATCAAAATATATTTGGAAGGTATAGCAAAGCAGTCCAAACCACACTGAAGGCGTTGATTGGCTCAGCAAATCACCGTCAAGAAACTTCACAGCCAGTGCTCCGGCATAATTTGCTATAAGTGTCTTTTTTGCCAGACCCGCGACAAAACGGAGAATCCCTTCATAAATACCCTGCAATGTTACTTTCCTTTCAGCCAGTTGATCCTCGATATCCGCATAACGGACGATCGGACCGGCTACCAGCTGCGGAAACATCGAAACGAAGAGCAGAAAGTTGAAAAAGGACCTCTGAACTTTGACGTTGCCTCTGTATGCGTCTATCGTATAGGAGACAGTCTGCATCGTATAGAATGAAATACCTATTGGGAGTGATATTCCCGTGTTTGGGATGTTTATACCCGGAATTGCATTGATATTGTCGATAAAGAAATTGCCATATTTAAAAAACACCAACAGGCCGAAATTCAAAACAAGAGATATGACCAGGAATATTCTTCCCTTTGCAGTTTTACCATACTTCCCCGCCAAACCGCCGCACACATAATCTATCACCGAGCTGTACACCAGCAGTATTACCCATACAGGCTCGCCCCAGGCATAAAAAATGAGCGAAGCTGCTATGAGCACTACATTTTTCGCTTTCATAGTAGGCATCAAAAAGTAGAGTAAAATAGTTATCGGCAGAAACCGGAGCAAAAAAACCAAGCTGGAAAATACCATATTGCCCCCGCTATTTATAAAATATCTCTGTTTAATGTATGGTGTTTTACATAAATAAGCATTTAAATAATATCATCAAAACATAGTTTACACAAGATGACCCGGCGCTCATAAAAAAAGACACGACCATCGGTCGTGACCTTTCATTTTGGAGCTGGTGGACGGAATCGAACCCCCGACCTGCTGATTACAAGTCAGCTGCTCTACCTGCTGAGCTACACCAGCGTATACCTTATCAGCCGGACATATAATTATCTCCAACTGCTTTAATATAGTAACATGCAAAATGAACTCTAGTCAACCCTTTTGCTAAGGTATTTTTTGTTTATTAACTATATAGCAAGAGTTGCCCCTGACGTTTAGTTAATACCCAGAACCCGCTCCAGCTTGTCAGCTTTTACTCTTTTTCCTGCCGGCTTTTTTATTCCCGGTGCCATCATCCTTGTTTGATTGAGCTTCAGCATCCGCTGCGGCCTGAGCCTGTTCCCACTCGGATATCTTATTCATATAATGCTCCTGCAGCTCCGGGTACCCTTTCAGGAACTCCCGGGCGGAGTCGTCCAGATCGTATATGCCCCGGGCAGTTTTTACAAACCAGCCGTAGTGGTTGTCTCTCAGTATGTTAGGCGTCTTTGTGCTGGTGCCCATTTTTTCGAGCTGAGCCGGGGACAGTCTGCCATGTCTCATCATACAGCATACAATATGAATGGCCTGCTCCCTGTATGCTGTGATCAGCTTGGTCTTGTTTGAGCCGCCGGTATTGTAATGTCCGCTTCTGCCCGCAGTTTCCTTTATTATGCTGTACCTTACCCTCTTATTCGTACGCATGCTCTTCAGGCGATCGAAAGTATTAGGGTGAAAATGCACTTCCACCTGATCTTCCTTTTTATTGAGAGCGACTGTAATAAGCCCTATTTCCAGGCGCCTCAGCAGCATGCACATCTCGCCCCAGGCAGCTGTCCTGCTACCGCCCTTTGGCCGTGGTACCGCCACGTAAACGGATTCGGTCAAACGCTGTCTTTTAACAGCCTGACACAGCAGCTTCAGATTAAATGCAGTTTTCAGCTCGACAACTATCAGCTCATCACCCATAACAGCTGCCAGATCACAGCCGTTTACCTCCCCCTGGACCTGATAGCCCAGAGACTCCAGGTAATCATGCACCGGCATGTACAGATCCGTCTCGCGTATGGTCTTCTTTTGGACCCTGGCCATTTTATCACTCCCGAATTGCTTAACTCATTTATTTGCATATACCTATTTCGACACATAAACAAAAACTCCTTTGACTGTAGGCTTACCAATCAAAAGAGTATATTTCATTTGTTCCTCGTTATAGCCTTGATACGGCGGTTATGCCGTCATCTGCGACAAGCGGCCTTTTTACAGCTGCTGCCGCTGGCTGAGCCCGGCACATTTTATATATCTCCTCTGTTGCAAGAGCTATCTTTGTAACGGAGAAGTCTTTACACTTGGGATATATATAGTAAGTGTCTGTCAGAGTGTTAAGATCAATACAATCCCCATGCTTCCCCAGATAATTATACTCTATGTGGCAGGAATAAAGGGATCTGGAGCTGAACGAAACAGAATAGGGGCTGCCCTCATATTTGCCCTCAAGTAAAAAGCCTCTCATATCATGTATAAGCCTTCCTTGTCCCAGATGGATAAAGCCTTTTGCATTAGGGAGTGAGTCCACCGTTACATCTGACTCGAATCTGTAGCTGCCGTTTTCTACTTCCTTCCTTACCTGTTCCCGCTCCCATTCATACCAGTCCGGGATGTGGGAAAACTCTGTTATCCCTTCCGAAGCAGAAAGCTCGCCATATTCGGACATACTCCACTCCTTTTTGCAATGTCCGCACCAAAGCCTGCTGCCTTCTGACATCATGCTGTATTGAGTATTGCAGGCAGGGCACTGGTATAGCACCTTGTGGAGATTTTTGGCCCTTTCGGGATAATCTATACGGATATTTTTATCTTTTTGCCATGCAAAATCATCATATTTGAAAGCTGTATTTATCCTATTATTTATTTCATTAAAATCCATTGAATCGATTTCATCCTTCGAAACCAACTGAGCCAGCACCGCTTCCATATTCTTTACCTTTCTGTTCTTCAGGTTCCAGAAAGGTGAATTTACATGATGTCCGTGCATTATAAGCGATACTACGGGGATTTTAAGCAGCTTTGCCAACTTGCCCAGAGATTCCGGCAGGACTGTATTCGTGCCGCAAAGCGAATATCTGGCCTCCGGGAAAAGCACGATCACATCGCCGTTATCCGCGACCTTCTTCATATGACGTACCATCACGGTGTCATTTGTAAATTTCCGTTTGCAGATACAGCCCACATTTCTCAGAAGCCATTCTCTTCCGATAAAGCCATCTATGGCTACCAGGTAGTTTGCGCGATGGGGAAATATAGCGGCAGTCGTCACTTTAAAATCTATAAATGAATTATGATTGCATAACAACAGGTAGGGCGGCTTTATTCCCTGCATCCCTATCTTCGTTATCCTTACACGGTGGGCCAGCACCGCAGGGTAGCTTAACAGCCACGTGATAGGTCTGAGGAAATGTCTCTGCCTTATAGGCTTTTTGAGCATATCAAACCTTTTGATGTCGGACAGCTGCATATTAAGGTTCTCCTCGTAGAATTTTATTAACTATACTCCTTTTATCGACATAATTCATCGAAATTTATTGACTGATCACATTGCCGCTTTCTGCGGCGTTTATCGAAACAGGTAGCGTACCGGTTGCCGTCGGCTGGAATTTTCCTGCCTTGAAATGGATCGTCGCATACCCGCCGCTTGACATGTCGAATACGAAGGGTTTTAGTTCAGTGCCATATGCGTCCGATGCAGACAGGATATTATGCTTGCTGACTGTCTGTACGGTAACGGATCCCCCGTTCCGTATGCCTGCAATACCCTGACCATTGAGTTTCAAAGGATATTCCACAAGCGCGCCGAAAATGCTTTTATCCCGTATGATCTCAATGGTGGCGGGCGCATCCAGATATTCCGGAGAGTTTACAATATCTGTAATGGCTTTATCCTCAGGTGAAATATAATCTCCTGTCCTGCAGTTTTTAGCAATCAGATATGATATCAGTCCTCCGATGCCCGCAAACAAAATCGCCAGCAGATACACACCCGCTTCCATGCCTGCTAATGCACCGATCACGCTTCCCAACAGCTCCAGCCCGATCCAGAGCACCACTGTCAGTGCAACGAATCCACCGGGCTTTCTGCCGCGTTGGGCTGCATGCTTCTTGTTGGTGTTGCAAAGCCACACGATAGCCAGAATTTCTAACATAATTCACCCTCCGTAACTTTTCTATAAATTAGATCACGTTGGAATTAATGCTATTTTATACAATGGCGTCGTACAATGTCAATTATTATGAATACTTCTAATCCTGTCAGCCACATAGATATCCCAATGATAACATTATTTTATTACCTATATATGTTTCAGCGAGGCAAGAGACTATATTTAAATAGATAAAAAAGTATGATAAAATAATAGGATATTTATGTAATCATTGTCAAAGGAGAAACGTGTTTGAAATTTTTGAACCGGGTCATATCCTCAACAATACTTTTTATAGCCATCAACTTATACAGCATCCTGTTTTTTACTATTAAGTGGTGGCTGTTGATTCCTTTTGCAGCTTTATATTTTCTGAAGGTCAATATATCTCCATCCTCCAAAAGAAAGCTTTCCTTCAGACTGAAAATGCTGTCGGACGGGACCGAGCTGCTTAAACTTTTTTTGATCACGTCAATGCTAAGCCTCATTTATTTGGTTTTTGTCGGAATAAAGACCATCCCGGCAGAATCCTACATTTTTATTATTTCGTTAGTAATTGCTATCTCGGCTGAGGCAATTTTATTCTGGAACGGAATTATCAGAGTATACTGCACATCAGTGCAGCTTGGACTCAAGTGGCGCATTGTCGGGATCACCTGCGGCTGGGCGCCGATTGTAAATATATTTACACTTACAAAAATAATAAGCATAGTGGCCGAAGAAGCTGAGTTTGAATCTAAAAAGTATGAGTTGAACCTGGAACGAAAAGAGAAATTTATCTGTAAAACACGCTATCCGCTTTTAATGGTACACGGAGTATTTTTCAGGGATAGTCGCCTTCTCAATTATTGGGGGCGTATTCCCGGCGAACTGATAAAAAACGGCGCTATCATATATTACGGACAGCAGCAGTCAGCTGCCTCGGTGAAAGCAAGTGCCGAAGAATTGGCTGAACGGATAAAAAGCATCATCAAAGAAACCGGGAGCGAAAAAGTGAATATTATCGCCCATTCAAAAGGCGGTCTTGACAGCCGTTATGCGATCAGCTGTCTGGGAATGGATAAATATGTCGCATCACTGACCACTATCAATACCCCTCACAGAGGCTGTCTTTTTGCAGAGTATCTGCTGGAAAAGGTCCCTGTAAAAGTGCGTATCTCCATTGCAAACAAGTACAATAATGCACTCAGGAAGTTAGGTGATACAGATCCCGACTTTATGGCGGCCGTAACGGACCTGACGGCTTCACACTGCAAAACTATGAATGAAACGATGCCCGATGTCCCGGGGGTATATTATCAAAGTGTCGGCTCAAAAATGAATCGTACCGGCAGCGGAAAATTCCCCCTTAACGTTGCCTATCCATTTGTACGTCTTTTTGATGGTGATAATGATGGTCTGGTTTCGGTAGAATCCGCCGGATGGGGCGAGAACTTTACCATGATATCAGTTGATGGCAGCCGCGGTATTTCCCACGCTGACGTGATCGACCTGAATCGTGAGAATATCAAGGGCTTTGATGTGAGAGAGTTTTACGTTAACCTGGTTGAAGATTTGAAAAAAAGAGGGCTTTGAGATCCCGAATCCCGTTTAGGGATCAAGGACAACCAGCTCGCCCTCACTTAACCCTTCAAGTATTTCAACAAGATTGTTTTCTTCATCCAGGATCCCGGTTACTACAACTCTCTCCGTAACCTTGACCCGCTCCAGAACGTTGACATTTCGCTCATTAAACGCCTGATAGACACTGTCGGCCGGTACGGCCAATGCTCTTTTTTCAATACCGGTATCCAGAAACAATATTGCCTTAGTATTATCCGGCAGATCCAGATAGGCATTCTCATCCGGCTCAGCCTGTACCGATATTTGAGAGAACATGTCGTATTTCCCTTGCCTTCGATACTTGTAGATTCCCTCGTCCCCGCTTCTGCTGGCCTCTATCAGTGGAAAGCGTATGGACTGCACCTTACATATGATCTCCTTCATATCTCCGTTCCCGGCATCGTACCGCAGTACTCCCTGCATCCCTTTTTCAATACCAGCCGGATTCACCAGACTGTTAACGGCATTGGGGTCGTAAGCATCTGTTATCGTCACTGGATCAGCTATAAAATACATACTGTTTCCAACAGTTATTTCAATGACAGGTCTGTATAACTGTGAAATATCGCCATCAACAACATCAATTGAACTGACGCTTCCACTCACCGGTGAAACGAGTACACAGTCCGATATCTTTTTCTGGATCTCTGAGATCTCCCCGTCTATGGTCTCCAGCTCCAGTGATACCAATTCTGCAGAATACTCATCATATAATCCGTCTATATCCGCTTTTACTTTCAGCTCCTCCATCTTTAGCAGTACCTTCCTGCGGAGCATTTTCTTCAGTTCAAGCATCTTCTCCAATTCTGTTGTATCAAGTTCTGCCAGG
This sequence comes from Bacillota bacterium, assembly GCA_023412665.1. Classification (GTDB taxonomy): domain Bacteria; phylum Bacillota; class Clostridia; order Acetivibrionales; family DTU013; genus DTU013. The sequence goes on from JAEZCA010000035.1 coordinate 94,117, forward strand.
ATATCTCCATTCTCGACATAATCTTCAATCTGGACATGCACCCGGCTGACTTCACACCCCGATACATTAAAATACAACTGATGTTTATTGCCTTGACGCAACACTCCATCGAGGCGTATATTGTTTCTCAATGTCTTATATCCAACTTCAAAGGTATCATATTCCGGCTGCACAGAAGTCTTGCCGGAATTGTCCTCCGAAGATGCTTCGGTGATGTCAGGATCGGACGAACACCCGGCAAAACAGCAAAATATCACTGCACATACAAGAATAAGCACGGCTTTGACCTTTTTATCCATTGTTATCTCTAATCCTCCCCCAGTTTGATCGCCTGCGAGATCCGGATGGCAGCAACCATTCTGGCCAGTATCAGCATGGCTATGGCTATCAATATGAAACAGACCGCGTACAATCGTAAGTAATCCTCTCTGAAAAAGCTGATCAGGAATGGAAGCACCTGCCCTCCTTTGTAATAGGAAAATCTCATTGCCGGTAAAAACAATTTGGTGGCGAGCTGCCCTACCAAAATACCGCTCAATATTGATGCTATGGAGGTCAATATCTGTTCAAAGAGCAGCATACGGATAATGCTTCCGAAAGGTAATCCGGCAGACCTCAGAAAGCCAAATAGAAGCCTTCTTTTCCGGATGGACAGGATCCAATAGATCAAAAAGCCTGTTACACTGACAAAAAGAATAAACAGAAAACTCATTGTAAGTGACCCGTTTATCCCCTGTATGCCGGGCTCTCGTTTCATTGCAGTCAGTTCTTGTTCCAAATCAAACAGAATATCTATTTTTGCTGCCGTATCACTTCCCAATCCGTTTACCAATTCCTCTGCCGTCAAGCCTGCATCCTTTTTTATCCACACCTGATACGGCTGCAGTGGAAGCATAGCCTGCAGGTAATCCAGATTCACAACTGCAAGCTCCTTGCTCCGGCTGTCTTCATCAGAACCGGTTTCGAAACCCGGCCAGTAATCGACAAATCCGGCCACTTCAACGCGGATACTGCTCTGATCGTCTATTTCCAGCGTTATACGATCCCCCTGTCTTATCCCGTATTGCTCGGAAAAAGCCCCGGACAGGAGTACCCCGTCCGATTTGCCGCCAAGCATGTTCAGGTAATAGTACCAGTGATCAGGTAAAAGATCGTTCCGGAACCAGGCGGTTTCACCGAATTCTCTTGTGTTGATGCCATATATGCTGACGTTGTATACGTTCTCATCCTGATTGGCCCGTCTCCAATAAGATATACGCTGCGAGCCGCCGTTATTATCCGTCAGCCGTATAGTGCCATTATCCGCACGAAATACCCTTGCGGCATTCTTTACACCCTTTAGTCCGGTAAATCGTGTGAAATCAGGTTCCTCATAAATAGGACGCAATTTGTCGGCCAATTCTCTGTAATTATATGCCTCGATTTTATCAGCCGCTTTTTTGTCTCCGTTAGCTGCTGCCATCATATCCGACTCTGTTGGTTTGTCAGGGTCCGTGAATTCCCAGCTCTCGGCCAGCACAGCATCGGCGCCTCCCAGATAACGAATATTATCTTCAGCATTTCCTGTAACTGTACGCGCTGTGTTTGAGCTAAAGATACCGATGGAGAAGGCAAGCATTATGAACATCATGAAAAGGAGCTTCATATCTTTCGTACGCCCGGTCTGCACAAGCGCAAGGTACATCGATGGGGTCCATATCCTCTTCCCGGCGTAAAACAGCAGCTTTACGATCAGGGGATATACAATTAATACCCCAAGCGCCACCCCTGCGGAAAACAATACGGCATTGATAAAAAGCATGGGATCCGCGGATGTTCCCAATCGCATTAATACCAATCCCTCCGGGGAATCCACGGCCATACCGGTATAGTTTATCCTCCAGTAAAGCGGCAGTGCAACAAGCATCATGCAGGCAGCCAGGCATATAAAAACGAAAAAAACACTCCGTTTGGATTTTTTCTGCTTGTATTGAATAATAGATGTTCCGGAATAGTAAACCGATGTTAAAAGCATGGTCAGCAAATAGACTGCCACAGCCGCTAAAGCATAAAGATATACCTCTCCATCCAGTACGACAGGTATGTCATACTCCCGGGAGAATTCCATAAAGCTGGTGGTGGTTCCCAGTATTCTGCACAGCAGTATCCCTCCGGGCGGCCCTGCAATCAATGCTGCAAAACACAGCAGAAGCCCCTGGACAAGATATGATGTGACAATTTGGAGACGGCTGCCTCCGCGGCTGGATATGACAGCAAGCTCATTGGCATCTGAATCCACGATCAATGAAGAAATCATATAAACAAGCACAAGGATCACCAGCAGTATCGGTATGCTGAAAGCAAGCATGGTATATCGAAGGGTTTCCTCCTGTGCCAGGCATTCCTCAAGAAGCCCTTTTATCGGAGACTGGATGCCGCCTCCATAGACCTGGCTGCCCCAGCTGTTCAAAGCATCCAGTATATGGTCTATATTTTCCTGATCGATGCCGCGGTAGTCGTAAGTATAATAGGAATAAACAAGAAGCGAATCCAGAAGGATATCACCCTCTATGATCTCATTCCTGAAAAGGTCATAATTTATAAAAAGACCATTATTGACCGACTCAAAAGGATTCCTTTCGTAATTGAAGGATAAGTTGGCCTCTGAGCTGCCGATCACTCCCACGATTTCAAACTCCAGCACCTTGCTGCTCTGATCCTGACATGTTACTGTTGTTTTATATGTTTTTCCCGGCACCAGCTTATTCAACAGCATGTCATTTTCTGTTATGACCGCTTCATAAACCGAACCTTTCTTCTGGTCCGAGTACATTCGGCCATGTTTTAAAATAACACGTTCCTCAAGATCACGATAGGCAATCAGGTCCATATTCCTGTTAAACCCATTGGGAATAAGTTTTTCGACCCTGACAGTGTCTGAAGAGCCTAATAAAGGCAGATCTATTTCTTGAACAAGCTTGCGGATCTTTTTCTCAAGTGACAAATAGCTGTCTTTTATGTCTCCGGCATCGCCACGGCTGATGACCTTATTGACGGACCAGTATGCAGGATACTTGCCGGTCTCTCGCTGATAATGGACGAAGTCTTCGTTCAGCTTGCGCAATGGCGCACTCTTGGCATACATTGGTATACAGCATACGATTGCCACAGCAAGAATGAATCCCGCTAACAGACAAATCGTAAGCCAGAAATTCTTCGTCATTTTTTTCAAAACAAAAAACAGCAAGATTTCCACCCTTTCTACAGCATCATTGATCCTCTACTGAATGAGGATCTCATCCCCCTCTGAAAGGCCCTCGACAACCTCTATATCATCGCTGTCAGAAGATACGATACCGGTTTTGATCTCTCTCTCCTGAATAATACCTTCCTTGCTGACCATTACGTAGCTTTTTCCTTCTGATGTATAAACATCTCTCTTTTTTACGACAAGTATATTTTCGGCTTTTTCATTTATAACATGAAAACTGGCAATATCATTTAAGGAAACATCCTCCGGCAATCCATTGACTTTGACCTGTATCGTTCCGATCAGATAATCCTCCTCATCGATCAGGGTATCCTTGGGGAGTTTTAATATTTCTCCCTCATATATTTCGTTTCTATATCTAACGTTGACCTTCATACCGACTGCGAACTTATCCACTTTGCTGATCTCCTTTGATACCAGCAGGATACCGCTTTTATCCGTTATAACTGCGATTACATCCCTCGTGTTGACCTGTCCACCGATCGGTATCGCACTGATGGATGTTACAACACCTTTATTCTCTGCCCTTAGAACGGACTTCTCAATTTCCTCCTCAAGATCCCTCACATCGAGCTCGGCTATTTCCAGCTCAATTGCAGCTGATTCCAGCTGATACTTGTTTCCGCCCCCATTGAGTTCACTCTCCAAAAGGATCTGTTCATAATCCAGTTTTGCACGTTTCAGGATCATCCGAGCTTTTTCAAGCTGGCCCCGCAGATTATCCGTATCCAGCTCAGCCAGAACATCACCGGGTTTAATCTCCTGGTAATAGGACAAATCCATGGCTTTCAATATTCCGGAAGTCTTGAAATAATACTGTTTTGAAAGTGTTGAGAGAAAGACTCCCCAGTTATCTGTACGATTTTCGATATCCCCTCTTCTTACCGTATAGGTATTGACAGCGGTCTTTCTTGGTTCCTCCAGCTTGATCACAGGCTGCAGAGCTTCATTTCGGCTGGTTTCCGGCAATAAAATACAGCCTCCCAGCTGAAACATTATCATGACAGGTATCAATATGCAAAATAACCTGTTAATCATTTTACGGAGAGATACAGGCCTTTTCATTATTACCTCCGGAAAATATCATAAAATGTCCATCTCTGTAAAAGTATCACTTTTTCATGGAATTATCAATAAGATTAATTATACTGCCAACATAAAAATAATACCGGCTTTACATTCGCCGGTATTATTTTATTAAACACTTGATACAGATGCTCGTTACTTGTTCTGGAGTGCTGCAACACCGGGAAGTATCTTTCCCTCTACAAGCTCAAGGGAAGCGCCTCCGCCTGTTGAAATATGAGACATTTTATCAGCAAGTCCGGCCTTATTTACGGCAGAAACACTGTCTCCTCCGCCAATAACGGTACATGCATCACTTAATCCGGCAATGGTTTTTGCCAAAGCAAATGTGCCCTTTGCAAAATTAGGCATTTCAAAAACTCCAACCGGTCCGTTCCAGAAAACAGTTTTAGCCGGCGCAAGAGCCTTATTGAACAGCTCAATCGACTTCGGTCCTATATCAAAGCCTTTCAGACCATCCGGGATCTTCTCATCGGATGTAATCTCTGTTGCTGCATCAGGGCTCATTTCCTTTGCAACAACATGGTCAACAGGCAGGTATATTTCAGAACCCTTGGATGCCGCTTTAGCAATAATTGCCTTGGCTGTATCAAGCATGTCGTCCTCCACCAGTGAATCTCCGGTAGGGATGCCTTTGGCTTTCAAGAAGGTATAGGCCATGGAACCGCCGATGATCAGCGCATCAGCTTTGTTCAAAAGGCTTTCAAGAACTGCCAGCTTGGATGAGACCTTTGCTCCGCCAATGATTGCAATGAAGGGCTTTGCAGCATCGTTTACTACTTTTTCCTGAAGATAAACAAGCTCTTTTTCCATCAGAAATCCCGCAACTGCAGGCAGATACTGCGCGATTGTCTCTGTTGATGCGTGAGCTCTGTGAGCAGTACCGAAGGCATCATTGACATAGATCTCTGCATAGGATGCCAGCTCCTTGGCCATTTTTTCTCTATCGGAAGCTTCCTTGCTGGTTTCCTCTTTATAGAAACGGGTATTCTCCAGCATGAGGATTTCTCCGTCCTTGAGTGCTTCTGCTTTAGCCTTGGCTTCTTCTCCCAGACAGCTGGATGCAAACTGAACAGGTTTCCCCAATAGCTTGGATAAGTAATCTGCTACAGGAGCCAATTTGTGTTTGCCAGCTATGTATGCCGCCTCATCAAAGGGTTTGCCCGCAGCCTCAGCTTTGTCTCTGGCTTTCTGTCCATCCTTTTTAGGATCTCCGAGATGACTCATCAGAATGAGTCCGGTAACATTCTGTTCCAGAACATAATTGATAGTTGGCAAGGCGGCTCTTATCCTGGTATCGTCCTGTACAACACCATCTTTCATAGGTACGTTGAAGTCGACTCTCATAATGACTTTTTTACCTGTCAAATCAATGTCTCTGACTGTTTTTTTAGATATGCCCATATTTATCCCCCCATTTTTTAGTCCTCTAAAAACGCAAAACCGCATTTGAGGCTAATTTATTAATTTGTCCTGCTTTTCAACAGACCAACATTGATATAATTTTAACAGGAAACATGGCGTACAACAAGAGAATACTTTTACTTATGACACTTAGTCCTATTGTACATTGAGCACATTATCAAAAAATAACCACTGGGCAAACTTCGGCACCAGTGGTAAAAACACTATAACCTATTGAATACTATCCGCGATGCTATCCAGCAACTCTTTTATTCTCTGCTCTGAAAGCCATTTTCCATTGTACATGACTCCAGATATTTTTCTCGTGTTTTTTATATCCTGCAGAGGGTCGCCATCGATCAGCACAATGTCAGCCTTTTTCCCGACCGCTATGCTTCCGATCCGATCGTCCTGGTCCAGGCATTTGGCAGCATCAATCGTAGCAGCCTTCAATGCTTCGTAATTGCTGAGGCCACAGGTTGTCAACAATTCCATCTCCTCGTGGATCGAGAAACCTGGAAGCACGTAAGGCATGACGCCACAGTCTGTCCCTGCAACGATCCGGACTCCTCCCTTATGCAACTCTCCAACAAGCATTTGGAAGTAATCCATTGCCTCACCCGCATATCCGGTCAGCCCTCCCCATCTTACTATTTCCTTGTTCCAGAACTCTTTCAGATCCTCTTTTATATACTTGTTTTCAGGTCGATTCTGTAGAGCAATAAAGTTGGGGTTATCTATCGGAAGCAAGTTTCTAATTTCGATCAAAGTCGGGCAATGCCAGGTTCCGGTTTCGTTAGCCCGCTGGATCAATCTGCCAAGATCAGGCATAATACTTGCGCCGTCATACATGCCGGTCAAATGCTCGATTGAGTACATCGACCCGATCGCTTCCTCATACTTGATGGATGCCGGTACATGTCCGACCACCTTCATCCCATACTTTTCTGCTGCCTGGACAATTGCATTGAAATCAGTTTCGGGCAGGTTCCAGTAAACCTTGATATAATCGTACCCCTTTTCTTTCTCCGATTTGACTATGCTGTCTATATCAGAGCCTTCAACGAGAGGCGTACATAGTGCTTCATGAAAAGGAGGATCTCCATCGAGCACATGTCCCGCTTGAACAATCTGCGGTCCGGCCAGTTCTCCGCTGTTGATTTTATTCCTCAGAGTCAGGGCGTCAGTATAATTCAAAGTGCTCTGAAATGAGTCCGGATACTTTTCTACATCAGGGTACTCGGCCATATTTCGTATGGTTGTAACTCCATTGCAGAGGAAAAGCGTTAGATCATTTGAGTCTACTATATGTGTATGCATATCGATGATTCCCGGGATCAGGTATTTCCCTTCGGCATCAATTTCCTCACAGCCTTCAGGTACTTTTATGGAATCCGTATCTCTTATTTCAGTAATGACTCCGTTCTTCATCAAAACCGTCTGATTCGGCAGAATTATATCATTTTCCATAGTAAGAATATTGACATGCTTAATTACCGTTACCATCGTTTCTGGTTTTTCCGTTTGACCGGCGCCTGCAGGCCAGCCGCTGCACCCTGTGAATGCAATTGCGAGTATAAAAAGCCATATTGCCAGAAAATTTTTTCTCATTTTCATCCTCATCCTTTCTTTGCTTCTATTATGAAAGCATACTGTTTGAGGAGTTTTTTTCATATATTATTCTGGTATCCGGCAGTATGATGATGACAAGATGCAAAAATGCATGGCAAGATGCTATTGAAAATCTAATTTCCGCTTGTCCAATTGTCTGCTCATAAGCAGAATATACCTGTATTCGACAAAACACACGGTAAGCGACAATACTTCTGCAATGAGAATCGCCAGCGCCATTTCCAGAAGATTACTTTCGCCAAGGATGATAAAAGGCGATGCAGTCCCTATAAAGGTAATTACAAAGATCAGTGAGAGGATCAATACGGGGTTTCTTTTAAAGCGTGTATAAAGATATACAAATATAAACCTGGCACAGGTGCCGACAATAATGCCAATGATGGCATTCCGAACAAGGACCCGGTTCATATCGGGCCGGTACATATCAAACAGGATCTGCATGATTCCGATTGCGATCCCAATAAACGCAGAAGTTGCGATACTTACTATGACATGGATCCATTTCTTCATTACTGTCCCCCTTATCATCCGGGTTGTTTCACTCATAATCCGAGAAAATCCTTAAAGCTTCTGACATAAGTTCTTGCGACTTCAATTTCCGTTCTTGTGTCATTCAGCTTCAGCAGGAGTCTGCCGCCAAACCATGGGATGATTTCCGAGATATTTGGCAGGTTGACAACATGACATTTGGCAACTCTGATAAATCCTTTACTCATCAGAGTTTTCTCCAGTTCGTATAATTTTTCCTTCACCCGGTATTGTCCCGTTACCGTATTGCAGTAGGTATTGTTTCCTCTGGATTCAAAAAATAATATCTTGTCGAGGAAAATCAGTTCATACCTGTCATTGGCTTTTCCAACTATGACAGAGCTTTTGTTCTCCGCATTTTCACTCTTTATCAAATTATTGTCGAAGAAATCTATCAGCTTGTCGAGGGCGCTGTTTTGAAAAACGATGGACACCTTTCCTTCAGGCAGGTCAAACCCTTTCTGGGTCAATGCCACCTCAGCGTTGTCGTCGATTTCGACCCCTCTTGTCCGCAACAGTTCTAATACTGTTTTTCTGATCTCCAACGAGCAATTCAAGTTTACTTTCATAGAACAAACTACTCCGTTCATAGTTCCTTGCATGATGAATCATTGCTTTACATGTAAGAATACGGATTTTTACCGATTGCGTCTGATTCGATTCTTACTAGAAACGAACGAACTGATCTCGTGTACACGCAAATAAAACAAAAGGACTTGAACTATCAAAATTCAAGTCCTCTGTATTGATGATAAATAAACAGGTTTGAAATTTTAGAAAGAATAATTTTCTATACTTGGATAGATTTTATTCTATTTGGTTGTATTATTAGATGTTACGAGATAAAATTATACTCCAACAAGTAAGGGTAATAAACACGGGAGGATGAGGTGTGCACGAGGAACTGATTGTTGCAGGACTAAAAAGGCATGACGAAATGTGCCTTCAACATGCCATGCAGCTTTACGGCAAGCTTGTATATTACATAATTAGTAAAATTGTCGGCAATAACGAGAGTAGCGTTGAGGAGCTTGCAAGCGATACTTTTATGGACATATGGAAAAAGGCTGTGCACATAGATTTAAGCAAAGGTACGCTTAAGAATCTCATTTGTTTGATAGCAAGGCACAATGCATTGAACTACTTAAAGAGCATAAATAAATATAAGAATATCTTGCTGCTGGATGAAATCGCCGAGGAAGAAGCCGTTGATATGACTCCTGAAAGTATGCTCATAGAAAAGGAGGATTTCAATGCGCTCAAAAGTGCGATTGAATCTATGAAGGAGCCGGATTCCAGCATTTTTATGCTGAGGTATCTCTATCATTTCACAATATCTGATATAGCAGAACACATGAATATGAACCGGGCGCAGGTTGACAACCACCTGAGCAAAGGCCGTAAAAAGCTGAAGGCAAAGCTCGATTTAAGTGAAAGGATTTTGTTATGAAAATGAATGAAGAGTATCTTGATCTATTTACAATTGATACAAACGGATTTGACCTTTCTGCCGGCCTGGAGGAGGAAGCGGCTGAAACTGTGAGCGATGCAAGCCTGGAAGCTCTTATTGACCATACTATTAGCAGAACTCACTCTGACGATGCCGAAAGTGCTCCGAAAATGCATGGCAAAGTTGCATCAAAAGCATTTAGAATAGGCCTTATTGCTGCAATAATCATTGTATTTACAACTGTAACAGTACCCGCTGCTGTTTATTTGACCAAGTATTATATACCCGGGAAAGGCCTTGTCGGCGATAATGGTACCGGTAATTACCTTGTTCTGCCGCAACCCGCTTCGATAAGCGAGAATGGATATACTGCAGATTTCATTTATATCAGCTTTGATGGCAAGTACCTTGACGTAAAGGTTCGGGTTGATTACATCAGTTCTGATTTCAATAACAGCATACACATCTATCCTGAGATCTTCCTTGTCGACGGAAACGGGGAGGATTGTGAACAATTTGGTGGGGCGACAGAGGCGGGCCTGGAGAATGTAACCATGACACGAAGATTTGTTATATCCAGCCTTGATCATTGCTTCTTCCGCTTCGATAAAGCTACTTCGGATGACACCGGCGTGACTTGGTCCGATCCTGGCCTTTTTACTGTAAAATTATCCGATATACCAATGAAATCTGCAGATTCGGTTGTGGGTATAAGCGATTTGGGCAGCTATTCGGCTAAAAATGGAATTAGCCTTCTTGCACTCTCACAATATGAAAACGGGATGCAACGGATAAATGTCGTCTATGAAAATGAAAACAAGAAACAGTCATTGCACGGTTTGGGCAGCTACTACGCTGATGGGGATAGCGGAATAATCCTTGTGTCAGAGGATGGAACGGAATACTCCCCGATAAACAATAAAACTATTAAGGGAATATATGACTATCTTGAGTTTGAAACCGGCAGTGAGGTCGGTGGTAAGCTGTCAATCCCTTGCATTACGGTGGTACATGAGCTGAACAAAAAGATCAGTATCCGTTTGCCTGATGAAAACGAGACATCGAAACCAATGATAAAAACCGAAATAGACGGCTTCTGCTTTACGATCGATAAAATTGTCCGCCATGCTGATTCACCGGATAATAAGGTCAATGTAAGCATATATCTCAGCACACCACTAGGCGAATTTAATGGTTATACTGTTGGAGATTATCACCTGACTGAGACATATCTGGAGCTGCCGCAGGGCAACTTCTACTTTTCGGGTCAGCCGCTGGATGACAGAAGTGCTATCCGATATGATATAAATGGGGCAATAGACGTCGTTGAGGCCAAAAATAATATTACCCTGGCGCTTGATAGAATTTATCTCGATGTAAATGGCAATTGGGAATTGGATGTAAACAAGAATACGGAACAAATAAAACAAGATAAGGGAGAGAAAAAATGAAAAAGCTGGCGTTGTTATTAGGATTGACCATGATTTTCTCATTTTCATTGGTCCAGGTTTCAAACGGAGCTGCAGTAACGGTTGTAAAGAAGGTCGCAAGTACCACAGTTAAAACTGCGGATAAATATGTCCACGTTTCCTTTAACAAGGAGTTTACTCTGAAAAGTGGCCAAATGGCCAAGGTGGATGGGGCGAACGTAATATTGAAGATAATCTCTCCCCTGGACAAGCCCAAATTTAATGGCGGCAATCCTGTTGTGATCCAATACAGTGTTACGGCGAAGGGTAAAACCATCGAGCAATCTTTTATTCATGATCAGGACGGCATGCAGAACATGTTCGGGGCCTTCAATCCATACGAAGTAACTATTGTCAATTATGGAAAAGGCTTTATAAAAGCAAAAATAGCGAAGGAAACCGTTGCAGATCCTCCCCTCGTGCTCAGCGGAGATGTATCCGATCAGTATACGACAAAGAAACAGGAATATGTTGTATCTGACAAATTCATTCTTTATCTTGATAAAGGTGTGACTGTCAATGGAAATGTTATGAATATAATCAAACGCATAATGGGTGATATAGAAAAACAAACCGGATTAAAATATAACGTAAATACAATTTACTCCAAGTATACGCTTGATGTCTGCGAAAACCACTTTGATGAGCCCAGGAAGTTTCGTGCGGTTGACCCCCAGAATAAAAAAATCGGAATCTATGTCGACAATGATAATTCCAAAATGCCTTATGCTTTTGAGAGCGGTATCCTGGTAACAGCTAATGACATACTCCTTGATACCGGGAACAATTCAGCCGTTATTCACGAGCTTTGCCATACGGTTCACCTGAGAAACGGTGAATATCTTGGGGGGATTATGACCGAGGGATTTGCTACCTATATGACTATGAAGGTAATTGAAAATGATAAAACGCTGAATTCAGACTTTGACAGCATGTCTAACTACTCCAATTACGAAACCGAGATTACAAAGGAAAACGCCGAGGATTTATTTATAAACACTTCGGACACATGGGATCGCTACCTCTATGGATTTCGTTTTACAAACTTTCTATACAAGACCTATGGAGACAAGGTGTTTATCAATATCCTCAACAAAGCGAACCAAAGCCATGACAAATATGGCAACCAGTTACCGGTGAGAACTGTTTTGGCTGCTGTGAAAAGTCAAACCTCCGAAGATGTTTTCATCAGGTTCGCAGAATGGTATCAGAAAGAATGGAGCAATACGACTCCAAACTGATAGATTGTGGCTGATATCCTGAGTCTGACCCCTGAATTTTACAATAAAACCCTTGAGGGCTTCGATCCCTCAAGGGTTTTATTGTGGTATCGTTCGCAAACGTTCACATATCCCTATTTACCTGAGTTTCCATTGTCCGCTTAAGTAAATGGAACAACCGCAAGCAAAATGAAAATCGGGTAATTCACTCAACCTGTCCTTTTCATTGTCTATGATCTGAAGGCCTTATTCAAATGTTTAAGTGTCTCTTGAGATGAAACTCCTTTTCAATCTGCTTTTTTAATACAGTTTTGTTATCAAAGTTTGCAGAAAAATCTTCAAATATATCAATAAGCTGAATGTCCATCAGATCCTTTTCCCGTTGTGAAACCATCTTCGCCCGCTTAACCAACTCCAGATTCAGAAACTTCAAACCGTGGAAGATAAAATGATAATTATCATCCTCTATTAACAGGTCATCCGGCAAGACCACACCTTTTTGAATTGCAACACTATCTTTTCTAACATAATCGATTTCATCCGACCAGCTTATCTTATCGTTTCCAAATGTCTCACGATATTTGCTCTTTACTGCTATATCGATATCATTTGTTTTCTTTATACCAAAAGCCTCCATTGAACCGCTTCCAACGACTATGACATCCCTTCGGCTGATTTTTTTATAGTCGAGCAAGGCCTTTACTTTGTCGATTCTTGCAATGAATTCTTCACTATACATTCTTGATATTCTTCTGTTCAATTGGACAAAATTATTCGCGCTTAACAATATCCCCCTCATACGATCAAACTCTTCCATGTTGTCAGATGCATGAATAACGATCGGAGCAATATCCGTATCATAGCTCATGTGTTCTCGTAATTCGAATTTTGTCGATTTGAGGATTTCAAACAAGTCACTGCCCTTGCATTTTTCATCCGAAAGTAAAATTACTTTAATACGCAGCGGAGCCATTTTCAGCAATGATATTTTACGGTCGATCTGATACATTCTCCAAAGAGGATCAACATACAGATCCCGTATCATATTCTCATATGCAAGATAGTTGTTTGTGAAATCCAACTCTACGCTTCCAACAACCGTAAGCTGTTTTTGAAGCTGTCTCTCCAAATATGTCCATTGATCCATGGCAGGGCCAAAAAGCACTGCAATTCCACAGCTCGGATATAAATCTGCAAAGGTCCTCAATATCCTCAATTTATCATACACATCAAACCCGTTATCATCAAACCATTGCATCCCATAGTTTTCAGCTCCATTTAGCTGAGGATAATATTTGAGCCAAATATCTTTTTCCATCGCAAGTGCGGCTGCAAGGCGGTGTTGCCCTTGTATAGCAATATTATTCCCGCCCATCGGAATATAATAGGATCGGAGAAATCCATCCTGATTCATCGATTCACACAGTTTTTTCATTTCATCAATAAATTCAGAAGTGCCAGCTTTTGCTTTTTCCTGAAAATAGCCGGTCCTGTCCCTTCCGCCAACACGACACAGCTGCATTCTGGAATAGAGTGACAAATGCGCTTTGTTCTCAATACCCCGGACAAGGTCTCTGCAAAGCAGAAACCGAACCATTGTATCCAACCGCACACTGGTTATAAACTCTTGGGGAGCAACTTCCATCAATTCATCAGAATCCGCCAGTCTATGCGTATATTCTTCTTGTTGGTTCTTATATAAATGGTCAGCAGGAAGCTCATGTATATAACTGATTATTTTATTTTTAGGCACCCCGTAAACCGATGTCAGTTCGATCGAAACATCATGCGATATACTGCTGTTAGCTATTGCAATGATCAAGTAATCGTATTTGCTAACCAAAATATCCGATATTGGGTTAACGGGATAATCGTATAAATCCCGAAGCTCCTCCGCTCGTTTGTCAACCCATAAAACCAGATTGCAATAGCCTGTTGCCCTTATTTGCTTAAAAAATTGTCTTCCACAATCTCCGGCCCCATATAAAATGATACTGCTTGATTTTGGGATCTGCTCAAACGGAAATAAAAAAGTGGACATGCCTATATTTCTCCTCTCCATTTCTCTATCCTTGCATTTACTTGGCAAGGAGAAAGAACTTTTGACATATCAAATTCTGTAGAATATTTATTTATGAGTGGGTTTGGACTCTCCTTGGAAAAATTCACGCAATTGTTGCAGAGAAGTCCGGGTGCATTTTTCTCCAAATGCTGATTCCTCAGTCCGGAAATTGTTTTGTTGTACCATGCCGTCGGAATATCGTCGTTATTCAGATCCGCATAAACCAAATAATTCTGATAATCTACGGAGCACGCAGTCAAGTAACCTTCACTGGTCACAATGATGGACTTGAAAATCAACCTGCAAGGCAGCTCATAATGAAAATAAAGATCGCTGCTGTCGACCCCGAGCAGATCGATTTCAGGTAAGAATCCTCCGATATTCTGAACATTTTGAATCCGGACCTCGTCGCATTTACTCGAAAAAAATTCCCTTATTTCATCTTCATTATAATTCGTCAGTCGCGTTTTAATAAAAGAAACATACAAATGAAAGTCCAAGTTGTTATCCTGTCGGTACTGGTTAAGCCAAATTAATTTTTCAATAACAGATTCAAAATCATTTTTTCCATGAATTAATATATAATCCTTTGGGTTAATAGCGTTAATAGAAAAAGCAATACTGCTGATGCCGGCATTCACAACGGCAATCAGGCTGTCTTTTTTTGCGCAGGCTCCGTTCGTATTTGTAAAGGAATAAGTAAACCCGATCGACTTTGCCATGGCTACGAACTTTGACAACTCCGGATGCAGGAAAGGCTCGCCAATCGTATAGAATGAGACTTTCCGCACTCCCATTTCATAGGATTGCCTTAAAGCCTTTTCCACTATCTCTCCCTTAACAAAGCTAATTGGTCTGCTCATTTTCCTATTGCCGCAGAAAATGCATCTGTCATTACAGCCATTTGTCACCTCGATCCGCAAGACATCCGGAATCGGTTTGTTTTTTGCCGTTTCCAGATCCAAGGCGACACTTTTTAAAATGCTGTTTTTGTATTCATTTGACATCAGAATATCTCCCTACAGTTGACAATCTATTATTTCCAGCGTTTTGTCCAGCTGGTTGATGCGAAATACCTCGCTGTTCTTCTGCTTTTTTCGCATGATTTCAGTATGGTCAAGGTCAAGGAACAAACCGGATAAAACCTTGTTTACTGTCTCATGCGCAACAATAAGAGCCGATCTTGTCATATCCATATTGCAGATGGCACGTTCCGCTCTTGCCGCTACATCTGAGTATGATTCTCCGCCAGGCCATCTGATATTCCATTTGTCCCCGGCCTCTCTCCCTGTGATAAAGCCTGGGAAAGCATTCTCCACTTCCTCCAATGAAAGTCCCTCACATTTTCCGTGATCACATTCCATCAAATCGTCCAGATAAAGAACGGGAACCTTAAGGATATCCGATATCATACAAGCACTCTGGCGGCACCTTTCCAGCGGACTGGAATAGATAGCTGAAATACCGCAGCCCTGAAGCCGTTTTCCAATACTTCGGAGAACCTCTATGCTTTCTGGTAACAGGGAAGAGTTCAATCTGCCCTGGAGTCTTCCTTGAATATTCCATTCCGTCCTACCGTGACGCATAATATATACTAAGACATTATCTTTCAACATAAATTTCGCTTTTACCTTTAATGTATTTTGTTCCATAACGGCCTTCAAGTAAAAAATCACTTTCGATCCTGCTCATGCCGAAAAAGGAATTCATGGCTTCCGCCGGCAAGCGATCCTTATAGGCCAAAAGCTCTTCCGGAGAAGCCGCATTTCTTGTAATTTGTATCAATTGGTTGTATTCATCAGGCTCAAGGCTACAATCGATGTGGTGGGCAAACGAAGTTCTGGAGACACAAAAATGCCTTTCTATCATTTTTGCACCTAGACCAATTGCAACAAGGCTTGGAATGTATCCTTCCTCATGACCCGAATACCCTATCTCTATGCCGGGAGACGAAAATAAGCGGATCAATTCCGGGATATTCCCAAGGCGTAGGTTTTCAGGAATACAGGGATATTCCGCTACGCAATGCAATATGGTCACCTTTTTGAATGATGAAAACTTGTTAAGCATACCCTCGATTTCTGCTGCAGAAGCGCCTCCGGTTGAAAATACGATCTCCTTACTTTTCGGAATACTCGCTAATACAGCTGAAATTAACTCTGAATTCCGGATATTTATCGACGCGATCTTATAAATATCCAGATCAAATCTCAGCAAAAAATCCAAAGACGGTATATCCTGCACTGTTGCAAACCATGGTATATCTTGAGCAGTGCAAGCCTTTCCAAACCTGGCAAAATCGTATTCGTCAAACTCAAAGATTTCTCTGTATTCGGCATATGTTTTTCCATATGGGCTCTCATAAGGAGTATTTAACTTTTCAGTCGAATAAAAGGAGTGAATATCCTTTTTTTGCATCTTTATCAAAGAGCACCCTGCCTCTGCAGCCTTATTGACCATTCTCAACAACAGATTAAAATTTCCCAGGTGGTTGGTGGTAAACTCTGCGACAAACCGAATACTATCCATTGCTTTACCCCTTCCCATATTTGTGCCTTACTATCAGCTCTGCAAACTCATAATCCTGAGCAGTATCAATATCAGCCGCCTCAAAGTGATTAACTTCAAAAATGTAAGGATTCTTTCCGATCCGGCAATTCTGATCTGTAGCGACCTCTTTCCTGAAAATATAGAACCCGTTCGTTTCAACAAGAACCGGGTCAATATCCTGCGTTCTGGGAATATCTTCAATGTTATAATTCAATGGCTTGCTGCGAAACCAGCACAGGCTTTGAACACGCTCGACGCAAAATGCGGAGTCGAAGCCCTCATACTTTACCTTGTTGAGAGCCGTCTCTATGGATGAAGATTGTAAAAAAGGAGACGTCACATGTGTCAAGATATAAATATCGGCATCCACTCTCTCAATAAAGCTATGAATGATTTCCATAGTCTTGACCTGATTCCCATCGAGCCTGGAATCCCGCTTTAAAAATGTGATGGCAGCAGGAAGGAATTCTTTAATGCTCTCATCACTGCAGAAAACATACCGTTCATCTATCCCGTCCACAGCAGAAATTGTTGAAAATATATAATCACAAACCCGCATATCCCCAAGCGGTAACAGATTCTTTCCCGGAAGCCGCTGATTATTCAACTTGACCGGAATATACGCCACGACTTTCACACCGGCACCCCCTCTAAAATAAGCTGTCGAAATCAACCCGTTCAAACACTTCCAAGTTACCGCCCCGTGTGGCGTTTTTGATCTTGATGTTGTTTTTTTCCGCATATACCCGCGCACATTCATACGCGGAGGTGGCCAAATCAATATCCATTTCAATAAAATGCCTGTTCTTGCTTGAATCATATTCCGCTGAAAAATGGTTTTGTATATCGTTTGTAATAATTTCCCCATTTCTCTTTCTTTGTATCGCAAAATTATGGTCTATGCCAAGCAGATATATCTCCTTAAAACCCATATAGGCCGCCAATTGTAAACAGGAATATGTAACAGTATGGCTCCATATCAGGAAATCCGGTTTCGTGCTGAATTCTACTTCATAAGGATAAGGACGATAATTGATTCGATGATCATGATCGAAAAAACAGGCATTTTCAGCATAGAAATCTTCATAATTCAGTGCTGAACTCAAACAGTAGAATTTGACCCCTTTGACATTCCTGTTGATTTCCTTATGTGCATCCATTATCAACGGATCTTCGATAACAAAGTAGGTTGCTCTCCAATCTGTCTCTTTATATGTTAAATAAATCTTATTCGTAGCAAATGTTACTTCATTTTTCAACTTGTCCAGATCTTCGATTCTCAGACTCGGTCCGTTGCCGATAATAAAGCAGCGCTCACCGGAATGCTTGTTTTTAAACAGAACAAGTTGTGTATACAGATATCTTTTAAGTATAATATGGAAGTACTGGGATTCAAAAAAATCGCTTCTCCAAAATAATCCCATCCCATGCAGTTGCCTTTCTATTGCATAATTCTTGTATTTATTCGCTGCTATCAGAATTACAGAATTGGATAAATCGATCCTATTCGGAGAAATAATTTTCTTGCCAAAAAATTCTGTATCGTGTTTTTGAGAATCGTTATCCAAAAAGGCATCTACATATTCTTCCAGGTTAACATGCGCAATGGATTTATACATTCTTTTGATAAAACACCAGTTTTCTCCTGCGCCAAACACGTATATTCCAGCACCATCTTTTATCTTCGGAGCTATTTTACCCAATTCTTCCCGAAAATTCATACACTGTTCCTTCACAATTAAGCTGTATTTTTTCTCGACCTGTCAGGAGATTGCCGTTATGTTATCAAAGCTAGTTTTGTCACTTTCCAATAGTTAACTGGATGCTCATACAGATAGTAGTATATTATTGAAAAGTGTTTTCAAGGTAGTAGTTGCCTACTACCTTGAAAACAAAAGCTTATAATTGCGTCAGCATGTAACTGACGACTGTATTGTTATTAGTTCGCCTGGATGTTAATAGTATAGGTCGTGCCATTACTAAGAACGATCGGGTATGTTTTCAGACCTGTTGATGCAATGGTCTGAAGTCTGCTCTGCGTGATTGTAAAGGAATTCTCTGTCTTTGTGTAATCAACTCCCTCAACCAGAGCAGTGCCTCCTGCTGTCTTGAAGCTTGTAATTGTTGCGCCGCCATAGTAGAAGCCGAACGTAAAGCCTCCTGCAGGAGCATTGCCAACAGTTATCGCCTTAGTCACACTGCTTGTCGCTGTGCCGCCTTCATCGGTAAATCCTATAACAGGAGTCGTAACTGTGATTTCAAGCTCACCAGTCACCCCGGATCCATCATCGGCAGTAGCAACAACTGTAACAGTACCTGCACCGGTTGCTGTGAGTTCGCCGCCTGCGGATATTGTAGCAGTGCCTGTGCCGTTTTCTACACTCCAAGTCACACTCTTATCTGTTGCATCCTCAGGTGTAACTTCTGCAGTCATCTGTAAATGACCGCCATTTATGACACTAACAGCCGTTGATGTTACTGTAATAGCGGATACTTTTACAGCCGTATCCACTTTCAACTGATTGAGTCCACCCGTTTCGTAAGAATTGTTTGTTGTATAGTTACTGTATGTAGTACCACTCAGTGCAGTCAGCGTATAGCTGCCGGTAACCGTTATATCATTCGGCTGCCAATTTGCATAGGTATTCATTTTACTGTAAAACTGGAACGATGCAACACCTTTGTTTCCCGCCGCCAAAGCAGCACCTGTATCAGGATCACCATTTGTTTTTACATTTGTTGCCTTATCCAGTGCAAATGCAACATCGGCCTTTTTACTTGAAGAACTAAAATAGGTCAATGCAGAAGATGTGGTGGAGTAAATTCCTTTCGGAGCAGTTGCGCCTTCTTCTGAGGCGCTGTAATCGAAGTCCAGGTCATTTACAGTAATCGAAGTTGCGCCAAGAACACCAAAATAGATTTCCTTGTCGGTTACTTCCGTATCGTAGGGGGACAAGGTATCCGGGTCATCAACAAGGTCTACTCCATCAGCCGGTACTGCGGTAAGATTAACCGCAATCTTGACAGGCGCTGCTGTCCTGTTTACAAAGAAGTAGTCCGTTGTGGCAACCTGGCTGCCGGAGGTAACATTGAGTTCGAGGGGGTCAAGTGCAAAATCCAGGTTTGACGGTACCGTTACTTTAAGAGTTACATCATTAACCGTACTATCACCTTCAATACTTTTCTCCTCGGTTGCGGCAAATGATACGACGGGAAGAGATAATACTACTATCAGTACCGCTAACATGACAGGTAAAACCTTAAAATTCCTCTTCATAGCTTAAGTCTCCTTTTCATTATTTTTGTTGAATATTTATACCATCGATCACAGAATCCCATCCAGAATATATCCACCTAATAGCTGTACGGAATGCTGCGATGAATTCCATTATGACAGAGTGCTGCAAATCATTTTTTCACACTCAGCGTGATGTTGAAGCCCATATTGCTTTCTACTTCCACCCCCTTCTCATCTACCATGTGGATGGACACAACGGCAGGATATGTACCCTTCTTTAATTCCTTTTCCAATTTCACTTCTTGCAGCTTCGTACCCAGCGGCAATAGGGAGGAGGTAAAAACGGTCTCATTTGTATCTTCCAAAGTTACGGTAAACCAGAATGGATATTGATTGGAAGCAGAATTACCCATTACTGCATTGCTGGATGCGGATTTTCCATCCGGGAATTCCCAGTTCGTATTCATATAGGTTTCGAACATTCCCTTGGCCACTTTTTCATCTATCTCGGATTCGATCCTGGCGAGATTATCCTGATTAACGATCGCCACCCCGCCAGGGACGGATTCCGGTGTTATAGGCTGACGCAGAAGCACGATTGCTATAATCACTGCTGCACATACAATCACAAGAGAACCCAATATTAGAATAATTTTCTTTGTTGTCAGTCCTTTTGCAACGGCAGTCGAGTTCGATTTTTTAGGCATTTTCAAGTCTCCTTATAAATAGATTCTGTAATAGGAATCAAACGGCAAATAAAAGGTACATTAAGATAATGAACCCTGCGTCTTACTGGGAAAAAATATTCAATTCAAGCTTTGTTTGGTATCGGATATTGACTGAAAGATTATCCGGTGATAATCCTGACGCAGCTATCTTTTTGCGTCTACTCGGATAATACGCCTTCCGACAGCCGGATTTTGACTGTTTCATTTTTATGCGTTTCCTTCCATGGATGATGGCTTTTTTGTGTTGCCACTGCAATTCCTTTGCAATCCTTTTTATTAACCTGAATGTTTCCGCTAATAATGTTCAGTAGTTTTATCGGAATTTTTCAATAAAACTTAACACGTTTTTTTAAAAAAAGAGAAAATTTTTGTGGTTTTTGCTGGTAGCATATTTAATTACATCACTTTGCTCAAAGCTAAATTCGATTTAAAATTATGCTACTAGCAAATAGGTGTTCCGGATGAACTGTTTACAGGATTCGCGAACAATAGACAGAAGCAGATACCCCGGTTTCTATGTCAGACGAATTCAGTAACAGATCATTTGATGAAGGCTCTGGCAGCTCGAGCTGTATTGGGGCAGATTCATCCTGGTCCGATCCCTGTACCGTTCCTGCCGGTGTTATCTCTATTTCATCCATTCCAGCCATTTCATCGGAGTTTTCATCGGAGTTTTCATCGGAATGATCCGTTCCCAGTGACCCGGACTCTGTTTGATCTATCTCGAATACCGCTCCTGCGGGGGTGGACCCAAGTGAAAGTATGTTATCGGAGTCTTCATCGGAGAGATCCTTTCCCTGTGCCTCGGATTCTGTTTGATCTATTTCGAATTCTGCTCCTGCAGGAGTTGTAACGAAAGCCGTTCCTGCAGGTGTGGTAACGAAAACCACTCCTGCGGGGGTAGTTCCAAGCAAGGTAGAATCATCGACTGCGGGTATGGCTTCCAGAGAATACTTGATCATTATTTTTATATCCCCGCTGCACCATTTTATAGCAGGACTCTCATTCAGATTGCCGGAAAAACTTATAGAAAAGGAATTGTCCGCCGTATCGGCTTTTGTGGATGACATGCGTATTGAGATTTTCCCTTTTCGACTGGGGTCAGTTAATACAACAGAAGGGATATCCTCACGCCCGAAATTCATTACCAGGTGGATCTCCTTCAAATCGGATCCAATATTTACGTCAAACGGTTTCGCCAGTGCCTTAAAATCCGTGTCATTGGCGAATATGACCTTCAGTTCCGTGAAAGTCAGCAGAACATCTGTATTCCCCAGGTTCACACATTTATACTCGTCCGAGTATATTTGCCCTCTGCCGCTTAATTCATATGGGTCCAATTTAATAGAAACTGATGACGTCATATGAACATCCAATAGATCCGATTCACATTCTATCGCGCTGCTGCTCGTGCTTTCGACTATCGCATTGCTGCTTGTGCTCACGCTTATCGCACTGCCGCTTGTATTCTCGACTATCGCACTGCCGCTCGTGCCATCATCTGTCGTACTGCCGGGCAAGCTCTCAACATCGGCTTCTTCGCCATCAATAAGTGTTGTTTTGCTATCAGCAAATTCGCTTTTACTGCTTGGATCCTCGCTTGTGATGCCGGTGCTTTCAATATCTGTCAGGCTGGTTTCTTCCGCAAAGGTGGGTAATGCAGAAAACAACATAAAGGATATGATCATAACATTACTCAACAGCTTTATGCTCTTTTTCACTTTACCCACTCCTCTCTGTACAATTGTTTATAGAACGCTTCAGGTTATACCGTTATGATGCTTTGATTCTAAAGATACTTTTGCTTATCATTTATTTCGGATAAATTGATACAATTGTTTATAGATATTTTCTCTTGCGTTATAACACTTCAGTTCAAAGAAAATTTTTCGTTACGCGATAATTTGCTTTGCAAATTACGCTTAGTAGAAAAATTTTCTTACCTCAGCAGTGTTTCAACGAGGCGGGAGATATGCTCGCACCGTTTTCTTTCGATAAATCGAAAGAAAATATCTGAAAGGCAAATCGGTACCCGCCACCAAGCGTTTTTCAACCTAATGGTTGAAAATACGCCATGAGGTGGGGCGGGGGCCCATCTTTCGCCTCGTTATTCCAAATTTACGGGCAATTTCTTCCGGTATACATCAGAAGCTTTCCACACTACATTCTCCCACCCGTACATATGAAAGAACTCATCCACCTTGACATTTGCCGTACTATAGATGCAATCAGGGAATACTGCAACCTTTCTGCATCGGGCTGGGTTAAGTATGTCACAAAGCCCGCTGCGTATCCCGATAAAGCACCCGGCATATTCGGCGGCTGATACCATTTGGCTGATCGGCACATGCAGAGTATTTGTCCCTCTTACCGGTTTCTCTTCTCCGGCGGTATTTGTACAGACCAGATATCCCATTGCCTGATATTCTTCCGCAAGCGATTCCCAAAATGCATCCGGTATCTGCACAATACTTTTCGCATACGGTGATAGAATTACCGTCCTTCCCTTCTCAATCTGTCCGGAATTTTCAAACGCCTCATTTCCGGTCGGTAATGCCGGTTTGGCATCCTGATCCAGACCATAAACGGCGTATTTGTAGAAATTGGTGAAAGATAAAAAGCAGCGGTCAAGATACCGGATGATGATATCCGTATATGGACGATCGTGATGGGCGATAAGGCAGTTTTCCTCCTGTACGAACAGGACGGCTTGCACCAATTCATCCATTTCTGTTTTTTGAAGAACTATGATGCTTTCTTTTTGAAATAGTCCGGCTACTTGACGACATCCGTCCCCGGTGACAACAATTGCAGTCTCTCCTATACAATGCTTCTTGCAAAAAGCCGGAAGATATGAGAGCGCCCAATAAACGTCACCCAAGGCATTATGCGGGCAGATGATGAGGAATTGGGAAGAGTACCGGCTCCTGATCTTTTTCAGAGTATCGGTCCCGCGAAGAGCTCTCGCTTTTTTTCCGGCGAATACGGAATCCGAGAGGGAGTATTCAGAAAATGAGTTGTATTCAACCACTTTGACAATTTCGCCTCCGTACCCTGACCGGCGGAGTTGGTCAGCCATAGCTTCATAAGCTTTTGCCGCAATCAGAACAATACTGTCAGCGGCGGTACAGGTATGAATATGCGATGGTTTTTTAACAGATACCCCCCGATATGACGATCCCTGCTTTGCTTCATTGTTGTCCAGAATCGCCAGAACTTCAATTCCATTGACAAAAAGATAATCGATCAATTCCTCTGCGGCATTGGAATGCCCGAACGTGAAAATGGCTTTTCCGGCAAGCCTTCCGCATTTTATCAATTCATCGATACAATTTCTCATTTCTGCACTGTTCATTTTTTCCATTCCGCACTCCAGGGTTCCAGTTCATATTTGTACAGCTTCATTTTGGCTCAAGATCATGTCCACCAGTTCCATTTCGGTTGAAATACCGCTATTCATCAAATTCCTCAGCTTTCTGCCATACGGCAGATCGAAAGAACCAATCATTATCTTATTGGAATATTCATACATACAGTAAAGTTGTAAAATATTTTGCGCAATTTCTGTTGTAATTTGTATGAATGTAAAATATCCGCTCTCCCTTAACGGATTTACTGACAGAACAGCTGCTTTCGGAAAATCGCGTCCACTTGA
This sequence comes from Bacillota bacterium, assembly GCA_023412665.1. GTDB lineage: Bacteria > Bacillota > Clostridia > Acetivibrionales > DTU013 > DTU013. Next base: position 118,389 of record JAEZCA010000035.1, read on the forward strand.
CCCGGGTATCTTCCGGAGCTTTGCCTCAAATGCTGATAGCATGATTTCATTCAGCCGTTCGTCGGTTGACGGCAGAAGCAGTATACTGTCATATTCGGACAAGGAATGCTCCTGCCAATATATTCTTGCTTTTTCTGCTCGTTCAAAAAGAAGGCTCAGGTCGTACGGTCTCATATCGCTATCTCCTATCAGGAAGGAACTTATCGGAAAAATTACAGCTTTTTAATGTTCAGCACAGAAATACCTAGCTTATCAAGCTGTGTCCGGATTTCATCGTAATAAATACTGGTTATCAGTACATTAATTTTAGTTTCCCTGTGCAATTCCCCCAGTTGTTCGGGACTAATCACAGTAATACCGTTCACCTTGCTTCCCCATAAGGATTGCGTATTATCACAAAAGTAACCGACCCGATACCCATTCTCAGCGAGCAGTGCTTGTGCCGATTTACCGGAATTTCCAGCGCCGAAGCAAACCAACAGCGAATTGTTTTCCTGGTTGAGATGCTCGTATAATTTTTCAGCATCGCTCCCGAGGGACAAACCGACCGCAGCGCTATGGACCAGCTTCAGCTTCCGGGGGATATCGATTTCCTGAGGGCACTTCCTGGCGCACTTTCCGCAGGCGATGCAGGCATTCGCTCTTTTTCCGCCGGGTATGAATGCGAAGTAATCAATATCCAGACGCGCAATGTTATCAAACATCATGTAATCGTTATACCTTTGAAAGATATGTGGAATATCGATCTTTTTCGGACACTCATCCGTACAGTATCGACATGCTGTACAGGGGATCGTATTATATGAACGAAGGATTTGCACTACCTTGTCAATCGCACTTAATTCTGCGGCTGTCATTGGAGCGGAAGATCCAACGCTCGATAAGTTATCATACAGTTGGTCTTCATTGCTCATACCGGAAAGTGTTACGGCAACAATGGGCAGTGACGCTGCAAACCGGATTGCCCATGATGAAATCGAACGGTCCGGCTGCACCTCTCTTAAAACATTTTCCGCCATATGAGGCAATTTACTCAGACGGCCTCCTCCGACCGGTTCCATGACAAGGCAGGGGATATCCCTTTCAGCAAGGCATTCATAGCTATCTTTCGCATGTTGCACCACCCAGTCGTAATAATTGATTTGAAGTTGAACAAAATCCCAATCGTAAGAATCCAAAATGGATACAAGCGTTTTCGTAGTATCATGCAGAGAAAATCCGGCTTTACGGATCCTTCCCTCTTTCTTCTTTTTGTCAAGGAAATCGAGAACGCCTTTCTGATAGGCGGACATCCATCGTGAATAATGAAGACCATGCAATAGATACATGTCAATGTATTCTACTCCAAGTCGGTCTAACTGGATTTGGAAAATCCTCTCCATATCGTTCGTGTCGGCGCAATCCCACACAGGCAATTTATCGGCAATATAAAAGGTATCACGAGGATATCTCGACACAACGGCCTGGCGGATGAATTCCTCCGACCTGCCTCTTTGGTAGGGATATGCCGTATCATAATAATTGATTCCGGCATCCATTGCCAATTCAATCAGTTTGTATGCTTCGTCCGTAATCGTACCGCCATCCATGGGCAGGCGCATGACCCCGAAACCAAGCGGCGAAAGCTCCATATCCAGTTTTTCAATATAGCGTTTCTTCATATTGTTTCCCTTTAGGCTTCTCGATTTCTCATGTTAGAGTGTTGCATACAAAACCGAATCCCATATGCAAGTGGTATGATGCCGTACAAAGAGTCTGTATTCCGGTACCAGGTGAAAGGTTTCATTGTCATACCTCCACGATCTTATTCCTTAAATATATTCGTCCATATTCTTTGTGCTCCGCTTCCACTCCGAATGACCATGCCAGTTTTTAAGGTCACAATAACGACAAAAGGGAATGGGGCTGGCGCTAAATTCAGCCATTTCCTCCCAGCTTTCGACTTCAGTAATTTCGATAGAGTCCTTTTCTGTCAGTACGAGATCCTGACCGAATTTTTTGTTGAATATCCCGCTGTGCGCGGCAATCGGGCACATATAATAACGGCCGTCCTTCAGGACATTAAACTTGTTGAAGTACAGGCAGCTGATGAAGTATTGCCTGCCCACATTTCCGGACAAGTCGAAGGTGTGCTTGTCTGAAATCTTAACAACCTTTGTCAGTTTATTCGCATGAATATTTGATGACATTGCAAGCGAGACGCCATACTCGGCCGCCTTCTTTTCCAACGCCGCATAATCAAAGTTAAGCGGATAGACCGTCACAGTTATATGAACGTCGTAGTCCCTGCATGCTTGCCAGATGTTGCCCTGTGGTGCATTTTCAAGACGCAGGAGCAGCAATCCGTTTGTGAGGATGATAATTTCGGCATGCGGGAATTGCCTTCTTGTTATTTCCATGCACCGGATGATATCCTTGTGCAGGGTCGGCTCGCCTCCAAGAAGCGTTATACACGCGATCCGATGCTGAAAGATCTCTCCCATGCGTGCCATGTCCCGTTCAAAGCCGTCAATATCAATGAAATGCTCGTTCGACAATTGAGAGTAATGGTCACACATCTGGCAATCCAAATTGCAGTGATCCGCCAAATTCACTTCAAAGGTCATTTCCTCCAGCGGCCTCGGCTTCATTTGACCAGCGATGGCACGCTTGTTGTATTCTGTTAGAATAAAGTAGTCCTGAAAGCCAATTTCACGAAATTTCGGAATGACATGGCGGTAGTATTTGTCTGGCAGACCGAGAAGCACTCCTGTGCTTTCCCGTGAAACGACCTCGCTTATATTTATGATGGGAAAGCTGCGATATTTCAGATATTGATCCGTGGCCTGTCCATCTGAAACGACGTACCCTTCGACCGGAACCCCGCAAATATCAAGGAATTTCAACAGATACTCCTGATTCTCGGAAGCACCGTAAATGTAGATATGCTCATATTTTTTACAAAATGCAATCATGTCCTCAATTTCATAAATATGAGGCAGCTCATTGATTACATGGATCTTGGAGCGTGTTGCCTCCGGCATTGTTTCAGTCCTCCTGGAATAAGTATTTGTTTGCGTAGGAATCGATCTATATTAGAACATCCCAAGTATGGTGTCAAGCACTTCGTTCCTTATATCGGAGCAATATTCAAGCTCCACCGCGTCACTGCACAGCCTCATTTTTTTCAGGCTGAAATAGTCAAACGGAGAGCATTTGTAGAAAAAACCGTCCTTCTCGTACAGGATCACTTTTTTGCATGCCGACGAGCTGATTATATCGCAAAGGCCGCTTCTGACGCCGATAAAATATCCTGCCGCATTTAAAAACTCTATTGCCTGCCCTAACGGAAAAAATACGGCGGCCGTTCCATCGACCGGTGTCTCGCCTGAGCCGGCACAATTCGTACAAACCGTATATCCGAGCCGTTTACAATGATCGACGATCTCCTTCCATACATCCTCCGGAAGTTCAAAAAGCGTGTTTGAGTATGGCGAAAGCACAACCGTTCTGCCCTTGACCAGGCCGTGCTTCTGAAACAGCACATCGACATCCTGCCTATGATCCGTTAAGGGCGGCAGTTGGTACATGATATTGTCATCAAACCCGAATACGAAGTATCGGAACATTTTGTCAAAGCTCAAGCCCTTGTAACCCCTGATCCATTGAAGCAAGTTCGTGTATTCCGCCGCCCAGCTGTCGTTCAGTATTACGAGTGTCCACCCGGCACGCAAAGCTCGGTCGCAGTTGATGATGTCATCAACCAGAAGTCTGGGAACCACCTCGATGTTCAGTATGCCGAACATGTCCGCCACCTTGCGGCAGGCACCGCTTACGACAATAAAGCTGTAACTGTCCACATTGTTTCTTTTCAGATATTCCCGCAGGAATAGACCGACCAGATATATGTCACCCGTACCGGTATAAGGAGCAACAAGAAGAACATGCCCCGACCGTCTGTTCCGGATCAGACGCCTGTAGGCAAGATAGCCTCTTGCCATTCTTGCGCAATGATAGAAAAGCACCGGCAATGACTCGTTATTCCTGAAGTTGAGACAAAACACCTGCTTGTTTGTCCTGTATCCCAACATGTCCAGCTGCATAGTTATCTCACGGTAGAATCCGGTGGAAAACAGCAATATGATGATGGAGCCATCAAACGGACAAAGCAGCTCTTCCGGTTTTTGAACATTCAGACCGAGACACTCTTTGCCGATTTTCCGTACATCGTTGTCGACGATCCCGTGGGGATGAAATCCTTTCTCCAGCAGGCAGTTCTTTACTTCCTTCGTCGCCGCCGAAGCTCCGAACAATACGATGCGCTTCCCCTCGAGCAGCCGGCTGGCGACAAGACGGCTGAGCTTCCTGCGGATCTGCATGATTTCATAATTGTCCATGCATCGTTCACCCCCCTGACCAGCTTCTGATACAAAATATACCAAGACAGACAATATCCTCGACGGTAATTCCCTGTAGCCCGACCGAACGCCATGCCTTGTTGCCATACGGCCTTGTAAGCGAAACAACCAGCAGGCGTTCCGAAAATCGATAAAACTCGTAGAAAGTGAGCAATCTGTCTGTCATCTCCGGCGAACAGGAAATGATATCGATGATATTGTTTGTATATATCCTTGCTCTCTGCTTTACCCTGACATTATCTGTTAGTATGATGACACCGCGGGCTTTGCGGTGTTTAACCAAATTATCGATATGTCTGAGAGCCTGCTCATTGAGCTCCGGATCATCTTCAGGCATTAAAAGCACATATAATCCGCGATCCACGTCATATTTCTTTTTTATTTTGAGCCAAATCCTTCGTCCCGTCAAAGCGGAGCGAAACCGATTCCATATCATATGCGTCCCCACTAATGTTCATAATTTGTCATCGATTACGATATCAGGTATATAAAACTTATTCCTGTCTATGTTAACTGCAATGGCGGTGTTTAATCCGGACGGCTTCCTGTCATTGATCAGTATTCGCTCTCCAAACGGCGCATTGTATATGATATGGTCATATCGAATCTGATGCTCCGCCAAAAACTTCTCGGTAATCTCCCGGTATTCTTCAGTCCTGGACGTGATGAATACAATCAGATCTGACTGCGGAATCTGCTTCAGAAAATCTTCAGCGCCGTCCAACAGGGTGTCATGGCCATCCAGCTTGTAGCCGTTATGCTTGACGATCGTCCCGTCAAGATCTACTATCCATGTCTTTCCAAGTGGTGACACTCTTATCTTATCCATAATCATACCCCGCCGGAGAGTATCTCGCCGATATTTCCTCCAGGATGATTCAGCCACAGGGTTTCCAGGCTGACCGAACGTTCCTGCGCGATCTGCATTGCCAGTTCCTGCAGAACAATCAGGTTCAATACTGTAGAATGATTGGGAAGGATGTTCCATGGATCCCCTTCGTGCCTAAGCTCAATAATCAAGCGATTTGGGACCTCGTTATACAATGTGCTTTCTCTGCTGAACGAAAGGAGCCATATCTTGCAGTTCCTCTTTTGGAGCAGCTTGACAAGATATATGGATTCCGATGTCTCACCGCTCTTGGTCAATACGATAACAAGATCGCCGTCCCGGACCAATCCGAGGTCGCCGTGTACAGCGGAATTCGTGTGCATAAAGGCTGCAGACATACCCAATGAAGTCAGCGAACCAACAAATTTCTCACAGATAGGCACATTTTTCCCGAGGCCGGAAGCGATGATCTTGTTGTTGGCGTCCAGTGTCCTGATGCACTCTTCTTTCAGCTTGTCAAACTCATCGGCGTGAATGGAGCGTACCGCTTCACAGATAATGCTCAACGTTTCTTCAAAATGTTCCATCACAACACCTCCTCCAGATAGTATAGCCCGTTATAGAACGCCCCGCAAATAGAGTCGTAGTCCTGCCAGGCGTAGGTGGTAAGCGAGAGCCAGATCACCGCGTGAAGCAGCTTGATCGTTTCCGGATCGGTTCCGGACATCTGAAAGAATTCCTGCTCCATGTCCTCCCAATGGTTCGACTCTATCGACAAGTCAACAGCATTTTCGCCGATCGTCAGCCTGAAGTCCTTCAGGTTGAATCTGTCATAATTGCCTTTCAGGGAATAATAGAGTTTAGCCCAATCATACATGGGGTCGCCGTAGATCTCTGTAAATCCGAAATATCCTCTTGGATCTATCAATACCGGCTCGCTGTCATTGCGAAGCATCATATTGGAAAATGTGCAATCGCCGTGGATAAACGCGAAGCTGCTGCATTTTAAGCTTTCCAGCTTTTTCTCCAGTTCCCGCTTGTAAAAGAACACATTACGGCATTCCTTCCCGTTTATCGTTATCCTTTTCTTTTCGGAAAACGGAACCAGATCCCTTATTTTCTGAAGCCTGTTCATTGTTTTATAGTAATAGGCCTCTTTAATACTGAATGAATCGGCCGGAACGCACCTGACAGCATGCAGTTCCCTGAGTGCATCGGTCAGTTTGCGCAAAATTGCCGTTTTCCTTTCATAGGAGAGGTTGGTATATTCGTAGATATTTTTTCCATTGATCCGTTCCATCCGGATGGGATTTACGGAGTAGATTTTCGGGATAATACCGAGACCCTCGCTCTTTGCGGCCTCATACCAGTTGCTCTCGAGCAGGGCGAGCTTTTTGCCCTGTTCGTCAATGCCTTCCTTGATGAGAATATCCCCTTCAATGGTCATCCTGTTAAAGGGGCGGCACTTATCCTTACCCAGTTTTTCATATTCGGACAACAGTCCAAATTCCTTTGTCCCGGAAAGTCCAAGCTCTGTAAAGCTTAAATCGCATTCTTTCATCCACCTTACCAGTTCGCCGCTTTGCGGAACGTCCGCAAGGAAGGATTTATTCCTGAAAATGAAAAGACCTGCGACTCCATGCACTTCAGACCGGACTTCTTCAAATGTGCCGTCATGGTAGCTCCATCGGCAGGGGAAGGTTTCGGAAATACCGATATAGTTCTCCTCCCGTTCAGGGATCTGAAATCCGTCAGGCAGAATCAGGTCAGACCAGACCAACATAAAGGCGCGTCCGTCGGGGATCAGGTCGATCGCCTGTCTTACGCCGCCGCATGTCCCGCCTCCCGACGCATCCACCACTTGATATTTCACATTGGCAAAGCAATCCAAATATTCCCTCAGGACATCCTTTTTATAATCGGCGATAACGACAAACCGCTTATCGGGAAATCTCTTAAAAAGATGAAACAACATCGGAAGGTTTTCCACAGGCACGAGCGCCTTCGGCTTATTTGCCGTCAAATGCTCCAGCCTCGTCCCTTTCCCTCCTGCCTGAACAATTACATAATCTGTTTGCAATGTTCTTACCTCACTCATATTTTTACTGCGTCCTATAACACTTTGGATCAAAGAAAATTTTTCGTTACGCAAAAATTTTCTTGCCTCAGCGGTGTTTCAACGAGGCAGGAGATATGCTCGCATCGTTTTCTTTCGATCGAAAGAAAATATCTGAAAGTCAAATCGGTACCCGCAACTTATAGAAGTGGGGGCATCTGTCGCCTCGTTATATTCCAAATATCTGCTGATTCTCTATTGCTTCATACAAGGCACGGAATATGTAATAATCGGTAGAAGTAGTTATTTTTATGTTGTTGCGAGGACTTTTCACCGTATACATTTCAACTCCGTAAATACTAAGCAGATGTGCCGGGTCTATGGTCAACAGTCCATCATTATGCGCCCGCTGGTATAAGTCAAAAATTTTGCCATAGTAGAATGACTGCGGCGCTTTTGCCGTATACATGCTGTTTCTGTTCGGTACGTAATCGATCCGGGCGCCGTCTTCACTGCGGACTACGCTTTCTGTCGCCGCTTCTACGGTGATTGCCGTGCCGTATTCCTTCACCTTCGCAATATTTTCGGAAATCAGCTCTCCCGTGATCAAAGGCCTTACACCATCATGGATCAGTACGATGTCATCCCTGCCGTACAGGTTTTCCATAGCCTTGAGTCCATTATATATGGATTCGTGACCGGTATTGCCTCCCGACACGATTTTGCTTACCTTTTTGATTTCATAGCGGCGAAGTATTCTCTTAAATTCCTTGATCCAGCTTTCTAGACATACGACAATGATACCGTCGATTTCCGGATGCGCCTCGAAATGCTCCAGAGTATACAAGATGATCGGTTTCCCGTGGAGCTCCAAAAACTGTTTCGGCTTGGCGCGGGAATTCATCCTTTGACCGGTCCCGCCCGCGAATATGAGCGCTGTGTTCATTCGTTCCCCTCCTTGCCAGCCATGATCGCCTGCCTGCAATATTGAAAAATCGTCGTGCCGGAAGTTCCATCAGGGCACCGGTTTATCATTCTGAATATTTCAATTTGCCTATCCCTCAGCATTTTTAAATTTACCGACTCATCGTTACAGACCAGATAATTTAGAAAATCATTTATTGAGGCAACCTCATTTTCATAAAAAAGACAATCAAACTCCGTCTCACATGCTGCAGGATCCTTTAATAAGGTTTTCAGGCCGATTGCAACCGCGTCCTTAACATCCCCCATCAGCAGGATCGGTTCCTCCCTGCGATTTCCAGTCCGATAGTTGTATCCAATCAAGTGGTTGGTTTTCCCTGTAAACGCGAATATATTCTCGCCGATCTCATTCGAGAAAATATAATTCGGACCTGAAAGATCGCTCTCACACTCTGGCTGGAATTCTTGCGCAACTTCGATCCGCTCATCCTGGATATTTATTTTAAGCGCCATGTTTGCCTGATTTGGAAACAGCCATACGTATCCGGCGGAATAGCGGATAGTCCAGAAACTTAATGTACCATATTCGAAGCCATCCGGGAAGTCATTATATTCCGTGTACGTCGTATCGGGGTTCCACCTTACAACCGGCCCATCAAGTCTTGGTGACATCCAATAATCGTTGCCGTCAAAGCAGATACCGGAATAACGGCACTTTTTGCTTCCGACCTCATATACTTTTGAGATACAGGTATCCATATCAAATACAACAACCGCATTTGCATTCATTGCTGCAGCCACAATAAGCGAACCTGTAACGCAGGCTGATTTGAAATAAACAGTTTCATGTTCCGATGCCAGTTTACCGAGTGGTTCCAACCAATCGGAAAAGCAATCCAGTTCACCTGTAAGCATATCGATTCTAACAATTGCGGGATAATGACAGCCAACAAAAAAGAGCCAAGTTTTGTATTGAAACACACTGCCGAACTTTAAACCGGTCATATCCCGGGTCCTTTTCCTTCCAGCTATGTCGGGAAGGCTGATCTTCCGGATTGTGTTGCGTTCCGTATCATATTCCGCAATCTCACGCGCCAGGCAGGGAGTAAAATATAGCTTCCCGTCATAGGCAATAATAGGGCCATAGAGCCTTTGCCCCGATGCAGTCTCTCTCTGAAAGCTGGAGATATAGTGCGGTTTCCAGGTCTGCTTGTCCATCCTGAATAAAGCATTGAAGTTACTGGCTGTAAACCAGAAATCGTCACCATCCTCATATAAGTATTCAAATGTCAGTGTGGCAACGTCAGTATCTGCCTGTCCGACATCAATATTCTGTATCATCACAGGCTTGCCTGTACATTGGTAAAGCGCCACTAATGAACTCCAGTCGCCGAAATAAGCATCGGAAATCGCAATCGCCCGGTTAAGATCCGGAGTATCGTCATACATGCCAAACCCCTGCCGCCTGTACTCGGCAATGATGCCCAAATAGTCCTTTAGTAATAGAGGCCGCATGGCCTGATAGGTCGTAACATTCAACGGGTGCGGCCGCCAAAGGAGTACTGCATCGTTCCTGATCCTGAAACAGTCCATCACATGCCGGATCTTGTCCAGTACTCGTTCATTCCCATTCAGCAGTCCGTCAATACTGGTATTGTAAAGAATCACCTTTTTTCTTGTCCCGTCCGGCTTTTCGATCAGTTTTCGCCATTCATCGGGTATTTTGCAGTTTTCCCGGCCCGTGTTTATCACCTTGTCAAATTTGGGTGATCCAAGGGTGACAAATTTGGTTTCAGCCTTTCCAAACCTGTCTCTGCAGTTTTTTTCATTTTCAAAACTGCGGAAGGCCTTGATATAAGTTTGCCTGATTTTCTCCGATTGGACGATGACCCTGTCGGCATATAGTGTTCCCGCGTTAACGCAGAGATGCTCCTGGACGTCATCGACGCAGACGAAGTAGGGAATGTATACAAGCAAATCCGTAAGGTTTTTGAGCCTTTTGCAATAGAATAGAGGATGGACGCTTGTTACAAAATTGCCACTATCGTAGGGGTAATGAACTATGATGATATCCGGATGCCTGTTTTCAATATCGTAAGCCTGCCAGTCCATAACGGGGACATAGTCGGGATACTGGCTTCCCTCATAATGCATTTTATCAAAAGTACCGTCCGGCAGTTTATCGTAATACGGAATGGGAACAACAAACGCATCGCATTGCGGGTCGTCTTTTGCCGCAAGCCATATGCTTTCCATTGAATCCCACATTGACGCTTTGTATGGCAGGAAAAGGATCTCTATTCTGGGCTTGAGCTCGGTCCTGATACTGAATTCGATTCTTGCAAGGCCACTTTGAAGTTCAACGCCAATACCATCATCAATATCTGAATCAATAAATCTGATGCATGCTTTGTATAAAAGCTCGTGATATTGCTCAAGATAAGAAACTGTTTTTGTTCCTTCCCCTTCAAGCTGTTCAATAAACTCGCCAATCTGGATAACGGTTTCCTGGCAGTCGGACATAAGATCGATTATGGCCTGTGTTTCACCGCTTGTCATCAGGCGCCTGATTTCGGCGTTCGCCTCTTTTAGTGTTTCAATTAACTCCAGTAGCTGTGTCTGTTGGTGTTTACGCACTGGTTTTTCCTCCAATGGACTGTTCTTTGAACTGCTTATCACTTTCAAGCCAATCAGCAATCATTCTCCGGTACATCTCGGCAAGACTGTATTTTGGTCTCCAACCAAGCATTTCTATCTTTTCAATGCTTAGTCTCCTGTTTACATCGGGTGCATAACCGTATTTAGAAAGATCCGACGGTTTATCCACCACCACTGAAATCTTGCCACCGCTTACTTCCCTGGCAACTAATTCCGCCATCCGGCGTATCGTCATGCTGACATCAGGGTTGGAAATATTATATGCTTCAGCGTTCTTACCCCTCAAAAGTACTATGAATAGGCCCCTCACGGCATCGGATATATAGCAGAAGTTACTATACGAATTACCGTCTGTATGAAGTACGATATCCTCTCCTAAAACAGAGCTTCTGGCAAATTGTGCAAAAACACGCGGATCATCGCTTGGTGTACCTGCTCCGAAAGTTTGGGCGAGACGCGCTGTTTTGACAGGAGTCCCAAATTGAGCAAAATGGCAATAGCAAAGGCTCTCGCACATCCGCTTGCTTTCCGGGTAACAGCTTCGAGGGCTCTTAAGGTCGATAGATCCCAAAATATCCTCCGTAACATAAGGCAGTTCAGGATCCGTATCTCCGTAGATTTCCATGGAAGATAGGTAAACCATGCTTTTTATATGTTTTTTGCCTGCCAGATCAAGTATGTTGCTCGTCCCCCTCAGAGAGATTTCCACCACACCGACAGGGTTTGACGCCATCTCGGATGATTTTGTGACAGCAGCGCAATGGAAAATATAATCTACCGGGCAGTCAACTTTCAGTTGATTCAGGATGTCATGCTGGAAAAACTCAATGCCGGAGCTTTCAAAAAGCTTCTTAGCTTTTTCCCTGTCCCTGCCAAATGCCAACACCCTGATTCCAAGACCACGCCTTCTGTTGGCTTCGGACAAAGCCCGTACGATCGCGGAGCCAATCAGACCCGTCGCCCCGGTAACAAGCGTTGTGCTTCCTTTCATTTCATCCCACGGAATATTACTGTCAGACACTATTTGTTCCATATCCTCATGAAAAATCTTTGACACAAATAATACACTCCGTTTTTCTCTTCAATTCAGCAAGCAGAAACATGTAGATCTGTTTTGAATAATATCGGAATAAAGATTAGTTTACTTTAGTTTGCCAGAAATATGCCGGCATGATCCCACAAGTATTTCAGCGGATCGTGCGGTTCAGAATGCCAAGTCTGTGGCCAGCCTTTTCATATCCCAATTTATGCGACATTTCATAGTAGTACAATGCCTTCGGAATGTTTCCCGAAACCTCATAATATGCTCCGAGATTATATGCTGCACAAAAGCTGCCTGTTCCGACCATACTATCGAATTCATTCGTGTCCCCGATATCCAGGCACCTGAGATATTCCTGCTCGATCAGGGGCAGATACTTTATATATCTGCCGACATCGGACAAAACCAACTCCATATAAAAAATACCGCAAACGAAATGAAAATCGGGTAATTCACTCAACCTGTCCTTTTCATTGGCTATGATCTGAATGCCTTCTTCAAATTTTTTTAAAGCAATAATGTTATATAAATATGATACAATCCCGGTATATCTGTAATTTGCCAAAACCGGGGCGCAGCCGTAAAACGCCTTGAAGTATTGATCTGCTTCGGCATATTTTTTTGAAACGAAAAGGGTACTGGCTATTTGATATAATATATATGGGTTCTGTGGATCGGACTGAAGCTCGGAAAATAATATCGGGAGATTTCTATCACTTTTTCCTTCTTCAAGGTATCCGTCGTGAGATACTTCAACGTTAACATTTATTCTTGCCAGGTCGCTTAATAACTGCTCATGGATCTTACCTTCGAAAAAGATCGATTTTGGGGCCAGCCTTGAAATATATGATATATGTTTCTGCAGTTCGCCATCATTGTAAAAATAATCTGTACGAGCGATCTTTCCTATTGCTCGGTTATTCTTTATAAATTGCCTTATTATATCTCTGCAGTCATTTGTTATATATTCGTCTGCATCAAGAAAAAGATTCCAGTCTCCTGTAGACTTTTCAATTGAAAAGTTACGTGCGGCTGAAAAATCATTGACCCATTTGAAATCATAGACACTGGCACCATAGCTCATTGCCAATTCTTTCGTTTTATCGGTGGAACCTGTGTCGACTACAATAATTTCATCAACGATTCCTCTGACGCTGTCCAAACATCTTGCTAAGTGCTTTTCTTCATTTTTTACGATCATTGCTAAGGATAAACGGCACATCAGGGCTCTCCCATGCATATTATTTATAACACTTCGGTTCAAAGAAAATTTTTCGTTACGCGATAATTTGCTTTGCAAATTACGCTTAGTAGAAAAATTTTCTTACCAAGTCACAAAGTATCCAAAGGATATTTTGTGATACAGTAGTGTTTCAACGAGGCGGGAGATATGCTCACATCGTTTTCTTTCGATTAATCGAAAGAAAATATCTGAAAGGCAAATCGGCACCCGCCACCAAGCGTTTTTCAGCCCGAGGGCTGAAAATACGTAAAGAGGTGGGGCGGGGGGCCCATCTTTCGCCTCGTTATAAATAGTTTATCGACATGAATCCTGCCCGGGTTAATGAAGGTTTTTGCATTTCGCTCAATTATTTCAAAGGCATATTAAGAAATACACTCAAAGCTTGGGCGGCTTATTGCCGCTTTGGGCTCAGGATTATGTTAAGTCGTCTGTCCCATTAATTGATTTTTGTACCAATTTCACTCTGTTTCAGACCGAATCCTAACCACCAGCTTAGCCGGCGGTTTGCACCTGCCCTATAAGGGCCTATTATTGGCAGGGCTGAACGCCCTACAAATAGTCCGCCAACCACATGGATTCTCAAGCTGCCGCTAAAGCAGCTTTACTGGTTTCACAAAAAAGAAAAACTTCGGGATAAACCCAAAGTCTTCTGGTCGGAGTGACAGGATTCGAACCTGCGGCATCTTGGTCCCAAACCAAGCGCGCTACCAGCTGCGCTACACCCCGCTATTCAATTTTGCAGACGCAAAGTATATTTTACTACATACCTGGCAATTAATCAATGGGTATCTGTTGCCAATATAAACAAATATTTTAACCGTTTTGAAAGACTTTTGTAACAGTATAATAACTTGCTACGCCTGTCCTCGTGCCTTATAATTGAACTATAGGATAAAAGGTGCTATTTTTTTCAGATGAGATATTTCCCGGTTTCAAGAAATAAATAATTCGGACGGACAGCATAACAAAATTTATATAAAAAGCAGGTTTACAGTGATACAAGATAAAAGAATACTGGGGCAGACAAGAAAGGCGATCCAGGATTATGACATGATCCGGGAAGGAGACCGAATAGCGGTAGGAGTTTCCGGCGGCAAGGATTCCCTGACATTGCTGGTCGCATTGAGAAAGCTGATGGACTTCTACCCCACCCGATTCGAGCTCAAGGCAATAACGCTTGCGATGGGGATCGGTGAGCCGGATTATTCACCGGTCAGGAAGCTTTGCAGCGAAATCGGTGTTGAGTACATAGTTGAAGATACATACATAGGAAAGATAGTTTTTGAAGCAAGACAGGAACAAAATCCCTGCTCGCTTTGCGCAAATCTTCGGCGTGGCGCGCTGAACAGCACAGCTCTGAAGCATGGCTGCAACAAGGTAGCGCTGGCCCACAACCGAGATGATGTCATAGAGACCCTGCTTTTGAGCACATTTTATGAAGGCCGCATACACTCATTCTCTCCGGTCACATATCTGGACAGGAAAGGCATTTATGTCATCAGGCCGCTGATATATGTGGAAGAGAAACAGATCAAGGCTTTCATAAAGACAAACGACATACAGGTAGTGCACAATCCCTGTACTGCAAACGGACATACAAAAAGGCAGTACATAAAGGAGCTGCTTTCGGATATGTCATCAGACAACAGGGAGATAAAAAGCAACATATTCGGTGCCATAAAGCGTTCGGGTCTGGATGGCTGGCACGAATAGCAAGCACAAATAACGGAGGTCAAAATGTTCAGAAACAAAGGGAAAAGTAAATATATGGCCATTGTTTTATCTGCAGCATTGCTGCTGACGCCGGTCATATCATCAGATGTATATGCAGCTGACCCTACAGCTGCAAACGTTATACATGAGGAAAGAACCACTCAAACAGTTACCCAGGGTGTCACGCTTGAAAATCTCATCAGGTTTACAAAAGACGGATGGTACAACTTCCATATACTCAAAGTGGATTTGTCCAATAAATACATTAGCGTAGACACATTAACAAATATCGAATCCTTCTCCAAGCGGGCTTCTGCCAAGAAGCTCGCTGAACAAAGCGGAGCCGTGGCTGCAGTGAATGGAAGCTTCTTCACACCTGCAGGCACAGGCATTGGTTATCCGGTAGGAGTGTCAGTACAATCCTCCGATATCCAGAGCGCCTCCGATAACATAAACAAATACAGCAATTCAATGGCCTCACTGTCCATTACAAAAGACAACAGGGTCCTGCTGGATTTCTGGAAGGCAAATTTGGTCCTGGCTTCAGAGAGCGGTGCATCGGTCCCCTTCCAGCACTACAACAAAGCAACCGGCAACGGCTATACCGACATTTACGTCTACGATAGAAAATGGGGAAAAACTGCTGTCGGAGCAACTGACGAAATGCCGGACCTGTTTCAGATGGTTGTGGAGAATGGCACAGTGACCCAGCAAATCTCCGGTCAGCCTGCTGTGGAAATACCTGAAAACGGCTTTGTCGCGGTAACCAGGACCGCCGGCGCGAATAAGCTCAAAGGCGCATTTACGCTGGGCGACAAGGTATCAATGAATATAGTTTCAACACCCGACTGGAAAGACATAAAAATGTCTTTATCCGGCAGCGCTATTCTGGTAGAAAACGGCGCCATCCCCGCCAAGTTCTCATTTACCGCTTCAGATACAGTTGTAAAAAGCCCTAAAACGGCGCTTGGTTTTTCAAAGGACGGCAAGATGCTGTATCTTGTGACAGTTGATGGCAGACAGACCGCAAGTATCGGCCTGACGCTGAAGGACATGGCGCTGTTCATGCAGAGCATCGGGGCGTACAATGCGCTGAACATGGACGGCGGCGGTTCAACTACGATGGTTGCAAGGCCACTTGGCGAAACCGGCGTCAAAGTAATGAACAAGCCCTCTGACGGAGTAACCAGATCAGTGATTAACGGCGTAGGCGTATTCACATCGGCGCCGCAATCAGAGCTCGCCGGTTTGATCATTGAAACCAACGACAGATATATGTTTACCCATGCAACAAGGGTGTTCACAGTCAAGGGCTATGATAAATACAACAATCCGGTCGATGTCGATCCTTCAGCAATAAAATGGAGTGTGTCCGGAGTCAAGGGAGAGTTCCAGAGAAATGTGTTCCGTCCCAGTACATACGGCGAAGGCGTAGTGAAGGCCAGCATCGGCAAGATAACAGCATCGAAGAGCATCAGTGTTCTGTCAAAGCCTGCAGCTATAAAAATAAGCAGCTCGGAATTGAAGTTGCCTGTCGGCAAATCCAAGAGCTTCACTATCACCGGTATTAACCCTAGAGGTTACATGGCAGCAATAGAGCCAAACGATTTGAAATGGGTCGTAACAGGCGAGCTTGGTACGATCAATAACGGTGTGTTCACTGCTATAAAAGGAGGAGCGGGCTTTATTGACGCATCCTTTGGAGATGCCCATGCCTACTGCAGTATATCCATCTCCTCTGACGTGTCCAGAGTAGTTGATGAATTTGAAGAGCTTAAAGGCTCATTCCAGTCGTATCCGGTAACGGTGGAAGGCTACTACGACCTGTCGGACGAGCAAAAGATATCCGGTATGAGCTCCGGCAAGCTGGAGTATAATTTCACGACAAATACCGATGTATCGCGTGCAGCATACTATGCTCTGTCCGACGAAGGACTCCTGATCGATAAAGGTATTTCCAGGATAGGCCTCCAGGTCTATAACGACCATGAAAACTCAAGCTGGCTGCGGGCAGAGCTGATCGATGCAGACGGCAAAAAGCAGGTGGTGGATCTGGCAAACCCGATGAACTGGACCGGCTGGAAATATATAGACGCCTCAGTCGAGCATATAAAAATGCCTGCAAGGCTCTCAAGAATATACATCGTACAGACCAACCCCGATCTGGATGCAGGCTGCCTGTACCTTGACGACCTGACACTGACGGTGAGCGGATACCCGACATTGGAGGGCCTGGAAATCCCGGAGGATACACCCTTCAAGGATGAACAGAATGTTGCAGTCAGCTTTAAAAAGGCTACCTCCGACTCCTTCCGCTTTGGTGTTATGGGACAGTCCTCCGCTCCGGGGAATGATATCGAAAAGAAACTTGCCAAGCTGTTTGCCGATAAAGTGACAAAATACCTGGAAGTCGGCGCTATAGTTGGCAGCGGCTCACATGAGTCGATAACAGGCCAGATTAAGAAAAAGACTGTTGTAGCAACACACACGGTTGATCTCAAGAGCACTAAGGCCGTTGATTACAAATACTCTGTCACCGACTTTAAAAACAGCAGATTTATCAAGCTGGATACAAGGAAAAAGGGCCTGCGGCTCAGCGACCCTGACCAGTGGGGCAAGCTTCTGAAGGATCTTGAATCCTTCAAGGGTCAAAACCTGTTTATCTTTATGGATACTGCTCCCGAATCCTTTACCGACAAGCTGGAGCTTGAACTGTTTAAGGAAACACTTAAAGATTACAGGTATAATACCCTCAGAAATGTATGCGTTTTCTATAACGGCAAAAATAATGAATGCAATGTCGAAAATGGAGTAAGGTATTTTGAAACTTCAGGCTACGCAGTACCGGATTTAAATTCGAAAAACACCGGTAATGCGCAGTATCTGCTCGTAACTGTTAAGGGGAATTCTGTAACGTACGTTTATAAGCCCATAGATTCCTGATTATCCTTTACCTAAAAGGGGTAAAAATAAAAAAGCTTCTGCTGACAGAGCGCAAAATGTATTATACTTATAGCTGAGTGCATAAGTATATACCTTTTGCGCCTTGACTTTGTTATCAACACTTTTAAGGAGGATTCAGACCAATGGCAGAAAATATTTTATTTGCATCGGTGGAGTATGACAAATACGACTCGGACGATACACTCCCGGCTAAGTTCGGACGTCTGATAGACCAGATGGGCATGCAGGATGTGGTAAAAGGAAAATGGACTGTGATCAAGATGCATTTGGGCAGGTTTATCGGTTATTCCACAATACCGCCTCTTTTCGTAAAAATACTTGTGGACAAGCTTAAAGGCTACGGCGCAGAGGTATACATAACCGACCAGGAAGTATCCGAGGCAATCCCCCGCGGATACAGCGAGGATTATCTGGGAGCGCCGATCGTTGCCGCCGCAGGTGTCACGGGAAGATACTTTTACGAGAAGCATGTGGACTTTAAAAGCTTTAAGAATGTAGATATAGCCGGGAACATATTTGATGCGGATGTCATGATCGACCTTTCCCATGTTAAAGGCCATGGAGTATGCGGTTATGGCGGCGCCTGCAAGAATATCGCCATGGGCTGCGTCACAGACAGGACCCGCCAGCAGCTCCACGGCCTTGAAGGCGGCATCGAATGGGATGAGGACATCTGCACCCACTGTGAGCTGTGCTTAAACAGCTGCAACCATTATGCCAACAGCTTCGAGGATGGAAAGTACACGGTCAATTATCACCATTGCACCCTTTGCCAGCATTGCGTGAAGGTTTGCCCTGTCTCTGCCATGAAAATGCTTGCAAATCAATATGAGGATTTTCAAAGAGGAATGGCTCTATGTACACAGGAAGTCCTTAAGACCTTTGAGCCCGGAAATGTATTCTATATAAATTTCTTGATCAATATAACAGCATTGTGTGACTGCTGGGGCCTGACAACGCCTTCCCTTGTTCCCGATATAGGCGTCATGGCTTCAAAGGACATCGTTGCCATCGAAAAAGCCTGCCTGGATGCAATAAAGTACGAAAACCTGATACCGGCCGGAGTACCGAAGGGCCATGAATTGCGCAGTGAAGGGCATCTGTTCGAAAGGCTCCACGGCAAGAATCCCTTCATTCAGCTGAAGGAGCTTGAAAAGCTCGGCCTTGGCTCCATGGAATACAATATAAAAGAGATAAAATAGAAGTGCTTCATGACTCAATGTTCGAAAAAAGCCTGATACAGAGAAATCATCTATATCAGGCTTTTGCTGTATCATGTCTTCATTGTTCGCCAGACATACTGTTACTGCTTTTACCTTTTTTGCAGTCTATCACCTTTGAATCTCAGAATATAAGTGTCTGTTCCTGTAAAATATCTCCTCCAGCGACTCGATATCGGCCGGATCAAGTCTTTCTGCTGCATATTCCAACAATGCAGTAATTTCTTCATCCGTTATACCATCCCTTGAAATATCGGACAGCATTTTCAAATCATCCCTATCAATCCTTGATACTATATATGCCAGAGTTATTTTGTCCCTCAAACTCATTTCATTAATCAGAATTTCTGCATCACCCAGGTCAGGCAGGCTGCTTAACGAATAATTGCTTTCGGTAGAGACGTCGCCTGCGATAGAACTGTCCCCTTTGGCAGAACCGTCCCCCTCGACAGAACTGTCCCCCTCGACAGAACCGTCCCCTTTGGCAGAGACGTCGCCTGCGATAGAACTGTCCCCCTCTATTAGCAGCAGATCGGATAAATGGATATTGAAGTGCACGCGCAACACAATGAGGTTTACAATGCACATCAAGATGAAAATGAACGCTAGCACCGATATCAGACTGCGGATTCTAATTTTTCGCATAAAATAATACCTGCAATTTCTTTTACAGGTATTATTTGCATTATAACTGCTTTACTATTCATTTTTTACAGCGTTACAGCTTAAAGAGTTTTTACTATATCCTTCAGATAGGCTGCAAATTCATCCTTCAGTTCATTCCGCTTCAGTGCGAATTCAACCGTCGCCTCCAGGAAGCCCTGCTTATTGCCCACGTCATACCGCTTCCCGATAAAATCATATGCATAAACCGAATTCGATGACAGCAGAGCCTTCAGAGCATCCGTCAGCTGTATTTCCCCGCCTTTTCCCGGAGCTGCCCTCTCGAGGTATGAAAAAATCTCAGGAGTGATTATATATCTGCCAAGTATGGCCACATTGGATGGAGCCTTTTCACGCTCCGGCTTCTCAACCATATCCTCTACCCTGTAGATCCGCTCCCCGATCCCGTAGCCTTTGATTATGCCATACTTTGAAACGTCGTTTTCAGGGACATGCTGAACACCCAGGATAGTTGTATTATACTGCTCATAGGCACCTATCATCTGCTTGAGGCACGGCACCTCGGAGTCCACTATATCATCTCCGAGCAATACCGCAAAGGGTTCATTGTCAATAAAGGAACGGGCGCAATATATTGCATGTCCAAGTCCTCTGGGCTCCTTTTGCCTGATATAGTTCACATTGGCCAGATTTGAAATCTCCTGTACAAGAGACAGCAGCTCTTCTTCCCCTTTTCTCGTGAGCATGTCCTCAAGCTCGTAGGATTTGTCGAAATGGTCTTCGATAGCTCTTTTTCCGCGTCCTGTCACTATCAGGATGTCCTCGATACCCGATGCGACAGCTTCCTCTATAATATATTGGATAGTAGGCTTGTCTACTATTGGAAGCATCTCTTTAGGCTGAGCCTTGGTGGCCGGCAGAAATCTGGTGCCCATCCCGGCTGCAGGAATAACGGCCTTGCGTATCTTCAAATCCATCTCTCCCCTGACATTATATTGATCACAAATACTCTGTGTTTCATTTACATTATTATACACTATTGCTCATCAGGATTGATAAGAAATATTTGAAAAATTTGTTTACCGGTCATGCATAACTGATCACTGGCTTAGAAATAACAAACTTGACACATCTGCAAATTTGATAATATGATTTTATTATCAGGTAATTTTTGCAATAATAAAAATTTTCTTTGTATTGATAGGTTATAAAGTTTGGAAAAACGAATGCATAATAATAATAATAATGGAACAAAACCAGCAGAGGTGGAGGATACATATGATACATTTTGAGTTCAAGGCATATGCAGTTCTCAATGAGATCGATCTCAACAAAATAGCTGTCAGCTGCGGCATCCCGAAAAAATACACCTGGGAGGAGCCTCTCATTCTGCATAACGGGCTTTTGCAGAAAATACTCGGAAGGGATTATGAGGAAGGCTGCAGGGTATTCGTTTTCTCCTTCGGCTGTATCGTGCTGGTTAACGTGCCGGAGAGCGAAATGCCTCCCCTGCTGAAATACATCAGGGAGTTCGAGCCGGAACTCGACCTGAACAATTGGAGCCGGTACAGCGATGAGTATGAATTACGCGCTGAGCCTGAAGGGCGCCTTAAAATAACGGATGCATATGCCATTGTACCGAAGTATGAGTTCTTCTATACAGAGCTGGCCGCAACAATTATAGCGAAATCAGTAGCTATGGAAAAAACTGAGTTCGAGCTCGGCAAAATATTTGACAGGCTGGAAACCATGATAGACCGTCTGGAACACGGTCAGCTGCACGTGGGCAACAGAGAGCTTGCAAGGACGACTGCAAGGGTGACGAGGCACCAGTACAATACCGTCAGCTATATAATGATACTTGATAAACCCGATATTACCTGGAGCAACAGTGACGCATCGCTGTTTTATGAAAAAATGTCCGACTTTTTTGAGCTGAATGACAGATACACTATACTGACAAAGAAAGCTGACATTTTAAATAACATTATCAACGGTTTTTCATCTATCAGCCATTCTATCAGAGGGCTGTTCGTGGAATGGATAATCGTTGCATTGATCGTCGTTGAGGTAATACTGATGATAATGGACTTTATTCTGTAAAATGGTATGCATTGCAGCAAATATTCCAGCAAAGGACAAATCGGCGGTGAAATATGAACGCAAAGCACTTTATATGCTATAAAGCTTACAATTCAATAGACCTGAAAAACGCAGCTTCACTGTTCGGCCTCCCGGCTCCTGAAAGCAGGGACAGGTTTATCATACTTGGAGGCAGACAGCTGTCTGAAGCATATAAGTATGATATGAAGAAAAAAAGGATCCTTATATTCAGCATTGGCTGCATCGTCTTTGAAGATTTCAATATAGATGAAACAGACAAATTCTTTGAAGCTCTCGGTCAAACCATCGGCGAACCGGATTACAGGATGCTTGCTGTATACAGGGAAAGCCACACGATAACAATAACCGATCAGGACACCGTATACCTATGGAAAGAAAACTCAACGGCATACCCTGTCAAAGATGAGCTTCCGGATATCATCGCTATAATTCTGGCTAAATCTGCAGCACTTTCAAAGGAAGAGTCAGATATCGACAAGCTGCTGGATGAAGCGGACAGCCATATATCCGGATACCAGAAGGGAATCATCAGCAGCGGGACCCGTCGATTTACGTCAACTATGGCACATATAATAAAATTCGAGCAGCAAAGCGCAGCCGGGATAATGATATTCGACAGGCCAGCAGCCACTGAAGGTAGTATTCAGCTTAGAGAAGCCTATGACAAGCTTTCAGCGTACTATGAGCTTGATGATAGATATGAGGTCCTTGAAAACAAGGTCTCCGAGCTTCGCAATATCGTACGGACATACTCTACTCTCAGATACAGGAGGCAGGAAAACCGCCTGCTTGTTTTTGAAATATTTCTGCTTATGCTCTTTCCTTTATTCCGGTTAGCTGAGCACATTATTGGAAATCAAGCTGTAAAAAGCTTTGTCCACATGATTTTCCCACATTTGTTACAGAAACTTAATATTTTTTATTAGCAAATCATGGTACAATATAATTGCCACAGCCAATAATACTAATTTTTCATTTTTGTTCCTCCTTTTAATATAGACTATGGCTAATTTTATCTGATCTGGTAAAGCACTTATTATTATTCGGTATTATTTATAAATATTTACCAAGTGCTTTATTTTTTTGCCCGTTTTCAAAGTCTGCTGCCGAGCTGCTGATCGCATGGCAGAATGTTTCGATATCCATGCTGGTATAAAATACTTTACATACATGCTGTGAAAGGTGTTGATAAGAAAAGGCATATTGAGTATAATAGGTAGGTGACGTTTTTAGTATTACACTTGTTTAAACTTTGGCTGTGCTAGACGGGGAGGTAGCGGTGCCCTGAACCTGCAATCCGCTGCAGCAGGGTCGAATTCCTGTTCGAGGCTCTGCTTTTGTAGGGTCTGTTCCATGCAAGTGGCGATGACGACTGGGTCTTGCGCAACGTAAGTCTGTGAACCCCGCCAGGTCCGGAAGGAAGCAACGGTAAGCGGATACTTGCGTGTGCCGCAGGGTTGCCTGGTTAGAGCCAACTATATGGGTAACGCTTGTAGAAGCAAGTCGACAACAGGTGCACAGCCTTCAATTATAAAAAGGTGCGTATATCGCACCTTTTTTATTTATTCAGACAACATTAGCAGACTGCCTTGGCAAAGCACTTAGTGGGGTCTTTTTTTTGACTTGCCATTTTGATATACTATGTTCATAACGCATCTTACCTCTGCGCGTTTCAATGAGGCTGGGAGATATGCTCACTACCTCGTTATAACACTTCGGTTCAAAGAAAATTTTTCGTTTGTAGAAAAATTTTCTTTCCTCAGCAGTGTTTCAACGAGGCGGGGGATATTATTCGCCGAGTTATAAATACGGATCAAAAGAAAGGCTGTTGATATGTCTTACGTTGCTTTATACAGAGAATGGAGGCCAACAAGCTTCAAGGATGTGGTCGAGCAGGAGCATGTGGTAAAAGCCCTCCGCTACAGCGTCAGTACGGGCAGGATCGCCCATGCCTATCTTTTCTGTGGCACAAGGGGCACCGGCAAAACGACTATGGCACATATATTATCCAGAGCCGTCAACTGTCTGGATCCGCATGACGGCGAGCCCTGCAACCAGTGCGAGATCTGCCGCGAGATACTCTCGGGCAGCAGCGTCGATGTGCTGGAAATAGACGCAGCCTCAAACAATAGCGTTGACAACGTCCGCTCCATAAGGGACGAGGTCATATATGCGCCGACAAAAGCAAAACGCAAGGTCTATATCATAGACGAAGTCCATATGCTGTCCACAGGAGCCTTCAACGCGCTGCTTAAAACGCTGGAGGAGCCTCCTGAGCATGTCATTTTCATACTTGCGACAACTGAACCTCACAAGCTGCCAGCCACTATTCTTTCCCGCTGTCAGCGATTTGATTTCAGACGGATATCCCAGGACAGCATTGTGGGACATATTAATAAAATAGCATCATCAGACAGCGTCACACTTGACAATGATGCAGCCAGGCTCATAGCCAGGATGTCTGACGGTGCCATGAGGGATGCCATAAGCCTGCTGGACCAGTGTATGTCACTGGGCCGTGAAAGCATCAGCTATGATGATGTACTGTCTGTCGTGGGCATAGTGAATGATGAATTTATGACAGGCTTCATTGGCGATATGCTTGATAAAAATGTTGTAAAGCTGCTGCAGAACATCAGCAGTCTGGTCTCAGACGGACGCGATGCGGCGCATTTCGTTTCAGATCTGGTCATGTATTTCAGAAACCTTATGATCTGCAAATCCACCGGCGGAAAGTGCGATGAGCTGATAGAGGTTCCGTCTGCTGTTCTATCTATAATGAAGAAACAGGCACAAGCCATATCTCTCGATGAAATAATGCGTTATATCAAAGAGCTGTCTGTATTGGAAAACAGCCTTAAGTATGCCATAAATCCAAGAGTACTGCTGGAGGTCACTCTGATAAAGGTTTGCGGAAGCAACAGCAGTAATGGAGGCAGCAGCGTCGACGCCAATGGCGGCGGAAGCATAAGTGCGGATCTTGAAGCAAGGCTGGCCGCAATCGAAAGAAGGCTCGATAGCGGTGATTTCCCCACAGCAGCACAGACTGCAGGACGTCAACCGGCAATAGCTCATGATTATGGTGACATTCCTCGACCCGAACTGTCGGAACCACCGGTGCATTACGGCGGAAATACCAGCACAGCGCGGCAGACTGCTGAGAGTAGTGCAAATACGGCAAACAGCGACGAAAAAGTAGTGGCTGCGCAAAAAACACCAGGACCTGTGACATCGGCACAAGAGGCTGTTGAATACGATAAATGGCCGGCTGTTATGAAACACCTCAAAAGTCTCGGCAAGATGGCCATATACACCATACTGCTCAATATCAAGGCTGTCCTGATCGATGGCACCACGATCGGTCTTGTTTCCTCGGATGCCGCAATCAGAACTTTGGTAACAAAGATAGAGCATATAAAAATCATCGAAGAGGCAGTTGAAAAAGTAACAGGCCGTGAAATGAAAATAAAGTGTATAGATGAAGATGTACTGAAGAAGGCAGTCCCGGCAGAAAAACCCCAGGAAAGCAGTGATATGCTCAAACGGGCCCGCCTCATAGCGGAAAAGGCAGGCCTTCCCCTTGAAATAATCGATGAATAAGCGTCTGCAGACAGCCGGGCTCCTGACAGAAATATTTGAATCGATGGATCGATGACCCTTGAATGACTCAAACAAGTTTTATATAATTAGAAAAGATATCAATGACTACGGAGGTGCCATTATGGCAAAAGGCGGATTTCCGGGCGGCTTTGGCGGCGGAAACATGAACAATCTCATGAAACAGGCTCAGAAAATGCAAAAGGATATGGAAAAAATGCAGGCTGAGCTTCAGGAAAAAGAAGTTGAGGCAACTGCCGGAGGCGGTGCAATAAAAGTCATCGCCACAGGCAAGAAGGAAATAAAGGAAATAACCATAAGCCGTGACGTCGTTGACCCTGATGATGTCGAAATGCTGCAGGACCTGATATTGGCCGCTGTAAACGAAGCTATCCGTATGGCTGATGAAATGGTCAATAGCCAGATGTCCAAAATAACAGGCGGCATGGGCGGACTCGGCGGGCTGTTCTGATATGAGCTATTTTTACGCACCGCCGGTTGCAAGACTTATCGAAGAATTTGAAAAGCTTCCGGGCATTGGTCATAAGACCGCCCAGAGGCTTGCATTTCATGTACTCAATTTACCTGCTGAAAAATCAGAAGCTCTAGCTAACGCAATTAAAGAAGCAAAACTCAAAACACGTTACTGTTCCATATGCAGTAATCTTACCGAATCAGATCCGTGTAATATATGCAGCAGCACAAAGCGGGACCATGGCCTTATCTGTATTGTCGAAGATCCCAGAGATGTGGTCGCCATGGAAAGGATACGTGAATTCAACGGCATATACCATGTTCTGCACGGAGTCATCTCCCCTATGGAGGGCATAGGCCCGGAAGACATAAAAATAAAAGAACTCCTTCAGAGGATACGTGAGGGTGATATACGTGAAGTCATACTTGCGACTGATCCCGATGTTGAAGGCGAAGCCACAGCCATGTACATATCCAAGCTCCTGAAGCCTGTCGGCATCAGGACTACAAGAATTGCTCACGGTATCCCGGTCGGCGGCGACCTGGAGTATGCGGATGAAGTCACCCTGGCCAAAGCGCTGGAAGGTCGAAGGGAAATATGAGAATCACCTGACATGACATGTCCCGATACTGTAAATGAATAAGATACTCCCCGTATAAGGCTGTTTTGCATAATCGCATGACAGCTTTTCTACTTTCTTTTCCTCTTCCCATCTATTGAAAATAAAACCAGATCAAAAAAAACAAAAAATCTACAAGACATATATTACACCCTTGCGTATATTTAATTAAGACATTAAAAATATTAATATTTTAATTAATAATTTTAATATTTTTATAAAATGTATATTGACAAGTAAATATAACAATAATAGTATATATTATGAGAGATTAAAATAATTGATATGGACATTAATTATTTTAATATAAAGCATAATATTACTTTGATATAAAGGAGTCCATTATGGCAAGAGAAGCATTGGGAAAATGTCCAGTATGCGGACAGAACACTGAAGTCACCACAATATACTGTGACAGCTGTGAGACCAGGATCGAAGGGCATTTTACACTTTGCAGGTTTTGCAGGCTGACCGAAGAACAGAAATCGTTCATTGAGACATTCATTAAATGCAGAGGAAATATCAAGGAGGTGGAAAGGGAACTTGGCATATCATACCCCACAGTAAAAAGCAGGCTCGAAGATGCCGCAAATGCTCTTGGCTACGCAAGCGCACAGGGCTATGGCAATCCGGAGAGCGAGAAAAGACTCGAGATACTTGACAAATTGGAAAACGGCGCGATTTCAGTAGCGGAAGCATTGGATCTGCTGAAATCCTAGATCGAAATCATAAAATATAATTTATTGGGAGGATTTTAAAATGTCAATCAGCGAAGAAAGAATGATGATACTCAAGATGCTGCAGGAAGGCAGGATCAACAGCGACGAAGCAGCAAAGCTTCTCGAGGCCCTCGAAGCAAAGCAGGGTCCCCAGAATGCAGGCTTCAAAGGCTTCAATATCCCGAAGCCCCCGCCGCACAACTATTACGATGAAGTGACCAGAGTCAGGGAAAGGATCAATGATTGGAGAAAAGACCTTTCAAAAAATTACAACCAGAATGACTTTGACAAAATGGTCGACGAATTCAGCGCAAAGGCGGAGAAGTTCGGAAAGAACGTCGCCACAGCAGCCTTCGGTGTTGCCGACAAGGTAGTGGATTTTGTGGGAAGTATCGTTGACACAGGCGCTTTCAATATCTTCGGCAGCTGCGTAACTGTCGAAAAGGATTTTGAAGCTGCAGCAGCAGAGGGAATGAACCTTCAGCTTCAGGCGACAAACGGTCAGATCACTATCAAAAAGCACCAGGAAGACAGAATACTTATTAAGGCAAAGATCCGCACACCGCAAGCTAACGCCGAGAGCGCAATAGTCTTCTCAAATGACAACGGAACTGTTGCAGTCAAGCTCGCAAAGCCTGATACTTACAATCTCAGCGTTGCATATGAAGTGCTCGTACCGGTAGTGAAGTTCAACCAGATAGTTCTTGAAACAAAGAACAGCAAAATATACGTTGAGGATACTCTTTCCGAGGAGTTTGTCAGCGCAACAAGAAATGCAGCCATCGACCTGACAGGCGTCAACAGCAGCAAGATAGCTGTTGAGACAAAGAATGCCAAGGTTGCTGTCAATTATATGATCGGCAAGGATATCAGCATCGGCACAACAAACTCGGTGATAGACATCAAGAATCTCAAGGCAGAGAAGCTCACAGCCGGTACCATGAACGGAAAGATCCTTCTCGACAATATTCAGGGCTATGATGACACAAGTGCAGTCGAACTCAACCTCAAGACCGGGAACGCTGATATCAAGGTAAACATGAACGATACCGAGGATAAGGGCTACAAGGTCAAGGCACAGACCTCCAACGGAGGCATCAACCTGCTGATACCCAGCCTTCTGTACCGCAGCGCTCCAAGATACGAGGGCATGAACAGGCAGGCTGAGGCCGAGACCGACAACTACGCATCAGCAGCCCAGAAGGTCAATATAAACGCAGAGACCACAAACGGTTATATCGAAGTGATCAAATAATATTATTGGAATACATCCCCTCCATAAAGGTTGTTTGATCACATAACATATACTTCAAAAAACAGGCTGAAGCAGTTAAAACTGCTTTGGCCTGTTTTTTTGGCCACCCTAGATTATGCTTTTGATGTATGCTATAATTAAACACCGATAATTCTAGTAATGAGGTGCTATATGTTTGATAAACTCGAAGCCGCGGACAACAGGTATGAGGAAGTCAGCCTCAGACTCAGCGATCCACAGGTGATCGCCGATCAGGACGAGTACCGCAGGCTTATGAAGGAATATTCCGAGCTCGAAGAGATTGTAGCTAAATATCGTGAATATAAAAATGTAAAATCAGATGCAGCCGAGGCCAGAGAATTGCTTGAAGGCACTCTGGACAAGGACTTCCGCGAGCTGGTTCAGCTGGAGTTCGACGAAGCAAGGGAAAAGCTTGAAGTGATAGAAAACGAGCTGAAGATACTGCTAATGCCAAAGGACCCCAACGACAACAGAAGCGTTATCGTTGAAATCAGAGGCGGTGCAGGCGGAGAAGAAGCCGCTCTGTTTGCCGGCGACCTATTCAGGATGTATACACGCTATGGCGAAAGACATCGCTGGAAATCTGAGATACTCGATATCAATGAAACAGAAATAGGCGGTATCAAGGAAGTTGTGTTTTCCATAGAAGCACGTGGTGCGTATAGCAGATTAAAATACGAGAGCGGCGTGCACCGGGTCCAGCGTGTACCCTCCACAGAGTCCAGCGGCAGGATCCACACTTCCACTGTCACAGTGGCTGTCCTCCCGGAGGTGGACGAAGTTGATGTGGATATAAACCCAAATGATCTGCAAATAGACACATACCGTGCGTCAGGCGCAGGAGGCCAGCATATTAATAAAACTGACTCCGCCATCAGGTTGACCCATATGCCAACAGGTATTGTAGTAACCTGTCAGGACCAGCGTTCGCAGCACAAAAACAAGGACAAGGCCATGAAGATACTGCGATCCAAGCTATATGAAATGGCTCAGCAGCAGCAGTCCTCCGAAATAGCTGCGGCACGAAAGAGCCAGGTCGGCACAGGAGACAGAAGCGAGCGCATCCGAACCTACAATTTTCCGCAGGGCAGAGTCTCTGACCACAGGATAGGCCTTACGCTTTACAAGATAGAAGAGATAATGGACGGAGACCTTGATGATATCCTGGATGCGCTGATCACGGCAGACCAGTCGGAAAGACTGGGCAGTGCGGCTTATGACGAGGATTGAGGTAATAGCTCTCCGTCCGGCGACCCGGCAGGATCAGGAGCTGCCGTAATCCCGGAAAAATAATAATCAAAGCCTTCCCTGAATATACATGTTAGTGTTTTAGAATGTATATTTGGCACATGGAGGGCTTTATGGGACACCTGCTGCGAATAACCCTGGTGGGATTGGTATCGGGACTGGTCGGGACTGGTCTGGGCGGACTGTCGGCGTTTTTGATATCAAAGACAAGCAATCGGATAATGAGTTCGATACTGGAATTCTCCGCCGGCCTTATGACTGCAGTGGTTTGCTTTGAGCTGCTGCCGGAGGCGTTCAAGCTTGGAGGCACCTTCTACACCTTTGCCGGTATCCTTGCAGGTATCGTTGTTGTTGTCCTGATAGAAAATCTTTTGAAAAAATCCCGATTTATCGGAAAAGGTGAAAACACCGGACTGCTCAAAGCCGGCATCCTTATGGCCATCGCCATAGCAATGCACAACTTCCCCGAGGGCTTTGCAGTAGGCTCGGGTTTTGAAGCCTCATCAAGCCTTGGATTTACTATAACCGCAGTAATAATCATTCACGATATACCAGAGGGCATAGCCATGGCCGTCCCAATGCGCGCAGGCGGATTTTCGAGGCTGAAGGCCTTCGGATATACATTGCTTTCAGGTGTCCCGATGGGTTTTGGCGCACTCCTGGGCGCGATGCTGGGCACGATCTCCGACCGGCTTACAGCCGCCTGTCTCGGATTCGCAGGCGGAGCCATGCTGTACATAATATATGGAGAGCTTGTTCCGGAATCAAAGCGTCTATATTTAGGAAGATTATCTTCTTTGGCGAATGTATGGGGAATATTATGTGGTATAATAGTATCAGTCTTGAACTAAATGACATGCAAAAAGGGAGTACATATTTTGAAGACAGAAATAATCAAAGTAGACACAGCTGCCCAGGATTGGGACAAGCAGCTTGACTACGCAGCTCAGGTATTAAGATCCGGGGGGTTGGTGGCCTTTCCGACTGAAACCGTATATGGTCTGGGGGCCAATGCACTGGATCAGACGGCTGTCAAAGGCATTTACAAGGCAAAGGGCCGCCCTTCTGATAACCCGCTGATAGTTCATATAACAAACACTGATTCTGTAAAGGAACTGACAGACAGTATCCCATTTGTTGCGCCTGTGCTCATGGAAGCCTTTTGGCCGGGACCGCTGACGCTTGTAATGCCAAGATCGAAGAATGTTCCCGACGTTATTACAGCAGGCCTTGATACGGTAGCAATAAGAATGCCCTCGCATCCTATCGCGGCTGCATTGATCAAAAAGGCAGGCGTACCTGTCGCCGCTCCGAGCGCCAACAGCTCCGGCAGGCCAAGCCCGACTCTGGCAAAGCATGTGATCGAGGACCTTAAAGGCAAGGTCGATGTAATCATCGACGGAGGTATCTCAAAGGTCGGCGTGGAATCAACGGTACTGGATATAACTGTCACTCCACCGATGATACTAAGACCCGGAGGAGTAACCCTGGAACAGCTGCGCAGCGTACTGGGCGCTGTCAGCTGGGACCATGCGTCCCACTGTACATCCCATGCCGCTCCAAGATCACCGGGCATGAAATACAAGCACTACTCCCCTAAAGCAGCGCTTCTTCTGCTCCAGGGCAGTCCCGAACGAGTGGCCGCCGAGATAAGCAAAAGAGCAGAACTTTACCACAAGGAAGGCTCCTCTATCGGAATACTCAATACCGATGAGACAGCCTCCCTCTATGAGCCCTCCCTGCACACCTACTGCAAGATCATGTCCCTTGGGAGCAGAGAGAACCCGGAGACACTGGCGTCTAATCTCTTCCGTTGCTTAAGGGAGTTCGACGAAAAGGCAGTAGAGATGATAATGGCGGAGACACCCGATACAGGCGGCATCGGACAAGCAGTAATTAACCGGCTGATGAAAGCGGCCGGAGGAAATATCATAAAGCTATGAGGAGAAATAATGAAACGGATATTGTTCGTATGTACAGGCAATACCTGCAGAAGCCCGATGGCAGAAGCCCTGTTCAACCGTCTGGCAGTCCTCGAGCTGCAAGGCCATGGATATGAAGCAGTGTCTGCCGGACTTTCTACAATGGACGGTATCCCTGCAAGCGGAAATGCAGTCAAGGCAATGGACAGCTATCCCGGTGCAGACCTGTCGCGCCATCGTTCAAGGCTGTTGAGGTGTGATGATATCGAAAATGCGTTCCTTGTACTTACAATGTGCCGCAGCCACAAGCAGCACATACTTTCGATGTATCCTGAAGCGTATCAAAAGGTTTACACATTGAAAGAATATGCATATGGTATGGAAGTCGATATAAAAGATCCCATTGGAGGCGGCGAATCAGTATACAGGCAAAGCGCGGATGAAATCGGACAGGCAGTCGAAAAACTTGTAGAAAAACTCAAATTTATGTGATACAGCTTTGACTTTAGTATATCAATATTATAAAATTGTAACGGAGGCTTATAACAATGTTGGCAATCGCAAGCGATCATGCAGGCTTTGACCTGAAAACCGAAGTAATAAACCATTTGAAAGAGATCAACGTCCCGTTCGAGGACCTTGGCACATGTGACTGCACCACTTCCGTCGATTATAACGACTTTGGGCAGAAGGTTGCGGAATCAGTAGCTGCCGGAACACACGAACGCGGTATAATAATATGCGGTACAGGTATCGGGATTTCTATATCAGCAAATAAAGTACCCGGTATACGGGCCGCTCTTTGCACAGATCCATACATGGCCAGAATGAGCCGGGAGCACAATGACGCAAATGTGCTGGCATTGGGTGGCAGAGTATTGGGCGTTGGCCTTGCGATCGACATAGTCGATACATGGCTGAACGCTTCTTTTTTAGGCGGTCGTCACCAGAGAAGAGTGGACAAGTTTGGAGATATTGAGAAAAAATATTCAATAAAAAATACATAAATCGGAGGTACAGCATATGGAAAAAGTTTTTATATTTGATCACCCGCTGATCCAACACAAAATTTCCTTGTTGAGGGATAAAAACACAAGCACCAAGGAGTTCAGGGAACTGGTATCAGAGATTGCAATGCTTATGGGCTATGAGGTCACCAGAAACATGCCCTTAAAGGAAGTAGAGATAGAAACACCTGTGGCTGTTGCCAAAACAAAGGTCATATCGGGCAAAAAGCTCGGCATAGTACCGATACTCAGAGCCGGTCTTGGAATGGTGGATGGCATGCTGAACCTTCTGCCAATGGCTAAGGTCGGACATATCGGGCTTTACCGCGATCCGGAAACACTGGAGCCTGTTGAGTATTACTGCAAGCTGCCTGTCGACGCAGAAGAGCGCGAGATCGTAGTTCTCGATCCAATGCTCGCTACAGGCGGATCCGCATCAGCAGCAATAAGGTTCATAAAGGAAAGAGGCGTCACAAGCATAAAGCTTATGTGCCTGATAGCCGCTAAATCAGGGATAGAAAGGATCAATAAGGATCATCCCGATGTTGAGATCTACTGCGCAGCAGTCGATGAAAAGCTCAACGACCACGGCTATATCGTTCCCGGCCTCGGCGATGCCGGCGACCGTCTTTTCGGCACCAAATAGAAACAAGGGGACGGTTCATATGCTTCCGTCTGAAGCAGAGGGACAGTCCCTCCCATATACTTGGGGGATCAGGATATAATAAGTTTGGGAGGCATCACTATGAGACCGTCGTGGGATGAATATTTCATGGAGATCGTTGAGTTGATCAAAACAAGATCGACCTGTCTCAGACGTCAGGTAGGAGCATTGATCGTAAAGGAGAAGCGTATACTCGCCACCGGCTACAATGGAGCTCCAACAGGCTGTAAGCATTGCTCCGAGGTCGGCTGCCTCCGGGAAGAGCTGAAGATACCGTCAGGCCAGCGCCACGAGCTCTGCAGGGCTATACATGCCGAGCAGAACGCCCTTGTGCAGGCCGCATATTCGGGGACAAGCGTAAAGGAAGGCACCATGTATGTAACACATCAGCCTTGTGTTCTGTGTGCCAAGATGGCCATCAATGCAGGAATCAAAAAAATCGTATTCAGAGGCGATTACCCGGATGAACTGGCCATGGAGCTGCTGAAGGAAGCCGGAGTAAGGGTAGTCAAAATATAGGCAGGTGTGTCCGATTGTCATACATTTATGAATATATAATAACATTCGCACTGGCGTTCATAGTAGCATTTTCAGCAACTCCGATAGTAAGAAGACTCGCCTTCAAGGTGGGCGGCGTCGACATACCCAAGGACAACCGCAGGATGCATAAAAAGCCCATCGCTCTGATGGGTGGATTGGCAATTATCTGCGGCTTTGTTGTTTCACTTGGATTCGATCTGCTGACCACTTCAAACATAGTAACGCCGGGCAGAGAGATCGCCGGGCTCATGACAGGCATAGCTGTGATCATGCTCATGGGTGTCCTTGATGATACAAGAACCCTGAAGGCTTGGGTTAAGCTGGCCTTTCAGATATTGGCCGCAGCATGTGTAGTAGCAATCTCAGGAACACGGATTTCGGTACTGACCAATCCATTTGGAGCTGACCCGTATTTGGAGCTCAGCCCGTATATATCTATTCCACTGACCATAATGTGGATAGTGGGCATAACTAATGCAATAAACCTTATTGACGGGCTGGACGGGCTGGCTGCAGGCGTATCCTCCATATCCTCCCTGTCGCTGTTCTTTGTCTCCATACTCAGGGCAGATCTCGACCCGTCAATAGCAATATATACCGCGCTGGTCACAGCGGCGCTGGCCGGCTCCACGCTTGGCTTCCTGCCATTCAACTTCAATCCTGCGAAGATATTTATGGGAGAAACAGGTGCGGCATTCCTCGGATTCACACTCGGAGTCATATCGATACAGGGCGCAATGAAATCATATACCGCCATATCGATAGCAATACCTCTGCTGGTATTGGGATTGCCGCTGTTTGATACACTATTTGCAATAACCAGGCGAGTCCTGGCGCGCAAATCGATAATGCAGGCAGACAGAGGACATCTGCACCATAGACTCATCGACATGGGCCTGAGCCAAAGGCAGTCGGTCCTGATTATGTACATCGCCAGCGCATCTCTCGGTCTGTGTGCCATCGTACTGGCGGACCGTGGCGCACTGAGTGCGATAATACTGCTGCTAGCCGTAGCGGTATTTGTAATAGGTGGCACAAAGTATATGAGTGACCGCGAACCAGAGGATAATGGCATGACGGACGAAGGTACGGCTGCAAACCCGGCCCTGCCGGAGAATGAAATAGAAAAACCGACTGATGGGGTAACGAAATGAAGAGGTTAAAAGTAATGCCGATTTTTGGCGCCAGACCAGACGCCGTTAAAATGGCGCCGCTGGTAAAAGAGCTTCAAAACTGCCGTGAAATCGACACTGTAGTATGTACAACGGCTCAGCACAGGCAAATGCTGGACCAGGTCCTGGATGTTTTCCGGATAAAGCCCGAGTATGATCTGGATATAATGCTTCAAAGGCAGACACTGGAACAGATCACCTCAAGAGCTCTCGAAAGGCTCTCAGCTGTATTCGCAGATGAAAAACCGGATATAGTGCTCGTCCACGGCGATACCTCTACCTGCTTCGTTTCTTCACTGGCGGCCTTCTATAAAAAAATATCCGTGGGCCATGTAGAAGCCGGCCTCAGAACCTTTGACAAATACTCACCGTATCCGGAGGAGATGAACAGGAAGCTCACCGGTGCTCTGGCAGATCTGCATTTTGCTCCTACTGCGGCAAACATGACAAATCTCCTCAATGAGGGAATAAAGCCGGAAAGGATATATGTCACCGGAAACACAGTTATAGATGCAATGAGGACAACAGTACAAAATGACTATGTTTTTCAGAGTGAAGCTCTCAGAAGCATCAATATAAAGGGCAAACGCGTGATCGCTATGACGGCGCACAGGCGGGAAAACCTGGGAGAGCCTCTTGAACAGATATGTATGGCTGTAAAGGACATTGCTGACAGCTATGACGATGTAAGCATAATTTATGCCGTACATCTTAACCCGGCTGTAAGGGAAACAGCCTTTAAGATTCTTGGAAACCACCCCCGCATACATCTGATCGATCCTTTGGATGTACAGGATATGCACAATCTGATGAATATATCGTACATAGTAATGACCGATTCTGGAGGCCTTCAGGAGGAGGCTCCGTCTCTGGGCAAGCCGGTACTGGTCCTGCGGAAGGAAACCGAGCGTCCGGAGGCAGTGACAGCCGGCACTGTAAAGCTGGCGGGAGTTGAACGTGACACCATAAGGCAGCTTGCGGCCCAACTGCTGGAGGATCCCATGGAATACGACAAAATGGCCAAAGCCGTTAACCCTTATGGAGACGGCAAAGCCTCGGAACGAATAGTAAAGGCACTTCTGTATGAGTATGGTATATCAAAAGAAAAACCGGCTGAATTTTAGCCGGTTTTATTTTTTGCTCTAGCATTGCGCTTTTATTTACTCTCGTCTGTGTCACCAGAACTGTCTGCATCAGTCTGACCACTCTTCACGTGCTCATGATTGTAAAGATGGTCCATGCAATATTCGTAGTCACCCTCACAATCCACACAATACCTGAAATCCATCTTCCTGTCTTCGACATCCGTTTTGCCGCATACCGTACAGCGATGCATCACATGTATCTTTGGAATCTTTGATTTGAAGTCCTGTCTGTTCTTCTGTGCCTTCTGCCTGAATCTCAGCTTATAATATACATCCTTCCAGAAAAACAGTATGAAATTCAGAGCTGAGCCCAGGACCGTTATCAGTCCGTAGACCGGCGAGAGGCCAAAGTTGAACACAAGGAACGCTGCATAGATTATGGCCAGGTATTTGATCTTGACCGGTACGAAGAAAAACAGCATCATCTCATAGTTCGGGAACAGGAATGCAAATGCAAATATCAGTGAAAGGTTAAGGTACTCTGCCGTTCCCGCGCCCCCTAAGAAAGCTCCTGCTATAGTTCCAAGCACTCCTACCAGGTAATATACGTTGAACTTGAAGGAACCCCACTCATTCTCCAGAGTCGAACCTATCATATAGTAAAAATAAAGCGTGAACAAAATCCATATAGGTGAAAAATTCATGGGTATGAACAGGAAGGTCAGAAGTCTCCAGACCTCGCCCTCCAAAACAAGGGATGGTACAAGCGCCAGCTTGTTCAGTATATTTAGTTCAGGGACCAAAAATGAAAGAAGGAACACGGCGCCATTCAGCGTGGTTATATAAAGCATCAGGTTTCTGATACTGTATTTGCCTATCTTTCTTTCAAGCCTGTCAAGCCACAACTGTACCACCCTCCATCAAACATCATCATTCGTTTATCATGCACTTAATTAATAATTATACTCCTCCTGCCCGGGATTATAAAGGTTTAATTCGGAAAGACTGCACATTCCGTTCTCGATCGCGTTCTGTCTCAGTGTAAGGTACAGCTCGGCATGTGTGGCATCATCGTAAGGGCGCACAAATAAAACACCTATTCCCAGGCATAATGCACCGAGAAAATACCATCCCAGGAATGATAATTGAAGCACAAACATATCAAACTTATGGCCGCGGGTCATGTTATCACTGAGCTCGATAGCCCTTTTTGCCCCAATATTGGGGTTGTCGGCAAGGATATAAGGCACCATGCTGTACGCATACCCCTTTATTATGCCGGGAATTATCAGCAGCAATGACCACAGGAAAACATACAGATTCTTGAGAAACATCGTACCCACGATGCCCTTCCAATTGTAGCCATCAAACGCGTATCTGAAGCATTCCCTGTTATCAAAGTACTGTGCCGACTGGATAAAATACCTCCTGCCTCCTACCTGCAACGGATTCAGAAGCAATATCTGTACTGCTATTGCTACTACAAGCGCAACTGAAAATGCTCCTAAAATCAGCATTATTATACCGGCCATTTCAGAAGAACTAAAATATGAACCGGTGTAATCTGAGAAACTATCTGACCCCGATCTTCCGCCGCCACCGCCGCCTGATCCTCCCGTTGTCAATCCAATAACCAAGCTTATGAGAAACGCCTTCCAATAGTTGCCTCTCAGGACATTTTTAGCTCTTTCCTTTAGTTCTCCCCTTGTCCACATAGCTAAACCCCCGCTTTCAAAAAATAAACAATTAAAATAACATCATATATTCGATTATACAAAAGTATACCGAATAAATAAAGGATTTGTCTGCGAGGGTAGAAAATCCCGGTTTTACTGCACCTCAACTCTTAGGCTGGATATAAGTCAAATCATATATATTTCCGGTTATGTCGATATCATCCACAACATACGTGGCAGTATTGCTGCCTTTATATGCCGTGACAGTCATGCGGTACTGCGGCCTCAGCCTGTTATTGCTCCAATCCTTGCTGGACGGCGCCAGCGGCAGATGGTATTCCCAGTGGGCACGATTGTCGGAAACAGACACCGTCGAGTCCCCCGGGAATTTCACCTGATAACCCATGAAGTCAGCACTGTAATCATATGTGTGGCCGCTGGGATCGGTATAGTACATGGACTCAAGCTCCGGACTGAATCGTACGGTAACTTTATCGGGACTGCCAATAGTA
The DNA here is from genome assembly GCA_023412665.1 of Bacillota bacterium. Lineage (GTDB taxonomy): Bacteria > Bacillota > Clostridia > Acetivibrionales > DTU013 > DTU013. The sequence continues at coordinate 156,695 of JAEZCA010000035.1, forward strand.
GTAATGTCAATATTGACACATTCCAATGAAAGGAACCTGTGGGGCTCTATAGTCATCTGCTTACCGAATATATCAGTTTGCCCTCTCCAGTGGTTCCAATAACCGATAATTTCAACATCGGTTATAGCCAGGTTTACCAGTTTGAATGACACATCCCTGCTTTGGGTACTACCATTGGGCGCAGCAGCAACAAATCTGGCAACATATTCCCCGTCCGGTATACCTGTGGGTATAGTCAGACTTCCTTTCCATTCCTTGATCCCTCCCTTGACTCCGCCATTACAGGTCAGATTATATGCTCTGGCATGTGCAGTACCCTGGAACAATGTCACATTGACAGTATCAGCATATACAGATGTACTTGCAGCCACTTCAGAAGCTGCTCCGCCCGATACCTCCAAAGGCATGTTGGGCACTAATCCAAGCGGAGTAGCAACTCTTACAGAGAAACTTCTCACAGTGCTCCTGCCGTCATCACCTGTAGCAGATATTCTGATTTCATAGGACCTGTCAGGCAATGTTTCAGGTATCTGGTAAGTTATGTTCTTCCATACGATATCATTGCCTGTCCTGGTTCCTGTCTCATCACTAAAATTAACACTCTTCACCGGCGAAACTCTGGTGGCTCCATTGTATAAAGCCATCTCCAGCTTGACATCACCCGGGTATCGAGTCCACAGGTCATATGCCTCAAGCTTTTCTGACGCCGGGATGCCTGAAAGGGTGAATCGACTGTCCAATGCCCGAAGCGACGCATTGAACTGGATCGGAGGAGCCTCCTCAAGCGTGAAGTTCAATAGCATAGGTTTGGACCAGGTATTCTCCATATCTTTCACATAATATTGAAGCTCGTATGTGCCGGGACTCAGCTTATCCGGAATAGTATATATCCACTCTCCTCCCGTCACCCTGTACATAATCTTTCTCTCGGTAATACCTTTATCTTCTCTGCTGTACTGGTGGTCTGGATCATATGAATTGTCCACCCATGTTGTGCGATATACCTTCTCCGTCTGATCGTAATCCCAGTCCAGAGTTGCGCTCGCCAGCGGCCTCCTGTGGGCATATATCTCTATGAATGGTGTCCCGGAGTAGCGAGAGAAGCTGTCGAATGCAGGGTCGTCTGAAGGATCGTCCTTTACTCTTCTATAAATAGTATATTTGCCCGGTTTATCAAGCTTGTCAACAAGTGTATCCACCCAGCCTTCATTTTCGGAGTATCCACTTACAGCAAATGCAGCAAGACCGTTTCCGTTATCATAGTATTCAGCATCATGGACATACAGCATCTTTCTTTCGACTATACCATCGTTTTCCTCGTCAAAATCAGCTACGCTGAGCCGCAAAGAATCCTCTCCCGCCAGAAGTGTGTATCTTTCTGCTTCGCCTGTATCGGCTATGATGTCCAGAGCCTCCTGCATCAATATATTCACATCCCGGTTGTTTTCTATGAAATGTTCATGACCCACCTGCTGCCTGATGTCTTCCGGACCTGCAAGTATTAGTTTTGCACCGCTTCTGTTCAATGCTGTACTAAGATCATTCATATCATTTAATTTATCCTCAGTGATATAGATGATATATTTGTTTGATGTAGGCCTGAATGGATCTGTGTAAGGCTGCTTTACTTCTTTTCTGATAGTGCCCTCATAAAAACCTGTGTAATCATCATGCCACACAAGATTAGGTACCCATAGCTGTACGGTCCTTGATACTTCACCACTATAATAGCCCGTGAATGTTCTTGTTCGGGTATAGGTCTGTCCGATAACGCCCTTCCCTGAAGGCACACCACTATCGGAATCAGTGCTATAAGACACCTTATACAGTGTCCCCTTGAAGCCATCACTGTTGTAGCTCATACTCGGCTGGTCGGAAGCACTTGATGAAGTCAGCTGCCATCCTCCAGAAGTATAGGTATAGTTCGCCGTTGCCCATCCACTTAATGTCCCTGTAACCGTCTTTCTTTCCACTTTACTGGTATAGGAGCCCTCATCAGTCTGGTACCGGTTATTGGAAACGCTTTTTCTTTTTAGTACTCCATAATAGCCATTGCTTGTATACTCTGTGGTTTCGGGTGGAGTGCTGCTGCCTGTTCGTACGGTACTGCTTGCAGGCTGAGTGTACTCATATGTGTGGAGATCCCATGTATCCACATTTGATTGGACATTGTATGACCGCAGATAATTGTTGAACTCCAGCCTGTTATCCTTTATATACTTTACCTTCTCACTATCAAGAGATGAGTCCATCATTATAAAGGTATCGACCTGTGTCCTGTTCAATGGTATTTGAACATACAGCCCCGCCATGGGTTGTATATTGTCTACCAGGACCTCACGTTCTACCGTCCTGCTTACACGATCAGCATCAGTAATAAATTCTTGTATAGTGTCCTCTCCAAAGCTCTCTTCCACCGTATTAATGAATTTATATCTGCCAAGTCCTACGGGATGAAATTCGGGGAAGCCTTTGCTCCCGTCATAGGTCTTCAACAGCTTGTCATATGTACCGTCATTGTTGCTGTCATACCAAAGCTCGATAGTGTTTTTACTCACTATATCATTGTCTGTGCTGCAGGCATTGTAATTCCAGGCACTAATCGTCTCCAGCCTCGAGATGACAGAATTGTCGAGATCGATCTCCAGTGCAGGCTCATAGTCGGGAAAAACCTCAAACCTCACTACATATGGGTCGGAAACCCGTCCCAGCGAGTTTTTTACAGTCAGCTCCACCTCATAGGAGCCTGGAGTTTTGAACAATAGATCTTTTTGAGTGACGCTGATATCCTTCTTTTTTATTGATTCCTCAATACCGCTGACAGCCCTGAATTTCCATGTATATGAGCTGATCGGGTATGCGCTGTTGACGATGTCGCAGCCTCCGATATTTGATATGTCGGTAACGGTCAGCTTTCGGTTCTGTTTATAGGTACCGGAAAGCCTGAACTGTGCTGTAGGCTTTGTGTCATATATATATGTCCACGCTGTATGGAACGCAGATTTTCCTTCGTTATCGGTATAAAAAATATCGATTTTCTTCAGCCCATCCTGACCAATACCAAATACATAATTGCCGCTGAAAAACTGTTCGTCATCAACCTCGGTGCCATTTATCAAGACCCTCCGGTCCTGTATGCCGCTCATATCCGTATTGTCACATGCGTCAAACTTAACGATATCAAAGCCCTTCTGAGGTATCACACATTTTGGCTCCATCAAATAGGGCACTTTTTTCTCAATCACGTATTCCTTTATAGAAAAATCCGCATTCCCGTCGCTGCTTCCCTCATCATACCTTTCATCAAAGTAAATACAGCGGGCTGTTGCAGTAAAATTGATGTCCTCTCCATTCAAAGCTTTGATTTGACCTTTGGTCATCAGGATCGTGAATGTAGTTTTCGCATAATTGTCATATATCTGGATATCATCTTTCCGGGCCTGCTCTCCATTTAATGTTATCTCCCAGTGGTCCCTGTCCTCTCTAGTGTAATAAACAGCCCTCGCCAGCTGGTCCTGCATGTGCTCCTCATCCTTGAGCCTGGCAATTACTTCGACCTTTACGTCAATTGTCTCTTTCTCAAATCCAGCTGGATTATCCATTCCGTAATCAATAAACTCCAATTCGCTTTCATTTTGTATATTGACGGAGACCTCTACCGGCGTATGCTCCTTTTGGTACTTCTTGATAGTGAAGCCCATATAGAAGAGCTTGCCTGCCTTATCAAACCTGAACATCCTGCCTTCCCCGTTGAACTTTGCCGAAGGCGCCGACTGTACATTGATGAAGTTATGAAAATCCCACGTCCCATCGGCCTTGCGCTCCGGTGCTGGATCTTTGAGCCCGGTGTCCATTACTCCATTTCTTATTTTAAAGTCAGTCATACCATTGTTGATCCACTCACGAGTTTTTTTATCGGTATCTGTAATGCAAGTGATTGCTGATGCATTATATATACTTACTTTAGTTGCCGGTTCACCCTTAAACCTGGAGGATATATAGTTGCTATCCCAATAGTGATATATCCATGTTATGTCTTCAAGAGGAGTTATTCTTTTAACATCTAAAGGAAAGCATGTATTTGCATACAAGTTACCATCAATTGTGTATCCATCGTACCTATACTCACCTCGCTTATATCCAGCCTTTTTATAAAACCCAATGCCGGTATCATTAAGTGTCTCTTCTTTATAGTTCTTTCTATAACTATCATTTAGATTCGCCTGCTCCGGTGTACCATACACAACAATTCCCTTACCATACCATATTCTATAATTAAAGGGTCTACCTTTAGCAATAGGTGTAACACCATATGGCAGTCCTGAAAGTTTTTCAAATAAATCAGGATTATCAAAATAAGTCTCCCACTTGCAGCTGCTTTCATAATATCTAGAATCATTCTTTGCGCTGGTAATATTCGGAAGTAATATAGAGAAAACTAATATACAGATGAAAAATTTCTTTTTCATAATAGCACTAACCTTTCAATATGATAGATATAAACTATTTAAGACTATTAATAGAAAGTGTGAACCCGTCATCCCCACCAACCTTATGGAAGAACATAAGACGGCCATTGTAAGTAATTTCATCAATATGATGTTCCTGATCATTCGTTATTGCATAATTAAGATATCTGTCAAACTCTTCCATAGCTTTATCGGTATCATTGCTAAACCAGAACTTGAACATTTCATAAATAACTTCTCTATGCATCGATTTTACAGCTTGAGCATTATAAAGAGTTATATGATATGGGTTATCCATAAGTCGATTATCGTCTAAAGTAGTAATACTTATATACATCTGTTTATTTAATACGCTATTCTCTTCAAGTTTTTCCTTGCTCTCATAGAAAGTATAGTATATAACATGACCTGATTCACTAAATCCAGAAACAACAAATCCCTTACTCTTTTGTCCTACATTCTTAAATGCATTAGCAGCATCAATAACTTCCTTCTTTGGGGGCGGCCATACAGTAGTTGACGTACCATCATAGTTTACGCACGTAAAAACCTCATCCGCTGCCGGTGTAAAAGGCACACGGGAGCCGTCATTCAAATACCTGATCATGACAGTTGCCGCTTCAGCTCTGGTCAGAGTGCCGGCAGGCCTGAAATAGCCTTCCGATCCACGGATGAGGCCGATTTCGTATGACTGCAGAACAAACTGCTTGTTTATATCCTTTATCGCCGTATAATCTTTGATTTTTGACCGCACCAGATTGTCCGGGGTATTATATGGATCATTGTAAGGGAACTCCTCTTTGAGCAGTGCCGCCTTTACAATGATTCTCGCAGCTTCCTCCCTGGTAATAGGCCGTTTGTAATCCGAAAACTCATTTATTGAAATCAGCTTCTGTCCAACAGCAATATCAATATAATTCTGAGCCCAGTATTTCGTATTCTCACCCGGTGCATATCCCATAGACCTGACAACCATCTTAATATATTGATCGACCTGTACCGGATCATTTGGATGAAAATTACCCCCATAGCCCGTGATTATATAGATATACGAGAGCATTCCGACTTCTTTACGGCTCCAGTGCGAACCCATATCCCCATATAAATATAGAGCATTTTCAATATCGGTGTCCACCAGCGCAGCCAGCTTCTCCTGTAACGGCTTCACCCTGTATGCGGCCTCATTTTCTTCGGCGGCAAATGACTCTGCTGACACGAAGAATACGAATAAGGCAAGGAATGCTGTTGCCAGAATAATTTCAAGGCACTTCCTGACCGCTGTTTTTCCATACCATACATATTTTCTATCCGGCATAGCAAGTCCTCCTTATTTTGAATCATTTATACAGTCGGCTAACTGCATAAATAAATGAATTCACTGTTTGCAAACTGAAGGCTGTCGTTATTCTTAAGCTCAACTTCCTTATTACTATCAATCCGTGCATCGTTAACAAATGTTCCATTGATAGAATTCAAATCCTTGACAAAGCAGGAGCCATTCCTGCATATCAGCTCCGCATGCAGCTTCCCCACAGCATTGTTGAGCAGTACATGGTCAACATGGCCCTGAAGCCTGCCTATAATGATCTCATCCCGATCGATCACAATATCCCGGTCATTGGCAAACCTGCCTCTGCTTTTAAGCATGTGGACCTTTTTGGTATTATTTCCAAGTACCTCTGTCTTCTGTATATACCTCAATGCAACATCATCCTGGGCTTCTCTGACCGCTTGATCTATATTTTCCGCATCAGTACCCGCATCTGCTCTTTTCAGCGTTTCCCTGTTGATTGCCGTTATGGTTCCTTCACGATAATATGCAGGCTCTTCAGTTAGTACAGCATTTGCATTAACTGCACCATTCACACAATTCTTATTACAATCAGATGCTTTGTCTTTCTCCTGCAAAGCACTTTCTGTTAGTTTCTTCAGCCGTTGATATGCTTTCGATGCTGAAGCCTCTTTACGAGGCAACTGTCTGCCGTTCACGGTCCACTCCGGCTCATCCTCTGGCGCTGATTGCTGAGAACTACTGTCACTACACGTCCTAAGCAGCTTCAATACCTGAAGCTTTCTGAAAACGAGCACATCGATGGCTATAACGATCATAAGCACTGCAGCATAGGTCGCTGTCCGATTTTCTCCGATATTATCAAGAAATCCTCGGCACATGAATATAATACCGCCCATAGCAAATTGCAAAAGAACTGCAGGCACTACTGATGTCAGAGATATTTTTATATCTTTATTCTCTTTATTCTCCTTATCTTCCTGTTTTTCCTCTATTTTATCTTTTTTACAACTATTTTTAAGTGTTTTTTCGCAAGAATCGTGCTCCGGCAGTGGGGCGGGCGCTCCCCCGGTTTCTTCACCATACAGCAGTTCATTGATTAGTATCATGAAGCTCTTGAGGTTGAACATCTCACTCTTTATCTCTGACAAAATACGCTGTACAAGATTTCCGCCAAAGCCTGCTTCATTTATATGCTGCATGAGCACATCAGAAACCAAAGTCTGAAGAGTCCCTCTGCAATGACCTCCTGATTCGGCCGGTATATAGATCAGCCTGACCTCCATCGTATCCGGCTCAATATAAACATACTCAGGGTCAAAAAGGAAATTGGACGAAGACAGCAGATACCCTGCAGAATTATTGATGTTGGAGGACAGATTCAAAAACAGTCTGAGAAATTCCACACGGTTAAGCTTATGTCTTTTAAAGTACATCAGCAGGGGGATCCTTGAGGTTATGTTGTAGTAAAAATGATAGGCCCCTTCAGATTTTACTGCTTCTACAGGCACAACATACCTTATATCATTGTTTTCAAGCATTTTTGCCTGAAACTCCAGGATCCTGGCTCTGCATTCAATGACAAGGAAGCTTGATGCCGAGCTGCTTTCATACCTGAATTTCAATTCCTTCGAATTTTCACCGTCACCGGACATATTCCCTACTCCTCCGACACAATATCTCATTAGCAGCTGCCCCGCCACTGCCTTTAGCTGAACAATTGAAAATATTATTTGATGATCTTGTTATTTGCTCTGATACTGCCGCTGTTGATATCATTTATAATCGCATCATCAGCAAAGACACTTTGCATGATATTCGTAACAAATTTGATAATGGCATCCCTGAATATTAGAGCTATCCCGACAAGTACAGCAATTATTACGACAATTTCCACTGTCCCCAGTCCATCTTCCTCGCTAAGAAAGTTTTTAATAAAACGTTTCACAAAATCACCTCCATCCCCCTATATATTCCTCAATGCAAGCACAGCTGGCATTCCAACAATGAGCAGTATCGCTGCGAACATCAGCATCATAGGCAAAAGCAGTTTAGTAGAGGCCTCTTCCCCAAACCTTTTAGCAGTCGATTTTCTAAGCTCCCAGCATTCATTGGCAAAAAGCCTCAAAACAGGTACAAGCTCATCATTACCCTTTCTCATATTTTGCAGGACTACAGATACAAACCGGGTAATAAGCGGCACATGACACCGTTGAGCAAACTCCTCAAACGCCTTGTATTCAGGTATCCCCGACCTTATATCCTGTACTGCGGCTCCAAGCTCGATATATAGCGGAGTCTGTCTTGATGTATCAGAAACTGTCTTTTCCCATGCTCTGGAGACCGTCATTCCTGCATTGACCAGAAGTGTGAGCTTGTTGACAAAATCAGGGAAGTCCAGCTGTATGGATTGCCTTCTTTTCTTCACTTTCTCCGACAGCTCTCTGTCGCTGAATACAAAAATGCCCACTTGCAGTAATAGGCAAAATACTGCATATCCAACATCCGGTTTTGTCATAGTTCCGACAAATAAAATAAAAGCCAGAGATAAAAGCATCAAAGATATCTTACTGCCCCAATGAACACGCAGCACTGTCAATGCCTTCTTATAACCGTACAGTTCAGCTGCCGCCATCAGCAGCTTCCTGTCATAGCCGGTGTTATAGCCGTATTTGAAGGTATCAAGGATACATAGCCCAATTGGAAGGATCCCTCTCATCGGAAATTCTTTTTTATCCAGCCTTGCAATAATCTCCGTGTACCTTCTATGTGAGGCAGAATACAGTAAGGCAAGGATTATGATATATACCGCCAGAACCATAATCATAACAAACTCTCCTCCGAAATATTCCCGCTAGAGCTTAATATCACTTACTCTTGATGAAATAAACCACGCAGCAGCAATCAATATGATCGAAATACTCATCGTAAGCCTTCCTGCAACTGTGCTGAAAACAGGGTATATGTACTCCGGCGCGCTCACAGAAAGAAGCAGTATCATTAGTATTGGCACCGCATTGAGCACCTTCTGCTCAAATCTGCGTTCTGTCAGCATCATATCGACTTCCTGCCCCACCTCTATCCTGTCGCTGATAATAGCCGATGTATTCCTTATTATCTCGGCTATGTTTCCGCCGGACCTTTTGCTGATGTTCATGACGCTGACAAAGTTGTCTACATCCTCAAGACAAGCCCGACCTGCAAAATCAGATAAAGCATGTTCGATCGTCTCATTCATCTCCAGCCTGCTTATGATCCTTTTAATCTCTACCAGTATAAATGTTGAAGGCTCAGGGTACAGCACCGATAAATCCTTCAGTGCATCCTTGAACGCATACTCGATCGTTTTGCCTGCAGATACCGATGATGCCAGTGAATACAGCATATCCTTGAACTGGATGTTCAACTCCTTTTTGCGCCGCTTGATGATTTCCTTCTTTTTTATTGCGGGGTATAAGAGTGCCAGTGGTGTCAAAATCACAGAAAAAACGACACTCCTGTAAAATACATAGGCAAGAGCAAAAATAAATATACCTGCAATTGCCGTATAGAATAGCCTCTCTCTGTTGCTCATTTCATACGTATCATAACTCTGTGTCATCATGCACCACACAATCCGCAGCTTATGCCTGCCATCCTGAGCTTTACAGTATTGACGAGCATGTTGCCGGTCCTCTTTAGGCTTCCGTTTACCAGTCCGTCATCATTCTGTCCGCTCTCATCGTGCCTGCTCTCATTCAGTCCGTTCTTCCCGCGCCTGGCCAAATCCTGCCCGTTTTCCTCGTGTCCGTTCTCCTCAAATAAATAAAGAGGATTCAGATGTATCACTCCGTCCGCATATCCGGATATTTCGCTTATCTCTAGGACCCGTCTGGTCTTGTCCCTTAATCTCGAAAGGTGGATAACTATGTCGATTGCTGAAGCTATCTGCTGACGCACAGCCTCCAGTGGCAGCGGCGCCGCTGATATAACCATTGTTTCAAGACGTTTGAGCATGTCGGCAGCGGAATTTGCATGACCTGTCGACAGGGATCCGTCATGACCGGTATTCATCGCCTGCAGCATATCAAGAGCCTCCTCGCCACGCACCTCACCGACTATTATCCTCTCCGGCCTCATCCTGAGTGATGTTTTGATAAGGTCCCGAATAGATATCCTGCCCCGTCCCTCGCTGTTGGCATTTCTGGCTTCCAGCCGGACTATGTTATCCACTCCTTTTATCTGAAGCTCAGCCGAATCCTCTATGGTGATGATTCTCTCATCAGGAGGGATCCTTGCAGAAAGGGCATTAAGGAAGGTTGTCTTGCCGCTCCCGGTGCCCCCGCAGATAAATATGTTGTATTTTGCCCTGACAAGACAGCTTAGAGCTTCTTCGGCATCAGCGCTCAAAGAACCCAGATCAACGAGCTGCTCCAAAGTCATGGGACTGTCCGGAAACTTTCTGATCGTCATTATCGGTCCGTTCAATGCCACTGGCTTTAAAACAACATTCACCCTTGAACCATCCGGCAATGCGAAGTCAACTATGGGAGAAGCCTCATTGACTATCCTGTTTGTGCGGGAAACGATATTGTGTATCACATCCTCCAATCTTTCATAGCTGTCAAATGTCTTTTCAAGCCTGTATATGTGTCCTCCTCGTTCTATGAAGAGCTTGTCCGGTCCATTGATCATGACTTCGGTTATGCTTCTGTCCTCAATGACAGGCTGCAGTATATCAAGTCTCCTCATGGAGTTGAACACAAGGTCGGCCAGCTCACGCTTTTGTGCAATATTCAGATATGCTCTTGATGATTTGCGAAAAACTGCTTCTGTGATAGTATCCATCAGTTCTTCATCAGAAACCTCTCTGGACCTGTCAAGACCTTGCGTTATCTCCGATCTGATATCCTCGGCAAGCGTCCTGCAGTCATCACCCCGTCCACAGATACCCAATGCCTGTATTGCACCGGCAGCATCATGCACTGTACTCACCTCCGTCCCACAAAGCCGCTGCTTCGATCCCCGAAGCCGACACCGCTCCTCTATAGGCTGCCCATTCCCCTGAGGCTGCTGCCGGACTTTTTCCGGGAAGGATATGATTGACTACCCTGTTCAGTTCAGCAAGAAACGCCGGATTTTCCACAGGCTTGATGAAAGCTCTGCTGTCAGATGATACTGAATGGTCCGATATCTCCACAATAGGCTTGTATCCAAAAATACTTCCACCTGCTTTTTGTCTCTTTGAGAAATTTAGTATAGGTACGATCCTGCCAATAAGGTCGGCTCTCAGTTTGTTCTCGATCATCTCCAGACCCTTGCTGAATTTTTCGATACTGCTCTCCAGCTTGAAATCCGGTGTCAGCACCAGCAAAACGGCATCGGAATACTTCAGCACGGAGGAATTTCTTTCATTCAGGCCGGTTGGGAGGTCAATAAAGACGACATTATAGACGGAGCTTTTCCTGAACTCAAAAATAAGCCTTGAAATATCCTGATCTGTGAGCTCATTCATATCAAGTATGTTCTCAGCCGGCCTGAAAAAATGCACGCCGGTCCCTGTGTCGGCGCATCCGGCTGCCTCCAGCTTGAGCCACAGATTTGGGTTGTTGCCTTTGAGCTGATATATCACATTGGAAAAGCTTTGATTGGAGTCTCCATGAAAGAACATCCCTGTGGACGGTATATCTTCAAGATTCAAATAGAACGCACTCATGCCCCTGCCGGCACACAATATGCTGCAGCCTGCCGCAATACTACTTTTGCCTGTCCCTCCTGCCGGCGATACGACACTGATTACGCGTGTACCTTCATTGCCGGATACCCGACAGTCCTTCTTGCTTCCAAGGGAGTAAAGCCTGATCACCTCGGAGATCAGCCTGTCCATATGCTGATATTTGTTTACAGCTTCCAGTCCTGCCTGAGCAAATGATTCATTCTCAGACAGTATCAGTATTGTTTCAGGATTCCCCGCACCGATCATTTCCTTGTACATTTTGCTGCTGACGAGCAGTATATCAATTTTATGAAATTCACCAAGATAGGTATTGAGGTGATCTGCGGATGAAAAAGAAGACAATTCAAACCGCTTTGGATGATATGTTATCAAATATTTCTCAAAATTCTGTAAATATTCTGCATCATAATCTGCTATAACAAGACTAAGCCTCCCCAAAACTGCTCCCCCCTGTACTTACATTTACAACAATGCCCATAAAATAATGTAAGAATATGGTTGTGCAATTATTATATGGAAAAGCTAGTTCTCTGTCAATTCCTATTTTTCAATTTATTTCCATTTTATTTGGGGATACCTACAGAATACTACAGCAAGCACTACCTTTCATACTTGCTGAAAAGCTCATCCTGCTGCTTTTTAACAAAGGTTTTGATATGATTAAAGACGACAGGCCCGTTATGCCTTATTTTCAGACCGTACTCATAATAGCCGTCATACTCGACCTTCCTTACTATCTCACCCGTAAGCGAGAGGATATCCCTGGTCAGGTATATGTCCATTATCAGCCTCAGACCTTTGAAATGTGATTCCTTGGAGTATATCAAAAGACCATAGTCGCTTATATCCTTTACCAGAGCAAAGCTTTTTTTATTTCCCAGCGCTTCAGCTACCCTGTAGTCAGCATAGAGTGAAACGGGAAATCGCTCGTATGACCTCATTCTGCTGCCTTCATCATATTCATCCTCGGAATACACCAACATTTCGTCTTTCTTATTGAATTCCAGGATTCTGCCGCCCCTTATGTATACTCTTGAGTCCGTTTCATAGCATGAAACTATGGGGTCACCTGCAAGAAACATGGATTTCATACACTCCTTCGGAAGCTTGACCACTATAGTCCGCCCCTTGACATCGTTTACAATGGTGCTGAACAGATTGATCATGGAATAGTGCCTTATTGTAACAACAGTACCTTCTGTCAGTTCCATGCCACACCCCCGCGAACTAGTATATACATAATTATACAATATCTGTGTCTCACATGAAAGATTTCTATCAATTTTTCCTGAAAATCACCTGCTTTTAGTACTCCAGGCCATATTCTGCAACTGATACCTTATGCTATTTTACTGTCACCGACTTGAACCGGTATTAATATAATGTATTGACAGCTGGTATGCAAGTAACAATTTTGACCTAAGAAGAATAAATTGAATTAGCGATAAAAATTTATGTTAACTCAATGGTTGAAAGGAGGCCTCGACAATGTCAGAAAGAGGATGCGGTAATTTCTTAAATGACAATTGCACCATTTTGTTCTTTATTATTCTGTTCCTGCTGCTGTTCTTCGATAACAGGCATTTTTGCTGAGCAGCGGTATTGAAGAAAACCGGCAATTAGTAAGTATGTCGTAGAAACCACCCTTTAAGGGTGGTTTTGCTTTGTGGTCGAAAATGCTGTTTGCCAGTAACACATACCTGTGGGTGTGAATATGATATAGAAGGCAGCATGGTCAAACATGCAGATAAAGGAGGTAAAGCAAATGTCAAAAGGATTCATCGGCGAAGCATTCGACAGTTGCGCGCTCTTGTTCTTCATTATCCTGTTTCTCCTGTTATTCACAGATCACAGGCATTTTGTAAGAGCTGATACAAATGTAGTCGAGTAACAAGCTTAATCATAACGCATCGTTCAAAGAAAAATTTTTGATTGTAGAAAATTTTTCTTACCTCTGCGCGTTTCAACGAGGCGGGAGATATACTCACCGCCTGAAAGGTAAATCGGTACCCGCCACTAAGCGTTTTCAGCCCGAGGGCTGAAAATACGTAAAGAGGTGGGGGACATCTATCAACTCGTTATATGAAGGGAGTGTATGGCATGGCAGATAATGAAAGAGGCGGGCTTTTCGGATGCGGCTTCGGTTTTAACTGGATCTGGATCATCATAATAATACTGGTCATCATCCTGCTGTTTCCCGCAATTTTTGGCAGAGAAGAAGAAGAAGGGTATTATAAGGAATAAAGAATTACCGGCACGATCCGCTTACTCATAACACCAGTTCGGTACTTATGCCTCAGAGGATAGCTATCCAGGCCCGGAAACGGGCTGATATTGCTGTCCTCTTTGTTTTGCGTCAAAGTATGTATTAATCAGCAAAATCTTTTATCAATTTTCATATTGCTGCTCATAATTAAGTCGAAAACTTGTATTTTTTCCCTATTAATGATATAATATCGTTGGGTATTTATAAATAAAAGCAAAAAACAATTGGGGTCGATTTTTTTACCCTGATTTTTTATCTGTCTATACGAATAGATGTTATGGTGGCAAAACCATAAAGGGCATAGGATGTAAAAAATGAGGTTGAGTTCAGTTAAACTGCCAGTTTTGATAACGCTGATTTTCTCGATAATTATTCCGGTACAGGCAAACGCTGCTGCGCTGCCCTCTTCTGTCGCGCCGACAAGCAACTATGAAAAAGCAGTTGATCTGAAGGTGCTTGGACTGTTCGCAAACAAACCCGCAAATTTCGAGCTTGACCGTGCTCCCACAAGGGCAGAGGGCGCTGTCATGCTTGTCCGCCTGCTGGGAATGGAGTATCAGGTAAAACAGGCGGATTACTCACATCCATTCACCGACGTACCATCCTGGGCTGACAATTATGTGGGCTATATCTATCAGAACGGCATTGCCAACGGGATCAGCGACAGCTTGTTCGGTTCCTCCAATCTGATGTCGGCAGCGCAATATGTCACTTTTGTCCTTCGCTCCATGGGCTATGAAGATAACGTAGACTTCAGCTATTCCAAAGTGTTGGACAAGGCTCTTGAATTGCGGCTTTTGACTGCTGCTGAATCAGCAGGCCTCAAAAACAGGACTGCCTTCCTGAGAAATGATCTCGTGGCTATATCACATAACGCGCTGTCTGTCAGAATGAAAGGCTCAAGACAGACTCTGCTCGAAAAGCTGGTCGATAACGATAAGGCAATTTTCAGACCGACTGCCCAAAAGCTCGGACTTTACCCAACCGATTTCAACAGGCATTATGGTAACGTGGAATTATTTAATCCGCCCTCGACAAAAAACGGCCTTGTTATAAAAAACAAAACCGAATTGATAAAAATCATAACAAAATCTCTATTGAACTATGATACCAGCATTAATATTGATATATCAGAATACAAGGGCAGCATTGCCGACGAGTTCGAAGCTGCCTTCGACACAGCAAAACATTCAGCAGAGGAGATCGCCTCTGTTGACGATTTTGTTCAAAAATGGAGTTATACCTGTGACAATCGCCACATGAAGCTGGAATTCACCTACAGGTATGAGAAAAAGGAATATGAAATCAGGAGAAGCAAGGTCAAGGCTGCGATCAACAAAGCACGCCGTGTCGTAGCAGAAAATATAAATATGGATATGTCAGAATTTGATAAGGAAAAAATACTGCATGACTACATAATAAACAACACAAGGTATGATTACGGAAATTACACCAGCGATACACTGTCTGATGATGCTTTTGAGGAGTATGGCAGCCTTCTTTCAGGGTATGCTGTCTGCGAAGGATATGCCGAGACAATGAAGCTGCTCTGTGATCTCTCCGGTATTGAGTGCATAATTGCAACGGGAAAGACAGAAACTGATGGCATAATACAGGGACATGCCTGGAATATAGTAAAAATTGAAAATGAATATTACCATGTCGATTGTACAAATGACGATCCTGTGACAAAGGACGGCTCACAGATACTCACATACTGCTATTTCAATCTGACAGACGATGAAATGATGAAGGTGGCCACATGGAACAAAGCTTTATATCCCATATGCGACAGCACAAAAAACAGCTATTATTACAAGTACAACATGGTTGCAGACAACAGGGAAGCTTTTGACCGGGTACTGACCGAGGAACTTGAAAAAAGAAGCTCTGTTATTGAACTGAAGGTGACGGATTACTCAAAAAGCACCTATTCCAATATCTCGGATCTGATTTTCAGAACAAAATCCGTTTTGAAATACTATTATACTGTTAATGACGATTTCGGCATTATAAGAATATTCAACATCAAATACTCCTGATAGACTAATCCTAACCTGAACAGTTTCCAAACCGCCGGTACTGGCCCGGTGCATATCTGGCAAATAAAGGGATAAAAGGGCGCTTGCCTACCCTTTTAAAACAAAAAAACTGGTTTACATAAACCAGTTGTGTTCCGATTCTCCACCATCTTCATTTTTTCATTCTTTCTGATTCTATTGTGACATCAAAGCCTCTCATTGTCAAGATAAAACGGAAAAAACTAAGAAAAACAGATATCAGAGGCTGTATTTCCCTTGACAGGTGTGGGAGCTCATAATTTTTTTTAAAAAAGCCCTTTATTTTATTCCCTGCATTTAGTAAAATTTAATTCCGCGCTTCAAAACACTGTCTGTAAATTAAACACATCTTCGGAGGTGATGAACAATGTCTGCAATAAACCACCCGGATTATAAGGAAGAGCTGGAAAGATGCAATAATACGCTTGGGTATGTCAATAAAAGTCTCGAGATCACATTATCCAAAAAGAGCAATGTCGACAACTCACTGGAGCGGGCCAGAAAGCATTTCAATGCTGAAAACAGCCAGGACTATATCGACATCATAGTAAACTCTCTGCTGCAGGGCAGTATGGATGTCAAGCTGAGAAATTTGATGGCTGCCAAAAACAAGCCATACTTTTCGCGTATTGATTTCGTCGAAAAGGGAAAATCCGCTCCGGAAAAGCTCTACATCGGGAAAATGTCGCTGATCCGCGATGAAGACCAGAAACTCATCATCGTTGACTGGCGCGCGCCTGTGGCAAACCTCTATTACGAAGGAAGGCTGGGTGATGCAGCCTATGATTGCCCTGACGGCAAAATCGAAGGCAGGCTGGAGCTGAAACGGCAGTTTTCAATAGAAAAAGGCAAGCTAAAGGAAATATTCGATATAGATATCACAACAAATGACGAATTCCTTCAGAGCAGCCTGGGAGCAAACGCCGACAACAGGCTCAAGGATATAGTCACAACGATACAGGCTGAACAAAACGCAATTATCCGCGCCGATATGTGGCGGCCGCTGATAGTGCAGGGAGCGGCCGGAAGCGGAAAGACAACCATCGCGCTCCATCGTATTGCTTACTTGATCTACAATTATGAAAAGTCCTTCACGCCGGAAAACTTTATGATAATAGCACCAAACAAGCTGTTCCTGAATTACATATCCGACGTATTGCCCGAGCTGGGCGTTGAGAAGGTACGCCAGACTACCTTTGAGGAATTTGCTCAGGATCTGGTGGGAAAGCGGTTCAAGCTGAGGGATGCAAATGAAAAGCTGCTGGAGTTTGTCGACTATACAAACACCGAAGAAGAAGAAAAGCAACGGCTCGCGCTGGTCAGAATGACCTCCGAGTTCAAGGCCTCCATGCATTTCAAGGAAGCTTTGGACAGCTATCTGAAGGTGATTGAGGAAAATTTCATACCAAAGGAGAATTTCATATTTGGTTCTACATTGATTTATAAGTATGAAGAGTTGAATGAGTTGTTTATCAATCAATATAAAATGTGGCCCATAGCCCGCAGGGTAGATGAGATAAAGAAGAACCTAAAAACCAGGATCAAGGCCAAGAAGCAGATCATCATCAACCAGCTTTATGAAAGCTGCGATAAGAGAGTGGCATTTTTGAAGCTGACCGTTCCTGATGAAGATGAACGTCAAAAGCTTGTCACGCAAGCTATCGACAAAAGGGACTATGACCTGAGCAATCTGGAGATTGAGTCAAAAATGATCGTCCAGGAATATATAAGGAAAATATCGCGCCTTAGCCCATATGAATATTACAAGGATCTGATCAATGATGCCCGGATGTTTGAAAAGGCTGTCAGTCCCTGGCTTGACGAGGAAATGTCGCGGTTTGCCCGCAGCTATACTGCCGATATACTGAAGTCGGGCTGGCTCGAGATCGAAGATCTCGCTCCCATCATATATCTAAAATTCTGCATATACGGCATCGATGAAAAGATACCGGTCAGGCATGTGGTCATAGACGAGGCGCAGGATTTCAGCGCATTTCAGATATTTGTCCTTAAAAGGATCATAAAGGACAGCTCCTTCACGATACTCGGGGACCTCAACCAGGGCATCCACTCCTACAGAGGCATACAGGACTGGAATGAGATAACGGAGCATGTATTCAGCGACAGGAAGAACGAATTTCTGACTCTGGAGCAAAGCTACAGGACGACTGTTGAGATCATGAATGCCGCAAATATCGTCCTTGATAAGATAAAGAGCCGTGAAGTCAACAAGGGGAGACCTGTCATACGTCATGGCGAAGAGGTCAGGATAAAGGCGATGTCGGAGAAAAAGGATATCATAGCTGAAATCCTGAAGAACCTGGGCGAATTCAGAACTCTCTCCTACAAATCCGTAGCCGTCATTTGCAAGACGCTGAAGGAATGCAAAGAGGTGCATGCTCTTCTGTCAAAACATACAAAGGATATCACGCTTATCACGGGTAAGGAGGAGGTCTATAAAAGCGGTATGGTCGTTCTCCCGTCATGCCTGGCAAAGGGCCTTGAATTCGATGCCGTAATAATATTCAACGCAGATGCCGTCGGATATACGGAAGATGAACTGGATATCAAGCTCCTTTATGTCGCCATGACCAGACCGCTTCACAAGCTATACATCTACCATACAGGAGAAGTGACCCCTCTTCTCAAACCTTAATATAAATAATTCCTGTTCTACTGATTAAAAATCCCTGCAAATGTGCTATAATAATATGATATGGGTTTTATACATACTATTACAAGGCATTTATCAGGAGTAAATAATGTTCGATCTATCCATGGAATCCATCCAAGCAAAAACACAGCGCGTGGAATACGAAGCAGGCCAGGAGCACTACAGGAGCGGCCGGATAAAGTCCGTACAGTACAATCAGGACCGCCGTACCTTCACCTCCACAGTTTTTGACTCCAAGCTGCAAACACAGCACATGAAATTTGACAATGCAGGCAAGCTGACGGAAGCAGATTGCTCCTGTCCTGTGGGAAATGACGGCTGGGGCCTGTGCAGGCATATGGTTGCCGTATTGCTGCTCATACAGGAGAAGGACAGCAAGGGCTTTTTTCGCGAGCTCCGCTTCCGCCAGGCAGCGAAGGATATATTCAATTTTTTCATGGACAGACAGATCGCCATCCGGTCTGCTGTAACTATCGAGCCTGTTTTCGAGCTGAACAGGGCCTCCGGCATAGACAATTCCCTGCTGCCTTCATTGAAGTTCCGTATTGGACAGGACAGGCTGTACATAGTTAAGGATGTAAAAAAGCTTCTCTTCCATATGGAAAACAATACGGACCTGAATTACGGAAAGCGTTTCACCTATTCTCCCTCCAGGCATGAATTCAAAGGAAGGGATCTGGAGCTGGCAGAAATGCTCAAGGAGCTCTATGAGACTGAAAAGCTCATGGAGGGGCTGGGGCGCGGCAGGATGGACGCGAGCATATTCTCGGACGGAAAGGTCTATCTGACCGACAGGTATTTAAAACGGTTTTTTGAGATATATGAGGACACTCCTTTTAAGGGATTTATTCTTGGAAATGAACACGAAAGCCTGACAATAAAAAAGGAGGACATACCTGTCAACTTTCTGCTGACAAATGACGGGCACGACCTGGTGCTGAATATAGATTTCGAGGGCACGATGCTGCCTTTGACGGCAGACGGGGAATACTTCTACTTCGGCGGCGGGATACACCGGGTCTCGAGGCAGCAGAGCGAGTGCCTGAAGCCGTTTTACATGGCCATGATGTACCAGAAGGGCCGCAAGCTCAGGTTCATCGAAGAAGACAAGCAGCGGTTCGTATCGGAAATACTGCCTTTTGCGGAGAAGGCCGGGAACCTCATCATTAGCGAGCAGGTACAGTCAACGATAGAAAAACTCCCATTATCGGCTGAAATCTATTTGGACAGGGACGGCTCCGACATTACGGCCGATGTCAGGTTCATATACGGCGACAATCAGATCAATCCGTTCCTGCCGGTGATCAAATCTGCCTCCGCCCCAGATAAGCTGCTTATCCGAGAGATAAAGAATGAAGAGGCAATACTTGATATACTTGGCATGGCGGAATTCAGGGTAAAGGAAGGCAGGATCCATTTGACCGGCGATGACAATATCTACGATTTTGTGTTTAGGCTGGTACCGCTGCTGCAGGATTATGCCATCGTATATTACTCCGAAAGCCTGAGAAACATGAAGCTGAAGCAGGCCCTTTCGTTCTCGGCCAGGTTCAGGCTGAACAGCGTAACCAACCTGCTGGAATTTTCATTCGGCGCCGAGGGTATCGACCGGTCAGAGCTGGCTGAGATATTTGCATCCATCCGCAAGAAGAAAAAATACTTCCAGCTCAAGAGCGGAAGCTTTATAAACCTTGATACGAACGAGCTTACAAGAGTAAACGACTTCATGGAAAAGCTCGATGTGGACCCTGCGGAAATAGAAAAGGACTTTATTGAAATGCCAAGATTCCGGGCAGCATATCTTGATCAAAGCATCCGGGAGTCCGGTATCCATAATGTAGAGCGCGATGCGCTGTTCAAGGAGTTCGTCAGGAACATCAAAGAGCCTGAGGATATGTCCTTTCGTTTGCCTGACGGCTTGAAGGGTTCACTAAGGGATTATCAGAAATTCGGCTTCAAGTGGCTCAAAACCTTGAAATATTACGAGCTGGGCGGCATCCTCGCCGATGATATGGGACTTGGAAAGACATTTCAGATATTGGCTCTGATATTGTCGGACAAACAGGAGCACGGGCCTTCCCCCTCTCTCGTAATAGTCCCCACATCGCTTGTATTCAACTGGTGCGCGGAGATCGAGAAATTTGCCCCGGGCCTGAAGTATACTGCGGTGATAGGAAATAAAGAAGACAGGCGCAAGCTCATCGATGGCATTTCGGTATGTGATGTGGTAATAACCTCCTATCCGTTGATCAGAAGAGATATTGAGCTCTACGAGCAATATTCCTTCAGGTACTGTATACTCGATGAAGCACAGCACATTAAGAACGGGGCATCCAGAAACGCCCGGTCGGTCAAGCTGATCAATGCGGCAACCCGCTTCGCTCTGACCGGCACGCCAATTGAAAATAATCTATATGAGCTGTGGTCTATCTTTGACTTTGTTCTTCCGGGATACCTTTATTCGTACAACAGGTTCGATGAGAAATATGTACGCACAGATGCAGGCGAGGACACAAGCGATTCTCTCGCCGATCTTAACAGGCAGATCAGGCCGTTTGTACTAAGACGCCTGAAAAAGGATGTTCTGAACGAATTGCCCGAAAAGATAGAGAACACCATGACTGCCGAGCTTACAGATGAGCAGAGGAAAATTTATCTGGCCTATCTGTCGGATATACGAGGGGAAATAAAACAGGAAATAGAAGCATCAGGCTTTGAAAAGAGCAGGATCAGGATATTGGCGGCTCTGACGCGTCTCAGGCAGCTGTGCTGCCATCCCTCACTCTTTGTGGAGAACTATCATGGCGGCAGCGGCAAACTGCAGATGCTTGAGGAAATCATACAGGAGTCTATCGAAGGCGGTCACAGGATACTGCTTTTCTCCCAGTTCACAGCTATGCTGCAGCTTGTACGAAAAAGACTTGATGAGCTTGGTATACCGTACCTCTATCTGGATGGCGCAACACCGGTCTCAGAGAGAGGCTTTCTTGTAAATTCCTTCAATGAAGGAGCGGGCAAGATCTTTCTGATCTCCCTCAAGGCCGGAGGAACCGGCCTGAACCTGACAGGCGCAGATACAGTGATACATTACGACCCCTGGTGGAACCCGGCTGTTGAGGACCAGGCCACTGACCGGTCCTACCGCATCGGCCAGAAAAAATCCGTATATGTGATAAAGCTGGTCACCAGAGGTACTATCGAAGAAAAAATACTGGCGCTCCAGGAGAAAAAGCGCAGTCTTATAGATGCTGTCATCCAGCCAGGCGAAACACTGCTGTCCAAGATGTCCCCCGAAGAAATACAAGCCCTGTTCGACTAAAAAAGCAAAGGAGACGGTCCATCCGCTTCCTTAAAAATCAGATGGACCGTCCCCTTGCTTTCACTTACACCTATATGAACTTCTTTACATTATCGATCCTGGAGAATTTATATATCGCCACAAGTGTCAGCGCCAGCGCAAAGGCCGCAAGTACCAGCAGGTTCAGGCCAATATCCGCGATATTGCCGCTGGTCTGCATTTTGGTGATAGCGTCGATGGTCCACCTTTGCGGTACAAAATAGCTGATTTTTTGCATGAATTCCGGCATAAAGCCTATCTCCCAGAAACAGCCGCCCAGCATGCAGGTAGGTGTCAATATAAGTGTGCTTAGTGTGCTGGCCATATAGGAAGAGGTTGTGAATGCGGTTATTACAAGGCCCAGACCTATTGCCACCAGCGCGAACATCAAAAGTATGATAAACATATATATACCGCTGACTCCCGTATCGATTCTTAAAACAAGCCGCATGGCAATAAGTATGAAGGTGATTTGTACGATGCTTATCAGCAGGCTTGTAAGTGAGTTTGCCAGAATGTACTGTCTTGCACTGACCGAAGCGGAACATATCCTATGGTAGGTCCGGCTTCTCTTATCCTTCAGGATCATCATTGTGGTTAATCCTGTCCCAAGCATAATAAACATTATAAGGAACCCGACAGAAGTGACAGTCATTGATTTGCCTGCATTTTTGTCTTTGACAGCCTGGACCCTCAGCTCAATTGTGCTTTTATTTACCTGCTCCAGCATGCTTTCAAAAGCACCATTATCACCTCCGGCTGCATTGGACAGTCTGAGCATTGTCGCTGTATAGGTGTTGATCATTTGCTCAATCCAGACAGTTGTTTCCTGACCCTTCAACGAAATGACCTCAATGTCGGCTGCATTCCCGCTGTAAATACTGTCCGTATATCCTTCCGGCACGACAATTGCGGCATCCAGTTCAAATGCGAGGAGCTTGTCACTTATTTCCTTCTCATTGACATCCGATATCTCAAAACCATCCACAGTTGTAAACTCATCCTTTAGTTCTGCTGCAAGCATCTTACCGTCGTGGTCCACAAAACCAATTTTTAGTTCAGTGACATTGGATGTGCCATACATCAGCAGGGAAAGAAGAACACCTGTCAGAGGCAGGAAAATATTTATGACAATGCTGCTCTTTTTTCTAAATGTGACCTTCAAATTGTTCATTATGAGAATCAATAAATTATGCATAAGCTCTGTTCCCCCTCCTCGAAAATATAGCGGAAATTGTTATGAACAGTACAGCAATGCCAAGGTTTATTCCGATAGAAGCTGCAACCTTTGAGTAATCCCCATCGAAAATAACACTGAAGAGAGCTGTATTGACCCACTTGACAGGTGATAAATCAGCGATTTGGGATAAGCTTGAATCCATTACACTTAACGGAACATAGCCTCCACCCAGAAAAACCAGTACAGGAATGATCGTATTCAATATACCGTTGGCGGCTTCACCGTTCTTTAACAGGTAGGCCAGAGCAACACCCATGCTTACCGACATTATCGAGTATGAAATGATGAGCAGTGCTACTGTAAACAGATCCTCCCCCCAATAGGCCTTCAGAACAAGCCCGCTGAATATTATTACCACAAACCCTTGCAATATCGTCACTATAATGCTGCCAAGGACCTTGCCGGTCAACAGCTGATAATTAGCAGTCGGAGCACATAATATCCTTGCAGCCGTTTTATCCTCTATCTCGCTTCTTATGCCCCAGAATCCCGTAAGTGAGGCATACAGCAGTATCAGCGTCAGCATCGTTATTGCGTAATAGTCCGTAGAACCCGGCTGCCTTTTCCTGTCGAGGGAGCTTAACCTTACATGGCTCATGTCTTCTGAATTCTGCTGTGAAGAAAGCGCCGCCGGATTATGTCGGGCTATAACGCTCATGGTCACATAAGTATCGAGAAAGCTGTCCATTGCGTTTTCAACGATGCTTGCGGAATAGCCGCTTCTTTCATTCTTGTACATATCTACCCGGACAGGCTCGCCGGTTATATGAAAATAGGCATTATACCGTTTGTTTTCAATTCCGGCCATACCTGCGGCAAAGTCCTTGGTTTCTTCAAACTTTATACCGGTTTCGTCCGACAGCCCTTTGCAAAAGCTGTTGAAAGCAGTCTCGAAAGCCGGGCCTCCGGCTTTTTCATCGATAGTATAAAGCACACTGACCTCGCCAAGATTTATGGTATTATCAAATGCTCCGCTGAAGGCTGCACCTAAAATAATTATCAATACTATCGGGAAAAGTACCATCATTGCATTAGCCTTAAAATTGCGGACACTATGCTTTATTTCCTTTAGAATTATCAGTAATACTCTCATGATCCATCCCCCCTAGTCTCTGAGCTTTCTTCCGGTCATCGACAGGAATACCGACTCCAGGTCCGGCGTTTTGCTTTCCACACTTTTTATTGAGATGTTGTTTTTTACAAAGTACTGTATGATCTTGTCAAGGTTTGCCACTTCCCTGACACTTGTTATCTTTACAGTGTTCTCTCCTGTTTCCACATTCTCGACTCCGGATATTTCTCTGATTTTCTCTTCACTGACCTTTGATATCGAATCGCTTACGGTTACTACAACAATATCCTTTTCATTGATAAGATTCTTAAGCTCTGTGTTGGTGCCGAGAGCTATCACCTTGCCGTGGTCCATGATCGCTATACGTGTACAGATCTCATCGACCTCCTCCATATAGTGGCTGGTGTAAATAATGGTGCTGCCAAGCTCATTGAGCTTCTTTACTGACTGCAGTATGTGGTTCCTTGACTGTGGGTCTATGCCGACTGTCGGTTCATCCATTATAATGAGCTTTGGCTTATGAGCTATCGCACATGCAATATTGAGGCGTCTTTTCATACCGCCGGAAAAGTTTTTGGGGAAGTCCTTTTTCTTATCCGACAGTCCGGTAAACTCCAATGCTTCCAATACCGCATCCTCAAGCCCCTTTCCTCTGAGGCCGTAAAGACTGGCAAAAAACCTGACATTCTCCAGACTCGTCAGATCTTCGTAAATGGCAATATCCTGAGGAACTATACCGATATTGGACTTGGCAGCCATTTTGTGCTTCCTGATGTCCTTGCCGAGTATACAGATGCTCCCTTTATCGACCATAAGCAGCCCGGTTATCATATTTATAGCAGTGCTTTTGCCTGCACCGTTTGGCCCCAGCAGTCCGAATATCTCACCTTCTTCGATTTCCAGAGACATTTTATCTACGGCTGTGACTTCTCCGAATTTTTTTGTTAACTCATCCAATTTTACTATGCTCATTTTCAACACTCCTTGATTTATAAATAACATCACAGTCTTATTATAAAAAAAACCGGCTCCCTTTCGATAGTACAAAAGGTCACCGGTTTTTATGACTAAAGTAATATGCTTAATCCCACCGATAAGGCAATAGCTCATCTATCGTTACGATCTTTCTGCCATCGAGCATCACTTCGCATTTATAGTTTTCGTCGTCTATCTGGCAGATGAATTCGCGGCATCTTCCGCACGGCGCCACAGCCTTTTTTGTCTCTCCCAGCACTGCGACAAGCTTGACTATCCTGGTTTCCCCAGCAGTGATCATTGCCGCGATAGCCGCATGTTCTGCGCAAAAGCCCATGGAGCATGGAGTATCGATACACACTCCTTTATATACATTGCCCTTGTCTGTCAGGATCGCTGCCGCAACAGAACCCGCCCACGAGCTTTTTGATATCTTGCGATCACTAGCCGTACTCAGTGCAATTTCATATAACTCTTCAAAGCTCACACTTCCAGTGTCTGGCTGAGTATTATCCGTATTTCCCCTCCCCGCCTGCAGGCCCTTCACATAATCCTCCCGGACAAGGCCATATATCGAGTAATCACAGATCCCTTGATTGTTCCAGTCTCCATGCTTTACAGTTCCTTCATATTTCAGCCCGCACTTCATCATGACCCTGCCCGAATTCGGGTTCTTTGGATCATGCCTGGATTCGATACGGTTTACACCTGCCTCCTCAAAGAAGAATCTGACAAGCTCCGCCAAAGCTTCAGAGGTTATTCCCCGATGCCACCATTTCCGCCCGATACAGTATCCGATATGGACCATTTCCAATCTGTCATCCATACCGACTACACTGATGCAGCCAACAGGTTCGTTCACATTTGGCTTGAGTGTGATAGCCCACTGATAGTATTTAATATCGTCGTATTTAGCGACCCAATCCTTCAATATATTCTCCGACACACTTACGTCCTTGTGTGTCGGCCACATCAAAAACCTGGTAACCTCGTTATCGCTCGCCCAATTCCTGAACATGGCCTCAGCATCGGAAAGCTCAAATCTCCTCAATACCAGACGCTGTGTCTCCAGCTGCTTTGTTCCAAGATGATTCATGCAAAATTCCCCCTATTCAAACAGTTTGTAATAACAGAAAAATTCATGCCCATACCTGAAAACTTCTCCTGTTTTCTTGAATCCGAACTTATTATAAAGAGCTAATGCGCTGCTATTGGTTTTGCTTACCAGAAATATCATCCCATTATACCCTCTGCTTTTACAATCCTCAATCACCGCACATAATAATTTTGATGCGATACCCTTTTTCTGTAACGAAGGTGAAACCCCTATTCTTGCCAGCTCGCAGGGTTTTGTCATCCCCGGATCCCATTCCATGTCCGAAAGCTCGTCCAGCGGCCCGGCAGCTGCAGCTGCAATGATTTGTCCGCTTATGTCAGTCATACAGTACAAGGACCCGCTTGCAATATCAGAAATAATATTATCCATCACAGGGTATTCTTCACTCCATGTGCATCCCGGTGTCCCGATAATACTCCTGTACAGCTTCAATATCTCCTCACTGTCTTTTGGTTCAGCCAATCTGAGAATATAACGAATGTCTTTATCCAGCCATGAATCAAAATGTTTATAGTTAATTTGCTCGTGTTCATTCATATTGCTGTCCCTGCACCTCTTCATAATGTCTTACGGGAACCTCCCCGGGTCACTTGCCGCAGTCAACGGTAATGTTAACATTCTTCCCCCTTTACACCCGTCAGATAATATATGGCGAGCTGGGTCCGATGCTCCAGGCCTGTCTTTCCCAGAATGGAGGATATGTAGTTTTTAACCGTCCCCTCCGACATAAACAGCCTGGCGGCAATATCTTTATTTGACAATCCCTTCGCTATCAACGTCACGATCTCTGTCTCCCGTTCTGTCAACAGTCCCTCGGGAATGCCGCCCTTCCTTCCTGATGACAATTCTCCCTTTATTATGTCCATCGCCACATCCTGCATCACAGTCCCGCCCTCATGCACGATCCTGATCGCGTCCATGATCCTGGCCGGCGGGCTCCCCTTCAGCAGGTAACCTCTGGCGCCGTACTTGACAGCATTCAAAATAAAATCATCATCGTCGAAGGTGGTCAGTATAAGGGGCTTTGTATTTGTTTTTGACGATATCTCTCTGGCGGCCTCGAGCCCGTCCATCACGGGCATCCTGACGTCCAGCAGCGCAACATCCACCTGCTGCCTGCTGCAGTATTCCAAAGCCCTGCTGCCATTATCCACACAATCCAGTACTTCAAAGCGGTCATCTGTCTGCAATATGATCTTCAAGCCCTCTCTGATCAGCGCGTCATCATCAGCTATCAAAACTTTTATCGCCATTTTGGTCCTCCTGAAATCAATATACCTTTAAAGATATACCTCCAAAGACCGACTCATGTCTGGACAACTGTATAAATTGCCAGGTCACATTTCACCTGATGCAGCCTCAACAGGGAGCAGTGTTATAACAGAAAAGCCTGCTGTACCGTCAACGATCAGCTTGCCCCCGGCATAACCTGTCCTTTCCTCCATGCCGGATAAGCCCATACCGTTTACTATCGCCCGGGCACCCTTCCCGTTATCCTTCACTTCCAGCTTTATCAGCTTGTTCATTACCTCAAGCCGGACTTCTATCAAGGTTGATGATGAATACTTCAGTGCGTTTGTCAATGCCTCTTTGACATTATCGGTCATTATTCTCCACTGGATATGAGTAATAGCATCCAATTTGCCATTAAAAGAGAGGGATGTATCGATACTGCTATTGAGCGAGAACTCCTCAAGGATAAGCTTGAGCCTGTTGATGCCTAATTGCTCGGAGGCCGGCTTTATAGTCCTGAGAGTGGAACGGATGCTTTCCATCCCCTCTTTCAGATTACCGGTCACGTTCCTGACCAGTTCACCGGCCTTGCCGCTGTCCTTGTCAATGATCATTCCGGCCGCTTCCAGCTGAATGATGCTTCCTGCCAGTGTATGTCCAATCTTGTCGTGGATGCTCTGTGCAATGCTGTTTCTTTCCTCTATTTGCGACAGATATCGCAGCTGGGCTTCATACTCACTGCCCGCATTCAATTTCCCCGTCAGATTCTCTATCCTGTCACGAAGGTCTTCATTTGTCTTTTTAAAGCCATCTACAGTCCTTGCATGATTGCGGGCAATCAAAAAAATAAGCAGCGCCAGCAGGCTGACAACAATATATTCCATAGCCAACCCCGAGTCGGCAAAAAACAAACCCGGCAATACCGCAAACACAGGCAGCGCCTTCCAGTTGGCTGTAAAATCTGCAATCAGCTCATATATGTCAGCTGAAATCAGCAATATGAAGAGCTGCTGCGCATAAATCGCAGAGCATATCAAAACTGCGATGGACAGAATGCGAAAGCACCTTTTAAGTACAGCCTTCCTGAATATATATGCAGAAGTGACTACTGATATATACAGCAGCATAAACAATACGACCAGGGCTGTATTCTCCATATTCCCCTGGAAATAGCCCAATACGCAATACAGCAATATTATCAGCCTTGTACCGATCATCCAGTTTTCCATAAGACCTCACTGAAGCACAGGGAAAGCCCTTTTATTCCTTTTCAGAAAATGAGAACAAACCCTATGCCTCTATTTAACTGGTTTCCTATTTAGATCAGGTTCTCCGGATTCAGTGGCTCCAGTTCTTTGAGTACAAATACCCCGTCCTTCCTGACAAGTACATCGTCGAACCATATTTCTCCGCCGCCGTATTCAGGTCTTTGGATACATACCAGATCCCAATGGATCGCAGATTTGTTGCCGTTGCTGCAAATATCGTAACAGCTGCCGGGTGTGAAATGGAAGCTGCCCCTGATTTTTTCATCGAACAGCGTATCCTTCATCGGCTTTTCAATGTACGGGTTGAACCCTAATGAAAATTCGCCTATGTACCTGGCACCCTCATCCGTGTCAAATACCTTGTTTATCTTCACAATATCGTTTGCTGTGGCGTTTATTATCTTGCCATCCTTAAATTCCAGCGTCACATTTTCATATGTGAAGCCCTGGTATTTGGAAGGAGTATTGTAGCTGATCCTGCCGTTGACAGAATCCCTCACAGGGGCAGTGTATACTTCGCCGTCAGGTATGTTCCTTTGACCATCGCATTTGATCGCCGGCAGGCCCTTTTTGGAGAATGACAGATCAGTGCCGTTTCCAACTATCCTGACGCGGTCAGTCCTGTTCATCAGCTCAACCAGGCCGTTCATTGCCCTTGACATTTTTGAGTAGTCCAGATTACATACATTAAAATAGAGATCCTCAAAAGCCTCCGTGGACATTTCAGCCATTTGAGCCATCGCACTGTTGGGATACCTCAGTATCACCCATTTGGTATGCTCCACACGCTGCTCGGAATGCACGGGCTTGTTGAAAAGAGTGCTGTAAAGCTTCATCTTGTCTTCGGGAACATCCCCGAGCTCATTGGAATTATCGGCATACCTTATTCCTATATAGGCATCCATTTCTTTCATCCTGTCAAGCTCGAAACGGGCCATGAGCCTGATTTGTTCTTCAGTACAGCTCATAAGCTGCGCCCGCAGGATCTCATCATTTTTTACTGTGACAAACGGCAGTCCTCCGGCATTGTATACTTCCTTTACCAATGCCTTCGTCAGCGGCAGCTCATACCCTTTTGTCTCTATTAGTACTTTTTCTCCCGGTTTTACACCGCAGGAGTAATTAACAAGATTTTTTGCCAATGTTGCTATTCTCGGATCGACCATTGTTATCTTCCTTTCTTCATCTAGTGTCGTTACAGTTTCAAAATGGAACATTCTTCATCCGCCGTAGCACATCCCCTTGCAGAGGAGTGTCTTTTACAGCTTCAAAATGGACATTCCTCATCCGCCGCAGCAAATCCCCTTGCTGAGGAGTGTCCCCTTACCTTATTTCCTCTTCCAGTTCATCCAATATCCTTCCGAAGGTTTTTAGCGCATCCTCCACAGGCTCAGGCTTCGTAAGGTCGACACCTGCTTTTTTCAGCAGCTCCAGCGGATAATTGGAGCCTCCGCTTCTGAGAAATTCGGTATAGCGGTCTACCGCAGGAACCCCTTCTTTGAGGATCTGCTGTGATAAGGATGCAGCCGCCGAGATACCGGTGGCATATTTATAAACATAAAAGCTGGAATAGAAATGCGGTATACGCGCCCATTCCATGTCGATATCCTCATCGATCACGACCTCGGGCTGGAAATACTTCTCGTTGAGTCCGCGGTAAATCCTGCAGAACTCCTGCGCGTTCAGTGCCTCCCCGCTCTCGATCATGCTGTGGGTGAGCTTTTCAAATTCAGCGAACATTGTCTGTCTGAACAGTGTTCCCCTGAATTCCTCAAGGTAATGGTTCAGCAGATAGGCACGTTCCTTCCTGTCCTGCGTGACAGAAAGAAGGTAATCTATCAGCAGCGACTCATTAACTGTTGAAGCCACCTCGGCAACAAATATCTTATATTCGGAGTAAATATACGGCTGAGTCTGATTCGTGTAGTAGGAATGGAGAGCGTGTCCCATTTCGTGAGCAATAGTGAACACATCATTTATGGTACCCTGATAATTCAGCAATACATAAGGATGTGTCAGGTGCGTCCCCCATGAATATGCTCCGCTGGTCTTGCCCTGGTTCTCAAAAACATCGATCCAGCCTGAAGCAAATGCGTTTTCAAGGTCGGTGATATAGCAGCAACCAAGCGGAGCAAGACCCTTCTTGACCATATCCAGAGCCTGCTCGTATCCGATTTGTCTGGGAGGCTCCTCAACAATAGGCACATACAGGTCATACATATGCAGTTCGTCGAGCTTAAGAGCTTTTTTACGGAGCCTCAGATACCTGTGCAGCAGCGGGAGGTTCCTGTTTACCGTATCGATCAGATTGTCATATACACTGACATTTACATTGTCATTATCAAGCGATGCGCTCAGGCTCGAATCATATTTTCTGACAGTTGCATAGAACCTGTTCTTTTTTATATTATTGTTCAGTGATGAGGCCAATGTGTTTTTCATTGAGCTGTATGAGCGGTAAAGGGTATGGAAGGCATCCTCTCTGACTCTTCTGCCCCTTGATTCCAGGAACTTAATATAGCGGCCCTTTGTGACCTCGACTTCATCACCGCTCTCATCCCTGATCGTTCCGAACTTGATGTCGGCATTGTTGAACATCGTAAATATATCCGAGGGAGCCTCCGCGATTTCGGCAGAAAGCGCCAGCAGCTCCTCTTCCCTGTCGGAAAGGATATGCTGCTTCTGGCGCAATATTTCATTGAAATAATGCCTGTAAAGCGACAGTCCCTCCACTTCGTCCATGCTCTTTTTCAAAAACGCCTCATCTATTGATATTATCTCAGGCACGATAAATGATACGGAGGCATATACCTCTGTGCTCAGAGCCATAGCTCTGTCAGTCAGCGCCTGATATTTGGATTCGGCATTGTTCTCATCACGCCTCATCCTTGCATATACAAAGACCTTGTCATTCAAAGCCAGCATTTCATCACTAAGCTTCAGGCACTCCAGAAGCGTTTGCATATCTCCGGCCAGCTTGCCTTTGTAACCGGCCATCCTGCCCGCCAGCTCCCGGACATTTTTAAAATCCTCCTCCCAGGCAGCATCGCTTGGGTAGATATCTTCAAGCTTCCATTTGTATTTAGCCTCGATCTCATCTCTTGCCGGAAGTTTATTATTTGCCATATGATCACCTTTCCTTGTTTATCTCTGTGCTTCAGGCAGAAGAAACATATATTATCCGCCAAAGCCGATTTTTCCCTTTATCTATTATACCCTCCGGCAATTGATTTTACCAGTATTTATGTATTGTCGTCATCCCCTTCTTAGCAGCATCTTTCCCAGCAGGATATGAAATGCAAAAGTAAATTCCACCCTTCAATCGGGAATAAATTTTCAAAGGACAGCAGTTTTGATTTTCCAAGGCTACGGTGTGCAAAAAATCAAATCTTCCGGGCTTAGCGCATCGAAAGAAAATATCTGAAAAGCAAATTGGTACCTGCCATCAAGCGTTTTTCAGCCCGAAGGCTGAAAATACGTAAAGAAGTGGGACGGGGCCCCATTGTTCACCTCATTACATGCATTGTCGATGACTTTGTCGATGCAGCTTTACTTG
Source organism: Bacillota bacterium (assembly GCA_023412665.1). Taxonomy (GTDB): domain Bacteria; phylum Bacillota; class Clostridia; order Acetivibrionales; family DTU013; genus DTU013. The sequence continues at coordinate 188,969 of JAEZCA010000035.1, forward strand.
CAGCACTCAACTGTCCCGCAGGCCTTAATTTCTGCGGATAGTAAATCCTCTTGACATCTGCATGCAATAATACATAAAATATCTTTAGACTGTCATGCAATTTTTATTGCAAGGAGGGATTTTATGGATATAATTATAAGGGAAAATTATGATGAAGTGAGCAGATACGCCGCCGGGATCATTGCCGGACTGGTCAGGTCAAAGCCCGATTGTGTTCTTGGACTGGCCACAGGCGGCACACCTATAGGAACCTACAAGGAGCTTATCAGGATGCACAGGGATGAAGGCCTGGACTTTTCCAATGTCAGGACCTTCAATCTGGATGAGTATCTCGGCATAGGGCTGGAGCTGTCCAAGCCGTACAATGAGGATCAGAGCTATGCCAGGTTTATGTATGAGGAGCTTTTCAAAAATATAAATATCAAAAAGGAAAACACTCACGTTCCCGATGGCAAAACCAAGGATCCGGATAAATTCTGCAAATGGTATGAGGATGAGATCAAAAGGGCAGGCGGCATCGACCTGCAGCTGCTGGGCATAGGCGGCGACGGCCATTGGGCATTTAACGAACCCGGTTCCTCACTGGCATCCAGGACAAGGGTCCAGGCATTGACAAAGCAGACCCTTGACGACAATTATGAGCTGTTTTACAAGAATGCCGGCGTTACAAGAGAGGATATGCCTCATTTCGCACTTACAATGGGCATCGGCACGATCCTCGAATCAAGAAGCATCATGATGCTGGCCAATGGCTCAAAAAAGGCCAGTGTAGTGGCTAAGGCTCTCGAAGGGCCGGTTACCTCGCAGATCACCTCCTCCGCTATCCAGCTTCATAGCGGCGGGATCATCGTCGTACTGGACAAGGCCGCAGCATCCGGGCTTGCTCATGCAGATCACTATATACATGTGGAAAATCTTAAGAAGAAATATTACATTTAGTTGAATTTTCCGTCAGTTTGATGGCAATTAGTATGTTGTATTGGTAAATCCGCCAGCTGCATGGACAAAATAACAAACACATAAAATAAAGGCTTCATACAAGAGCAACCCTGTATGAGGCCTTTTATTTGCAGTTTACTAGTGCCGATTAATCCCGGTTTAGCATCTGATCCGGCTGATCACTGTTCATCCATCGGCTCACTCTTTGTCAGCGCCCTGTACACGAACACCGCCGCCTGGGCCCTTGTCGCGGCATATTTAGGTCCGACAGTATTGCCCTGCAGTCCCTCGATTATGCCTTCACCCACTAGCGTAGCCATGCTTGATACAGCATATGGAGATATTTGATCCTTGTCTATGAATTTTTCAAGCACCGAATTGTCGTGCACCACATATCTCCTTCCTGAGGCTTCCAATGCCTTAAAAATCATCAGTGAGATATCCTCTCTGGTTATAGGAGAATCAGGATAGAACCTGTTATTAGCATCCCCTGATATGACGCCAAGGTTTTCAGCGATCATGACCTCCCTGTAATACCACTTGTTCGATTTCACATCTGCCATACTTCCTACAGGCGCAGTTTCAAGCTTGAATGCCCTTACGACCACGGCTGTGAACTCTGCTCTGGTTATGACATTACCGGGCTTGAACAACGTATCTGTGACTCCTTTGAGTATTCCCATGCCTGCCATACTCTCTATAGCATCTTCTGCCCACGGCACACCCCCCGTATCTGTAAAGCGCGCTCCTGCCGGGGTCTTTACGCTCACTTCAATACTTTCCGATTTGCCTACGTTATTATATGATACAATCTTATAATAGTAATTTATCCCTCCACGTACGCTGTTATCAAAAAATGAAGTCGCATTTTTGCCCAATTCGGCCACCGGCGAATATAGTCTTCCGTTCACACGGCTGCGCATAACTATAAACCCATCCTCAGTATCTGAATTATCCTTCCAGGTTAATTTGACCTGTGATGCTGCTGTTGCTATGACAGTTACATCCGAAGGTACAGTCGGCAATGCAGTAGTTACTAGTATCTCATCACTGACTGAATCAGCATTACCTGTTTCACTGTATGCCCTGACCCTAAAATAATATCTGGCGTATTTATTAAGTCCGGATACTGTATACGACTTTTTGTCGCGTGAAAGCCAGTTTAGTATCTCCCATTCACCGCTTTCCCCGGTCTTCTGCTCCACAACAAATCCGGTCTCATTATCTGATGTGTCAGTCCATTGCAGTAATATCTGACTCTCAGAAATATAAGTATAGCGAAGGTCGGCAGGCGGCTTTATTATTCCCACTCCAATCGTTGCAGTATTGGAATATGCAGAAAGAACACTGCCTGATCCTGTGTATGCTCTTACGCGGTAACTATACTCAACTCCTTTCTCTATGTTAGTGTCATTGAACGTTGTAATATTTTTACCAACAGTCGCATAAAGGACATAATGACTTGTTTCCTGAATCATTCTCCATATTTCAAACCCTGTCTCATCTGTTGAATTATCTTCCCAATATAGATCGATAGTTGAATCTTTATTTACCGAAATCGCAAGATCAGTTGGTGCATGAAGATAGTAGTTGTTAACTGTAAGTACGTTTGAATACAGAGATTCATTTGTTTGAGTCCTTGCCTTTACCCTATACGAATAATCTGCACCCGGTACTAGTCCGGTACTATCGTACCAGCCACGAGTATACGGACCTACAGTTGTAAGCGCACTGAAACTTCCGTTAGACATTTTCCTCTCAATAATAATATCAGCTTCGCCTATGTTACCCGACCACGTAAGATATATTAAGTTGTTGGAGGATGCATCTCCCTGTAAAGTAATGTTGCCCAGCAAGGTGTAGGCTCCGATGCCTATTTCATTATTGGGATAGGGTATTCCGGCCGAGCCCGTACCCAGTGATTTTCTGACTCTGTAAAAATATCTTGTGTTTGGCGACAGGCCTGTATCGCTATATTTTACGACCCCCGCCGCCGTCGTGCCTATGGGCTCCCATTTGCCCTCGGCCTCGATTTTTCTCTCGATGATGGTATTATAGTTCTCGGTTCCGGAAAAGCTCCAAGCCAGATCAAGCCTCGTGGAAGATACAGGCGTGACTCTCAGAATGGTCGGCGCAGCCGGATCCCAGGCATTTACCGTAATTTCATTGGTATATGAAGAATTGCCCATGACATTGTATGAACGGATCCGATAGATGTATGATTCGCCGGAAACGACACTGGTATCCGTATATGTTACTGCATTAGTGCCGACAGTCGCTATTTCGGAAAATGCCATCGAGCCTTCATCAAATCTTTCTATTCTAAAGCCGCTTTCATTATTTGAATTATCCGTCCAGATAAGGGAAATGCCATCGGCTGAAGCTACATTTGCACGAAGCAATGAAGGAGCAGGCGGTACAGCAGCGGTTATACCGGTATAGGCTGAGGATGAGTAGCTTCCCGAAGCATTGGCCGCATTGACCTTGTAATGGTAGGTGGTTCCCGGAACGAGACTGAACAGGTCGGTATACGAAGCCTGACTATTATTCAAAGTCACCAGCAGCGTGTAGGTACCGCTGTCCTTATCTCCGCCGGCTTTGCGCCATACCTGCAGCATACCTTCATTGCCGGAGGCATTTGTCCATGACAGGTCTATACGTCCGTTTGTTACGATATTTGCAGTCAGATTGGAGGGTGAAGCCAGATTGCTGACATACTCGGTAATATTACTCACACCGGTATAGCCGCTTCCGCTTTTGGCACTCAGCCTGTATCTGTATTTGCCGCCTACAGTGACGGTACTTGTCGCTTGATTGCCGGACAGTGTTGATGATATGGTCGTCCAGTTGTCGTCCCATTTTGATAAAGCATCATCCCATCTGGAGCTTTGCAGTTCGAACAGGCTGATATATTTATTATCGCTCCATGAAATTCTTACAGTGCTTTGGTTTATGTATTCGGCCGATATGAGGGGTGCTGAAACAGGCACTACCGTAACCTGGTCAGAAGCTGCGGAGAATATTGGCTGCCCATCAACAAGCAACATGGATTTTATCGCAAAGTTAACAGGGTTCTGACCATCCATCCCTACCTGCGCCGATCCTGGCTCGTAATGCATGAACTCAATCGCCTGTCCCCCTTCATAACGACAAATTACACTGCTTTCGGCAATGGCAGAATGGTTCCAGGTCAGGTAAGCAGTCCAGGAATTTATATCATATTCAGCTTTCAGTCCGTATGGGCGTATCATTTCGGTGGTTCTGACACGTGCCTCATCTGTTCCGCCCTCAATCAGCTGCGTTCCGGCTGCATCTGAATATGATTCGATCCAGTATCTGTATTCTGTATCAGGGATCAGATTATTATCGGTGAAGGATAATGGGTCCAATACATTATTGACATCGATGGCTGCGATCTCTAATATAAAGTCACCGGCATTTCTATACAGCCGGTAGACCCTCGCATCGGGAACAGAAGACCACTCAAGCCTGACCTTTGTATCGGTATCGGGGCTCAGCGTGTAGGCAACAAAACCAATATCACCCGTGCTACGGATTACTCGGGAATATTCAGCTGCGCCATTGACTACCCGTGAATATATCGTAAAAAGTACCATTATAACGAACAAAAAGATGAATACCTTCATAAAATTGCTTTTAGCCATTTTATTGGTATCAGTACTGTACTTAGCCGGTTTTATTTTTTCCGGGTCTTTAATATACAGGTACTTACTGTCTGAACTGTTTCGTCTGCTTTCACAACTCATGATAACCCTCCAAAAGCATATTCCAGTATGTTTATCGGCATATTGCCGCACTATGTTTATAACGCATCGTTCAAAGAAAAATTTTCGCCATAGGAAAATCACAGAGCCTGTTCATCACCAACATTTTATCAATGCTCAGTACCGTGAATTACCGCTATCTGCCATTTTTATAGGCTTGACATCACAGCCAAATAATTGTACAATTATATTCCGTTGATACATGCGCCCGTAGCTCAGCAGGATAGAGCGTCGGTTTCCTAAACCGCAGGCCGGACGTTCGAATCGTCTCGGGCGCACCAACAGCCTCAAGCCTTTCAGGGTTTAAGGCTGTTTTATTTTCTGTCAGGCATCGGCTTCTGCCGACTATTTGACTAATCAAATGCACTATTAATTTATTTGCTCATACTTGAATATAGTCAATAATAACTAACCTAATTCCGAACTTATGTTACCTCTACATCTGGGAGCGATGCTCTGACCTTATCTATTAACGGGGTTCCTTTTCCTGATGTGCCTCTATAGTCGTCTAATGTTCCTCTAAGCATAGACATTGGAGATATAATAGTACCCGCCACCTGTAGAGGTGTGGGACATCTGCTGCCTCGTTATAAGATAGTCACATGACATTATCCATTACCTTTGTTACCGACTTATTACCTCCACATCCGGGAGCAATGCTCTGGCCTTATCTGCTAATGAGGCCACTTCTGCTGATGGATCGTGAAAGATATCAGAAACAGTAAGCTCCTTCAGCGTTGAAATTTTTGTAAGTGGTGTCAGGTCGCAGTCATTGGGTAATCGAAGCTCTATTTTTCCAACTTCAACGAAGCGGTTGCAGAAATATCACGGCAATTGGGAGCACTCAAATAAAGGTTGCCGAGATTAGTGAGTTCCTCTATACCGTCAACATTTGTAAGACCGCCGTGGAACTGTCCTGTTTCACCATCGAATTCGCCATCTCCGAACAGGCGCAGGGTCTTTAGTGATTTCAATTGCTTTACTGTCTGGAAGGTATCATCATCGCAAGTAATCTCAAGATATTCAAGCTGCTGCTTTGCTAATATATTGAAATCGGCGTTTTCAACACTGACCAGACTTAGTTCTTTAAATTCCTGCATCCCCGTAAATACATCCAAATCAACAGTATCAACATGACTTATAGCTGCAGACAATAATTTTCTAAGTCCGCGTAAAGGCTCGGAAGATGAAAATTGCTCATTATTGTTCACCGAGACATGCTTCAACTCCATGAGCATAGAAATCGGAGATATGTCCGTGATGTTGTTTTGCGATAGATCAATATGTCCAAAAGCAATCAGACCCGACACTACCGAAATATCGGATATGTTATCAGCGACAAAATGAACTATCCTAAGCCTTTTCAGGCAATCGATGTTCTCAGTATCCTCGAGTGCGGGAATGGATAGGTTTTCTTAATCTCTTCTTCATCTTCTCTGATTATCTCTCCCCAGATCTCGATCTTCTCAATGAGCTTGACATCGTCATAGTGAATGTCGCCGCTGGGCTTGTCAAGATATTCACGGATCAGCCATTCAAATTCCCCATCCTTCCATTCTATAACATAGTCGTCACGGAACTCTATAGAGCTTGCCTCAACGATACCGAGCTTCCGGCCAATTATCTCATCTCCCGTTTCGTTATAGACACACCGGAGGATTTCCATGGCCTTATCGTACCAGCCTTCTGCCTCATACGCTTCTGCGATGGCGATATAGCCCTCGATGATCGACTTCTCGACACCTTTAAGGGCGTGTGTAAGGTTTTTATTGCCGGTAACTTCAACACCTGCCTTGAGCAGATCAATAGCCTCTTGCTGCTTACACTGTCTTGCGGCAGGGGAATGCCGTTCAATACATAGTTGAGATTGTCTTGCAGGTCTGAGAGCATATAGCCGCCGTTTATGGTGTAGCTCAGCTCCGATCCGTTAAACTGCGCATCTCCGTAGACCTCTCCAAACCCTGGCAAGCGCGATTGAGATGTAGTTATTACTATCATCAGTAATGCGCGTTACTTTCTTGTTTGAGATATCAAAGCCGTTATCGGCAAACGTGAAATCGCTGACGGCAAAATCGTTCGCCAGTTCCTCTACACCATCTTTCTTTCCATTGACGTTCAGGTAAGCCCGAACGGTCGGGTAATTGTCGGAGTTTACACGACTGATGAATATAGAAACCCGCTCATATTTGAGCATATTGTTCAGAAACTGCAAATAGCTCCGACTCAGCACAGAATCCGGCAGGAAAGTGTCTGCCCGTAAGACTGCGCTAATTGCCTTGGCTATGTCGTCATCGGAAGCAGAGGCATCATAGTACACTGTGCCCAGTTCTATCAATGCAGTTTTTATTGACGAATTATCGCTAATTTTGTCTTTTCGCTTAATAAGGTCAAGCAAAATCTCACGCACCTTGGATTCGTTACCGGAAGCGGAGTAAAGCTTGGACAACTGTAACTCAATAACCCCGCTTCGGTCACCGAACATCGGCTTTTGAGCGGTAAGCCAGTTGATTATTCTCTTTGCCCTGACACCGTTCGCTTGCTTGCGGTATTCAGCTGCTTTGGTGAGGTTTTCATCGCGACGGGGATTTCCTTCGTCGTACTTCCTGGCGGTGTCTTCTGCGTCTTCTGCCTTTTTCAAGAGCGCGGCGACCTCATTGTCACTATCGTCGTATGTAGTTATACTAATGTCCCTTATCAGCTTCTGTGCTATAACATCTGTGTATAAGACGATATTGTCGACGGATTTGTCTGCTTCAAGTAGTTTGCGAGCGTTTTCCTCCGCAGCGTCAAGCCCGCCCATTTCATTGTAGTATTTGACGCAGTAGCGAAGCAACTCTTTGTCATTAGGCGTTTCCAACATCATTTTGCTCAGTGTCTGCGGATCAATCTCACGGTAGTTGTCGCTGCTGAGCATACGGTCACGCTTGAAACCGGATAGAAACTCGACCTCGCTCCGTTTTCAACACCATAAACGGCCGCATAGTAGCGTTCTTCCTTTTCCTGAGCCATCACATTTCGTCCAAACAGTGCGGTCCCCGCGAAAATAGAAAATGCCAATGGCAGGACAATCGCCGATGCGATCATCTTCGTAATGCGTAATGGACAATCTTCAAGTACAGGAGTATCTCACGCAGGGCGCGGTACTTGCGGGGCAAGGCAAGCACGGGGAAGCACTTGCTTACTACGACAAAGCTGAGAGGGAAAACCCAATGAACATAGATGTTTACCTTTCGAAAGGTATCGCCTATGCCATCCTCAACAAGCTTAACGAGGCTAAAGAACAGTTCGAGAAAGCTCTGAAGGTCAACCGCACGTCAGGGTTGGCGTACTTCCATTTTGGGAGCATTGCTCTGTTGCAGGGTGACACTGCGCTTGGCTTTGAGAACTACAATAAAGCAATCGCCACGGCTACGACGATGCGCAGCTGTATTACAGTATAGGTCTGCTTCACGAGGAAAACGGCGAAGCCGATATGGCTATACGTAACTACTCAAAGGTGATCATGCGATGCACTGCGTCCAGATATTCGTATCCGCAAGGCACGTTTGTTGCTGCAAGGCAATCACTACCCAGAGGCATTACAGACCTCCGATATGTTTAATCAAGTTTCCAACTACCACAAATGTCACTATTGATAATGAGAGGAAGAATACCCCTATAATTGATAAAACAAGCGTTACCCGTGCTTGCATTTTCTTGTTTTCAGCAAGAGCGTCCTCGTCATTCACAATAACATGATTGCTTTTTGTACAGCGCAAGCTGAGCATTTTACCTATATCGTTCGAATTAAGCCGGGGGTTGGGCACTTGCGTGGTTCCGATGATTTCTTTTCCTTCCGCATAAAATCTTACAACTGGCAATAGACCAGGTGCGTTTTCCATATAGTCCTCGTCATAGCTCGAAGCATTGCAGCGATTTCGGGTTAAAATGTCAAACTCAAGCACCAATTTACGAAAACAAAGCAATTCTCCGGTAATAACAGAAGAATTATTTGTATTGATTTCATATGACGAGTGAATCAACACTGCAGCGATGATAAATACGATCCCCATTACAAGCAAGGATATTGAAACAATTAAGACGATGTCCATTTTCTCCCTCCTGCCTCCTTTACGCGGCATAATCGAAGTAAAGATACCTGCTTCCAAACCCCGTTCCATCGCGTATACCGTACTCGCGTAATGTACGCTCGCCACGCAAACGAGCAATCGGTCGCTCGGCTTTCAGGTAATACTGGCTCATATCATCATGCTGCTCCGGCAGGAACATCTTAAATAAAGCTGAGCATGATTCATTTGTTGATATGTCTAGCGGAACATCCAAATCATACACGACTCCTTGCATGATCAAATTGACAGTGACAATCGCGTTGTTCTGGTTCATTGTAATCCCCCCATTATGAGTTAACATAAGCCCTATAGCTGTCTCGTCTGGGAATCCGGTATTTGACCTCTACCATAATGAAAATCTACCACTACACCTCGCTCACCATGTGACCCTTGGTAGACCACTGCCAAAGGTTGCTGTTGTAATGCAAACCAAACCTAATATTCCATATATTAGCATAGGGTGGTATGAGAATGCAAGCAATAATTCCCATAATATGCTCTATTCTGACAGCGTTTAATACCATATATGCAGTTGCTTATCGTCGCTTCTTAGCTAACTCTGTCATTGACTGGAAAGATACCCTAAAGGCTTTGCTTAGATATGACCTCACCGCGGGCACAGCAACCCTTTTGCGCGGAGTGTCAAGGTTGGCTAGACATGTTTCATATACATTGCGGATTTGCTATGAATGTATTAATGACCCGATGACTATATCATGCATCAATATCACTTTTTACTACAGCGGTTTTGTTGCGCAGTGGGACAACACACCGTATCGTAACCGCCGCAACTACGATAATACCTCCCACCAGCGCCCATAGGCCGGGAACTTCACCAATGAACAACAGGACCCATACGGGGTTGAGCATAGGTTCAATCACCGGTATCAGGCTGGCCTCAAGTGCAGTGACATGCTTTATCGCCTTAGAGTACAGGATATAGGGAAGTCCAAGCTGCACTACTCCCAGTACCACAAGGTTTATCCATCCTGCAGTTCCGGGCATATCCGTGAAAACAAATGGTATCCCTATAACAGCGGTAATTATGTTTCCTAATAGTACGGATTCAATCGGTGAGCCTTCCTTCTGCATACGCATCAGCACGGTGAAGAAGGCAAAGCATACGCCGCTGCCTGCGGCAAGCAAATTGCCAAGTACTCCCTCCATGCTCAAGTCATCAACAAAAAACAGGATCATTCCGCCCATAACAACGGCAATTGTCAGCCAATCAAGCAGCTTTACCCTTTCTTTGAGGAACCAGGCGCTGAGAAAAGCCACATAAACAGGAGCTGTGTATTGTATCAAAATTGCATTGGCGGCTGTAGTATTTTTTGTAGCCGCTACAAATAGAAGTACCATTCCGGTATAAGACAGTGCTGCACCGATCTGTGCAAACGACCAGTTCAGCTTGGGCTTACCTGTAGCTGCCAGTATAATGACAGCAGATATACCGCTTCTTACACCTGCTATAGCCATCGGGTTGGTGTCTACAGATTTAATAAGCAGTCCCCCGAGGCTCCACATGATGGCTGTTATAACAAGAAATACTATTGACTTCGTTCTTTCATTGACAGCAGTTTTCATATACTATTGCATCACCGTTTCATGAAATGTAGTCCTATTAGTATATATTAAAATCAGGAGAAATTGAAGCATATAATATGGGTGTGCAAATTCCCCTAGTTATGGGCATTATTTTTTTGAATTTGTTGAAACTATTCCATAATAAGAGCACATAATAAGTACATTTATAGAGTTATGGAGACTAATACATAGTACTATGTGCCCAGAAGCCTCAATTTTTGCACACCACGCTCCATCATGTCTAGCACCGTTTGTCCTGTTATAAATGTAAAATTTACTATATACATGTATTTTCGTATGGTATAATTTGAATATAAGCAGTTTTTCTATACTCAGACATCCAGGTTATTACGAGCGCAGTTTTTCACAACTTAAGATCAAACAGGAGTGATCACTGATGAAGAACACGAAAAAAACGTTTGTCCTGGACACCAATGTACTTCTGCAAACCCCCTATGCACTCTTCACCTTCGACGATAACACCATCGTCATTCCCGAAGTCGTACTTGAAGAACTCGATAAATTCAAAAAGGACAATTCTGAATTAGGAGCAAACGCCAGACAGGTCGCCAGGATCATCGACGGGCTGAGGGAAAAAGGCAACCTGAACAAGGGTATCAAGCTCGATAACGGCGGGACCCTTCGGATCGAGATGAACTATCAGGAGGTAAAGCTGCCGGAAAGCTGGGTCGGCAATGTTAATGACAACAGGATCCTGAAGGTATGCAAAGGCCTGCACGAAAAGGGAGAAAGGGTATTCCTGATATCCAAGGATGTGTTCGCCAGGATCAAGGCGGATGTCCTCGGGATAACAGCCCAGGATTTTTTCAACGAGCAGGCGCCGGTATATGATGAGCAGTACAAGGGCCGAATTGACGTATATGCAACCGTGAAGAAGCTGGATGAATTCTACAGCAAGTCGAGGCTTCTGCCGGAGGATGTTTTCTGCTTTAACACAGTTACAAACCAGAATGCCCCGGTCGAGCTGGTCACCAATCAGTTCCTGGTGATACACTCCAGCTCAAACGACAAACAGACAGCGCTTGCCCGTTATGACGGCAGGGAGATCGTACCACTGAATTTCATACAGGAGCACCCCTTCGGAATAACGCCAAGAAACGCCGGTCAGAAATTCTTCCAGGAAGCCCTGATGATGGACGCGCAGAAGGCTCCCCTGGTTATCGCCAAGGGTCCCGCAGGTACAGCCAAGACCTTCTATTCTCTTGCTGTAGGCCTTCACAAGATACTGGGCGACCGCAATCCTCCATACAGAAAAATACTTGTGTGCCGTCCAAATGTGAAGCTCGATGAGGATATTGGCTTCCTTCCTGGCACGGAACAGGAAAAGATCGCACCATTCCTGCGTCCGGTCATAGACAATTTGGAAGTGCTGGTGGATGCCGATGAAAGTGAACGGTACACAAGCGAAAAGGAATTAAAGGACAAGATAGACGAGCTTTTTGACAGAAAAATAATCAGCGCGGAGGCTATTGCATTCATTCGCGGCCGATCCATCGTAAAGCAGTGGGTCATAATCGATGAGGCCCAAAACCTCACACCCAAGCAGGTAAAGGGCATCATCACCCGCGCCGGCAAAAACACCAAGATCATTCTCATAGGCGACCCCGAGCAGATCGACCACCCGTTCCTGGACATCAGGACCAACGGCCTCAGCTTCGCCTCGGAGAGGATGAAGGGCAGTCCGCTGTGCTACCAGCTCACATTGACCGACGAGGAATGTGAACGCTCCGATTTGGCTTACGAAGCCGCCAGGAGAATGTAAACTATTTTGCCTATTTACAATATATATGTATTGTGATAGAATCAACTACAATATATAGTATGGACCAGGGGAAGTCAGGTTAGAATCCTGCACAGTGCCGCTACGGTGTGTTGCATTGCAACAAGTCCGATTACCTGTCCCTACTGAGCATCCGGAGCTTCTTCGTCGCAAGGAAGTGGTGTTGATCGGGATATTACTGATGAGCCATGTTTTGATGAAGAACATGGCTTGTTTTATTGAAAGGAGGACGGACCGCAATGCAAATAGCAGGTATCACAAAACTAACACTGCTTGATTATCCCGGGAAACTCGCTTGTACCGTCTTTACACCAGGCTGTCAGCTTCGATGCCCATTTTGTCACAACGCACAGCTGGCCCTCGCGAACCCCAATGAACCAACAGACTTTAGTACCGACGAGGCCATCTCATATCTGAAAAAAAGAAACAATGTTATTGAAGGAGTCTGTATCAGCGGCGGAGAACCGTTGATGCAGGATGGAATAGTGGATTTTATTAAGGACGTAAAAAGTTTGGGCTATTTAGTCAAGCTTGACACAAATGGCGGTTTCCCTGAAAAACTGGCCATGCTGCTGGATCTGAGGCTCATCGACTATGTTGCTATGGATATAAAAAACTGTCTTTCGCGGTATGCCGAAACATGCGGCCATGAATCGATCGGTCTTTCTCAATTTAGAAAAAGCATATCTCTAATACAAAATAGCAGCATCGCTTACGAGTTCAGGTCGACAATTGTCCGCGAACTGCATAATAAGGAAAATATTTTACAATTCAATGCCTGGGGCATTGGAACATCCAAACTATTTCTACAGAGCTTTCAGAACTCCTCCAACGTAATGAGATCCGGACTGCACGGCTATAGTGCAATTGAGATGGAAGCTTTACGGCAAAGCATTTTACCCATTATACCCAATACAAGTGTGCGCATCACAGGGAATTAACGCATACCAAGCTATTCGGCATCATTTTTCTTACTAAATTTTTACTTTATGAGAGGAAATATTATGAATACATATCAGGTACAAAAAAGAGATGGCTCTATTGCCGAGTTTAAGCTGGACAAGATATCGACCGCAATGAAAAAGGCATTTAAATCAAGGAATATCAGCTGGGATGAAAATATCATTGATTTCATGGCACTTAAGGTCACTGCAGATTTTCAGCCGAAAATACAAAATGGCGTGATCCATGTGGAGGATATTCAGGATAGTGTCGAATCTGTACTCATACAGGCAGGCTATACTGAAGTCGCCCGCTCATATATTCTCTACCGCAAACAGCATGAAAACATGCGCAGTATAAAGTCCTCGATGCTCAATTATAAGGATCTTGTTGATAATTATGTAAAGGCAAACGATTGGCGCGTAAAAGAAAATTCAACGGTCACCTATTCCGTAGGCGGCCTAATCCTGAGCAATTCCGGCGCTATAACAGCAAACTACTGGCTGTCTGAGATATATGACAGGGAGATTGCCGATGCACACCGCAGTTGCGATATCCACATCCATGATCTGTCCATGCTTACCGGCTATTGTGCAGGCTGGTCCCTGAAGGATCTGATACTGGAAGGCCTTGGCGGGATCCCAGGTAAAATCACCTCATCTCCTGCCAGCCATCTGGCGACCCTGTGCAACCAGATGGTCAATTTCCTCGGCATCATGCAGAACGAATGGGCCGGAGCACAGGCTTTTTCGTCATTTGACACCTATCTTGCTCCCTTTGTAAAAAAAGATAGTTTAACCTACAACCAGGTCGAAAAAAGTATAGAGTCGTTTATTTACGGTGTAAATACTCCCAGCCGCTGGGGTTCCCAGGCCCCATTCACAAATATTACCCTTGACTGGATAGTCCCAAAGGACCTGGCTGACCAGCCTGCAATCGTAGGCGGAAAGGAAATGGACTTTTGCTATAAAGACTGCCAGCCTGAAATGGATATAGTCAATAAAGCATTTATTGAAGTAATGATCAAGGGTGATGCAAACGGCCGCGGATTCCAGTATCCTATTCCTACCTATTCCATTACACGAGACTTTAACTGGTCAGATACTGAGAATAACCGCTTGCTTTTTGAGATGACCTCCAAATATGGGACTCCCTATTTCTCAAACTATATTAACAGTGAAATGGAGCCTAGCGATGTCCGAAGCATGTGCTGCCGTTTACGGCTAGATTTAAGAGAACTGAGGAAAAAGGCTGGGGGATATTTTGGCAGCGGTGAGAGCACAGGGTCCATAGGTGTTGTTACGATCAATCTGCCGAGAATTGCATACCTTTCAGAAAACAAGACAGAATTCTATCAAAGACTGGATCATTTAATGGATATTGCAGCTCGCTCTCTTAAAACCAAACGCACTGTCATTACACGTCTTCTTGATGCTGGGCTGTATCCTTATACCAAGCATTATCTCAAATCCTTCAACAATCATTTCTCGACCATCGGCCTCGTCGGAATGAATGAAGCAGGGTTGAATGCAAAGTGGCTTGGCAAGGACATGAGCCATCCAGATACTATTATGTTTGCAAAAGAGGTGCTTAACCATATGCGAGAGCGCCTGATGAGCTATCAGGAAAAATACGGGGATCTTTATAATCTTGAAGCAACACCAGCAGAATCCACATCGTACAGGCTGGCAAAGCATGATTCCCAACAGTATCCGGATATAATTACAGCTTCTGAAAACACAAATACACCCTATTATACCAATAGCTCGCACCTCCCTGTTGGCTATACCGAAGATATTTTCCAGGCATTGGATGTCCAGGATGAGCTTCAGACATTATATACCTCAGGTACAGTTTTTCATGCCTTCCTGGGAGAAAAACTGCCCGGGTGGGAGGCAACCGCAAAGCTCGTGCGTACAATTGCAGAGAACTATAAACTGCCATATTATACTATATCGCCGACCTATTCGGTATGCCATGACCACGGCTATATTGCGGGAGAACAGTTTATCTGCCCTACCTGCGGCAAATCAGCAGAGGTGTACAGCAGGATCACCGGATACTACAGACCGGTACAAAACTGGAATAATGGGAAGCTTGAAGAATTCAAGGCCAGAAAGGTATATTCCCTTGCCAGATCTGATACCGCAACAGGTAAAAACGCAGGCCGGATCTCCAGCCCGCCGGGACAAACAGAAAGCAAATACGGAAATGTCATTTTGTTCACAACACCTTCATGCCCAAACTGTAAAATAGTAAAAGCTGTACTGGATAAGGCTAATATGGAATACAGCATCATTGATGCTTCCAATGACCCGGCACTGGCAGTGCAATACAAAGTCAAAACCGCTCCGACATTGATTATCAGAAATAGTAATGGGGAATTATTAGACAGCATAACTGATCTGGCGGCAATCAAGGCCTATAGTCAGAAAATAGTCTAAAGACGTCGGTTGATTGAGCCATAGCCTCGTGACTAGTAAAGATGCGGCAGGGTTGCCTGCCGCATATAAACTGCATACTATTTACTCCTGAAGGTGTTTCATAAGCATTCTCAGCCTCTTCTCAACAAAACCAGGTATGTACTCGTGGCCATGGTACCGATATACTGCAATCTCCTTGGGACAGGTCATATGATTGTAGGCCGCAAATATAGTAGACGGCGGCGTAATATCATCAACAAGGCCTGATGCTACAAGTACAGGGCATTTTACCATAGGAGCCAGATTCATTACATCAAAATAAGTTAATGTCCTTTTGGCCTGCTCTTCCACTTCCGGGTCCGAGTATCTGCGGAAAAATTCATTCAGCTCCAGATACGGCATCCTCGGCGTAATATCTATGGCACGGTTAAAATGGCACAGGTAAGGGTGGGTTGCAGCTGCAACTGCAGGTATGTCGGAAAGCGCCGCAGCAGCCAATGTTAATGCACCTCCCTGGCTGCCTCCTATAACACCGATCCGGTCTTTGTCAACGTCGCTCATTGAGGCCAGTATTTCAACAGCTCTGACACTGTCCATATACACTGCCCGGTAATAGTACTCGTCTTTAGAAAGGATTCCCTTGGCCATCCATCCGGTAGTGTTTCCATGGGAGGTCACAATGTTATCAACACTCTTTCCGTGCTGCCCGCGTACAAGCATATGAAGCACAGCATATCCGTGCAGCGCCAGATCGACTGTCTCATGGATATTCCCGTCCGCCGCCCAGTTATAACCGTGGTACAGAACGATCCCCGGGTATTTTCCGGGACCGTCGGGTATGGCAAACCAGCCGTCGATATTGGCATTCATAAAACCAGGGTACGATAATCTGAACACCTTCACGCCCTTGGAGGGATAATCATATGGCAGCAGTTCATACTTAACAGGGGTCTTCGCCAGTTCCTTTTTAGTCATTTGCCAGAAGTCTTCGAAGTCCGGCTCCCTCGTCAAGGCAGGCTTGTATATTTTTAGTTCCTCGAGACTGAGATCATACGGTTGAATCATATTTCATGCACCTCCGGATTAATATTATTGGTCAATCAAATTGTTTATAGAATATATCATACAACAGCAATTTGTATGAGTACCATTCCTATCAATGCCTTACAGGTACTCAAGCATGACCTGTCCTTGCAGTTCATCGATCAATGACCTGTCTGCCGCCTGAGTGCCTGAGGTCGTAACATTAGCTGCAGAGCAGGCCGTTGCCAGTCTGGCAGACTCCTCAAATCCGGCTCCGGTGTCCATGGAATGAGCAATGGCGGCCACCAATGCGTCTCCGGCTCCAACAGTGCTCTTTACACCTACCTTGAGGCCGTGAGCCAGCAGTGACCTGGTTTTATCAACAAAAAGAGCGCCATTTTCACCCAGTGAAACCACTGCCAGTTCTATCCCGAATTCCTTGACAAGCCGCCTGGCGTATCTCTCGGCTTGTCCCGCCTCCTCTATGACAGTATCAAAAAGCTGCCCCAGCTCATGTATGTTTGGTTTCACCAGGTATGGACCTGCTTTGATACCGTTCTTCAAAAGCTCCCTGTCGGCATCCAGTACCGCCATCCCACCTTTTCGCTTTACTGCCTCTATCCAGCGGGCGTATATGGTTTTATCAACATTATCCGGTACACTTCCTGAGAAAACCACGATTGATTTGTGCCCTGCCTTATCGAGCAGTTTTTGCTGCAGTATATCAAGATCATTGACGCTCACACAAGGCCCGGGCTCATTGATATCTGTATTGGTACATCTTACACTGTCTATGACCTTGAGATTTGTTCTGGTTTCTCCATTTATGAATAAGAAATCATTCTCTATACCTCGGTTATCCAGGTAATCCTTAACAAAGCTTCCCGACGCACCTCCGAGTATACCCATGGCAATGCTCCTGCCGCCCAGGCTTGCTATTACCTTTGACACATTGATGCCTTTGCCTCCGGCATCTAGTCTGATCGATGAGACCCTGTTGACGTTCCCAACCGAAAACTCATTTATCACCACGGTTTTGTCGACCGCAGGATTCAGCGTAACAGTATAGATCATGCCATACCTCTGCTTTACTTCATTTTCGTCCATCTTAATTTTATTGTCCCGTACGCAGAATGTCAATGAACCAAAAAATGAAAGCGAGGGACGGATATCTTGTTCAAGTTCTGTACATGAGGAATGCCGGTACTCATTCAGACTGCTGCGCGCACAGCTTCTAGTCGGCATCACTTATTCAAATGAGGGCGCTGGTCACTCGCCGTCCATGGCTCGGGACGCAGCGCCTACGGCATCCGTGCCGCAGGTTGTGGAGCCTGTTGCCTCATTTGAATTGCATGATGCCGAAGAATCTGTAGCGCTTGCAGTCATTGAATGCTTAACCGGCCTTCCTCATGTACTAAACAGAAACAGAAAATCCGTCCCCATGATTCAATTCTACTTTTAGAGCCTCTCAATGAAATGTCCGCTAACCTTGCGTATATCAACGCCCGCTTTCTCGAGCATATCCTTGACCTTCTCCTGCTCAATGTGCCTCTTGGTCTTTATTCCGTTAGCCTTGACCAGTTCCTCCTCAGTCATTACGAAATAGCGGATTATCTTATACTGGGGCACCGTTTTATTTATTTCCTTAATAGCTACATCAAACTTCGCCGCAAGCTCGCTCTCAGGCAAAATACCGCCCTTCCCATCACCTGCATTATCCTTGTCGATGACCAGCTTGGCGCAGATCTGAATATCTCCGTCCGGAGCTGTATTTCCCCACACAAAGGAATCCTTGATTCCCGGGATGTTGTTGAGCTGTACCTCATACTCCTCAGGAAATGCCTTTTTTCCGCTGTTGAGCACTATCATTGATTTCGCACGGCCGGTTATCCTGATAAGGCCTTTCTCATCGATATATCCTATGTCTCCGGTCCTGAGCCAGCCGTCCTCAGTAAAGGAATCGGCCGTTGCCGCAGGATCCTCGTAATACCCGAGCATAACATTACCACCTCGTGATATTATTTCTCCGATCCCGTTCTCATCCGGAGCATCTATAGCTACATCAATGCCGTACATAGGATGGCCTATAGTTCCGGGGACATTGACATAATCATTGTTTGATGAAATAACAGGCGCCGCTTCTGTCAGTCCATAGCCCTGCAGCAGATTGAAGCCTATTTTATCAAAGCCTATGACCACTTCCCTGTCAAGCGCAGCTGCACCGGACACCGCTACCCGGAGACCGGGGCCCAGCTGCTCAAAGACGCTCTTAAAGAGCTTTCTCCTGAGATCTATACCGACCGCCCTGAGCAAGTCCGACAGCTTTATAATAGCCTTCAAGAGCTTATCCTTTCCGGATTTCTTGATGCCCTCCTGAAGCTTTCTGTACATCGCTTCAAAGATAGCAGGTACCGCCACCAGAATAGTAACATTGTACTCCTTCAAATTCTGAACGATATGCTTGACTCCATCGCAGTAGGCTATGCAAACACCGGTGTGCAGCATGAACATCAGGCCGACCGTATTCTCGAAGGTATGGTGGTATGGGAGCAGCGAAAGATGTGTATCTGTAGGATACACCTTTATCATTGTTGTTATTGAGGTTACATTGGCTGCCAGATTTGCATGGGACAGCATGACGCCCTTGGACATGCTTGTCGTACCTGAGGTGAACAACAGCACTGACATCTTCTCCCTGTCAATATCAGCACCTGTAAAGGATTTGTCCCCCGAAGCCAGCAGCTTCCTGCCCTTCTCAATAAGCCCGGGCAAAGTAATGAACCTGGGATCGTCCCCGGTGCCTGCGGTGATTGTTTCCATACAGATAAAGTACTTCATTCCGGGGTTTTTACCGGCAATATCAAGCATCATCCCATGATACGCCAGGCTGTAGAAGATCACCTCGACCTTGCCTCTGTCGATCAGGTTCTCAGCCTCGTTCTGCGGCAGGTGCCTGTCGAGGGGTACAGCGATCCCTGTACCGTTGACAATGGCAAAATAGCAAACGCCCCACTCATAACGGTTCTCTCCTATTATAGACATCCTCATACCTTTGAGTCCGAGGGAAACAAGTGCCGTTCCAAGACTGTCCACATCCGAATCCAGCTCCCTATAGGTTTTGCTGGTTATCCTGCCCTCTTTGTCCTTGATCTTAAAGGCAGTCCTGTCCCCATATCCTTCAGCGCTTCCCTTGATCAGTTCCCTAAGGTCTTTGACTACTTTAGGTTCATAAAATCCGAGTCCTTTAACTATTCTTCGTCCATCTCTGTTGATGATTTCGATATCTGCCTTCATAACACCCTCCATCACTTGGTATGAATCGGAATTTCCCTGCCCTGGCATTGCTGTAATATTATCACTTTATTATATGACCTGGTAATATGTCTTAGTAATAACATTATAACTTTTTTTGAGAAAATAATCAACAAAAATGGCAAAAAGCTGGACCGGCCCCGCTAAAACACAATGAAGGCGCATCATTGATGCGCCTTCATTTGATTCAGTCCTGTGATGTTATGCAATTGTTGATGTAAATCCTGCTGCGTCTGTACTGTATATTCTGCTATATGTCCTGCTGCATATCCTGCGGATTATTTTATTTCGTTTATGGTAACTCTGCGTCCTTCGTCACTGGACTTGCGAATCGCCTCAAGAATACGTATGATTTGCGCGCCATCATTAAAATCAGGCTTGATTACACCCTTTCCTGCTACTGCATTGAGGAAATCATAGAATGCATTTACAAACGTATGCTCATAGCCAATTATATGACCCGACGGCCACCATGCCGACAGATACGGATGATCCGCCTCTGTGACAAGTATCCTGCGATAGCCCTGTTCCCTGCCTTGTTCAGTAAAGTCAAAGAATTCGAGCTCGTTCATACGCTCCAGATTGAACCTCAGGGCCCCCTTGCTGCCATAGAGTTCAAAATCGTTATAGTTCTTTCTTCCCACTGCAAACCGCGAGGATTCAATGCTTCCCAGCGCTCCGTTCTCAAACTCGGCTATTGCAAAGGATGCATCATCCACTTCAACATCGCCCATCTCGGTGGCACTTGCACCTGTGCCGGCTGTGAATGCCGTAGCTCCAACGCCCGGCAGCGGACGCTTTTTAATAAATGTCTTGTTGACTGCAGTGACAGCTTCAGGTTCGCCGATCAAAAAGCGGGCCAGATCGACTGCATGAGAGGAAAGGTCAAACAGCGGGCCTCCTCCTGCCTTATCCTTGCGCAGCTGCCACGAGAGCGGGAAATTCGGATCAGTGATCCAATCCTGCAGGTATGCGCCGCGCCAATGATATACGGTCCCTATCCTGCCTTCATCGATCAGCTGCTTCGCATAAGATACTGCTGGCGCCTTTCTATAGTTGTGGTTCAGATAATGGACCACGCCGGCCTTTTCGACCGCGTCTACCATCTCCTTGGCATCGCCATAGGTAAGTGTAAAGGGCTTTTCACACACTATATGCTTGCCTGCTTTTGCCGCTGCAATTGCCATTTCCTTATGTTCAAAGGTTGGCGTACCGATGTCTACGATATCTATATCATCCCGTTCCATCACGGTCCGCCAGTCATATGTCACTTCTTCATAGCCCCAGCGTTCTGCAAAGTCCTCCAGTGGTGTCTTGTTGCCTGCAATGACCTTTAATACGATCTCGTAATCAGTATCGAAGAATTCACCGACTCTGCGCCATGCATTGCTGTGGGCTTTGCCCATAAATCCGCCGCCTATCATGGCGACATTAAGCTTTTTCTTTCCCATATAAAGCCTCCTGCTGCTTTATGATATACCCTGTGTATTCACATATGTATATCTCATTAATACCCTCTTAAGCAAACTTTGCACCGATCTTCTTAAGATTCTTGACACTTATTGCTATAGCCTCTTCTTCCATACCAAGCCACTCAGGAGCCGGAGCATCAATCTCGACCGCCAGGA
Organism: Bacillota bacterium; assembly: GCA_023412665.1. Lineage (GTDB taxonomy): Bacteria > Bacillota > Clostridia > Acetivibrionales > DTU013 > DTU013. The sequence continues at coordinate 210,515 of JAEZCA010000035.1, forward strand.
AGCCCTTGTAGCCCGCCTTGCTCAGCAATTCAGCCAGCTTGAGATTGTCGACCATTCCGAAGCCTACCGGTACTCCGCAGAAGAAATACCAATCTGTCGGTTTTGCTGTCGGATGGAGCTTAAGATCTTTAATATGAGTAGAGAATACATATGGAGCCAGTTTTTCCATGCCAGCCACCGGATCATCCAGAAGACGCAGAAAGTTGCCTGTGTCAAAGTTGATGCCGAAGTTGGGAGAATTTACTGCCTGTATCATCTCAAGCATCTCATCAGATGTATAGTCAAGATGATTTTCAGCTGCCAGCTTTACGCCATGAGCCTCGGCGATCTTTGTGGCTTCCTTGTACATGGGTATGAGCCTTGCTATATGGTCACGATGATTTTCATGGCGCCAATCGAAGGCCGAACCGGTTATTCTCATAACGTCAGTGCCAATTAGACGTGTCTTTGGTATCAGCGCCTTCATTTCTTCAAAAGCTTCCGGATTAAGACCTCTCTCCAGGCCGTTGGGATGGCCCCAGGCAAATACTGTGTCAAAACCATAGTCCTTTATCTTCGCTCCCAGCTCTTTCAGGTAACCGTCGTCAAGGCTCGGCAAAAAGCAGGTTTCAAGCGAAACACCATCAACGCCCAGTTTCTTTGCAAACTCAAGGAAATCGTCAACGGTTTTTAACTTTTCAGGCTTTTCCTGAAAATCATAGACTTCACCAAAAAGTCTGTGAAAACAATAACTGTCAATACCGATCTTCATGTGTATAACCCTCCTGTTGGTTTTTATATTTATTCTTTACCAATAACCCGGCCGGCATACAGACCCGGCCGGAATATTGGCTAACAGTCCGGATTAAAGCTCTCTGTCCTTTCTCTGAAGAAGAACCGCACCGATTATGATCAATCCCTTGAAGGCGTTGATCAGGTACACATTCACACCAAGCAGTGTTATCATGTTGTTGATAATACCCAGTATCAGCATACCGTAAAGCGCGCCTGATATCTTACCCTTGCCGCCTTCCATCGAGATGCCGCCGATTACTGTCATTGCTATAGCGTTGAGCTCATATGCATTACCGGAGGATGTTGAATTTATAGAACCCATCCTGGAGCTTTCCACGATAGCTGCAACAGAAATCGCAAAACCCAGCAGTGTATATGCAAGTATCTTTATCTTGTCGGTATTTATACCGGAAAGCCTTGTGGCTTTTTCATTTGAACCTGCCGCGTATATATGTCTTCCCAGCTTTGTATACCTGGATATGAACCAGAATAATATAAACATTAGGAAGTAGTATATTACCGACATTGGTATCTTACCGAAAAGGTTGTAGTTTGAGATCTCTGTATAAAATGGTGCCTTTGCCTTGTCAAGATAGAAACCGCCGCCTGACATGAAGAACATGCTTAAAGAGCGGTATATATACTGCATGCCAAGTGTTACGATAAAAGAAGGCACACGTCCTTTTGTAACAATAATGCCGGTTGCGGTCGACATCAGACAGCCTGACAATATGGCGATTATTATACCAACCACAACATTTCCCGTACTATTTACAAACGAAACAGTAATAGCCGCGACAGCAACCATCTGTGCACCGACAGAAAGATCTATGTTGCCCGAAATAATGACAAAAGACATGCCCAGTGCAATTATGCCGATAACAGAATGATTTCGCAAAATGTTCATGAAATTCTGCAGCGATAAGAACTGTGAACCTTCAGCCAGTGTCGCAACGAATATCATCGCAAGCACAACAAGTACAATGCTGTTGCTGCTTGCAAACTTTTTCAGAGAATTCAGACCAAATCTCTGCTTGGTAATTGTATTTTGCATTTTTCCGTCCCCCACAAATTAGTTTATACTGCCGCCAGTAGACAGTATCATTATATTCTCTTCCGTCAGCTGATCCCGCCGCAGCTCGCCGCGAAGCTCTCCATGATACATTACAAGCACGCGGTCACAAAGCTTGATTATCTCCTGAGCTTCGCCCGATGTTACGATCACTCCAATATTCTGCTTGGCAAGCTTCATTATTTCGGTATATATCTCATTTTTTGCACCAACGTCGACACCCTGAGTCGGATTCGACATTATCATTATTTCCGGTTTTGCATTGAGCCACTTTGACAATACCGCCTTCTGTTGATTACCGCCTGAAAGGCTGGTAATTTTATTTTGTATATTTCCTGCCTTAATACGCAGCTTATCCACAAAATCCTGTGCAACAACACGTTCTCTCTTCTTGTTCAGTGCGATTCCACAGCGGCATTTCTCAAGCGCTGTTATGGTAATATTATCTTGAACGGACAAGTCTTTGATTATTGCATTTTCTTTACGGTTTGGCGGCAGATAGCCTATGCCATTGCATTTTGCCTGAGAAGGATGACGTATTTTCAGCGGCTTGCCGTTCTTTAATACTGTACCGGTACAGCACAGATCCCCGAACAATGCACGCACCATCTCATCCTTTCCGTCACCCAGCAAACCGGTAATACCAAGGATCTCACCCTCTCTGAGAGTGAAGCTTACTCCCTTGACACGGGTATCCACCTTTATATCCTTTACTTCAAGCAGCGGTTTGCCTATCTTGTGTTCCTCATATACCTGCTGGCTGAGTACATCCCTTCCAACCATCATCCTGGCTATATCAGTCTGACAGATCTTGGTTCCGTTCTCCTGCATTATACTGCCGGCAGATACATTTTCACCATTCCGTAATACAGTATAGCTGTCACAAAAATCTACAACTTCGCCGAGTTTATGCGAAATGAATATTACTGTTACTCCGTGATCCTTGGTCAACCCTCTTATTACTTCAAATACATTGTCGATCTCTTTTTGTGTCAGTGATGTCGTCGGCTCATCCATTATGATCAGCTTCGCTTCCATCAGCAATGCCTTGGCAATTTCCACGACCTGCTTGTAGGAGGTCTCCAGATTCCTCATCATTATTCTGGGATCGATGGAAACATTCATTTTATTGAAAACTCTGACAGTTTCCTCACACATTCTCTTAACATCAAGTATTCCGGATTTTCTATGAAGCTCGTGCCCAAGAAACATGTTCTCATATACCATCAGATCATTTACTACATTCAGCTCCTGATGGATAAATGCAATACCAAGGGCTTGAGATTCTGCCGGCGATGTAATTTTCACCGGTTTTCCAAACAGTGAGATCTCTCCCGAATCCTTTTGAATGACTCCACCCAGAATATTCATCAGTGTTGTTTTGCCTGCCCCGTTTTCGCCTAACAGTGCGTGGATTTCGCCCTGCCGCACATTGAGACTGACACTTTTTAAAACCGTAACTCCGTTGTACGATTTAACAATGTCCTGCATCTGCAATGAGCAATTTTCCATGTTAGTCTCCTCGCTTATTTCTCGAAATCACAGCGACACTGTGACTCTGTCTGGTAAAATATAATACTATTGATTTTCTTCATTGTTGATTTATACAGGAGACGGCTTGTCGCCGTCTCCTGTATAAATTTTGATTTAGTTGGTTTGATTCTCTATACCTGTATCTTAGTACGGAGCATCAGCTGTGATATGGTTCTCATCGAGCCATGCCTTGTAAGTGCCTCTGTCAAGAGTCTTGGCAGGAATGATAACTTTTGCATCGTAAGTCTTGCCTTCCTGCAAGCCTGCTGCCAGCTCTACGCAGGTGATTATCATGTAGGGATCGTATGTCTGAGAGGATATTCCCATTTCAGGATACTGCTCCATTACTTTGAAGTAAGCCTGTGATCCGCCGCCACCTGTGATAGCCTTAATGTCATTTATACGTCCTGCTTCATTGATTGCCTGGATAAGTCCTATTGAAAGCTCATCATCTGTGGAGTAGATAGCATCAATTCCGTCAGGATAAGCAGTCAGTATATCTGTCATTATACGAAGACCTGTTTCGGGAGCGCCATTTTCTGCGCCGTATTCCTGCAGGATCTCGATTCCAGGATACTTTTCAGCTACTGTATCTCTGAAGCCTTTAACACGTGTGTTGAATATTTCGCCGTATGCCGGTATGTTAGCTATAACGACCTTACCTTTGCCGCCGAGCTTCTCAGCAATGTAGTCAGCGCCTATAACGCCCATCTGGTAGTTGTCGCCAGCCACATAATAGTCAGGCTCAGTTGCGCCGAGTGTACGGTCAAAGTTGATCAGCTTAATGCCGGCATCCTTTATTTTCTGTGCAGCAGTACCGAGTGTATCGTTATGCGGCATCAGAACGATAGATTCACATCCAAGCTGGATAAGTTCATCAATATGATTTGCCTGGGTGTTTTCATCTGCTGAGACAAGGAGCTTGTAATTCAGGCCAAGTCTCTTTGCTGTCTGGTCAGCGGCCCATTGCACTGCTGCAACCCATCCTGTAGGTGCTTCAGGAACTGAAATACCGATAAGGCCCTTTTCAGTTGTTGCCGGAGTCTCTGCCGGTGTCTGTGCAGGTGTTTCAGCAGGAGTTTGACCAGGAGTCTGATCGGCCGGTTTCTGTGAAGAACATGCAACAGATGTTAACGCGAGTACCAGACACAGTACAACTACAAATAATTTCTTCATTTTCTTCCTCCTTCATCTAGTAAGGTTTTTTTTTATATCACAAACAGCATTTGCTGTATGTGTCAAAGTAATTCATCCGAATACGGAGCGCAGAAAATGCAAACCGTTCCGGGCAAGGCAGTCCGGGCTTTCAGCCAATGGTCTCCAAAGTGAGACCGCCTTGGCTATTTCCTTTATTTCGGGAGTAAAGGATTCAATAACGACAGGCCCGCTATAGTCAGCATCGATTAGAGCGCTGCGTATTGCATCCCAGTCAAGGTTGTCCTCACCGGGAGTGCCCCGGTCATTAGCACATGCATGAAAGTCGAATATTTTGCCCTTTGCCATACGTATGGCATCAGGCAGCGACTTCTCTTCAATATTCATATGAAAGGTATCCAGAAGGAATCCCACATTGTCAAAGCCTACCGTGTCCAAAAATGACAGTCCCTGTTCTACGGTATTGATAAAGTCCGTCTCAAATCTATTGAGCGGCTCGATTGCCAACTTTACACCCTTTTTTGCTGCATAATCGGCAAGCTTTTTCATATTCTCCGACGCCAGCTTCATCTGACGCTGTTTTTCATCCTTTGATGCCAGACGTGTCCTTCCTACTGCCGCATACATCGGTCCCGCTACATACGGTGAGTTAAGCGCCGATGCCATGTCTATCAGACGTTTTCCGTATGCCATGCCGTTTTCACGGTATTCCGGCACATCGCTGCTTATATCCCTGGTTTCGCCGTAAGCGCCGCACACATGAACAGCTATGCCTGTTCGCTGAGCTTCTGCCAGTACTTTTGCATCGTCTATGGAATCAGGCTCTTCAACAGCGATCTCATATACATCAAAGCCGAGTTCCTTTGCGTGAGCCAATTGATCTATTTTGTTGGTAGTAAAGGGTGATACCCATATATAAGAGCTAGCACCAATCATCATAACAATTTCTCCATTTACTGCCGTAGTTTTCGATTGCATTTTAAAAATACTAAATTATTGTAAGTCCACTAATACTGGCCTTTTGATTTCTTCTCATTCGATGTTGCTATGCAACTTGTTATAATCAGTTCTCATAAATTAATATAACAGTTGAGACTTAACATGTCAATAATAAACGAAAAAATTCATTAATATACGATAATATTTATACAATATATTAGTTGACTTTCTCCCGCATTCAACAAAAAACAACAGCCGTACTCTATTAAACGATAGAATTAATAGGGATATACTCCTAAAATTTCATATTGAATGATATAAAATCAGTCAGCCAAGATAAATTTATTGAAGAGAGAAGGGCCCTCCCTGGTTATGGGACAGGAGGGCACACTTCCGAAAATTCTCTACAGCTCGGTAACATCAAAGTCAAAGACTCTGGCCAGTTGCCTCAGCTGAGGTCTGACATCGCCTGTGATGATCAGTGAGTGATGTGAACAAAGAGCGTCCATCACCTTATGACCGTCCTTGTAACGGATCAAAGCGCCATTCCTGCAATCAGAGCCCGGATACTGCACATAATCCTCGATCTCGGCCTCTATTACACTTAACTTCCTGAAGCCGGGATAAATTTTTGCCAAAGTTATCTTACCTTTGGGCATACGGCAGTCGACCACTATCGCATCATCGTTCACTATTTCAAGAACCTTTGGACGAAGCGTCCATTCTGTACAAAAGCTTCTGGCCGCCAGCCCGAAATAGCCGCAATGGACTCCAAGTGCATGGTTATCGGGATCCTCTATGTCTGGGAATTTATCAATACGCTCATGCGCAAGCGCCGCCATTCCGACCAGGAAAGGATACAGATTGGTCATCATTATCGGCTTGTCCAGAGAGCGATTTATTATATAGGTTGAAAGCAGTGTCAGTGTATCGCCCTCGCATGCAAATATGATGTTGTCACGCTCATAAAGCATATTCCAGGCAAGACATGGTGTGGTATCACAATTAAATGACTCGTTCAGACAGTTTGATCCTACACCCGCCACATCGCCGATTTCATCAATAACTTCCTTTACTGCTATATAAATCTTAACTGCCCGAAGGTATGCCATTTCACAGACGCCCTCCTGGTTAATGTTCCAGTCTGCACTTACCCTGGCTGCCTCATCGTCGGATATCCGCCTCGCGCGCTCGCTTACTTCCTTCCAGCTGCGGTATATCAGCTTGCAGCCGAAGACCTCCTCCATTTGTTCGGTGCTTTCCTTCTCCCACCAGTAGAAGCGCTTGAAAATATTCGCCTGCATGCCTTCTCCCGGGGAATCCTGAAACATGAGGAACTTGGCGCCGGCTTTAAGAGAGCGCCTGACTGCGATCGCCCTGAGCACGGTCTTTGCCATTTCCAGGCTATAGGGTGAAAATACGGTGCAGCCAAGGTCACGAAGGTATGTGACGATCTCCCAGTCCCACATTTCAACCGTGCCAAAACGGGATGTCAGCACCACCATGGGCAGCCCGCAGGCTTTCAGCTCTTCATCATGACGGAATGCCGCGAAAATCAGCTGAGGAAATACTATGGCATCAGCCTCGGGTATGGGATCTCCGACACGGACTTCTGTAAGAAACTCGGCTGTATCGTTGTAAAAATCGCGAAGGCGGGCCATCTGATCCTGGAATTCCTGCCTTTCACGTTCGTTTGCTTCGGCAAAATATAATGGAACCAGACGAACTTTCATTTATAGGACCTCCCGTATAAATATTATTGCTATTAACTAAACAGAAAATAAACTGCAAAAAAGATCACTTTCCCAATTCGATCACATGCTTGATACCCTTGGCCTGCCTGACATTTTCAAAGCCGGCTGCAATATCCTTCAATTCATATCGGTCGGTTATCATATCCTTTACGTTCAGCAATCCCTGGGCCACAAACTCCAATGTCTTTCTGAACTGAGCAATGCTTGATCTTGTGGAACCGGTCAGATACAGCTCCTTATAGTGTACGATATTTGTGTCGATTGCAACCGGCTGCTTGTTTGCAGGGATACCGCCAAAGAAATTGACTCTGCCGCCATAATTCATCAGCGGAAGCATGGCCGCCTGAACCTGTGGCACGGGACATGCGGTGATCGCAATATCCAGGCCCCTTCCGCGGGTCCATTGCTTGACAAAGCCCGCCAGGTCATTGCCGCTGTAAGTTTCGATATACGGCATTATCTTCTTGCACTGATCCAGTCGTTCCTGTGACAAGTCGTTCATCAGCACCGATGCCCCGGCCATATGCAGAAGCATCGCATGGCTGTTTCCGATAGGGCCGGCTCCTACCACCAATGCATATTCACCCGGCTTTACAAAGCACTTGGTAAAACCGTTGTAAGCACAAGATAGAGGCTCGGTAACTGCTGCTTCCGCAGGAGTAACTCCCTCCGGCAGCAGCATCAGATTGCCGCGGAGCACTGCGTCGGCCGGGATGCGGACATATTCCGCAAAGGCTCCGTCCATGTTTATTCCGAAAGCCCTGTAGTCATCACAAAGATGAAAATTGCCGGAAACACAGCGGTCACAGATACCGCATCCTATATTCGGCTGTATGGCAACCTGCATCCCTTCCTTATAAAAAGGGACATTTTTGCCGACCTTGACTATGGTGCCTGCGAATTCATGCCCCAATGTCAAAGGATGCTCCTCATCCACACCCTTGTGCCCGTTCTGCCACATCCTGATGTCTGTGCCGCATATTGCTGCGGCATCGGTCTTGAGCAGCAGTTCATTATCATTTATGAACGGAATGTCTGTTTCCACAAGTCTGATATCATTGGGTCCGTACAGCTTCAAACTAAGCATTGATAAGCCTCCTATTTGGTCTTGTATTTATGTTACAGTCTTACGATACTTTTAGTCTCAATAGAACGATTGCCGGCTTCAACTATGCTCACGGCCTGTCTGCCGTCCCAGCCTGTCACTTTGGTTGGGGTATCGTTATTGATAGCTTCAACAAAAGCAATATCCTCAGCAAGATACGCATCGATAAACAATGTCATCCAGCTGTTTATAAATGGTGTGGAAGTTCCGTTCTCTACAGTTGTGCATTTTACAAAGTTGGCATCTGTGCGTCCTACATGCAGGACTCCCTTTGTTCCGATGATCTCCATTTTGGAATCATAGCCATACTGTACATAAGCCGCGCCATCTATTGAGAACTGCACTCCGTTTTCGAAGACACCGTTCATCAAAACACTGTCGTAATAATCGGGATACTCGGCTTTAGCTTCGGGGTTTCTAAAATTGCCTGCCACTGCATATAGTTCTTTTATTTCACTGCCGGCAAACCAGCGGATCGAATCTATATCGTGGCTGTTTACCTCTGCCAGGATACCGTTTGATTTCTTCAGGTCATACATCCATGGGCGCGGCTTGCTCGGTCCCCGCGTGCAGGAATGGATCTGCACCAGATCGCCGATGGCTCCCTCCTCCAGAAGCTTCCTTGCTTCCCTGAAGCTCACATCATGGCGCCGCATAAAGCCTATCTGCAGCTTCACATTATTTTTATCGCAGGCCTCTATCATTTCATCACATTCCCTGGTGTTCATAGCCATTGGTTTTTCGCAGAAAATGTGTTTTTTAGCGTTTGCACAATCAATAACGATATCTCTGTGCAGATTGGTTGGGGAAACCACTACTACTGCATCTACAGACTCGTCATTGAGCATCTGCCTGTAGTCCGTGTACCATTTGTCTATTCCCAGCTCGTTCGCGGCAGCCTTGGCAGCATCTTCGACAACATCCACCACCGCAGTCATACGCGCGCCAGGGACCTTATTCATGAAATTGCGTGCATGTATCATGCCTGCACGTCCGCATCCAATCAAACAAATACCCAATTCACGTTTGCTCATCTTCTGTTTGCTCCTGTCAGTGACTTTTTTATTTTATTATAACTCCTTGCTTGTTGATAATCAATCGTTTTTTATCGAATTTTATTGTTTATTATCGATTGTAGTGCTTTTCACGTGGTTATATAGGCCTAATCAACAATTACTGACAGTAAAAAATGCATAGCTGTCTTAACAGCTATGCATTTCAATACTCCGAATGTCTGCTCTACTGACAACAGCAGATGGATCCCGGCAACAGCATCATCCCGTTACAGGAACATCGGCAACAACAACATTTACGCCTGCGCCGCGTAAAGAATCGACAAAACCGTTGTCCGCCTGTCCATCCGTTATCAGCACATCCACCATTGAAACAGGAGCATATGTCACAAATGCAGTCCTCTCGATCTTACTGCTGTCGGCCAGCAGTATCACCTTATCCGATGAATCGATCATCTGCTTTTTGATGCAGGCCATATCCATCCCAGGCGTTGTCAGCCCGTTTTTTATGCTTACGCCGTTCACGGCGACAAAAGCCTTGTCAACATGAAGCATCAAAAGCATATTCAAAGCGGACTGCCCGGAAGTACAGCGGAAATTGCGTCTGACAAGCCCTCCTGCAAGCATGATGCTTACTGTTGTGTTCTGTTCGAGCCATGATGCGATCTGAAGGTCATTGGTAACCACAGTCAGGCTTTTGAATGATCCCAGGAGCCTCGCCAGTTCAAATGTAGTAGTTCCGGAATCAAGTGCTATGGCATCGCCCTCTTGAATAAATTCAAGCGCAGCTTTTGCAATTGCCCTCTTTTCATTGATGTTACGTATCTCCTTTTGAACGGTACTCAGCTCGGCAGCTGTCTTGTTTGAGCTTATAGCTCCGCCGTGGGTGCGCTTTATGATCCTGCGCCCCTCCAGATCACGCAGATCATTTCTGATAGTCGCAGGAGACACATTGAATCTGTCGCACAGATCACTGACTGTAATATTGCCGTTTTTGTTGACAAGCTCGGCTATAACCTGCTGACGTACCTGTGCCAGCATACCTCCGGTCTGTTTCGCCATGGCTTTTTCTCCTTTTATACTTTTCTATAATTAACAAATTAATTAAATCAATTTATAGTTTCTATAAAACGGAGTTAACTGATCAATGGCCTTCAGATACGCACCTGCATAAGGGCTGTAGCTATTGTGTCTTGAAATGTCAGCGGCAAATTCCGCGCCCTTTTTCATCACCTTCTGTATAGGCTTCCTGTAATCCGACAACATGCCTGTACCGCAGGCAGCTATCACAGCACTTCCCAAAAGGGCGGTTTCACCCGTTTCAAAGGTCGTCACATCCACTCCCAGCACATCCGCCTTTATCTGATTAAAAAGCGCGGATTTGGAGCCCCCGCCGATCGACAGCATTCTACTGAAGCTGTCATTAGGGTAGAGGCTTCGTAAAACCGAAAGATAATAATCGTACTCATACGCGACCGCTTCCATCACGGCGCGGTACATATGGCCCCGGGTATGCTTGAAATCCAGCCCCAGCCATGCACCCTTGAGATCGGGATTGCTCGGCAGCGCTCTGCCGGAGAAATGGGGTATAAATATCAGACCTTCGCTTCCTGGTTCGATTTCAGCCGCTTCCGCCTCTATTTCCTTGTAGCCTGCCGCAGGCTTTCCGCTGAGTGTATCACGGAACCAGCGTATGCACATGCCTCCGCCGTTTATATACGCCAAAGGAAGAAACAGGCCATCCACCGGGCTTCTCATCATCGTGAGTGTTTCATTCTCCGTATCGGGGACATAGCTGTCCACTACGCTGCACAATACCGATGCCGTACCGGCACAGTCCAGTATCATTTCCCTCTCGAACATGCCTGAGCCGAACGTGCTGGCAGCCGTATCGCCACACCCTGCAACGACCGGTATTCCTTCGGTCAGTCCTGAAATCGCAGCGAACTCCGCTGTGACCTTGCCCATTATATCAAAAGGAGACACTATCCGCGCCATCTTGCTCTTATCAATATTAAATGTTTCCAGCAGCTCATCCGACCACTTCTTGTTTGCATTGTCTGAAAGACAGGAGAAGTGCAGATGAGTATAGTCAAAATAAGCTTCTTCACCCGAAAGTCCGGTCATCCTGCCTACCACATATGCCTGGGGCAGTACAAATTTCGCAGTCTTGTTATAGGCCTCCGGATGCTCATGCTTCCACCAGAGTATTTTCGGGCCGTGCACATATGTAGCAGGTCCGCCGCTCAGCTCTATTATCCTTTTTCCTGCACGGGCGCGCATTTCTTCCATCTGCCCGCCGCACCTGGTATCGAGCCATGAATCAAAGTATGTGGACGCCTGACCGTTACAGTCCACACCCATTATACCCGCCATCTGGCCGTCTATTCCGATTGCCGCTACGTCTGATGAAGCTGTGCCCGATTTTTCGAGCAGCTCCTTTATCGTTCTGGCACAGGACATATAAAGGTCATCCGGTTCCTGCCATACAGTGCCGGGCTTTGGAGAAATCAGCCTGGATTCTTCAAAAGCAGTCGTCACCAGCTCCATATCTTCATTGAACAGCGCAGCCTTTGTTCCCTGTGTTCCTATATCTATTCCAATAACATATGAGCTCACCGCAGAATCTCCTTTGTCGTTTATTGCTGTTTATTATTACTTTTTATTGTAATTTTCTTTTTATTATATGTCAACAACAGCAATGTCAAACCACAAAGGAAAAATTTTGGGTATGTCAATCATACAGCATCAGCCTGTCCGATAATATCCAGCAGATCGGACGGTTTCTCCAGCCTATGATCCGGATCTATCCCATCTATATTTCTCGCTCCCCACAGCGCAAGCGCAAATTCTATTCCGGCATTCCTTGCACACATATAGTCATAAAAGGTATCGCCTAAATAGACCATCCCGGACAGTTTGACTCCGGATATTTCAGCAAGCTTGAGTACAGGCTCAGCTTCGGGCTTATGCCTTACCGTGTCCTCGGCGCATATCACATGGTCAAAGTACTTCATCAGCGACTTTAGCGAGGTGTCGCTCGATACCTCCTCCCTGTTCCGGGAAGTTACGATGCCGCACTTGATCCCACGCTTTTTGAGCTCCTCCAGTACATCAGTTATACCCTCGAAGATGTCGACTCCAGCTCTGTAAGCCCGAAAGAGACTTTCGAAGTATCTGCCTGCAACAGCATCCACATCACGCGCCCCAAGCCGCTCCACCGCCTGCATTGTCGGTATGCCGTAGGCAAGCGACAGCTCCTCGTCAGTCAGTGGCCTTCCCAATTCCTCGAACATTGCATAGCTGTATGACTCCCTTACTACCTTCTCAGTATCAATCATTGTTCCGTCAATATCAAAAATCACTAGTTCGTACATTTCTGCTCCTTTTAGTTCGTAATATTATTGTATGCTGTAAAGCATTATACCACTGTCACCCTTCCGCCCAGAGGCCAAATGCCTAGAGGCCACCGTACAAAAAATTAACTATTTAGTAAGTTACTCAGCAATAATTGTGCAGAAATAGGATTATGGTAATCTTGGAGCTACAATAATAGCATAATCTCCAAGATTATGTAATCGATATATCCAAAGACTTGAAAAATTGTACACCCGCCTCTAAATAATGAGATGATCCTATTTCCCTTTCCTTGAATCTACTATTGCGGCAATTTGCTCAAAACATATGCCATGACTCACTGCGATCTCTCTTGCGTAGCTCTTGCCAAGCGGCGGTCCGGGCTCTATTCGGTATGACCGCTTCCCGCCCTCCATTCCGGTCACAATACTCAGCACCTTGCTGTCTCCTGCGACCTGCTGATTGATCTCATCTGCACAGGCTGCCAATTCATGCATATGAGTATTGAATAACGCCCTTGCTTCAAGATACCTCAGAGACCGGACAATATCCTGCGCAATATACAGCCCCTCTGTGTAGCTTGTACTAGCAAAGGATTCGTTCAGAAGGACTAGACTATACTTCGTCGCCTCACTAAAGATGCAGCTAAACCTCCTTGCCTCTTCTCCCAGCCTTCCAAGCTCGACAGTTTTGTTTTCATCTGCGGGAAAATGTGTATATACGCCATCAGCAGGGCTCATGCGCGCGCATGTTCCCGGTACTGCGACTCCGGCCTGCATCAGCACCTGGATCAAGCCCACCGCCTCTGTATACACAGTTTTTCCGCCTCTGTTGGGACCGGTCAGTATCAAAATTCGTCCATTCTCATCAAAATTTACATCATTGAGTACTATTTCATCGGAAGGGCTCTTCTGCTGACTGATAAGCTGCAGTGCATGATTTATGTTATAGGTGCCCTTCACTTGGAACAGGCGCTCCCCGATCCCCGCCGCTTCAGGAATACACATGGACATCCCTGCTGCCGACATCTGTGCGTACAATTGCGCAAAGCTAAGATAAAAAGTGATCTCAGGTATCAGCTTCAATAAAAAACCGCCATGCATATAGGAAAACTTTCTGAGGCCGGCAGTCATATCCTTGACAACCGGTTTCAGCAGGCTTTCTATATCTCTGTACAGATGATGCATCACAGGGTGCCTTCTGTCCTGGCTAAGGCCATGCAGCCTTGACATAAAGCCCATATCGGACACATCAAGGTTCTTGGATGCGAACATGTTCATCAGCCAGGAATTCTCTTTGAATCTTGTTTTATTTACTGATACCAGCGTCGCTTCAATAGGATTGAGAGAGGTATCCAAGTTTATTCCAAGGGTGATGCTTTGAATTTCATCTATTTCAATGCTTAGATTTGACAGTGTGGCCTGCAGGGCTAAAAAATCCGGATCCTCCGAGGCTCTGACGACAGTATCCCGGAAATTGCGCAGGCCTCTTGAATTCAAGGGCAGCCCCTGCAGATCCCGTTTGGTGTCAACGATACATTTAACAAAACCATCCAGTTCCTTGAACCTCGAAAAATACTTCCACAGGTTGGCTTCTTCAGGTATTGAAGCTTCCTTCGTCAGCATGCTCAAGCCCTCGAAGCGGTTCAGGATATCCTGGAGCAGTTTTCTCAGCTTTTCAGAGGCCAGTATGTCCCGAAAAACCTCCTGCCTGTATCTGATGACTTCTTCATCACTGCAGAGGCTGGTCAGCACCTCCATGATTACTGAGCTGCGGTCCTTTTTACCTGCAATACTCATGCAAAGGCTCTCCAGATCCAGATTGAGCACAGTCTCTTCATTCAAACGCCTTGAAATAACAGCTCCAGCTCCTTCATCAGGCCACAGCAGGCTGATAGCTTCATTTACCATAAGTCACCTCTCAGATAACTTGCTTTAATCCCACATTATGCATAATAGCACAACAAAAGAGGAACCACCATAGATATTTTGCAGCATCGTACGGCAGCACCTTATTCCAGTTTCTAAAAAAAATGGCAGACTGATTACAGCTATAAAAGCAGGTACATGAAAGCATGACAAAATGAATCAATGATACGATCCTGGTAATAATAAATCAATATTACTAATGCAGGAGAATGATGATATTGGACAAAATGGGTGAAGCACTCACTAGGTTAAGACGGCTGGAATGTCCCACAGGTGAAATAGAAAAAAGCGTTGCTCTGATACTTGAAGATTATGGTGTTGCTAATATCGATGATGTTAAAGTCAACAGGTACAACGGTATGAACAGCGATGATACACAGGCATACAAGGTAGACATTCCCGGTGCGGAGCAGTCCTTACTCCTGTTGACACGGTCAGGCAATGACGACTATGTCGAAAAAGTATTGGACGTGTACAGCACCTCGTGAATTAGGGTCAGGCTTGAATTATTCCCTTTTCTATATAAGGGAAGGATTCTAGCCTGACCCCCTCACATCCTGAACATATAGCCTGCGCCCCAAACCGTTTCTATATACTGTGGGTTTTTGGGGTCCGGTTCCGTTTTCTCACGTATTTTACCTACATGTACAGTGACTGTGCTGGTATCGCCAAAAGACTCAAGTCCCCAAATGCGGTCAAAAAGCTGGTCCTTGGAGAAAACCTTGTTTGGGTTCCTGGCCAGGAACAGCAATATGTCAAACTCCTTTGAGGTCAGCTCGACAGCCTTCCCTTCAACCCTTACAGTCCGTGCATCAGGATCTATCTCCATGCCTCTGACCCTGATAGCTACCTCTCTGGATATGGTTTTCCCGGTTAGCCGCCTGAATCGGGCTAGATGAGCCTTTACTCTTGCCACCAGCTCCCCGGGGCTGAAGGGCTTGGTAACATAATCATCAGCGCCGAGCCCGAGTCCTCGGATTTTATCTATATCCTCCCTCCTTGCCGATACAAGAAGGATAGGGGTATCCTTGACTTCCCGTATTCTCTTCAATACCTCAAAACCATCTATCTCAGGCAGCATCAGGTCAAGGAGTACCAGATCATAGCTTCTCTCAAGCGCCATCTCAAGCCCGGTTTTCCCCGTATGCGCCATATCGGCATACATCCCGTTTATCTCAAGGTAATCCCGCAAAAGCTCAGCAATACTTATATCGTCTTCAACTATTAGAATACTATCAGGCATTTTCTGTCTGGCCCCCCTCCAACACAACCGGCAATGTCCACGAAATTCGCGTAAACTCTCCATAGCTGCTTTCAGCCCATATCTTACCGCCATGATCCTCAACTATCCGTTTGGATATCTGAAGTCCAAGCCCTGTCCCTCCTATGGTAGAGGTCCTTGCGGCATCGGCCCGGTAGAAGCGTTCAAATATTTTTGGGAGCGCATCAGGCTGGATGCCTGTTCCGTTATCTTCAGTTGAACATATTATACTGTCTTGCTTCACGCCCGCCGAGAACACAACCTTTCTGCCTGACTCTCTGCAGTATTTTACAGCGTTCTCAGTCAGGTTGTGTTGCAGTCTTTGAAGCATACTTCGATCCAGCCTGACCATGGTATCCGGAGGTATATCAAGGCTGCATTCTACTTCGAAGCCCTTTTCCTCAAGATCCAGCCTTGTTTCATTGCACAGGCCCTTGAAGAAATCGGCGGCAGAAACGATTTCATAATGATAATTCGCCTTCCCTACATCCAGGCTGGAATACAAAAACAAATCGTCTATCATCCGGTCAAGAGCAACCGTTTTGGTCAGTATGGTCCTATTATACTTCTCAACCTTCTCAGGTGTATTTGCAGTACCATCTATCAGACCCTCTACATATCCCTTTATTGCAGTGACAGGAGTCCTCAGATCATGAGAAATACTAGCCACGAAGTCCTTCCGGTTCTCATCCTCCCTGACCTGGGCATCTATCGAGTCCTTCAGCCTGAGGCGCATTTCCTCGAAGGCCATGACCACCTGTGCCACCTCGTCCCGCTTATTTGTCCTGATGCTAAAGTCCAGATCGCCCTCCGAAATATGGCGTACTCCATTTTTAAGCGTTTTCAGCGACTGCATCATACTTCGGGTGACCAAGAAGGTCATAAACACAATAAGGCCTACCGTACATATGAACAAAATAAACAGAAATCTCTTGAGCAGCGTATTTGAAACTTCCTTGGTAGGTCCGGTCTCAATAATAAAATAAAGTGAACCTGAGCCATCCTCCAGGTTTCTGCTCAGGACCATGAACCTGCTGTCGATATCAAGCTGTTGATAAGCCGAAGGCAAGAAATGCTCGTCGTCAGAATCCTCTCGCATAACGTGCTGCCCTATTGTCTCTGCTGTCTCAATTTTTTGTATCAGGCTGTCCTCATTAAAAATCTCGGAAGCATAAAACAGCTCTTTATCCCCATCTGCAAGCATTATCCCGATATGATATTGTGAAATCAGCTTATCAACGTTAGAGAGCATATCTTTATCGAACAAACTGTCAGGGTTCTCCTCAGCCAGTATCTCAAGCCTGGATAGGTGGTTAATGCTTTTAAACACATCTTGATTATTATCACTGATGCTCATCAGAAAGGGGTTACTGGTTATGGATCTGAACGCGACAAAGGAAATTATGCCTATAAAAAGGAACAAGGGAATAATGCCCATTATAAGGTACGAAATAAAAATTTTGACACGTGTCGACATCACCAAAGCCCCCTCTCATATACAATACTATCTTAATATTGCCACTTTGTGAATACTATGCCATCGTTCACTATCCGTCATTATATTATCCGGCGCTCAAACCGCAGCAGCGCTATCCCGCAGGTAAAGACTGTCCACAGCAGCATCATCGAAAGTGTGACAAGCAAGCTTCCAATCGGTAGATAGATAAAATTTGCTCCTGCGCCCAGCCAGCTGACGGGCAGAAAACCATTCAGGCCCCCAAGCCAGAGCCTGCTCATATTCATAACCAGCGCAAGTCCGATCAATGACAGTAATAGTCCGCTGGTGCTTTTTAGAAGCTGTGCTCCCAATACAGAAAACCCAATAACAACAAAAATAGGAATAAGTGATCCAAGAGCCTGCAGGAGTGAATTAATCACAGACAAAAGCCATCCGCCTCTGGAAGGCAGTATCAGACCAAAAATGAGGTTTGACAGCCAAAGAGCCAGCATCATCATCGCTGATCCTGCAATGGTGCATATGATCTTTGCTGCAAAATGGCCGGTCCTGCTGTCGGGCATAAGAACTGACATCCTCATGCTTCCCTTCGACTGTTCATCAATGAACGCATCAGCAACCAAAGAAACAGCAAAAAGCGGAAGGATCAGCGGAGTGAAAAGCCCCAGTGCCAGCCTGAAAAGGTCTTCACGATAGACAACAGAGTTGTTCCACCCCAATGCAAGAACATTTGCGGCAACGACCGTCAAGGGTATGATTACGGCAACGATCATCCCTGCATACATTTTTTTGCGGTGGAGCATTCTGAAAAACTCATTTATAAATGTAACTCTAAAGGTCTTCATATTCTTGCCTCCGATCTGGCTGCCGGTAAACGGATCTGTTCCAGATACCATTTTTCCAGGCTTTTTCCTTCTTTCAGAAAGTCTTCTCTTGGGCAGCTTCTAAGCATCCTGCCATCATGTATTACCGTTATGCGGTTTGCAATTTCTGCTGCCTCATGAACAAGATGTGTACTCAGAAGAATGGAAATTCCCTCATTCTTCAGTCTCTTCAGCAGCTGATCAAGCTCCGAACGGCCTTCTATATCCATACCGCTTGCCGGCTCATCAAGCACAAGATACTTCGGCCGGCCAGTCAGCGCCATTGCGATACCAAGCCTTTGCTTCATACCGGTAGAAAAGCCGCGGACCTTTTCCTTCTGGCGGTCGGCCAGCCCTACTGCGCGCAAAGCTTCTTCGGCGCTGGTCCTTCCGTCGGCATAGTATCTTGCTTTCTGCATTAAGTTGTCAAATGCCGTCATATAACCATACGGCTCCGGCTGCTCAATCATAAAACCACCGGCGAAAAGCCGCTCTTTCAGATCACCCGTACAGCCATCCGAGCCGCTTTTCAAGTCTGACCTGCAGTCTCCGCTTATCGTGTCCTTCGCATCCGGGTCATAGTACAATACTTCTCCTGAATCAGGCAACAACAGCCCTGCGATGATACGCATCAATGTGCTCTTTCCTGCTCCATTTGCTCCAAGAAGCACATGGATCTCTCCTTGCTCCATAGACATCGTTACATTCTCTATTCCTCTGTTGTTTTTATATTTTTTCGTTACATTGTTAACCTTAATAATCTCGCTCATTACTCTCCTCCACAATAATGTTTAGAGCTCGTAAGGGCTGGGCATAAGCTGCCCAACCCCCATAAGTATCAGTTTGTGAATTCCATACGCATTAATCGCGTACGCCATTCCTTCTGCAGGGACCGCTAAGAATCTCACTGTCAATAGTTATAACTGATTCAGCGTCCGGATTTACTTCGTCAGCCACCGTTATCCCGACGTCCGAGAAGCTCATTGATAAGTCCACATCCAACACATGTGAGGTTCCTTCAGCGTCAGTACCCGAGCAAGTTAATGACATGCTCATCCCAACAGGATTGTTATACTGGTCAACTGTAATGGAGATTGCTATAGCTTCAAGCTTTTTATCGACCATATCAACATCATATTCACAAAGCTTCATGTCAGCAAATGCATCCTGAAGCTCTTGGGGCAACTGGCTCAAGTCCTCCGGGACTTCACACTCTTTATCTTCATACGTATCTGACATTTGAAATGCTGTCTGCAGTAATACAGGCATATTTCCCTCGTCAAGACTCAAAGAAAATGTACGCAGGCCGTTAGTTTCAGTCATATTGATCTGATCCTTGTAATCACCCATCAATGTATCAAGCAATGCTTCTCTTAATTGCTTGTTTTCACCGGCATTCTCTCTTCCCTCACGTCCAAAACCCCTGCGGAATTCATCTCCATCCTCTGAGTACTCATCTTTGTTGGTTGTTTTGTACCAGTTTTCAGACCCTGCCAGCTGCAGAAGCATATCATCGTTATTCTTGTACACTTCAAAGGACTTGGCCGTCTTACCTGAGATCTGGAAGGTCCCGCTCATCTTATTGCTGTCTTTGTCGACCTTCATGCTGCCATCAAGGGCGATTACAGCTTGACCGTTATCCGAAATGGCCATAGACATGTTTACGGTAGCATTTTCAATACTCTCATGCTCCTTTGCAAGCACTGATTTGAACTGCTCATAGGCACTTCCTGCAGGATTAGCCGCCATTGCACCTGCTGTAAGCAACACGCCGCTCATGACAACTACTGCAATAGTGGTTAAAAATTTCTTGTTTTTCATATAATCCACACTCCTATATTTTTTCTGTGGCATCACTGCCACTGTTAAGAGTGTAGCTTGAAAAAATTAAAACGAAAGAAAGGAAGTATAAAGAAATTATAAAGTTTGGGGGTCAGGAACCTGCGCCCCCGTGTCAGGAATCATATAATTCTCTAATTCTCAAACAAGTTTCTTTCTTGTTCTGTTAATCTACTGCTTGCAATTCTCTTGAACGTCATCCATAGTAAGAGAAAGTGAATTGTTTGCTTACACATAATGCGTGTGATATATTATTATCAAACCTGAGAATCAACTCTGCGGCCGCAGTTCTCAGTGACCCTCCGTGATCTGCGTCTGCGGCGTGAAATAAAAGGAGATCAGATAAAAATGCCCTATTATCTTAAATACGGCGACCGTGAATTCAAGGTAAATCTGCCGGACGAGCAAATCAAGCTGGTACTGGAGCCAAACCCGGTCAAGCTGCCTGCAGGGACACCCCGCGAGCTTATCGAAGATGCGCTGGACAATCCTGTCGGTACAGACAGGATCGAAAATATCGTAAAGCCGGGAGAAAGGGTTTGTATAATCATCAGCGACAGCACACGCAGCTGGCAGAATCCCGGCATGATTCTAGGTGTCCTTCTTGACAGACTGGGCATGGCAGGCATCCGTGATGAGGACATAGTTATTATAAGCGCCCGCGGTACACATCGTGCGCAAACTGATGCGGAACTTTGTACACTCGTGGGTAACAAGATATATGACCGTATTAAAGTAGTTGACCACAACTGCACCGATGAAAGCAACCTGACATATATGGGAACAACAAGCCGCGGCACACCCGTCAAACTCAATTCCATCGCTGTTAACAGCGACCGGGTCATTCTGATCGGCGCAGTGCTCCACCATTTCCTGGCAGGCTTCAGCGGAGGCCGCAAAAGCGTTATACCAGGTATCGCAGCGAGGGACACTGTACAGGCCAACCATTCCCTCTCTCTTAACATTGGTCTTGGCAGTGGCGGAAATTCTCTCGTAAGAAGCGGCTGTCTGGAAGAAAACCCACTTCAGCTCGACATGCTGGAGGGCGCACTTATGCTCGATCCCTGTTTTATAATTAATGTAGTCGTTGATGATAATTACAGGACCCTTAAAGCCTATGCAGGCGACATGGTAAAAGCTCATGCAGCAGCGTGCCGGCTGGTTGATGAGATGAACAGTGTCGATATAGACCGCCTTTACCCTGTGGTGATTGCGTCAGCAGGCGGATACCCGAAGGATATGAATGTATACCAGCCAATGAAAACATTGTGCCACATGCTGGAGTGTACGGAGCCCGGAGGAGTCATGATAATGCTCTCCGAGAGCCGGGAGGGCTTTGGCTCTCCTGAAACCGAAAAACAGATCACAGGCTATGACAATATGCTCGACAGAGAGAAAGCGCTGCGTGAGCGTTATTCTATCGGAGCCCATACCGGTTATCTTTACGCCGACACTGCCGAGAAGTTTACCTTTATATATGTAACTGAGCTTGAGCCCGATAACTTTGCACGAACCAAAATGCATATCGTACACACCCTTGATGAGGCACTGGAGCTTGCATCAAAGCTAAGCGGCGGCAAACTTGACAGAGACGTTCTGCTGATGCCCAATGGTTCGGTAACGCTCCCAAGGATAACGAACACGGCTCTTCGGTAATGCAGATAAAAGCAAATAATTACAGCAACAAGATGTTGACATAAAATGGCAGCAGTGAAAGAGAGATAGATATGAAATCAGATAAACTGGACAGCCTCTGGCGAGAATACAACGAGTTCAAGCAGCGAGGCTCAAAACTGGACATGTCTCGGGGCAAACCAGAAAAAGCGCAGCTGGATCTTTCGATACCGATGCTTCAGCCTGATTATAACTTCATCAGTGAGGATGGCATTGATGTTCGAAATTACGGCGACACCACCGGGATTCCGGAGGCAAAGCGCCTGTTTGGTGAGCTGCTGGGTGTACCGGCAAATCAGGTCATCGTTGGCGGCAATTCCAGTATAAACCTGATACATGATGCACTTACTCGTGCTCTTATATGTGGTCCGATGGAAGGCGATACGCCATGGGCCAAGCTTCCCCGTGTCAAATTCATATGTCCGGTGCCGGGATATGACTGGCATTTCCACATGTGTGACACTCTTGGCATAGAGATGCTGCCCGTTCAGCTTGGAGCAGGCGGTCCGGATATGGACCAGGTAGAACGGCTTGTCCTGGACCCTGAAGTAAAGGGCTTTATCTGTAACCCCATGTACAGCAATCCTACAGGCATAACATACAGCGATGAAACAGTGGACCGCCTTGCGGCAATGAAAACAGCGGCACCTGACTTTCGTATCATATGGGACAATGCCTACTGCGTCCACCATCTTTATGAAAATGACCGCGACAGCTTGAAAAATATATATGAAGCTTGTGCTGCACATGGAAACGCAGACAGGGTTCTCATGTTCACTTCCACCTCAAAGATCACCTTTGCAGGCGGCGGTATATCCGCCATGGGAGCGAGCTCTGCCAACATTGCACGCCATACTGCACTGCTCACATATCAGCTGGTCTGTTATGATAAGCTCAATCAACTGCGCCATATACGCTTTTTGCCTGACAAGGCATCAGTTGAAGCACATATGGCAAAGCATGCGGAAATCATTCGCCCTAAGTTTGAGTATGTACTCGAAGTGCTTGAAAATGAGCTCTCCGGCATCGGAAGCTGGAGCCGCCCCAAAGGTGGGTATTTTATATGCTATTACGCCCCTGACGGCTGCGCTCGGCGCATAGTGGAGCTATGTCGTGAGGCAGGTGTGACTCTTACTCCAGCCGGTTCACCGTATCCCGGCGGCCTTGATCCAAAGGACAGCACGATACGTATAGCACCGACACTGCCGCCATTGTCAGAGCTCAAACTGGTAATGGAGCTCTTCCCGCTGGCAGTCAAAATCGCCGCCGCAGAGAAAATGAAGTAAGCTGCTCTATTATACTGATATTGCAGAACATAAAATAAAGGACTGACCCGGCACGATACCGATTTCAGTCCTTTTTTTCTTCTCCATCAGTTATTCTCATTTTCAGAGTAGCGCTCAAGGAATTGCTTTGTTCGCTCTTCCTTTGGATTACCAATGACTTGTTCGGGAGCACCATATTCAACTACCACTCCTTCATCCATGAACAGCACGTTGTCCGAGACCTGCCTTGCAAAGGACATTTCATGGGTAACTATGACCATGGTAGTCTTCCTTTCGGCAAGCTCCCGGATCACTCGCAGCACTTCGCCCGTAAGCTCAGGGTCAAGTGCGGAGGTCGGCTCATCAAAGCATAGTATGTCCGGATTCAAAGCAAGAGCACGCGCAATAGCCACACGTTGCTGCTGGCCGCCGGAGAGCTGATGTGGATAATAGTCAAGCTTGCTGGACAGACCCACGCTATCAAGGATCGCCTTGGCATTTTTCGTTATTTCTTCATTTATCCTGTTTTTTTCGGTCTTGTAGTCAGGCTTCTCCTTGGCAAGCAGCATTCCTGCAAGTGTGACATTCTGCAGTGCTGTGTACTGTGGAAAAAGGTTGAAGGACTGAAAAACCAGTCCAAAGTGCAGGCGCTTGTCCCGGAGTCCCTTCTCATCTCTGGATTCCGGATTGGCAGCGTCAAAAATCATCTCACCTTTTACGGTGATTGTGCCTGCGTCAGGTATTTCCAAAAAATTCAGACAACGCAGCAGAGTTGTCTTACCGCTTCCTGAAGAGCCTATTATAGAAAGAGTTTCGCCCTTTTCAAGGCTGAAGCTTATATCCTTGATTACCTCGAGATTTCCAAAGCTTTTATTTATGTTTCTGACTTCGAGTATTGGCATCCTCCAGGCCTCCTTACACTTTGAAATAATCCAGCTTGCGTTCCAGCCATCCTAACAGCAGTGTCAGTATACCGTTAAACAGCAGGAAAAACAAACCGGTGGAGAACAGCGGCCAAATGAGGCCCTGCTTGGTATATCGCTCTGCAGCCATAATGATTTCAGCTAATCCAATAACCCTTGCAAGCGCAGTATCCTTAGTGAGTGTTATTATTTCGTTGCTCATGGGAGGTACGATTCTCTTGACTACCTGCATGAGAACTACCTTGAAAAACACCTGGGACTTGGTCATTCCAAGGACTGCGCCGGCTTCATACTGCCCCTTGGATATGCTTTCTATACCGCCTCTGTATATCTCTGAGAAATACGCGGCATAGTTGACGACAAAAGCAATAAGGGCAGCTGCCATTCTGGACTTCATCGGAACACCGAATAAAAGCCCCGGCGCGTATAATACGACAAATAGCTGCAGCATTAACGGGGTTCCGCGGATTATCCACACAAAAGTTTTGACAAGCCACTTGAGCGGCTTGAATTTTGACATAGAACCGAAGGTTATGATCAGCCCCAATGGCAATGACATAAGCAGCGTCAGTATGAACAGCTCGACGTTTAGCCAAAATCCCTCAAGCAGGGATAAAATATATATCATACCGTTCCTCCCGAATAACAAGGAAGCCCCCATTAGAATCGCGAAGACCCCCATGGAGACTTCCTGTTTTAACGCAACGTTATTTCAGAGCAATTACCTTATTTAATAAGAGCATCCTCAAGACCGTATTTTGTAGCTATGGTTTTGACTGTACCATCATCTGAAAGCGCCTTGATAGTATCATTGACCTTGGCTGTCATATCGCTGCCCTTGCGGAATGCAATACCAAACTGCTGTGCGCCAAAGTTGATATCCGTGTTTGCAACCAGGTCTTCAAAATCAGTTCCGGGCCCTACATTGTAAAATGCAAGAGTAGCATCTACTATAGCCATGTCAGCAGTTCCCGATTTGACTTCCATCAATGCTTTAGCCATTGAATCTGAAGGAACATAGTCACAGTTCGCAAAGTACTCTTTTGCTGAAACATCCTGAGTTCCGTCATCCTTTATCGAACCGTCCACCTTGCCCTCGCCTGTAGATCCGGCTTCAGCTGTCAGTGTCAGTCCATCAACACTTTTCATGATCTCATCTTCACGGTCTGCCTTCATAACGATAGCCTGCTCATTATTCATGTATGGTGCGGAAATACTCATATTTACCTTGCGCTCCTCGGTGATGCACATTCCGTTCCATATACAGTCGATATTCTTCGAGTTGAGCTCGACCTCCTTGGAATCCCAGTTGATCTCAATGAATTCAGCCTTGATGCCAAGCTTTGCACAAACGGCCTCGGCAAGCTCGGTATCAAAACCGGTCAGTTTACCGCTGTCATCATAGAAGCTCATTGGAGGATATTGGGTGATACCTATTATCATAGTCCCCTTATCCTTTATATACTTGTAATCGGAATCAGCCTTTGATGCACATCCCGGCAGCAGAGCAGTCAGCATGACTAATGCAAGCACCAGAGATAGTATTTTTGTTATCTTTTTCATATTTGTCTCTCCCCCACAACATTTTAACGTTTTGTCACTTTACCGCGCTAAATCGATGATATATTTATACCACAGGATTATATTTAAATCAAGTACGGAATACAAAATAATTTACATAACCCGGCTACACGGTCATTTGTATAATTTTCAAAATATCCTTTTGAGCTTCAAGGAGCTTCACCTCATCGACTTCGTGGAATACACCCAGACAGGCCTTTGCAGCTTTTATAAACTGCAGGAAGTCACAGTTTCCGGCACGCTCACCAATACCTCCGATTGTGCAGTCAACAAATTCCGCGCCACCCTTGGCGGCTGATAGAGAATTGGCCACTGCCATACCCATATCATTATGTGTATGGATCTCTATATCCATTCTTATTTCATTGCGTATGTTTCTTATTTCTTCATAAATTCGCTTTCTCGAAAGTATTCCCACTGTATCTGCATACCTTACCCTGTTTACCCCCGCCTCAGATACAGCAGCTATAATTTGCAGCAAAAATTTGATATCGGCCCTTGACGCATCCTCCAGACCGATAGTGATTTGATGGTTTTTGTTTCGGACATAGCCAAGACACTTTTTTATATTGTACAGGACCCAATCTCTGTCTTTTTTTAGCTTTTGATTAATCTGGATGTCGGATGAAGGCACCGATATATGGATTATATCTGCCCCGCAATCAAGGGATTGTTTTATATCGTCGATATTCAACCTGTTCCAGGTTGATATCCTGCTCTTTAAACCAAGCCCTGCGATCTTTCTTATGCTTTGCTTTTCCTCCTTACCCATGGCAGGTATCCCGGCCTCAATCTGGTATATGCCCATAGAGTCCAGAATTTTGGCTATTTGCACCTTTTCATTTATTCCAAGGGCTATCCCGGCCTTCTGTTCACCATCCCTCAATGTAGTATCCACAATGTGTATATTCATAATGCGTCTCCCCTGACTCCGGCCTTTGATTATCCATTCCTGAGCAGTTCCAGGATCTCATTGTCCTCAAGATTTCTGTGGAGTAATATACTTTTTTCCCTTATCAGCTTAAGAAAATCCGATATATTGACACGTCCAATTTCAACACCAAGCTCCTGAAGTTTAATTGCAACAGATTTGCTGCCTGAATGCTTCCCAATTGACAATTTCCTTTCCTGCCCTACAATTATGGGATCGTAAGGCTCATAGGTCATAGGATCTTTATTGATTCCATCAGCATGTATACCCGACTCATACCGAAAAATATTTTTCCCTATTACGGGCATGTTCTCCGGGATTTGAACTCCCGCTGCTATTGAAAAGCTCTGTGCCAGCTCGGGTAGAATATTTAACCGTACCCTTTTAGACGACCTGAGCACTACACTGGCAAACGTAAGAACCTGTTCAACAGCAGCGTAGCCGGAGGCTCCACCATAGCCCATAAACGAAGCGGTTATATACTCGGCATTATTCATTATTCCGTCTACCGCTAAAGCAGTCGCGTTACAGAAAAGATTTTCCGGGCAGATATCAATATTAACCTCTTGTACTCTTTTAATATACTCAACACTTTTCATCCAGGCTGCCGATACAAATCTATTCATGCCAACGATCCGTATAGAATTAATATTTCTTATCCATCCATCAGCTCGCAGCTTATTGATTTTATAAATATCGCAGATCGACTCAGCCCTGAATTCAACAGTAATATCCTTGCACTGTGCCGCAAGCTTTTCAACAATACTGTTGAACTGTGGTACATCTCTGCTTAGCACTATGTTTTTGATAGGATGTATCCACAGGCCTTCCAGTGCTGTCTCGGAGTCGACTCTGTATAGAAAGCTCAATCCGGCAGGGAGCTTGCCAAGTTTTTTCAGTATATGAAGGTTAATTTCAATTAAATCTACACCAAGAGTATTCAGCATCCAACTCAATTTCAAAATATCGAGTCTGCTTATCTTTGGGTTGGAATAAAATATTATCGGCAATGTCCTGTCAATTATTTTGCTGTTAAAGCTGCTTGTATCCATTCTCATGAATGACTCACTCCTTGAACATGACCTTGAATATATATAGAACCAAAAACGATACTATAAAAAGAAGCATTGAAACTGAAGCCGCCGACACTACGTCCATTTGAAGCAGGGTATATATCTGCAGTGGAATGGTACGGGTCTTCCCCGTCATATTCCCCGCGAACATTATTGTTGCCCCGAATTCACCCAACGCTCTTGTCCAGGAAAGCATAAGGCCGGCTATTAATGGCTTTGCCATCATAGGAAGTATTACTCTATAGAATGTCTCCACCTTCCCTAAACCAAACAAGTACGATACCTCGAATATTTCAGGTCCAATAGAGTCTACACCCGTCTTGAGCACTTGTATATAAAAGCCGGATGCAACAAAAAACTGTGCCAGAATTACTGCCGAAGGAGTAAAAACGACTTCAATATTAAATTGTTTAAGGAATGCGCCCGCAATACCTTCTCTTCCAAATGCCAGAAGCAGACCAATTCCTGCGACGGCCGGCGGCAATACCGTAGGCATGGTTACCAGGATTTCCAGGATCTTGGATAGCATACTCCCTTTTTTACCGGATAAATAGAACACAACAGGAGTACATAATAAAAAAATAAAAAGGACCGTAATAGAAGTAGTCTGGATACTTATCTTCAAGGCTGCCATATTATCAGCTCTGGCCAGTGAAGAAACCGTATTTTTTATACCCGCTGTGGAAAATATGGCATATACCGGTAAAGCTATCATAATAAAATACAGAAGGCTAAAAACAAAAGCTGCCGGTCTTAGTAACGCTTCCTTGTCAAAGCTTTTTCCACAGGATAACAGGACCTTATTCTTTGATAAGCTTCCATAGCTGCGGCATACGTCAACCCTTTCCATTTAAATCACACCCCATCAACTTACTTGTCAGTTAAGAAGTTATATTTTTTCAATATTTCCTTTCCTTTATCTGATAATAAAAAATTATAAAATTTTAAAGCCTCGGTTTTTCCTTCAGAGTCTTTTAAAACAGCTGCGGGATAATTTGAGTCAAACTTTTGGAAAACCGGCAGATCTATTTCTTCAACCTTTTCTAATATAGCCTTTGTGACATCAGTCTTGTAAACGACACCTGCATCCACTTCATTAAGTGTAACCTTGCTCACAACATCCTTAACATTAAGCTCCCTGGTTTTGATATTCCTTTCTATGCTGCTTCTTTCATCAGCCTTCAGCTCACCATCGGCATATGCCGCTTCCAGCGCCTGTCCCCAGTACATTCCGACTGGAACGCTTTCATCACCCACAGCGATTTTCATGCCTTCTGCTGATAAATCGCCAAGCTTTGTTATAGAATAGCTGCTGTTAATATTTTTTATGATCACAAGCCTGTTTTGCGCAAATATTGAATACCCGCTTAGAAAGCCTTTTTCCTCAAGCTCCTCCATATACTTTACACTTGCGCTTGCAAATATATCAGCCTTTGCGCCGTTTTCAACAGAAGTTTTGAGTACCTGGCTTCCCGCAAAATTATAGACTACTTTTACTGTTCCGTTTTCAAGCTTTTCAAACTCGGCAGCCAGCTCATTGAAGCTTTCAGTCAGGCTTGAAGCAGCAAACACAATAATTTCCTCGGGTTTTTCCTGGTTTGCCTGTTTTTGCTCCGCTCCGCACCCGATCAATGTTAAAGCAAGAACTATACAAATGAAAAATGCATAAATTCTTTTTACCATTGACATCACCTACTTTATTTCCAGTCTTTCAACCTTCATACCATTTTCAAAATGAGATTCCACAATTTCTGCCACATCTTCAACAGTTACTTCCTTATACCATACGCCCTCAGGAAGAACCACTACAACAGGACCCGAGCTGCAAATTCCGAAGCAGCCTGTATTAGTTACCATTACTTCTCCCGACAGCTCTCTGCTGTCGATTTCATCAATAAAAGCCTGGATTACACCAACTGAATCCTTTGAGTGGCAATACCCCTTCTGTTGTCCGTTGATCCTTGAGCTTGTGCATACAAACACATGATATTTAGGCTTTACCATAATAAAACACCTCCTGTTTCTTATAACACTGTTGCTATTAGCTCCGAATTATCGTCCATTTCATATACCGCATTTTCTATAGCCTCATTAATGGTACTGCAAATTTGAATTACTTTTATGTTTTTTTCTTCAAGTCTTTTCATGGGACTGTAACCGATTCTCATTGCCAGAACTGCATTGCAGCCCTCAATGGTTTTTAATATTCCGTCAATTTTGCTCTTCTGACTGTTACATTCCTCCTGTCCGTCACAATATTTTTCAACAGGACGTTTTTCCAAAAACCTTACCGCTGAATCAACGAACTCATATATGTGAAACTCCTTTGCATGACCGAAATGCTGGTCAACAAAAACTCCCGACTTAGTTGCAACCGCAAAGGTATATGCCGTCTTTTTATTTTCTTTTACCTTCTCAGTACATCCTCCGCAGCTTTTGCTTCTGAATTCAGAGGACCGGTCCTCTCCCAAAATGCCTATGGCGTCAGCCCTGCACTGCTTGCAGTGGTACATCTGCTTTAAGTCTGTTTCACATCTCTTGCGGATTTCGTATAGTTCCTTGTTATTTGTCAGCTGCATATTTTCAAAAGCACTTCCTTTGGCAGGAATCAGCGGCATTATATTTGTCATGAATGCTCCACATTCCTTAACTTTTTTTACAACTGACGGGATATGCTCCTCATTGATGCCCTTTATCATTACGATATTCACTTTGCAGACTACGCCCTTCCATGCCAGGTATGTCAAGCCTGCCAGCTGATTTTTCAGCAGCACCTCTGCCGCTTCCTCCCCTGTCAGCTTTCTTCCCAAATAGTTAACTTCCCTGTATATCTTTGCTCCAATTCTGGGATCGATTGCATTTATTGTAATGGTCACATGGGATACTCCGAGACGAATGATTTCGTCTGCATAAAATGGAAGCATTAATCCGTTGGTTGACAGACAAAACGTTATATCAGGGTCTATATCCTTTATCAACTCTATTGATTTCTTCGTATTGTCAAAATTTGCAAGCGCATCTCCGGGTCCCGCAATTCCTATAACTTTTAAGTTGCTGATTTTTTCCCTTACCATAATGAATTTCTCAGCCGCCTCCTCAGGTGTTAAAATTTCACTTGTTACGCCCGGTCTACTCTCATTTACACAGTCAAATTTTCTGTTGCAGTAGTTACATGAGATATTGCACGCAGGTGCTACCGGTATATGCATTCTTGCATTCTGACACGCTCCGCCGGAAAAGCATGGATGGGCTTTTGTCCTTTCAGAGAAGGACTTACCAGTTGGTGCTTTATTATTTTGCATAGCTTCTTCTCCCCCTCCCATGAAGTATTTGTTATACATGCTTTCTCTGTATTTTTCATATTTATTTTCTAGAAGAGTGTTTGTTATATTATCCAGAAGCTGCATTGTGCCGTTGTACCCGGTATATGCAAGCCTTTGTCCTCCTACCCTGTCGTGAATAGGGAAGCCTATCCGGACTAATGGAACCCCTTCCCTTTCTGTAATTACCTTGCCATCTGAATTTCCAATCAGTATATTTGCATTTAGTTTTTTAACATAAGCCCGTATTGTTTCAAAGTCTGTATCATCAATTATTGTGGGGCTTTCTTCATTTTGAAGCCTTTCAATATGCTCTTTCAAAGCTTTATTCTGGCTTCCCGTGCTGATTAAGACAGGTTTGATTCCATTTTCAAGGCATAATACGCTTAGCGCATATACCAGCTCAGGCTCCCCGTAAATCGCAACCCTGCCCTCTGCGTTATGCTTATGTGAATCGATCATTCCATCAAGCAGCCTTGCACGTTCTTCCTGCAAAATGTCCGGCACAGGCTTTCCAGTAATATCTGAAAGCATATTTATAAACCTGTCGGTATTTTTTATTCCTATGGGCAGCGGGCATCTGTAAAAGGGAACATTATACCTCTCATTCAGAAGTCTGCCGGGTGACAGGAGCTCAGGCACTGTAATTCCAAGCTCTATTGTTGCCATCGCTCCTGCCATCTTCTTTATGTCTTCCAGCTTTGTACCTCCATCAGGAATTCTCTTGAATTCTGTGGAATATGGTGCATCCAATGTTCTGGAAACATCCGGCAGCAAGGTATAACTAATATTGAAAGCCTCTAAAATACCCTTGATATTTCTGATATCTCCGGGATTCATATTAGAAGCTATAATATTTATTTTCCCGTTAGGCTTATTATCAGTGGAGATCACTCTGACAATATCGGTCAATACAGCAAAGTAGCCCTCAAACTGGGAACCGCCATATCCCGGAGTAGAAACCGGTACTATGATGCAGCTTTCCAGATTTTCTTCCTCGGTAAATTCTGAAACGATTCTTTTGATATCCTCACCTATGGTTTCAGCCAGGCAGGTGGTTGCAACTCCGATCACATCCGGGCTGTAAAGCTTGATAACATTTCGCAGGGCTTTTTTAAGATTACTCTCCCCGCCATAAACTGTGCCTTCTTCATTCAATGAGGAAGACGCTACATCAATAGGCTCGTTATAGTGTCCTGCCATATGTCTTCTAATGTATGTACTGCACCCCTGGGAACCGTGGAGAATTATCATGCTGTTCTCAATACCCTTGACAGCCATTACTGCTCCCATCGGCATACACATTTTACACGGATTTATATTTAAATTGACGAAATTTCGATTTTTCATAGTATCACGCTTCCTTCAACAGCCTCCATACCGGGCTGTTAATAGTCAAATCAACCTCTCTTGCGAAATTTACAGAGCCTTCAAAACCACAAAGCGGATGCTTTCTTTCATGGTTATGGTCGCAAAATGCAATTCCAAGCTTATAAGCCAAAGGTCTTTCTTTTACTCCGCCAACCAGAATATCTGCACCCTTTTCTTTTATAAACTTCTCAAGCTCTGCCGGGTTTGTATCATCCAGTATTACAGTTCCCGGACTAGACAAGCTTTTTATTATCTCGTACTCATCTTTTTTTCCTGTCTGAGTACCGACCATTACTGTTTCGATTCCGAGATCCTCAAACTGCTTTATAAGGGATATTGCTTTAAAGCCGCCGCCGACATATATAGCGGCTTTTTTGCCCTTCAGTCTGTTCCTGTAAGGCTCCAGTTCCATCTGTGCTTTCGATTCCCAGCCGAATACTAATTCTCTGGTTTTACTGATTAATCGCTTGTCTCCTGTAAATTCAGCAACTCTTAACAGAGAGTTTTTAGTGTCTTCTATACCAAAAAAGCTTACCTTTATAAATGGTATGCCGTATCGCGTTTCCATTTCTCTTGCCAGATATGTCATTGAGCCGGCACATTGTACTATATTTAATGATGCGTCCGTTGCCTGCATGATTTCTTCACATCTTGAGTCTCCGGTAATTTTTGCTTTTAGCTCTATACCCATCTCTTTAAGGTAATTTGTTATGATCCACATTTCCCCGGCAAGATTAAAATCACCAAGAAAGTTTATGCCGCCTGTTTTAGATATTGGTATGGACGTTTGCTTTTTGTGAGTTTCCATGAGCTGTATCAATGCATTGCAGGCAGCTTTGTAGCCCATTGATTTATTACCTGCAAAGCCGCTGGATTTTACCGGAATGACTCTGATAGAATGCTTCTTTTCCGCCATCCTGCAAACGCTTTCTATGTCATCTCCTATCACACCTACAATGCATGTAGCATATACGAAGATGTATTTTGCACCATATTTCTCTACTATTTCATCTATTGCACCGGCTAATTTTTTTTCTCCGCCAAAAATAACATCATTCTCCCTCAGATCTGTAGAAAAACTATTTCTGTAGGTTTCAGGTCCGCTGGTAAGACTTCCCCTTATATCCCATGTGTAGCTTGCACATCCGATAGGACCATGAACTATATGAAAAGCGTCTGTTATCGGGTTTAGCACAACCCTGGCTCCGCAGTAGACACAGGCGCGCTGGCTTACCGAGCCTGCAATACTGTCTGTTTCGCACTTGATACTTCCACTTTTTTCGTTATTGCAGAAAATCGATGATTTCCTTTCGTCAAGTATCTCTTCCCTTAGGCTGCTTTTCATAAATTCACCCTCTTTACAAAATATTTTTAAACCCACCCCACCGGAAGCTGATAACCTAAGCCATCAGCTTCCAGGCACCCATGTGATGAAAGGTGAGTGCTTTGAATAAGAAATCTCCATTGATTACTGATTCAAAGTGAGGTTGGGTTACTTCCCTACATGATAAGCTCCATGTCTTCATCACAACAATCTCTATCCTGCCTGTCAAGCAACGTGTTGCTTATCATTTCAATTAATCTCATTGCACCCTTGTAGCCTACTATTGGCATATACGAGTGTACGCTTCTGTCAAGAATGGGGAATCCCACTCTTACAAGAGGTATATCCTCTGCCCTTGATATGTATTTGCCATACGTAGTACCCAAAAGCAGATCTACAGGCTCTTCCTTTATCCATTGATGCAGCGTGAACAAATCACCTGCGCTCTTTACCTTACCCTTTACTCCTGCTTCCTTCAACATATCTCCTGCTTCCTTTTCAAAAGCCTCTCCCGGCGTACCTGAAAGGACATATTTAGGAATCATACCAAGGCTCAATACAAATTCGGTAAGGGCTGTAACTACGTCAGGATCTCCAAAGATTGCCACGGATTTACCATGATAGTGATAGTGACAGTCCACCATAACATCAACAACCTGGCCGCGTTCCTCCTCAAGCTCCGGAGCGACCTCCTTTCCTGTTAGCTTTGAAAGCGCCATCAGAAATTCATCAGTGGCTTTAATACCGATAGGAGTCTTTAGAGTTTTAGCAGGAACCTTGCATTTTTTCTCCAGCTCATATGCACCCTCTGAAGATGCAAACCTGCCAAGAGCCAAAGTGCATATCGAATTTCCTGTGTCAACGATATCCTGTATCCTGGTCCCACCGGATGGGTACATTTCATACTTTCCTGTCATTGGTGCATCAAGAACACCACTTGTATCAGGAAGCATAATAAATTCTATACCCATGGATTTCATAATTCTTTTCAGCTCTCTCATATCACCCGGGTTTACAAATCCCGGTATAATATTGATTTTTCCGTTGCCGCTTCCGCTTTTCGCTGAAAGATATTTGATCATTCCCTTCACCATGCCGGAAAATCCGGTTACATGGGAACCAACATAACTTGGTGTGTTGGCATGAATGACGATTTTGCCTTCCGGAACCTGAGACTGCATGATATAAGTCGGTATGTCGTCTCCAATGGTTTCTGAAAGACATGTTGTATGAATTGCGATTATGTCCGGGTCATAAATTGAAAATATATTTTTAATAGCTGTTTTAAGATTTGAGCCGCCGCCAAAAACAGATGCACCTTCTGTAAAGGAGCTTGTTGATGCCATTACAGGGTCCCTGAAATTCCTGGTCAGGAACTTTCTGTGATAAGCACAGCAGCCTTGTGAACCGTGGCTATGGGGAAGACACCTGTGAATTCCCAGTGCCGCATACATAGCACCAACCGGCTGGCATGTTTTTGCAGGGTTAATAACTAATGCATTTCTTTCTACATATTTTTTTGGAGTATTATCCAGCATTTTCGATCCCCCCTATATAACTTCCTTCAAGTGTCGGTTCCATTTTCCATGGAGGATTTACAAGCTTCCAGGAAGGTGTAGTCAACCCCATTGTAATGTCCCTTGCGAAGTTCACTGCACCTCTAAAGCCGGCGTATGGACCACTGTAGTCATAGGAATGTAGCTGCTTTGAAAATATTCCCGCCTTATGTGCTACGTACTTATCCTTGATGCCTGAACAGAAAATATCCGGCTTTAATATCCTTAGAAATTCTTCTGTTTCATAATGGTTCAGGTCATCAACTACAATACTGCCGTTTTTCATATCCTTCATCATTCCGGCATAGTAGTTTAATGGTATTTCATCCTTCAGCCTTTCATATCTTTCAGCCGGTAAGATCACTCTAAAATGCTTTTCGTCCGGTTCCAGCTCAAGGCTTTCAATATTCTTGCTGTCAGCATCCTCTTTTATTGTGGGGATTACCTCTCTGCCTTCATAATCATCCCTGTGTGCAAATTCATATCCTGCCAATACTGTCTCGATCCCCAGGTCCTCAAGAAGCTTCTGGTAGTGATGGGCCCTTGAGCCGCCAACAAAAAGCGCAGCCGTTTTACCTTTACAAATTTCCTTGTACGTTTCCATCTGAGAGGTTATGTCGGCGAGCTCTTCTGAAATGACCTCCTCTGTTCTTTTTGTCAAATCAGGGTCATCAAAATACTTTGCAATACTCCTGAGGCTCTTGATTGTGCTCTTGACGCCTATAAAGTTCACCTTTATCCAATCAGTACCATATTTTACTTTCATCATTTCACCTATATAGTTGATGGAACGGTGGCATTGTACTACGTTCAAGTCAGCCTTATGAGCATTTGCCAGCTGTTCTGCAGTACCATTTCCGGTCATCATGGATACGATATTATAGCCTATCTTCTTTAAAATTCTTTCAAGCTCCCAGCCGTCACCGCCTATGTTGTACTCACCCAGGATATTTATAGCGTATTTGCCTACTATAGTATCCCCTGTTCCGATAATGTGCTTGATCAAACCATTATTAGCAATATGATGCCCTCCCGACTGGCTGACACCCTTATAGCCTTCGCAGCTGAAAGCCAGCACTTTGACCCCGAATTCCTTCTGCGCCCAGGCTGCAACAGCATTTATATCATCACCGATCAACCCTACGGGACATGTGGAACAAATCATCACCGTTTTGGGCTTGAAAATTTCTATTGCCTCTGCTACCGCCTTCCTAAGCTTTTTCTCACCTCCGAAGACAATATCACCTTCCTGCAGATCTGTTGAAAAGCAATAGTTCAGGAGATTCATTCCGCCATCCTCAGATTTTCCTTTATTCCTCCTTGTACCCCAGGTATAAAAGCCGCAGCCTATCGGACCGTGAGTCAAAACTACCGCATCCCTCAACGGCCCAAGCACAACACCCTTACAGCCTGCATAGCAGCAGCCTCTGTTAGTAATAATCCCGGGAATAGTTCTGGTATTGGCTGTTATTGCCTGCTGTTCTGCTTCATTGTTTTTTACAAGGATGTGCTCTTTCCTGTTTTTAAAGACACCGGCTGGATAGTTTTCAATAATGTTATCTATTTTTCCCTTCATAGTAACCCTCCGTTCTTAAACAGCCTGGTCTCCGGTTTCACCGGTCCTTATCCGAACTGTATCGGAAACCGGCATAACAAATATCTTTCCGTCTCCGGGATTTCCCTTGCTGTTTGTTCTGATAATTGATTCAACTACTTTTTTTACATCTTCATCCTTTACAACAACCGATAAAAGCCTTTTGGGTATTAACCTGTGTTCCTCTGTAATAGTCTCTGCAATTACAGGTGATGCAGCTTCTATTCCGGTCACCATGCTTTCTATAAGAGAAAAGTCGAGTTTCTTCTTGCCTCTTCCCAATACCTTACGGCAGTTCAATGCCGGAAAACCTTCAGCCAGCAAGGACTGCTTAGTTTGATTAATCATATTGATCCTGATTACGGCCATTACCTCTTTCATAGTAACCCTCCCCTTTTAAAGCAGATTTTTACCGGAACTGATTGTGTAGGCTTCCTCAACAGGGCTGACAAAAATTTTACCATCTCCGAAGGCGCCCTTTTGACCGGTTTTAGAGTTTTTTATGATAATTTTTATTACGTCGTCCTTATCCTCGTCTTTCACAACCATCATCAGCATTTCCTTGGGGATTTCATCATAAAATACATCTCCGACCTTAACACCTCTTTGTTTACCGCGCCCCATAACATCCATTTTTGTTACTGCCGGAAAGCCTGCATCACATAATTCAGCTAAAACAGCTCCAACCTTTTCAGGTCTTATAATAGCTCTGATCATTAACATAAAATGCTCCTCCTCTTTTACATATATTAGATTTACTGTTAAATATCCAATATGCCGTGCTCCATCAGTATTGCTTCCAGTTTATCCTGTGGCATTGGTTTGGGGATTACAAACATCTCGTTGCTGTCAATAGCCTTTGCCAGACCTCTGTATGCATCAGCCTGCTCTGCTTTTGGATCATAATCTATAACTGTTTTCTTGTTTATTTCTGCTCTTTGCACCATATTGTCTCTTGGTACAAAATATATCAGCTGGCTCCCAAGCTCCTTGGCAAAAGCCTCAAGCAGCTCTCTTTCACCGTCGACCTTCCTGCTGTTGCAGATAATACCGCCAAGTCTGGTTCCTCCGGTATTGGCATATTTCTGAACACCCTTGCAAATGTTATTAGCGGCATACAAGGCCATCATTTCACCGCTTGCAACAATATAGATCTCCTGTGCCTTTCCTTCCCTTATCGGCATTGCGAACCCTCCGCAAACAACGTCTCCAAGAACATCATAGAAAACATAATCCAAATCGTCAGTGTAAGCACCGAGCTGCTCCAGCATGTTGATCGATGTAATAATTCCTCTTCCTGCACAGCCTACACCCGGCTCAGGACCACCGGATTCCACACATCTGATCCCAAACACCCCTCTTTTCATTATGTTTCCAAGCTCAACCTCTTCTCCTTCCTCCCTTAAGGTATCCAATACACTCTTTTGAGCTAAGCCGCCAAGAACGAGCCTGGTAGAGTCAGCCTTAGGGTCGCACCCCACTATCATTATGTTCTTTCCCATTTCACCCAGACCGGCTGTCAGGTTTTGAGTTGTTGTGGATTTTCCAATACCGCCTTTTCCATAAATAGCTACCTGTCTCATAGTTAATACCTCCTGATATCATAGTTTTGTTAAAACGCAAAAAGGCACCAAAATCATTTTTTGATTCTGGCGCCTTGGCCTCTTGATATAAAATTCAGTCATGGAATTTATATCTATATTAAATTGAATAGTGCCATTATAGCAGATGCATTTGATATGGTCAATACTTTTTTGATATTTTTTCTATGTATTCCTGCAAACGCATCTCCTATCCTCTAGTCTTGATCAGTGTTTTAGTCGCTTCGAGCATCAGGCAAGTCCTGTGTTTTGCAATATTTTGTATCGTATCTTGCATTTACCCTTTGGCCAAAATAATTGCTTTCGCTATATCCTTCATTGTAATTCTGTTATTCCTGCTCTTTTTCTTGATCAACTCATATGCCTCAAGTTCTGTGTAACCTTCCTTTTCTACCAATATCCATTTTGCTTTTTCGACAATCTTTCTGCTTTCAAGGGTATCGTTCAGCTTCCTTACTTTGTGTTCGTATTCAAGAACCCTTTGATAATTCATGCGTGTCAAATCGGCAATCTGAAGTATCGCCTCGTCAAATACCGGCTTAGTCATATACGTTATTATTCTCGAATTCCTCAGAAAGTTAATGACCTCATCATTTCTGACATTAATAACAAGGATACATGCAGCAAGCAATTCTTCATCCAAAACTTCAAGTGTGCCTGTAATCTCCCTAAACCTATTAGCAGCTTCAATAACCACAAGTTCAGGACAACAGCTTCTTATATGCCTAAGTATGTTGTGGTAATCCCTGGAATATCCTATAAATACATGCCCATTGGCAACAAGAGCATGCTTGAACGATGAAAGAACCTCCTTATCATCTCCGAATAATATAAATTTAGAATGCTCCACCTTTCATCCCTCCCGTTAACCTGTTGGTGAAGTTTCATAAATATAATACAAAAAGCTCTTCGTCCACAGGGTAAACTGTTTCTGAAAAGCTTCTATGCTCTTTGTTTAAGCTACATCAATGCAGCCAGATTATTAAATTATTAGAATAATATAACACATAAAAAAACTATCCGCAAGTTATAACGCATCAATTGTAGAAAATTTTTCCTACCTCTGCAACCAATAATTTTTAATCAACTTTACTATTTTTTGTTTAAAGTATTAATTGTCAGGGAAAAAGAAATGTAAAAAATTCTGTGCCCTTTCAGGCAATCTTATCTGGATAGCGCCTGGAAACATTACCGTACATCAGATCATCGTTGCATATTACATCAGGTTTTAAGTAACTGCTTACCAATAAAACAGACAACTTTATTATATATTAAAGAAGGAGAAATTATATGCGAAGCAAAAAAGAATTAAGGTCAGGAAGCATTAGGCTCAATTTGATGCTGATTATCGGCGGGATGTCACTGATTATTTGCCTTACTCTGGGCTGGGTCATGTACTTTTTAGGATCTGGGATACTGCAGGACAAGATCGAGGAATCACTGGTTCAAATGGCAAAAGACGGATCACGCATCGTTGAAAAACAGGTTGCCAGATATCTGGATGTTATGGAAACGATTGCACGTAACAGCCAAATCTCAGATATGAGCAAACCATGGGAGGACAAGCTTAAAGTATTAACTGAGGAAGTAAAGAAAAACGGTTATGTGAGAATGACTGTAGTAGATCTTGACGGCAACGGAAGGACAACGGACGGCAACACCAATAACCTCAGCGACAGGGAATACTTCAAGAGAGCTTCTAAGGGTGAGCGGATAATATCCGACCCGCTGGTAAGCAAGAATGACAATATGATAGTTG
The DNA here is from genome assembly GCA_023412665.1 of Bacillota bacterium. Taxonomy (GTDB): domain Bacteria; phylum Bacillota; class Clostridia; order Acetivibrionales; family DTU013; genus DTU013. The sequence goes on from JAEZCA010000035.1 coordinate 250,536, forward strand.
TCGTATATGCAGTACCTATATACGATAAAGGTCAGATAGCAGCGGTGCTGACAGCGGCAGTTTCTGCTGAAACCATTTCGGAAATAACCGATGGCATCAAATATGGTGAGCATGGCAATACCTTCATAATCAATGGAAAAGGCACTGTTGTTTCACACGAGGACCGTTCCATGGTGATGGACATGTACAACAGCTTTGAAAAGCTGCAGGAGGATCCTTCCCTGAAAGAGCTGGTAGATTTACATAAAAGAATGGTAGACGGGGAAACCGGTAATGGTTCCTATTCATTCAAGGGTTCAGAGAAGCTTATGGGATTCACCCCAATCCCTGGATTGGACTGGTATTTGGGTGTTACTGCACCACAGTCGGAGATTTATGAAAGTATGTATAAAATGAGTATGTCAACAATCATCATCCTGATTCTTTTCACACTTGCCAGCCTGATAGCAGCATTTTTCATATCCAGTACGATATCAAAGCCAATAGCTGCAGTGACAGAGCTGGTCGGCAGTATGGCTGAGCTTGACCTGGCCTGTGAAGATTCGGACAGGGTAAAAGCTGCAGCAGGAAAGAAAGATGAAATAGGCAGAATGACGAAATCTATACTGCACCTGAAGGACGAGTTCAGAAAAATTATTACAAGGGTACGGGAAGAGTCGAATGGTGTTGAACACTCTGTAAGTAAGGTAAAGGAATATATCTTCCGGCTAAACAACGATATACAAGAGGTATCGGCAACAACCGAGCAGCTTTCTGCCGGCATGCAGGAAACAGCCGCTTCCTCTGAAGAAATGAACGCTACCTCCGCTGAGATAGAAGCAGCAGTGGAATCTATCGCAGAAAAAGCGTCAAATGGCGCAACCACAGCATCTGATATAAACAATAGAGCAGAGCATATAAATAATAGTTTCCTTGCCTCAAAAAAGAATGCAGCAGACATATTCAATCAAACCAGCGAAAGACTGCAAAGAGCCTTGGAAGAGTCCAAGTCGGTGGATAAAATCGGCATTTTCTCGGATACTATCATGCAAATAGCCGCACAGACAAACCTGCTTGCACTGAATGCTGCAATTGAAGCAGCAAGAGCCGGGGAGAATGGCAAAGGCTTCAGCGTAGTCGCCGAAGAAATAAGGAAGCTGGCTGAAGAGTCAAAGGTAGCAGTAATGCAGATCCAAAAAGAGACAAAAACCGTTGTTGCTTCTGTAAAAAATCTGTCAGACAGTGCAAACGAACTTCTGACATTCGTGTCAGAGGACGTTAACAAGGATTATGACACTATGCTTACATCCGCTGAGCAATACAGCAGCGACGCCAATACAGTAGGCGAGCTCGTCAGCGACCTGAGCGCAACATCGGAGGAACTGCTGGCAGCTATACACAATATGATGGAAGCTATTAATGAAATAACCAACGCAACAAATGAAGGAGCCAACGGTACGACAAACATCGCCCAGAAGACATCGGAGGTAGTTGTGACGTCGGACAAGGTCCTCAGACAGGCGGACCTCTCCAAGGAAAGCTCCGACAGACTGCTGGAGGTAGTAGCAAAATTCAAGGTGTAACGCTCATTGTATAATAAAGCTGCCGGCATATCTGCTGGCAGCTTATTTCTTTCTCTATTTGCATGCAGTTAGCGGGGTTTTTTAAATGGAATCAGCCGATCAACCCTTTTTATGTAATTCTCATACTCCTTCCCAAATGCCTTGGCAAGCTGGATTTCTTCCTTACCTATGAAAATCATAACACCTATGTACAGAAAAACTGAAGCTACTAAGTAGACCCAGGTCAATGTTATTAGTGAAACAGCTGGAAGTATGAAGAATGTCGCACTGGAGTAAATGGGATTGCGGACAATACCATATGCACCATTGGTCACCAATCTGCCTTTGGTAAAGCCCATGAACAACTGGATAATAGCAGTCCCCCAAAGGGCTATACCGGAAATTAGCAATAAGTATCCCACAGGTTTGATAAAACTGATACTTTCGGGCAACGCTGCAATCTCCGGTAAATATTTATGAACCAGTATAACTGCAATTAAAGCCGGTAGTGTAAAAAGGATTATTTTACCGCCCTGTCCGACAATGTTCATTCCTTTTTTATTTGTAAAAATGCTTAACATGATTTCCTACCTCTTTTTAAATTCTTTGAGAAGATATCAGCAATATATTATACGATTCAAATTATCCAATGTCTTTAATCTCCAGTTTGTCAGGTGTTGGTTGCATTCGTGGAATTCTGCTGAAAATCATGTCTATATAAGTGAGCCTGCGGTCATAATGCAAAAACCATGTATCAATTTCACATTATCATTTTTACTTTTTAATTACTGCATTCTAATAGGTCATATTAAGATTAATAAGACCTATTAGTATGCTTTCATATTATTAATATATATCTCCTATTCCACTATGAATACATGCATATCATTAGCTAACTCATTTGCAATAACTGCCAGTTCTTCTGATAGTTTATGTATGGATTGTATAGACGCTAGTTGAGACTCAGTTGATGTGGCTACTTCCTCTGCGGAAGCTGCAACTCCCTCTGATATGCAAGCTGTATTTCTTATGCTTTCGGTTACCTCCTCTTTACTTTGCCCTATATCTGTTATAGCGTTGTATATACTGCCTATACTTTCTACTATATCGCTGGTTGATGACGCTATCTTGGAAAATACTTCTGTAGATACTTTAACTGCTTCGTTTTGTTCCTTTATTGAATCGTCTGCTTTTGATACTATCTCGACAGACTCCTCTGTCTTTAAGAATATCTTATTCACTAGCTCCTTTATATCCTTAGTAGCTGATGTTGACTGTTCTGCCAGTTTACGAACTTCAGATGCTATAACTTCAAATCCTTTGCCATCTCCACCATATCTGGCTGCTTCTATAGAAGCATTCAATGCCAATAGCTTTGTTTGATCACCTATAGCATTCAATAACTGTGTTATTGAACTTATACTCTTTATGCTTGCGCTTAAATCCTTCATTTCTCCTACTAATTGGGATGTTATTTGCCTAACTCCATCTGTTTTCTCTTCCAAAGTGGTCATAGCCTTTATCCCATCATCCGTTAGCTCTTTAAACTTTACTGATGTCTCTTCCATATGTTTGGTATCGTTTATAACTGTGTCTATCTTATCTGCTAAGCTCTGTACTGCCCTAAGCCCTGTATCGGTATCCATTGCCTGACCTGTCGCTCCAGCAGCTACCTGCTCCATAGCCCTTGATACATCCTCTGATAACTCAGCCGCACTCTTAGCAGCCTTCTGTACGTGCTGTACTGACTCGTTCACACTGTTTACAGTAGCTTTACTCTTGCCTATTAAGTCTCTCATTTGAAGTATCATCTTATTAAAGCTGTTTGTTAACCTACCTATTTCGTCCTTTCTTTTTATACTGGGAGTAGTCTTTAATTCTCCGCTAGCTGCTCTTTGCATTGCACTAGTAATTGTCTTAATATGTCTCGTTATCCCTAGTGATACCAATACCCCAATTGCTACTGCCAATAAAGAAAATCCTAGACCAGCCATTATTACCGTTTTTTGCATCACGTTAGACTTCTCTACTACTATTTCTTTTGGTATTAGTGCTATAGCTGTCCAGCCAGTTGCAGCTGACTTATTATAAGCTGTTATGCTATTTATCCCATATTCATACTCAAATATGCCTGCATTACTATTCTGTGCTCTCTCCATAACATCAGCTGTAAGTTTACTTCTTTGAGAAGACTCAGTACCTCTTTCTCCTTCTCTTGTTATTATTTTTTGAGTTGGCGTTACAAGGAACAATGTATCCTTCGGTCCTATATCTATATCCAGCAGTACACTACTGAATACATCATAATTTAAATCCATTATCACCATACCATCAGATTTCCCTTGAGTCATGTATCTTACAAGTGATATAGAATATTTTTTATTTGTATGAATCCCAGTATGTTCATTTATCCAGAAGTGATTTTCGTTTGCTGCCTTAGCATTCAAGTACCACTCAGACTTCAGTACTGCATCCATATCAATGGTTGGTGCAGCCCCATAATATACATATGAATTTTTACCTAATAATACATATATGCCGTTTATATAATCATTTGATTCTACTATAGCTGCCAGCCTCTCTTCAGCTAATCTGTGTGTTTCATCATAATCAATTGGCTCGTCACTTACTAACTCTTGTATAGCCCTATCCATTGATATCCCATCCATTAGTGCTTCTGTCCTAATCATTACAGAATCAAAATACCTGGTTGTTTGTTCTACTGTACTTGAAATGTTTAACTTTGCACTCTCTATAAGTGCGTCTGAAGACCCTGTAGTTGCAATATAACCTAGTGTAGTTGACGGCACTAGTATAAGTAATAGAAATATAACTACAAGTCCAAACAGCATACTCTTTTCTTTATGTACATTTTTAGTTTTACGTTTTTTCTCCCTATTTCCCCCTGTTACCACCCTTTTCAACTCATGCCTTTTACTCTTAGCCATGATAAGTCCCTCCGCTGTTCGTTTTTATATTTATTTTCTACTATAGCGTTCCAATCCAGACTAAAATAAAGCAATTTTACTTGATATATGCTCATGCTTTGATTCAACTTTCAATTGCCTCATTATAGTCCTCATTAAGGGAAGTGGATTATTGTCATTATATAATTACATATTTCGACTATTATTTCGAAAAATCCTCCTAGTTTGAACTATGGATGGAAAAATTCTGCATATTTGTGTCGGAATATGCAGACAATCTTATCGTCCAGTATGAAGATGCCTCAGAACAAAAAAAGATCGCCGAAATGGAAAAGGAAGCAGCAGAAATCTTCTGCACGGATTCTAACCCGGTCTTCTGCTCCAATTTGGGAACTCCTATTGATCCACGCAACCTAATAAGGAATCTCCATTTATTATGTAGGAAGAACAGCATGAGGAGGGTCTCTGTACACTCATTAACACATTCATATACAAATGACAAAAGCCGCAATCGTTTGCGGCTTCTGCATTTTCTTGGTTGCGGGAGAAGGATTTGAACCTTCGACCTTCGGGTTATGAGCCCGACGAGCTACCGGACTGCTCCACCCCGCGATATATTTCGCTGCTGAGATCGTCTGCTGTTAACTGCTCTTATCTCGACCGCGCTTATACAGTATAACACCGTAAACCCGATAATGCAAGCGCTATGACCAACTTTTTTTACGGAAATATATGCTATATGCTCCAGCATTAAATAATTGCACCGTAAAATCGCCAGCTCGCTCCGATTTTCTCTATCTCAATACTTATGTCTGTACTTGTACATTTATGCACATTTTTTATCCATGAATTTTCTTCAGCAGCCATGCCATATTCTGCCCAAGGTTCTTCATATTGCGGATACCCTCTTCATCCTTCTGCATATCGCCCGGCTGCAGCCCAAACAGGAAGTTCCAATAGGTTGAGCCCGGTATGATCATCTCGGTAATAGCGAAAAAATTGTTTATCGCTGAATAAACAGAAACCGCACCTCCACGCCTGACCGCAATTACACCGGCTCCAACCTTCCGGCGCAGAAGCCCTCCATTTGCACCTGACACAAAGCCTGCCCTGTCAATAAGAGCCTTGACCTCGGCCGAAACATTGCCATAATATGTCGGTGAGCCAATCAACACGCCATCTACCTCGAAAAGCTTCTCGAGCAGCTCATTCATATCGTCATCTTTCCTTGCACACCTGCCATCCCGGTTCTTATGGCACATCCCACAGGCCAGGCAGCCAAATACCTTCCTTCCGCCAAGCTGGACCAATTCAGTTTCTATGCCTTCTCTTTCAAGCTCATCAAGAACTATACGCAGACCTTGTGCTGTATTGCCGTTAGGCCTGGGGCTGCCGTTGAATGCAACTACCTTCATATCTTCACCTCGTACTAAAAATTATACACTGTACAGCCTAAATACTATATCTATCCATCCCAACCGTTTTCTAACTTGTTATAACACTTCTTTTCAAAGAAATTTTTTCGTTTGTAGAAAAATTTTCTTACCTCAGCAGTGTTTCAACAAGGCGGGAGATATGCTCACCTGAAAGGCAAATCGGTACTCGCCACCTGTAGAGGTGGGGCGGGGGGGTCCATTATACGCCTTGTTATATCAAGCTATAACATGTTATTATTAATCATAACATCTAAATAATTAAAAATGCCAGCAAAAAATGTACCAGGGAAAGCAGTAATAAAACACAGCATAATTTGGAGGAATAATCATGAAAAGTATCAAGCAAAAGATGATCCTTTGCATCGGCACTATGCTATTAGTAATGTTTTTAGGTTTGACCCTTCTGTTTAACAAAATCTCATCTGACAGTTTGATCAGAATCTCAGACAATGCATTGGAAAATCTGGCATTGCAGGGCGCTGAAACTGTTTCAGCAAAAGTGGAAAGTGTCATAAATGAGCTTGAAGCTGTTGCCGAACGAGAAATTCTAAAAGATGCAGATATCCCATGGGAAGCAAAAAGATCGATACTTAAGGAAATAGTCAAGAAAGAAGGACACCTGAGGATAGGCCTTTCAGATCTGCAAGGCAACCTTAAGACTACAGAGGGTTCCAGTATGGATATAAGTGACCGTCCATTCTTTCTATCGGCTGTCAACGGGCAGCCTGCAGTATCCGATCCTATTGTTGCAATGGGTAATAGTATAATACTTATCAACTATGCAGTACCTGTGTATAATGGAACAAATGTCGCTGCAGTACTTGTTGCCACCAGAGACGGAGGTGACCTGAGCGAGATAACCAATGAAATAACCTTCGGACAATCCGGCAGGGCGTTTATGATAAACAAGCAGGGTACTACCGTTGCACATAGCGACAGAAATCTCGTAATTAATATGGACAATGACTTCGAAAATATAAAAAACGACCCTCAGCTTGCTCAACTGGTGGAATTGGAGAAAAAGATGGTCGCCGGCGAGAGCGGTGTAGGTAACTATACATACAATGGGGCTTCCAAAATAATGGGGTATGCACCGGTAAAGGGCACAGACTGGTCACTGGCATTAGCTGCTCCAAGAGATGAGGTCCTGTCGGAGCTGACCGCTATGAACAAAAAGGTATCGATAATGGCTATTATCTTCATATTACTTGGCATAATCATTACATACATAATATCAGAAATGATTTCCAGTCCAATAATGTCCGTATCCAATATGCTTAAAATAATCGCAAACGGAGATTTCTCAGTCAAAATACCGGAGAAACTCACCAAAAGCAAGGATGAAATAGGTTTGTTGGCCAGATCTGCCGCTGCCATGGCTGAAACTGTCAGAGAAGCTGTAAAGGGAGTCTATGAGGAGTCGAATAATGTAGCTGAGGCTGCTTCCGTTACTAACAGCCTGATAAGTGGTCTGAACGCCGGGGTGGAGGACGTACTTGCAACAACAGAACAGCTTTCTGCCGGCATGGAGGAAACCGCAGCATCGGCGGAAGAAATGAATGCCGCTTCTCTTGAAATAGACAGCGCGGTAGAAGATATTGCAAAGAGGGCTCAAGAAGGCTCAATTACCATCAGCAGGATAAGTGAAAAAGCAAATTCCCTTAAGAAGAGTTTTATCGCGTCACAGAAGTCAGGCGAGGAAAAATTCGTAAGGATCAAAAATGATCTTGACACAGCACTTGAAGAATCAAAAGCTGTAGAACAGATACACAGCCTTGCCGAATCGATCCTTCGTATAACCTCACAGACCAACCTTTTATCGCTGAACGCTGCCATAGAAGCCGCCAGAGCCGGTGAAGCAGGAAAAGGCTTCGCAGTAGTCGCAGACCAGATAAGAAAGCTCGCTGAGGATTCAAAGGAAAGTGTTACAAGAATACAGCAGATAGCCCGCAATGTGGTTAAATCGGTAGAGAACCTCTCAAACAGCTCCGGCGGTATGATGCAGTATATTATGACCGATGTCAGTAAGGATTACGATATGATGCTCAATACAGTTGAAGATTATGGAAATGATGCTGATATGATGAACTCACTCATAATGGATTTCTCTGCAACTACCGAACAGCTTGCTGCATCCATCCAGAACATGATTAAGGCCATCAATGATGTTGCTGTTGCTTCGGGAGAGGGCGCGGAAGGAACCGCAAACATATCGGGAAAGATGTTTGATGTCGCCGGAAAAGCAATTCAGGTACTAGAAAAAGCAAAGGTCACAGCAGTGGGATCTGAGCACCTTACAGAGATTATGTCACGATTCAGGATTTGATCGCGGTATATAAACGCCCTCCCCCTTGACAGGAGGAGAGCAATCATTGCTGCATAAATAAGGGACCGGGTAATATTTAAAATATTCCCGATCCCTTTTCCGACCCGAAGACCGGGATCGAACCGGTACGACTTTAAGGCCCGCAGGATTAAACCTATTCAAATTAGGTGTCAAGGCATGAATAAAGGCTTCAGGAAAAACCCTGAAGCCTTTGGTGCCGAAGACCGGGGTCGAACCGGTACGATATCGCTATCGCAGGATTTTAAGTCCTGTGCGTCTGCCAGTTCCGCCACTTCGGCATATAAGCTACGACTACAATATAATAACATCACTGCTTTTAAAAAGCAAGTGGAACAAACCGCCACAAATTCTAGAAATACTGGCTGGATTTGCGGTATCCGCCGCTTCCTCTCTTGGACTCGAAGCTCTTCTTCAGATCATGGATTCTTTCGTCGCTGTCCTTCATGTATTTTGCAAGGCGATCCTCAAATGAAAGGCCCTCATTGCCGTTTCTGCCCCAATCGATCTCCATGGGCGGTCTGGCTGCCCTGGGTGCAGCACTGCGGTCGATGGCCTTTTTTATAGACAGGCTTATTTTGCCATTATCCATCGAAAGTACCTTTACCTTGACTTGCTGGTTTTCCTGTATATGATTTTTGATATCCTTGACGTATTCCTCAGCGATCTCGGAAATGTGAACCAAACCCGTTTTCCCATCAGGCAGTTGGATGAAAGCCCCGAAATTTGTTATTCCGGCTACTTTTCCCTCAACTATGCTACCAACCTCAACAAGCATACAAAAAGAAATCCTCCTTAAGTTCTTAAAACGGTCACTACCGTTTATTATGCGCTCGGGTCCGCTCCTTGAATAAGCAATTCGATTATATAGTATGTGGAAATTTTCGTCAAGCCTGTATTTATAGGCGTTACAAGATTTTGAGAGGAAGATTGCTATTTACCGATATCTACATAAACCCTTTCATTCTTCTTCACCATTCCAAGTTTTTCCCGGGCAATTTTCTCTATATATTCATCGTTCTGTATCATTTCGTTTTCTTTGGACAGTTCCTCATTCAGCTCTGTCTCGTACTCGATCTTGTCCTCCATCCTGTCCAACTCCAGGCCTTTAGCGTACAATAATTTCTGCTGGTTTACAGCAATATATGATAGATAAAGAAATATAACGAGTAAAAATATTACTCCTATTGTAGATTTCTTGTTTTTTTTCATCAGCTGATACTCCCCGGTATGGAGATGTTATCTCCCGTTACTCGATTGCATTTTAATCCTATGTATGTTCTAAATAAATCCGTCCTCATTATATAAATTCTATACAGCTTTTAAAAATCCTTCTTAATTCCTTCAAATCTTTGTTTAATTGCCCTCTTTCCGGCATTTTTTCTCTTTGACCGGGTAAATATCCTATTGATAAACACTGACTTCCCTTTTTTAGCTGTTCCCATATTTGACTTTTCTTTATTTGCTTGCTCATCTTTTGCTTTTGTCTTATTTACTCTGATCCTATTGGCTTTCTCCTTCCTTGCTGCCGCCCTGCTTGCTTTCTCAACCCTTGCTCTTTCCTTGCTTGCTCTTCTCCTGTCCCCCGCCTTTCTGATCTCAGCTGCACTTATATCTGCCAGCTTACGCACTGGTATTGCAAGCAGCTTTATTATCATTCTGAAAGGGTACGATGCAATAAAGGAGAGGAACCTGATCATTTTCACTGTCACCCTTATGATAAAGAGTGATGAGCTCATTATTATATGGCTGAGCATAAGTGCATACAGCACAACTCCTATAAACGCGCCAAGAAACAGGAATCCCCTGAGCTCTCCATCATTGCTGTAGAAAATTGTGACGGACATGATGACAGCGGCTATCAGCCAGTACAGCACATCCTGCACAAAGGTCACCAGATCGCCTGTTTTTACAGCCTTCCTGAGTATCCTGAACAGATCGTATATAAATGCGGCTGCCATTCCGCATACTGTTGTCCACAAAAACACTATTACCTGATCAGTGACCGACAGTATCATTTGAACATCCGGGCAAAGAAGCCTCCGCCCTTATTCCTCGGCCCTTCTCTGTCTGAATATTCGCAGCTGATGATCTCTCCTTCAATCCCCAGCTCCGAGCTGTCGATATTTAGCTTGTTTATATGCAGATCCACCCCTTTTACTACCAGTACTCCAAGCTCGGTATCAACGATAACGCACTCGTCATTAAAGCTCTCTACATCTATAACGCCTGAAACATTAAGCTTTTCCCTGTTTTCAAGAATGAGGTTCTGGACCTTGGGCTTTGGTATTTTCTTATCCTCGATCATATTGACCCTCCCATGCAAACTAATTGGACAATTATGCACAAAAACACATAGCTGAGCATAATAATATATATGCATGTACAATTAATATAATGCCGCAGCAGTCAAACGAAAAAATCCCATCAGGGTATAATAACAGACCCGTCCGGGATTTTCTTCAAATATTGCACATATAGGAGCCAGATCTGCATGCTACCTGATCACATACATTTCCTTGGCTCCCTCTTTTGTTACATGTTCAGCTACCGATGTGACCTCGACCTTTGTAAGATTGCTGCCAAAGCGTATCTCGATTATGTCGCCGATTTTTACTTCCGCCCCGGGTTTTACTGTCTTGCCGTTTATAGCCACATGGCCTGTCTCACAGGCTTCATTTGCAAGCGTGCGTCTTTTTATCAGCCTGGAAACCTTTAAGTATTTATCGATCCTCATAAAAATATCCCCTTAATAAATTTGTCCTGCAAATCTGATAGATTGCCGGTTCTCTATTTGTTTACCATATCCTTCAATGCCTTTCCTACTCTGAATACAGGCGCCTTTGATGCTTCGATGGTTATCTCCTTCTTTGTCTGAGGATTTCTGCCTTTTCTCGCAGCCCTCTCTCGTACCTCGAAGGACCCGAAACCAACCAACTGGACCCTGTCCCCATTGACAAGCGCCTCCTCGACGCTTTCCATGAAAGCATTCAGTGCTTTTTCCGCGTCTGCCTTTGTTATTTCGCCCTTCTCAGACATGCTCCTTACCAATTCGGATTTATTCATCCAATTCCCTCCTATACTTATCGGCAGTTACTTTTGCGGGAGCTTATGCTTTGCCTCGTTCCAGAGTTCATCCATCTCCGCCAGGCTCATATCTTCAAGCCTCTTGCCTGCTTTTGTGCTTTGCTGTTCGATATACTCAAAGCGTCTGATGAATTTGCCGATCGTTCCGTTAAGAGCCAGCTCCGGCTGGATCTTTAAGAACCTGGACACATTGACGAGCGCAAAGAACGCATCTCCCAATTCATCAGTAATTCTTTCCACATTATTACTCTTATATACATCCCGCAACTCCCGTATTTCCTCATCCACCTTGCTGAATGCATCTTCTACGTCATCCCAGTCAAATCCCACCTGGGCTGCCTTCTGCTGGACCTTGTAGCTGCGCATCAGTGCCGGCAGATTTGAAGGCACATCCTTCAGCACGCCTGTCTGGCTTTTCAGCTTTTTCTCCTTCTTTTTTATAGCCTCCCAGTTTTCAACCACCTTTTCAGCCGTGTCCGCCCTGACATCTCCGAAAATATGAGGATGCCGCGATATCAGCTTCTGGCAAACCTCTGTCGTCACATCTTCGATATCAAAATCACCCTTCTCTTTGGCAATCTGCGCATGAAACACTATCTGCAGCAGCAGATCGCCGAGTTCGTTGCAGAATTTGTCCTTGTCTCCCGCGTCCAGCGCCTCAAGAACCTCATATGTCTCTTCTATCATATAGATACGCAGGCTTTCATGAGTCTGCTCCCTGTCCCAGGGACATCCACCCTCGCCCCTCAGCTTTGCCATTATTTCCAGCAGGTCGTTGAAACTGTATTTTTCCTTAAGCATAATATTATCTCCTATACTTATGTAAACAAAATAAAACGGGCAGCACAACTGATGTATGACTATCCTGTTTTATTTTATCCCATTTTTATCGATGATAGCAACAGAACAAATAAATATAACGAGCAGGCCCCCGCCTCGCTATTGCTCAGATGAGTCCTTTTCTGACAGCCAGTGCGATTATAGTCACGTGCAGACATACAATGGCAGCCTTTATGGTCAGGATCATATAAAGGCTGTATTTTACCCATCGTACCCTTTTTTGAAAATGATATATAAACAGAATAAGGGCCACAGCAATTGTACATGCAAACGTACACACCATAAACGGGTCCTGCATCACAAGCGAACCAATTACAGGATTGGCTTCACTGATGTATTTGAGCTCTATACCGGCAATAGTGGCTGCCGCATCGAGCACTGACAGTATTATTATCAATGTTATCAGCTTCCTCATATAGCCCCGCAATACTTGAAGTATAGTTACTATATAAGGATAACTCATTTCTGGATTAAATTGGTATTTCCTGGAAATCAAAAAAGGCAGGTTTTATCTCCTGCCCTGTTTGAATAGAGAAAGCTTCTCCCTTGCACTGCAGATAAATCATATATCAAATCCAAAATAATTCTTTGCATTGTTAAAGCTTATGTCTTCTGCCATTCTGCCCAGCAGCTTCGTATCATTCGGCGCTTCTCCGTTCTCAGCCCATTGCCCGAGTATGCTGCAAAGAATACGTCTGAAATATTCATGGCGGGTGTATGACAAAAAGCTGCGCGAATCTGTCAGCATTCCAACAAACCTGCTCAGCAGGCCTGTGCTGGCCAGTGCGATCATCTGCTTTTTCATTCCATCCAGCTGATCGTTGAACCACCATGCCGACCCGAACTGTATCTTCCCGGGAATACCACCGCCCTGGAAACATCCGGCAATAGTACCGAGCACTTCATTATCTCTGGGGTTGAGACAGTAAAGGATCGTTTTTGGCAGCCCGCCTTTACTTTCTATACTGTCCAGCAGCCTTGACAACGCCGATGCAAAACTTATATCGCCTATGGCGTCATATCCTGTATCCGGTCCCAGCAGCTTGAATTGCCGTGTATTGTTGTTTCTCATACAGCCAATATGCAGCTGCATCACCCATCCGAGTTTGCTATACTGTTTGCCCAGGAAGATTATCAGATCACTCTTGTATTTATTTACTTCATCAGCCTCAAGAGTCTTGCCTGCCAGAGCCTTCGTAAAAACAGCAGAGACCTCGACTTCGGAGCAATCCATGTAAACAGGAGGCTCAAGTGCATGATCAGATATCCTGCAGCCTTTTTCGTGGAAATAGTTCAGCCTTCCCAATAGAGCATCCTTAAAATCAGAATAACTATTTATACTCATGCCCGATGCTTTTTCAAGCTTCGCCAGCCACTCGGTAAAGCCGGCCTTGTCTATGTTGATACCTTTATCAGGTCTGAAAGTCGGAAGCACTTTGACGTCGAAAGATTCATCCTTGCTTATCATATCGTGAAACTCAAGTGTGTCGGCAGGATCATCGGTTGTGCATAATGCCCTTACATTTGAACGCCTGATGAGCTCTCTTGCTGAAAATCCGACCTGCTTAAGCAGGTCATTGCATTTGCTCCAGATATCCCCGGCAGTTTCAGGCGACAGCAATTGATCTATCCCAAAGAACCTCTTCAGTTCCAGATGTGTCCAATGATACAGCGGATTGCCGATACAGTACTGCATCGTTTCCGCCCATTTAAAGAATTTGTCCCTGTCATCGGCATCACCGGTGATATACTTCTCATCCACGCCGTTTATACGCATGGCACGCCACTTGTAGTGGTCGCCTCCGAGCCAGACCTCGGTTATGTTCCTGTATTTCTTGTTCTCCGCGATCTCGCGCGGATTCAGATGGCAATGGTAGTCGATTATGGGCATGTTCTTCGCATGCTCGTGATAAAGCCTGACTGCGGTCTCATTCTGCAGCAGAAAATTTTCGTCCATAAACTCTTTCATTACACATGCTCCTCACTCTAAACATATTTGCTCTTTTACCGGCCGTCTGTTATTCGCCCAATCCTTCACCTGCTGTCCTCTGCCGCCAAGCTCCACTTGCCCTGCAGGTCTTCCTCCGCCGTCTCAGAACCTGTCCCTGCAGGCCCAGAGCCCCAGCGCCGGATTGCTGATATAGTATATTTCCTCTCCGTCATCCATTACATTGTAACCGTCCTTCAACTGCTTCGGGTCATAACGTTTCACAGTGTCCTCAAGAGACACATATTTGAAATTGGCACCCTCTGTCTCCTGCTTTGTCAGCCTTCCTGGCGCATATGTGATGGAGAACCTGCCGTCGGATGAACCATGGATAAGGTGCGCCGCCACGGAGAGATTGTTTTTGAGATCCTCATTGTTTTTGCAAAGCTCCAGTACTTTTTCTCTTCCAACATAGCCATACTTCCGAATAAGTCTGTCATTTTCGTCGTCCTCTCCGAATTTCCTGACACCTGGCGCCAGCACCACCAGCTCTCCGTTATCGGCTATAGCCATCCTGGTTCTGTAAACAGCCTTGTTTCCAAGCCAGGTGCTTTTAAACTCCCTTTCATCCAGATAAACGACGACTTTATTAAGCGGTTTGTCAACAAAGATAATATTCTTCTGCTGGCTGAGTGAGACAGCCTCTTCGAATATCCTCCGGCTGCTGCCTGCAAACATGCCGTGTATCGTCACTTTGCCCTCGGCCTGTGTAGTTACAGTCAGCACATACATCAGCGGTATGGTATTCAAAAAATGCTCCTGTGCGTAGTCAAACACCTTTCGCACAGGCGAGTGATCGCGTCCCATGATCCTCTCGAGCCCATAAAAGGCTCCGAGCATATGGGACTGGTTGATCATGCTGCTGCCGCCGCAGCCAACAAATATATTCTTGCTGTAGTTCGCCATTCCTACGACTTCATGAGGCACGACCTGCCCGATCGAAATAATAAGGTCATGGGAGCCCTCTACGATCCGTCTGTTCACCTCAACGTCCACAGGCTCAGCAACAAGTCCCTCCGAGATTTCTTTCACATAGCCAGCCGGCACCTGGCCGATCCTGACCACATCATTCCTCCAGTTGTGCACGAGGAACGCATCATATGGTATGGCTCCTCCAAAAAACTCGTCGAGCTCCGAGGCAGTCATCGGCTCGTGGGTGCCAAGGGCAGGCAGGATATCAACATGGCAGAGCTCCTTGAGCAGCTCATAATAAATGGCTGTTATTTTTCCTGCGCCCGAATGCATCCTTGTAAAATCGGGGGGAATCAGCAGCACCCTTTTTAACCTGCCGTTGCTTTTTTCGCATTCGGAAATGCTCCGCTCCAGAACATCCCGGATCTCGCCTTCGTCTATGCCGCTTCCGCTCTTTTCTTTCACAATGATATCTTTGATATCTATTTTCTTCCTAAAAGAATCTACCATCGCCGATCCCACCTCACGAAATTTTCCTTCACTGCTGTTATCCGCACCTGATACTAAAGCTTCTGCGCTAATATCACAAGAGCCCGGTAATTGTATTGCCGGGCTCCTGTCGCTAATGCTCCACTGTTTTCTTCATATAGCAATATTACACAGTATATGTCGAAGCCGAAGTTTTTCCGCCATGATCTGTCCAATTAAAGTGGAAGAATTCCCCTCGGGGCTTGTCGATGCGCTCATACGTATGGGCGCCGAAATAATCCCTCTGCGCCTGGAGCAGATTGGCGGGCAGACTTTCGCTCCTGTAGCTGTCAAAATATGAAACCGCGCTTGATATTGCCTGTACCGGTATACCTGCCGTCACTGCAGTTGCTACAACCTTGCGCCAATCCTCCTGGTAATTTTCAAGGATATCCTTGAAATATGGATCGAGCATAAGGTTGGCCAGCTCCGGATCATTATCGTAGGCTTCCTTGATCCTGTGGAGGAACTGGGCTCTGATGATGCAGCCTCCCCGGAATATCATCGCAATCCTGCCGTAATCGAGCTGCCAGCCGTATTCCTGGGCAGCGGCCTTCATCAGCGCAAAGCCCTGCGCATATGAACATATCTTACTGGCATAGAGGGCGCGTCTGACGGATTCAATTAATTCCTTCCTGTCACCGTCGAATTTATATGCCGCCGGCCCTTTGAGCACTTTGCCTGCTGCAACTCTTTCGTCCTTTATAGCGGACAGGCAGCGTGCAAAGACTGCCTCTGTGATGACCGGTGTAGCTATGCCCAGATCCAGTGCGCTCTTGCTGGTCCATTTGCCGGTGCCCTTTTGGCCTGCCTTGTCCAGTATGACATCTACCATTGGCTTTCCGGTCTCAGGGTCCTTCTTGGAGAATATATCCCTTGTGATCTCGATGAGGTAGCTGTCAAGCTCTCCTTTATTCCATTCTGCGAAAACGTCATGCAGCTCTTCAGCAGACATTCCCAGTACATTTTTCAGCAGTGAATATGCTTCACATATGAGCTGCATGTCACCATACTCAATACCATTATGCACCATCTTTACATAATGTCCTGCGCCGTCTGTCCCTATATATGTACAGCACGGGTCGCCGTTTACCTTTGCCGAAATGGCAGTGAGAATGGGTGCTACTATATCATAAACTTCCCTTTCTCCGCCCGGCATGATCGCAGGTCCCTTGAGAGCACCTTCTTCACCGCCGGAAACACCTGTGCCGATAAACCTATATCCCTGGGCCTCCAGCTCTTTGCTTCTCCTGATAGTATCACCGTAGAAGGAATTGCCGGCGTCAATAATTATGTCTCCCTTGGAAATGTGCTCTTTGAGCTGCTCTATGGTATCATCAACCGGCTTGCCGGCCTTAACCATTATAATGATCCTTCTTGGCGGCTTCAGTGATTCAACGAACTCTTCGATACTGTAAGTTCCGACAACATTTTTCCCCTTTGTTTCCTCCAGCATATCATCGGTTTTTTCTCTGGAACGGTTGTATACCGATACCGAGAAACCTCTGCTTTCAATATTCAGGGCCAGATTCTTGCCCATAACCGCAAGGCCTATCACGCCTATATCCTGTTTACTCATACCTGTTCACTCCTTAAATTGATATCCTTTTTTATCATAGCTCCGATCCGCCCGACCCACTTCCGGGTACCATTGCCAGCAGGTCAAAGCCTCTTATCATACATAGCCGCTCCCGGCAATGAGCTGCATCACTCCCGTCAAACTCCCGAGAATGCCGAAAATCCTCCATCCACCGGTACTACTATGCCCGTGACGAACTTCGACGCATCCGAACACAGCCATACAAGCGTCCCCACAAGATCCTCCGGCTGCCCGAGCCTGCCCATTGGAGTGTGCTCGACTATCGTCTTTCCTCTCGGTGTAAATTCACCTGTCTCAGGACTGGTCAGCAGGTACCGGTTCTGCTCTGTCAGGAAAAAGCCCGGGGCTATGGCATTGACCCTTACCTTGTCTCCGTACTGCTTTGCAAGGTCTGTCGAGAGCCACTGCGTAAAATTGCTCACTGCCGCCTTGGCAGCAGAATAGCCGGGTATGCGGGTCAACGGCCTGAAAGAGTTCATCGATGAAATGTTGATAATAACACCTCCGTTTTCATTCTTTACCATTTCCCTGCCGAATACTTGAGTCGGCAGCACTGCACCTGCCATAAGGTTAAGCCTTACGACCTTTTCCAGAACATCGCCGTTTAAGTCAAAAAATGAAACCTCGTCCGATGTTGTAGCTGCTTTCATATTCCCGCCTACCGCATTGACGAGTATGTCAACTCTTCCAAAATCACTGAAAATATCCTTTGCTGCCGATCTGATGCTTTCGGGGTCCATTGCGTCTATCTTGTACGCTTTTGCTGCCGACGCGCCCTTGGGCATCGCATCAACAACAGCCTGAGCTCTTTCCGGATCAAGATCACAGACGGCCACATCCGCTCCCGCGTCCAGAAGTCCCTTTGCCATAGCAGCGCCCAGTACGCCCCCGCCTCCGAGCAATACAGCTTTCTTTCCTGTCAGACTGAACAAATTCATATTTTCTCCTCGCATTTCTCTTTATATATTTTACCCTTTAATCAGCGTCTCAAATAATGTTCGCTCATATAAGGCCGCTATGCCGAATTATGGACAAACCAGCCCACATGCTAACATTATAGAATACTATACGGCATTATTCCTTGCTTTAATTGCTTGATATCATGTAAATATTGCTCTATGGCGCCATCCTCATTGAAAAAACCACTATGCTGTATTAATATATAGAATGTTCACAAGTATTAGTGGTATATGACATCAGGAGACGATCCTGCCCAGGATCGCTTCCCTGCCCGAACACAGCTGAAATAGAATAAAATACCGGGAGGTAAGGAAAATGCAATTGAAAAACGATTGTACATATTCGCTCGTGATGCCAACCAGCATAGGTGTGAGAATAACACCCTTCAACCGTCAGCCTGTTCACACGGGCAACCTGTTCACAATGCAAGCAACCAGCGCGGAGTCGAACGTTGGCAATATAGCAGCCTCGCTTGGAATGAGAGTCAAGCTGCTTACGACATTTGTAAAGAACAGCGAGATCGCGCAATATATAAAAAGCGAGCTGCGCAGGCGCAACATTGAATTTGAAGGGCCGGAAGTTCCGCAGGGAGGTCCCTGGGGCTACAGACACCAGTTCAATATCGCAGACAGCGGCTATGGTATGAGGGGCCCCCGCGTTTTAAATGATCGTGCCGGTGAAGTCGGACGCACATTGAATGCCAAGGATTTTGACATAGACAGGATATTTGGAAAGGAAGGCGTTGCAATCCTGCACCTGTCCGGACTGATCGCTGCCCTGTCCCATGATACGAGCCAATTCTGCCTTGAGCTGGCAAAGGCGGCCAAGGAGCACGGAACAAAGGTAAGCTTCGATCTCAACTACAGAGCCTCCTTCTGGGTTGACCGTGAAGAAGAGCTTCGTGACACCTTCTCGCAGATAGCAGCCCTTTCTGATATATTAATCGGCAATGAGGAGGATTTCCAGCTGGCACTGGGCATAGAAGGCCCTGAAGCAGGAGGCAGCGGCATTACTAAAAAAATTGATGGCTTCAAGCTTATGATCGGCCGGGTAAAAGAAGCATATCCGAATGTATCTGTATTTGCAACGACACTCCGGCAGGTGATAAGTGCAAATACTCACCTCTGGGGCAACATAATGCTTTATAACAACGACTGGTATGTGATCGAACCCCGCGAGATACCTGTATATGACCGCATCGGCGGTGGTGACGGGTTTGTCGGTGGTCTGCTCTATGCCATACTGAAGGGCTGGGAGCCTGAAAAATGGCCGCAGTTCGGCTGGGCAACAGGCGCGCTTGTCACAACAGTTGCTGAGGATTACGGACAGCCTGTTGATGAAGCTCAGGTCTGGAGTATTTACGAAGGAAATGCACGGGTAAAAAGGTGAGATAACGATAAAGCCCCCGGTTCGGCTGCCTCTCAAAACAGAGCATCCAAACCGGGGGTATTCTTTACAGCCTGACGGTTTGCCCTGCCCCTATCTTAACAGGTTCACCCTCCACGCCTATCCATACCGGTGTCGCAGAAGGATTGCTCACGATCCTGCAATCAACGCTGAACCTTAATCCTTTAATAGCCTTTATGTAGTCCATGATTTCAATATTTGTGGCGTACCACACTGATTCGTCACCTGAGACCGCCTTACAGAATTCCTCTATCAGCTCCCAGTTATTCTCCCTGTCGAACTCAAAGCTGTGGCCCCATACATACAACAGCGGCATCTTGGCCCAAGACAGGAGGTTTTTGAATACTTTAGCCTTCTCCATAAGATTCTGGCCATGATGGCAGGTAGGGTGCCATGCCATGAAATTGTCGGGCAGCTGGAACCCCCCGTGAGAATTTACCGTCCTTGAATACTCTATTCCCATGCCGGGCAACGTTGTCATCAGCTCATTGCTGTAGGCACCGAAGGGATAAGACATGCCGCGCACAGGGTAGCCCGCCAGAGCTTCAAGCCTTCTCCTGTCCTCCATCATCTCAGATGCAGCTATATCTGCAGGAATCGCGGTCAGATACGGATGTGTCACAGAGTGAGCCGATATTTCATGCCCCTTGTAAAGCTCGCTGACCTCGGAAGCCTTTACGAAAATATCACCGTCCAGCATGCCTGAATTCAGGTGAAACGTCCCTCTTATACCATACCTGTTGAATATCTCCACAAGCCTTCTGTCAAATACCTGGCCGTCGTCATAGCTCATTGTCAGCGCTTTTTTCCTGCCCTCCGGATAATAAATAAAAGATATGTTCACCAATACCATCTCCTTATGTATATTCAATTTGATCCATTTATTTCAGCGGACAGAATCATCCGCCATAATTTACGTCTTTTGCGGTTTCCTGCGAACAATTCCGACAGCAAACGACCCGACCGCTGCCCCGGCGCTGTCTATAAGAACATCTGTAAGCTGGCCGCTTCTGCCAGGTACAAAAAGCTGGTGTATCTCATCTGAAACTGCATAAAGAACACATACGATCAATGCTGCAGCTATCCCCTTGAAACCTCGGACACCACTGCTGCACAATGCATTAACTGTTAATGCCCCCAGCACCAGATATACTAAAAAATGTGCATTTTTTCTCACAACATGATTCATGCTCTCTGCAACTAATCCTAAACCCGGAATAACTTTTTCAACAGCTTTCACGATTTTTTCCGTAATCCCTGTACTCAGTTGATTAGACTGCTCTGCGACCTGGGCTGAAAATAAAAAGATCAGCGCCATCCATAGTATAACAGCTGCCCAGGGCAATATATTGCGCATTGTGTTTCGTTATCCTTTCCTGTAGCTTGCTTCCTTATGATTATATCATAAAACATCGGGGTCAAGCTTAAAAATTCCCTCTTCCTGATCCCCAATCCGGGGCCGTAATCCTTTCCGGATAGACTCCAAGTGAAACGGCAGCCTGTACAAATTCCGGGTTGGCCATAACACCTTTCCAAGTCAACCTGATATTCGAAAATCGTTTCGATAACTACAAGATTTGTAACTATTCAAACTCACGGAACCCCATTTTGAGCCATGTTTCCATATCTATCGTATTGCGGGCCTCGAGGCCGCTGTCTCGCTGGAATTGGTGGACGGCCTTTTTCATACTGTCCTCATATATGCCGTCCAGAGGACCGTTATAGTAGCCAAGCTGCTTGAGCCGCCGCTGTATGACAAGCACATCGGCCCCCCTGTCTCCAGGATTTATCTCATCGAAACGCCTTCCGAACGGTCCGAACTGGCCATTGACGATAACCACCTCTGTACCGACGGAAACAAGACTATATAGTTCCGCCACATCATCATTGAACATGCGTATGCAGCCATGGCTGGCTGCGGAACCGATCGAGCCGCTTTCATTTGTTCCATGGATGCCATACGTCCCCCAGGGTACATCGAGCCCCAGCCACCTGCCGCCAAAGCCCTCACCCCAGTCGCTCTTCTCTACTATCGTCCAGCGTCCCAGCGGCGACGGCAGACCGGACTTACCCGAGGCTATCCTGTACTCCTTCACACACTCGTTGCCGTCGAGAAGGTACAGTGTCTTATCCTCTATCTCAATATAAATGGTATACTCTCTTTTATCACCTAAAGCAGACGTGTCTGATAACATTTCCTCTTTTACATCAATAAAGATCTGCGTAACCGATAAAGCTGATATAACAGCCAGAAAATATATCAAACAAATCCTGAGCCTGTTCAATATGAACACCCCCCGTAAAAAGACAAATGCACAGGATCTGATACATCAAGTATATTGCACCAATTATCTATATGCTGTGGGATTTGACTTTATAATAATGGCATATGCACACATAAAGTCAAAAAATATTAACAGTGGACGCAAAATGTTATTAGTACTAAAATGAAATAAAAACACAGAGGGGATCGACAATATGTACAGCTTTATGAATGATTACAGCGAAGGAGCACATCCCAGAATATTAAAAGCGCTGGCTGAAATAAATGGCGAGCAGTTCGAAGGTTACGGAGCAGACCGGATATCTAAGGAAGCTGTTGAGCTGATCAGAAAATTAATAAATAATGATAATGCAGATGTTCACTTCATATCAGGCGGTACATTGACAAACCTCACTGCGATATCAGCCTTTCTAAGGCCTCATGAAGCTGTGATTTCCGCATCAACAGGGCACATCAACATTCATGAAACAGGGGCGATAGAGGCGACAGGACACAAAATCATATTACTGGAATCAAATAATGGGAAAATAACTGCAGAGCAGGTTAAAAAAGCATTCGAAGCACACACCGACGAGCACATGGTAAAGCCAAGGCTGGTCTATATATCAAACTCTACTGAGATAGGAACAGTATATAAGAAATCTGAGCTGGAACAGCTTGGCAAGGTATGCAGAGAGTTTGGCATGCTGCTATATGTAGATGGGGCAAGGCTTGGAGCGGCCTTGTGCTCTGATGAAAATGACATCAGTATGTCGGACCTTGGCAGGCTGGCAGACTCGTTTTATATAGGAGGCACTAAAAACGGAGCACTTCTTGGAGAAGCACTGGTTATCTGTAATGACATGCTAAAAGAGGAATTCAGGTTCCACATAAAGCAAAAAGGCGGATTGATGGCTAAGGGCTGGGTCATTGGACTGCAATTTGCTGAATTACTTAAGGACGGCCTCTATTTTGATCTGGCGGGACATTCGAACAGGATGGCCGGCAAACTCAAGGAGGGTATCGCTTCACTGGGTTATGAATTTCTGTCAAAATCACCAACAAATCAAATATTCCCTATATTGCCCAATACCGTTATCAAAAGACTCCAGGAAAATCACATGTTCCATATCTGGTCGAAATGCAGTGATGATGCCTCTGCAATAAGACTTGTAACTTCATGGGCTGCAAGGGATGAAATGATCGATGCTTTTTTAAATGATCTAAAATAAGGTACTGAGCACCACTACGCTGATTCGACCAGTCTTGAGAACTGCTCCTCTTCCAGCGGCCTGCTCAGCAGGAAGCCCTGGAGGCAGTCGCAGTTCTGTTCCTTCAGATATTCAAGCTGTTCGGCGTTTTCCACACCTTCCGCGATCACCATTATATTGAGGCTGTGAGCAAGCCAGATTATTGATCCTATTATTTCATTTCCGTGATGTGTTTCGCCTATCCTGCTGACAAAAGTCCTGTCGATTTTTAGTGTGTCGATAGGCAGCATCTGAAGGTATTTCAATGAAGCATACCCGGTCCCGAAATCATCGAGTGCTATACTTATTCCCATTTCCTTCAGCTGGTTGAGAATTTCGATAACCTTCTCGGGATACGAAATAAGCACAGATTCTGTTATCTCAAATTCAAGATACCTGCTGTCAAAACCCGTTTCCTGCAAAACTCTTTTGACCATTTTTACAAAGGATGGCTGGACTATCTGCACCACTGAAATATTTACGGTCAGTTTAAAATCCATCCGGCTTGCCGCCTGCATCTGCCTGAACCTCCGCAGAACTGTGCTCATTATCCATTCGCCGATTTCGATGATCAGACCTGTTTCCTCTGCTATAGGAATAAACTGTGCCGGACTTACATGTCCAAGACTTTCAGAGTTCCATCTGCAAAGTGCCTCAAATCCTCTGATACGACCTGTATCACAGTAGTATTGCGGCTGGAATACAAGATAAAGCTCTTTGTTATTCAACGCTGATTTGAGCCCGCTCTCAATTCTGGATCTCTTAAGCAAGCTTATTTGCATCTCGCTGCAGAAAAAGCTGATGCCGTTCTTGCCGGATTTCTTTATTGAATGCATCGCTATGTCCGCATTTTTCAACAGCTCCTCTGTAGTGTTGCCATCCACCGGGAAAACAGATATACCAAAGCTTGCATTGACATAAAATTCCTTGTTTTCACACCTGCATACTTCAGCTATCGAAGATTTAAAGCTATTGGCATATTGGAGTATCTCCTCACGGCTCAGCTCGCGCCGGACAAGCAAAGCAAATTCATCACCTCCGAGGCGGCCAACCACATCCTTTTCGTCAAGCCTGTTTTTTAAACGCTCGGCAATTAACTGTAATATCCTGTCGCCTATATGATGACCCATAAGGTCATTGATCTCCTTGAAATTATCAATATCTATATATATAAATGAAAATCCGGTATTGTTAACGCCGGAATAATGGATGAGCATGTCCAGCTTCTTTATTATCATCTTCCTGTTGGGCAGTCCCGTCAGAGTATCGTAATAGGCCATGTATTCAAGCTTTTTCTTGTTTTCATTCATCAGGCTGTTATATTTAATAAGCTGTTGATTCTGCCTGCTCAACTCATCCTTGGAAGCTGATATCTCTTTATACAGGGAGGTTATCTCATCCTTTTGTTCCGATAGTTTTTCAAAGAAACTGAAAATACCTTTTTTATAATAGTAGATTACTATACAAACAATGATAGCTCCAATATATGAGATAACACCAGGCAAAGAGTTCAAATTACCACTCCTGATGATACTGAGCGAGGCAGAACAGATACATACTGCATTCAACAGAATAGATGCTGTAAACCCCCTTTTTCCGGTACTGATCGTCAGGTAGGCAGTACAAAGTGTCTGTACCTGTGTAGCAAGACCATTGAATACATAATCGTTCATTATCATGCCAAAAAGTGTGAACTGATTCTCGATATTATTGATATTACCTCTAAGAAAATATATCAAGGCTAAATAGACAGCTGAGCAAGCAGTGATCATGATCCACTCGATTGCAGGGCTTTTAGAAACAATGTTAATGTCAGTCGGCTGTACATCAGTATTTCTGCCTACACGCATTCAATACCTCTCGTTTAGAACGTGATTTTTCACTCCAACCGCTTTCATATACATTATACCAGTATATATTAACAAGATGCAATATTGAGCAACAAAACTAAAAAATGACTGTGAATCGTTATTTTTTTATTTCACTGCCTGTCAGCAGAATTTCAAACTTGTCGAACCAGACCTTCTCTATGAACTGCTCAGAAGTAAAAAATGTTTTACGGAATACGGCGAGTTCCTTGGTGTTTTTTTTCAGCCAAAGTGGGACTGGTATTTCGAGATCAGCACACAGCTCCACAAGACAGTTCTCAAGCTTGTCCCTGAAGCTGTGCCCGCCGTCAATATCCTCTGAAGTACCTTCCCTCACTATCTTTCCTTCAATCAGCAGCTTGCCGTTGAGTGTCAATTATATTCCGCCTTTCACATTCGCCTCGTTATATACTGCCCAGCTTGTATTCTATGGAATCGACCAATGCCTTCCAGCTGGCCTCAATTATATCTGTTGAAACTCCGATCGTAGTCCATACCTCGCTGCCATCGGTGGATTCTATCAGTACCCTTACCCTGGCTGCCGTTGCTGCAGTTGAGTCAAGCACTCTAACCTTGTAGTCCGTCAATTTCATTTCATGTATTTCGGGATAGAATCTGGACAATGCCTTTCTTACCGCGTTATCGAGTGCATTTACAGGACCGTCGCCCTCCGCTGCCGTTATTTCCTCCTGATCCCCCACCTTGACCTTTATCATTGCAGATGAATTGCGCTCGTTGGCTTTAGCAGGCTCATTCACAATAACCTTGAAATCCTTGAGCTCGAAGGATGGCTTGTACTTGCCGAGTATTTTTCTCACAATCAGCTCGAATGAGCTTTCGGCGCCTTCATATTGGTATCCTTCATGCTCCATTTCCTTGAGCTTTTCAAGGATCAGCCTGGTTTCCGGCGAATCCTTCGTGATATTTGGCGCAACATTCCTGACCATGTTCAATACAGCGCTTCTTCCTGCCACCTCCGACATGAGGAACGCTCTTTCATTCCCGACAAGTCCGGGCTCCATCAGTTCATATGCCGACGAGTTCTTGACGACTGCATCGGCATGCATGCCGGCCTTGTGGGCAAATGCTGATCTGCCTACATATGGCGCTCTTTCATCATGGATCACGTTGGCTATTTCGCTTACCGCCCGCGCCACAGTCGTCATCTCTGCCATATTCTCCTCAGGAATGCAGCTGCAGCCCATTTTCAGCTGCAATGTAGGTATGATGGAACAAAGGTTGGCATTTCCGCACCTTTCTCCAAAACCGTTAATAGTCCCCTGCACCTGTGTCGCGCCTGCCTGTACAGCCATTATTGTCCCTGCCACCGCCATACCGGTGTCATTATGTGTATGGATGCCGATAGGAATGTCAAATGCTGCTACCACTTTACCTGTAATATCATATATATCCATCGGCAGACACCCGCCTTTGGTGTCACAAAGGCAAAGGCTATCCGCACCGGCCTCTGCTGCTGCCCTCAATGTATCCATTGCGTATGCCGGATCTGAAAAGTATCCGTCAAAAAAGTGCTCTGCATCGTATACTACTTCCTTACCCTGATCCTTGAAGTACTTGATTGTATCAAATATCATACTGATATTTTCATCAAGGGTCGTTTTAAGTATATCGGTGACCTGGAAATCCCATGACTTGCCGAATATGACTACCGCATCGGTGCCGGCCTTCAGCAGCGATTTGACATTGGCGTCCTCCTCCACAGGTATTCCGACTCTTCTGGTGCTGCCGAATGCAATCAGCTTGGCATGCTGAAACTGAATCTTGCCTGCCCTCTCGAAGAATTCCAGATCCTTTGGATTCGATCCCGGATTGCCCGCCTCAATATAAGCAACGCCCAGTGAATCAAGCCTTTTTACTATTTTCAGCTTGTCTTCCACCGTATATGAAATTCCCTGCGCCTGTGCTCCATCTCTCAGCGTGGAATCCAGAACTACGATCTTTTTCATATTGTCTCCCTTCCATCCGAGGCACCCTTGCCATGGTCGTTCACTACCCTGTTGATTGCATTTATATATGCCTTGACGCTGGCTTCAATAACGTCTGTGCTGACCCCTCTGCCAACGTATACCTTATTGTCCTTCATTACTCTCACCGTCGCCTCACCAAGCGCATCAGTACCCTCTGTTACTCCCTTGAGGCTGTAATCCTGCAGCTCCATCTCAAAGCCCACTGCTCTCTCGATCGCCTTGAATGCTGCATTTACAGGCCCATCTCCGGTAGCCGCTTCCATTACAGGTTCTCCGTTTTTGAACATACTCACTGTGGCTGTGGCAATTACCTTGTTGCCGCTATTTATCTGGAAGCTGTCGAGCTTGTAAACTTCATCGGCCTCCAATACCTTTTCTCCCGCCAGAGCTTCGATATCCCTGTCTGTGACAGTCTTTTTCTTATCGGCAAGCTCCTTGAACTTCTCAAAGGCCCGGGTGATTTCCTCAGCAGGCAGGTTATATCCCATTTCCCTGAGTCTCTCCTCAAATGCATGCCTTCCCGAAAGCTTGCCAAGGACCATTCTGTTTTGAG
This sequence comes from Bacillota bacterium, assembly GCA_023412665.1. Taxonomy (GTDB): domain Bacteria; phylum Bacillota; class Clostridia; order Acetivibrionales; family DTU013; genus DTU013. The sequence continues at coordinate 278,027 of JAEZCA010000035.1, forward strand.
AAAGCCCGATGGATTCCGGCGTCATGATCTCATAGGTGCTCTTTTCAGCCAATACACCATGCTGGTGTATGCCCGATTCATGTGCAAACGCATTAGCTCCCACTATTGCCTTGTTGGGATGCAGAGCCACTCCCGTCAAATTGCTGACAAGCTTGCTGGTTCTGTAAATCTGCTTTGTATCAATATTGTGTGCCAGTTCGCCGTAGTAGTCCTTCCTTGTCTGCAGGCCCATTATCAGCTCTTCCATCGAAGCATTTCCGGCTCGCTCGCCAAGTCCATTGATGGTGCATTCCACCTGGGTCGCCCCGTTCCTTACAGCTGCCAGTGAGTTGGCAACGGCAAGCCCGAGGTCATTGTGACAGTGGACGCTTATATCAGTTTTATCGATACCTCTTACATTTTCCTTTATACCTTTTATAATAATGCCGAATTCCTCCGGAGATGAATAACCGACAGTGTCCGGAATATTCACGACAGTCGCTCCTGCTTTGATCACTTCCTCAAGTACCCAGTAAAGGAATTCGATTCTGGTCCTGCTGGCATCCTCTGCCGAGAATTCCACATCGCTGCAGTATTTCTTTGCATACTTCACCATTGCTGCAGCGCGTTCGAGCACCTGATCCTCAGACATCTTCAGTTTATATTTCATATGGATATCAGAGGTAGCTATAAATGTGTGTATCCGTGGGCTCTCAGCTTTGCACAATGCTTCCCACGCCCTGTCTATATCCTTTTCCACAGCTCTGCTGAGGCTGGCAACAGCAGCTCCCTTTATGTTATCTGCAATTGTCTTTACTGCCATGTAATCACCGGGTGAGGAAATTGCAAAACCCGCCTCTATTACATCAACTCCAAGTTTGACCAGCTGGCGTGCTATTTCAAGCTTTTCCTGTATATTGAGGCTGACTCCGGGGGTTTGCTCCCCGTCCCTCAATGTTGTGTCGAATATTCTGATTCTGGCAGACATACGAAAAACCTCCTTCGATACCATTTACTATAATCTCATATTTATAAATATCCGGCGGTACTCTCCCGCCTTTTCTCTTTTATACTCTGGCCAATGCGGCCGGGAGTCCTGTGAGAGTGAAATTCCACCAACCTGTAAGGAATACCTCTAAGGAAAGTGATCGCATGCCCTTCCATGAAGACGTTTCCCCGCGCGTCATCTTCATCTCGAATAGGGCTCCCTGGCGCTTATGCCTCGCTCTAACTTTTCGCTATTTTTTGAGCCAGCTCATCATCTTCCTGAGCTCCGTACCCACCTTCTCAAGCTGATGCTCCGATTCGCGAAGCCTTGTTGCCAGGAACTCCGCTCTTCCTCCGGCCTTGTTTTCCATGATCCATTTTGATGCAAAGGTGCCGTTTTGTATTTCTGAGAGTACTTTTTTCATTTCTTTTCTGGTGTCGTCCGTAATGATCCTTTTTCCTGTCATGTAATCGCCATACTCGGCCGTGTCACTGATGGAGTACCTCATGTATGCATAGCCGCCCTGATTTATCAAGTCAACAATAAGCTTCATCTCATGGATGCACTCGAAATAAGCTATCTCCGGCTGGTAGCCTGCCTGGACAAGTGTTTCGAAGCCTGCCTTCATCAGCTCGGTGACGCCTCCGCAAAGCACGGCCTGTTCTCCGAAAAGGTCAGTTTCGGTTTCCTCTCTGAAGGTGGTTTCCAGAATGCCTGCTCTTCCGGCGCCTATCCCTGATGCATATGCCAGGGCGTAATCCTTTGCCTTGCCTGATGCATCCTGATATACAGCAATCAGAGCAGGTACGCCTCTGCCCTCGTTATACTGGCTTCTGACAGTATGACCGGGGCCCTTTGGAGCTATCATTATAACGTCAATATATTCCGGCGGTTTTATCTGGTTGAAATGAATATTGAAGCCATGGGCAAAAGCAAGTATGTCTCCTTCCTTCAGACCGGGAGCAATGTCCTTGTAGTACATGTCAGCCTGTGTCTGGTCAGGTGTGAGTATCATGATCAGATCCCCAGCTTTGGCGGCTTCTGCAGTATCCATCACCGTCAGCCCGTCTGACTCTGCCTGTTTCCTTCTTGCCGAGCCCGGAGTAAGCCCTACCACTACATTGACTCCACTGTCCTTCAGGTTCTGCGCATGTGCGTGTCCCTGACTGCCATATCCGATCACTGCAACTGTCTTCCCCTTTAATAACCCGAGACTGCAGTCACTGTCATAATACATCTTAGCCATTTATTTCGCCCTCCTCGTTATTGGTTACCTTTATGATTCGATTGCCTCTTTCGATAGCAATGGTACCCGTTCTCACAATTTCCTTTATCCCAAACTGGCGGAGCATATCTTCAAGCGCATCGACCTTGTCACCGCTGCCTGAAGCCTCTATGGTGAGCGTTGTCTTGGATACATCCACGATCTTCGCCCTGAATATCTCTACGAGCTGTACTATCTCGCTTCTGGTGGCAGCATTTGCGGAAACCTTTATCAGAGAAAGCTCACGCGTTATGGACTCATGCTTGTCAAGCCTTTTTATCTTGATAACGTCCACCAGCTTGTTCAGCTGCTTGCTGACCTGTTCCACAATATATTCGTCCCCGTCTACCACAATGGTCATTCTTGAAATCTCCGGATTCTCCGTGACTCCAACCGCCAGACTGTCGATGTTGAAGCCTCTCCTGCTAAAAAGGCCTGCTACTCTTGAAAGTACTCCGGCATGGTTTTCCACCAGTACCGATAATGTATATTTGGACATTTCCCTTCTCCTTTCAAGTCCTGGATTGCACAAATACTGTGCATATCTCTCTATATTTAATTCATTATTGAATGATCTGTGTCATCTGCCCTGATCACAGCGTCGGTTCCATCGGATCGACCATGCACTCCAGCAGATAAGGCCCCTTTGCGCTTGCCATCCGCTCAAGCGCTGATTCTATCTGAGCACTGGATGAGATCCTCTCCCCCTTGAAACCATATGCGGCGGCTAATGCCACAAAGTCGGGGTTGGTGTCAAGACATACCTGCGAATATCTGCCTTCGTGCTTTGTAAACTGCAGCTCACGTACCATTCCCAGCCTGCAGTTATTGAACAGTACGATTTTTACATCTATATTGTGCTGCTTCATTGTGCCCAGCTCCTGCATGGACATCTGGAAGCTGCCGTCTCCGCTGATCACTACAACCGGCACATCGGGTTTGCCGACCTTCGCTCCTATGGCCGCAGGCAGCCCGTATCCCATCGTTCCCAGCCCGCCTGAGGTAATGAAGGTCTTAGGCATGCGCACCTTAAAATTATTTGCAGCCCATATCTGATTCTGCCCCACCTCTGTCGCCACTACAGCTTCCTCCGGCAGATAGTCTGCCAGCAAGGACAGAAGCTTCCTGGGATCGATAAACCCGGTCCCTTCATGCTTATCTGCCGAAGCCGCCGCTTTTTCCCGGGCCTTCAGCCTTCTGTCAGTTACCTCATCGAGCCATTCCCTGCCATCTGAAGGGCTGACATACTCAAGCATTTCTCTCAGCGTCAGTTTCAAATCTCCAACAAGCGGTATCGATACGTCGATATTTTTTCCGATCTCGGCCGGATCTACATCAATGTGTATGATCCTGGCCTTTTTTCCCAAGGTGCTGGCTGCGCCAATTGCCCTGTCTCCGACTCTCGCACCCAGTATCATCACAAGATCTGCGTGATGCAATGCATGATTGGCAGTATTGCTGCCATGGGTGCCGACCATGCCAAAATGCAGGGGATGAGCTGACGGTATTGCACCTATTCCCATCAATGTCGTAACAACAGGTATGTTCCTCTTTACAGCAAGCTCCACCATCTCACCGGCGGCATTTGCCGCTATTACCCCGCCTCCCGCACATATGACAGGCCTTTTGGCCTCCTCCAGCGCCGCTGCGGCTTTCCTGATCTGCATTGGGTGTCCCTTTACGGTAGGTTTGTAACCCTTGATTTCAACTGTTTGGGGAACTTTATATTCAAATGTGCTGGTCTGTACATCTATCGGTATATCTATCACCACCGGACCCGGTCTGCCTGTGGAGGCGATATGGAATGCCTCCTTTATGATCCTGGGAAGCTCGTCGGCTGTCTTTACAAGGTAGCTGTGCTTGGTGAAGGGTGCCGTCGCACCTGTTATATCAGCTTCCTGGAATGCATCAGTACCTATCATGTCCCTTTTGACCTGGCCTGTGATCGCTATAATGGGTATGCTGTCCATATATGCGTTGGCAATTCCGGTGATGAGGTTGGTCGCACCGGGTCCTGAAGTGGATACGCAAACACCGGGCTTTCCTGTAACACGGGCGTATCCGTTGGCTGCATGGGCGGCCCCCTGCTCGTGACGGGTCAGTATATGTTTTATACGGCTGTTGAGCAATGCATCGTAAAACGGCGAGATTGCAGCGCCGGGATATCCGAATATGATATCGGTATTTTCAAGCTCAAGCGCTTTTATAATAGCTTCTGCTCCTGTTATTTTCATATCATCCCTCCGTTTCCTCGTGATAAAAATAATAAAAAAACCCTCGTCAACTGCATTGCTGCAGGGACGAAGGTATGATCCAACGTGGTACCACCCTGATTCGGCAGGCATTTGCCCGCCCTCGGTAAGTACTGGTGTACTTGACTGTAACGCAGTCTGCGTCATCATCTCTGATAAATCTTCGATGATGAAGCTCCGGAATGAGCTATACACAGTTCCTGTGCACCGGCTCCCACCATCCGCCGGCTCTCTTTGGCACTCAGTCCTGTCTTCTTTCCTTCATTGCACTGACCTGTTTTAAAATGATTGTATAATATTGTATCAGCACAACAAGGCGGTGTCAATAAAATTTTTATCCTTTATTGCCCATTTCTCAAGAGCTTTTTTATGCTTTTCTGCAATAATGATCTATAAGTAGATCCTCTCATTCGTGTTGCCCTCAAATTTTCCTATGCTGTACCCATAACAGAAGGATTGTCTCATACTTACGACAATGAGCGCCTTCAGGTATTCTCTTTCATCTCTGTTCAGTCCTCTGTCCATCATTTCAATAAAATTTTTTGTTTTGTCTGCGGCAATAAGTTTAATTGCCTCCCTGGTACCTGAAAGATCACCGTTGAGCTTCTCCCTTGCTTGCTTCAAATAGAGCTTCAGCGTTTTTTCAAAGTCCAGGCTGTTTCCGGCCGAGCCTGCCATTCAAGCCACCTCCTGCATGTATTCAGGAGTAAGTGTTGCCAATTTATGACTCATAATATACATCACCTTGTAATCAGTCCATCCTTTTGCTTCTTTGCAAGGACAAGAGTCGTCGTTCCCCAGCTGTCCGAGCCGTGCATTCTATGATTGATCTGTATGGAGTCTCCGGGGGACTTGGAATAAATATAGGTCCTCAGCTGCATCATCGTGTTGATCTTCTGACCATCCACCTCCTTGATAATGCAGCCCTCGCGTATGCCAGCCTTGTGGGCAGGACCATTACCGTCCACATACGCTACATAAATTCCTTCCTTCAGTTTAGCTTCACCATCGATATATGGAATAACATTTCCATCATATGCAAACATCCCCATGTATGGCTCATCAAATGTTCCTGTCCTGATAAGCTTATCCATCACGGGCTTGGTAATGTTGATAGGAATGGCAAAACCCATCCCTTCGGCACTGGTGACCTTCACTGTATTGATACCTATGACCTCTCCCTTCGAATTCAACAGAGGTCCTCCGCTGTTGCCCGGGTTTATACTTGCATCGGTCTGTATAAGATCCTCCATATAATTGGTTCCGGTTTCAGTCTCGATGCTGATAGTCCTGTTGAGGGCGCTTATGATGCCGGATGTAACAGATCTTTGAAAATCAAGCCCCAAAGGGTTTCCTATAGCTATGGCATGCTCTCCCACCTCCAGCTTTGAAGCATCCCCAAGACTCAGCGGAGTGAGCCCGGTAAGATTCACCTTAACCGCAGCCAGATCCAGCACAGGGTCCGACCATACGACTACTCCGTCGACGTTCCTTCCGTCTGCAAGTGAAACTACTATCCTATTACTTTTACCTCCTGCGACATGGTTGTTTGTCAATATATATCCATCTGAACTAACCACAACGCCGGAACCAAATCCAACCTCGGTTTCTCTGTTTCTGTCAAACAGGTTATCTTTTACCGCCCTTTCGACGGTGATTCCGACTACACCTGCGGTAGCTTTTTTGGCTACGGTCTGTGTAACCGGTACGCTGTTGGGATCAGCGTCTGTGCCCCCGGGCGATGAGCCGCCTTGCTGCACTCCGGCATTCTGGCCGCTTTGGTCTGAACTATCGGAGGGCAGTTGTCCGACGCTTCTTATCAGCTCACCGTCAATGCCGTCCTTCCTCTGTTCTGCACCTATCTGTGAGGCATTGTTTCCAGTTCTCCCCTCCGTCACAGTATCATTGAACGAAATATACCTGGGAGCGGCAAAGAGTGCAAGCATGCATACAGCAAGAGAGGTCGCCAGTGAAATCATCAGCATTCCGGCAAATCCCGTACGTTTTCCATTATCTCTGAACATCATATCATCCTCATTTTCGAATTCTTTTACAATTATTATTTCAATAATGGCCTAAAGAATACAAAAAAAATCCGGCGGTCAATTGCCCGCCGGATCTTCCGGAAGATTTGATTTTATGATTTTTTTGACGCTTTTCTCGAATTTTGGTCTGGGCAGCATTACCTGATGCCCGCAACCAAGACATTTCACCCTGAAGTCGGCACCGGTCCTCATTACCTCCCATTGCCTATTTCCGCAGGGATGTTCCTTTCTGAATTCAACAATGTCCCCCAGGCAAAACCTGTCAGCCATTTCTCTTCACTCCTTGTGAATCTATGATAATGCAGCTGCTTCAACAAATGCTGAAAACAGCTTTAAATGCTGTATGTCGTACTTCCACATCATTTCCGGATGCCATTGGACACCTAAGATAAACCTGCTGTCAGAGCTTTCCACGGCTTCGATGATACCGTCCGATGTCCGTGCCGCTGGGACCAGCCCGGCGCCTGTCTCCTTTACCGCCTGGTGGTGGTATGAATTCACAGCAAGTCTGTCGGTCCCGAATATTTGATTAAGCTTCGAGGCAGGCTCGATCCTCACATCATGCACCGGGTACCAGTCCGGCGCCTCCTGCCAATGCTTGAGCATCGTTCCCGGATCACGTCCAAGGTATATATCCTGATGCAGGGTTCCGCCCATGGCCGCATTGATCAATTGTATTCCCCTGCATATGCCGAGGATGGCCTTCCCTTTCGAAACCGCCAGCTTTGCCAGTTCCAGTTCCATTTTGTCCCTCTGGGGCGAGATCCCCCCCTGGCATTTCAGGTTCTCCTCCCCGAATACTCTGGCATCTATATCAGGGCCGCCTGTGAACAGGAAGCCGTCGCATTTGTCCATGATCTGCGGAGCCATGCCCTCCGGCAGGTCAAGAGGCAGCAGAAAGGGCAGTCCTCCCGCCCCTGCAACTCCTTCCATATAACCGGCGGCTGTATACAGCCTGTCTTTCTCACGGTCATAACCCGGCATCACACCTATTACTGGTCTTTTATCCATAAGCGCCACTCTCCTGAGATGACAGAAATAAAGGCTTAATAATTCTTCAGATAACTATCGATCTCCCACTTGCTGATCCTTATCCTGTATTCGGTGCATTCTTCCTGCTTGGCCTCTATATACTTGTTGAAAATATGCTCTCCGAGCACATTCTTTGTAAAAGCGCTTGTGCTCATTTCAGATAATGCTTCATTCAGGCTGGCGGGAAGAGCTTCTATATTGGCTTCTCTTCTTTCCTCGTCGCTCATGTCGAAAATATTCCTGTTTACGGGCTCCGGCGGCATGATCCTGTTTTCTATACCCTCAAGTCCTGCAGTAAGTATAGCAGCCAGTGCCAGATAAGGATTACAGCTTGGATCCGGGTTTCTCAGCTCGAGCCTTGTAGCGGTGCCGCGGGCAGCAGGCACTCTGACCAGCGGGCTTCTGTTCCTTGCGGACCATGCTATATAAACAGGCGCCTCGTAGCCTGCAATAAGTCTTTTATATGAATTGACAAGAGGATTGGTCAAAGCTGTAATGGAGCGTACGTTTTTCATGAGGCCGCCAATGAACCAGTAAGCTTCCTGGCTAAGCTGGAGCGGATCCTTTTCGTCAAAGAAAATGTTTCTGCCATCCTTGAACAGCGAGGTGTTTACATGCATACCGGACCCTGCTATTCCGAAAACAGGCTTTGGCATAAAGGTGGCATGCAGTCCGTGTCTTTGAGCTATTGTCTTGACGACCAGCTTGAATGTGACTATCGCATCGGCCGCTGTAAGCGCGTCGGTATACTTGAAATCTATCTCGTGCTGACCGGGAGCCACTTCATGATGTGAGGCCTCCACTTCAAAGCCCATATCCTCAAGAGCAAGGCACATATCTCTTCTGGCGTTTTCACCCAGATCCACAGGACCCAGATCGAAATACCCGGCTTTATCATGTGTAATGGTAGTCGGGTTTCCCTCGCTGTCGGTAAGGAACAGGAAAAACTCGCATTCCGGGCCCACATTGAATGTATCGTACCCCATATCCGACGCTTTTTTCAGCGCCCTTTTAAGGACGTACCTGGGATCGCCTTCAAACGGCTTGCAGTCTGCTGTATACACATCGCATATCATTCTTGCGACCTTGCCCGTCTGCGGCCTCCATGGAAAAATCACAAACGTATTGATATCAGGTCTCAGATACATGTCGGATTCTTCTATCCTGACAAATCCCTCAATAGATGAGCCGTCAAACATGCACTTGTTGTCCAGCGCTTTCTCCAGCTGTCTTGCAGTTATTGCGACATTCTTCAGCATACCGAAAATGTCGGTAAACTGCAGCCTAATGAATTCAACACCCTCATCCTGTACGATCCTGACAATATCTTCCTTCGTGTATTCCGGCATATTCATGCACCTCCGTTTTAATAATAAAAAGCGCACTCAAACAAACTCCATGTTGTTTAAGAACGCCGTTGTTCCTGAACCTGGGACCTTAACACCTTTGTATTATCTTCATGCGGCCTCACTCTTGGTCAAGATGAACCGTATCTATATTTTAACATTAAAATCTTTTATTACAATACTTATAAGACTTCAATTAAAAGAAAAATTTTGTACAAAAAAAGAGCCTGCAACATATTAGTTCTGCTGCAGACCCTGTTTTTTTGATCATCCTTCCTTCTCAAACATATCCTTGCCTACTCCGCAAAGGGGGCAGACCCAGTCATCGGGGATATCTTCAAAGGGTGTGCCGGGCGCAATACCTCCGTCAGGATCTCCGAGTTCAGGATCGTAAACATAACCGCAGGCAGTACATACGTATTTATCCAAAACATCATCTCCTTCGATCAAACTTATTCTCTATTTATATTCCCCACGATATCCGGTCATAAACGATTTTTTTATAATTTTAATAGCCTTTGCTTTTTTTCCCGCCGGCAAGCACAATAAGTCCTATTGCGATAAGCACCAACGGTATTGCATATGGTCCGGTCTCAAAGTTTAATATCTCGCTCAGCGAGAATGTGAAGAAGAATATGCCCGATAGCCCGCCAAGTATACCTACCGGGATCAGCAGTCCTTTCTCTCTGTTGCCGAAGCAATAGAGCTCAAAAAGGCCGAATGCCACCGCAAATATGAAGAAGGGCCATGTTACCCCCCAGCCGCCGAACAGCACGTTGAACTGCAAAGTCATTCCGATTATCAGCAGTATGCCGCCCGGTACAAGTATTCCGGGATTTCTTCTTGAGCCCGAGAAGAATTTAAAGTGGAACAACAATCCCGGCAGTATGATGAAAAGCGATGCCCAGAGTCTTGATATTATAAATCCGAAGACATTCCAAAAATCAAACATTCCCAGATTATGCAGAAGGAACAGTATACCCAGGCAAATAAATATTCCGCCCAATACCTTTCCAGTGTTTCTCATAATGAACCCTCCAATTATGTTCAAAGATTACCTGTTTCAAATAAGTCATTCTATATTATTATAATGCTTTATTTGAAAAAAGTCTGAATATATTTGGAGATCGAATTTGCTGTCAATATCTACACTCTGCCTTCGCAGATATTTGCCGGCAGCTCTCTGTCCTTGTCGAGCTTCCATACGACGTATCTGATTCCCGAGGAGATAAGGTCTGCTATTTTCATCACTACATAAAGCCTGGTATTCTGGAGCACAAGAAAATCCATGAAGCCGCCGAAATTGACAATGCCTGTCACAAACATATCTCCTACCGGAGACAGCTCCTTATTGACACCCGACCCGGGCTTTATCGGTCCTTCTCCGATTCCGACATATCCTACATGATCCATGCTTCCAAGGCACGCATCTATAGCAACTACAAAAGGTTCTTCACAGTCCCGGGAGACCTGTTTCATTATGTCATCTATATTTTTTGCGTGAACAGGGCTTTCAAGGCTTCCATATACATGTACCCTCCTGCTCTTCAGCCCGGAGAGCTTATATCCTATGAGAGGTCCGAGGCTGTCCCCGGTAGAACGGTCAGTACCTATGCACACAAATACCAGCGATTTTGCGCCTTTGTCAAGCGCACTGCTGATACGCACATACAGCTCGTCTGTCAGATGCTTGAAGGCCGAAGCGCTGCCGGAATTTATGTATTGCTGCTTTACAGCTGTCCTTGTAAACATTTTGACTCCTGAATGCCTTATTAGCGAGGCTGAAGACATTTACCGCCTCGATATATATTATTTCCAGAATGCGCGCGTTTATTACTATATCTGGTTTAAACCATCCGATTTACACAATTTTTTTTATTTGGTATCATGTTATTGAGGAGGGGTCTTTACGGATTCGATAAGAAAAAACTTTCCATTCATTGAAAATATACTAGATGGAATGTATGACTGGGTCAGAGTCGTAGATTTCGACAATAGCATACTATATATGAACAGGGCTATGGCAGAAGACCTCGGAGAGCAGAACCTGGGCAAAAAGTGCTATGAAATGCTCGGGCGCAGCGAGCCCTGTGAAAACTGTATTTCCAGAAAAGCGATCCTGGATGGAGTACCGGGAGAAAAAGAGGAAAAAATCAACGACAGGACCTTCTCGGTGATGTCATCTCCATTAAAGAATGCTGACGGTAAAGTGATAGCAGTTGTTGAGGTACTGCGGGAAACGACCCAGTTGAAAAAACTGTATGATAAAACACAGGAGCAGAACCTCATACTGAAAAAGGATGTGGAAATGGCTAGAAAGCTTCAGTCAAGCCTGCTCCCAGGCCCGATCAGCGACCCGAGAGCGGATCTGTCGCTTATTTACATGCCCTGTTATGCACTAGGCGGAGACTTTGTCGACGTATTTTATATAGACAGCTCTCATATGGGTATGTACATTGCAGACGTATCAGGCCACGGCGTTCAGGCATCACTGCTGACTGTCTTTTTGCATTCGGCTCTAAACAAGAAGCTGCTTTCGCCATCAATGGCTCTGGAGGAGCTTTACCGTGAATTCAACCAGAGCAGGCTGGATGAAGAGCTATATATCTCTGTTTTTTATTCAATAATCGACCTGGACAATAAAACCATGCTATATTCCAATGCAGGTCTGAACGTAACTCCTGTTGTTTATAACGAAAACAGATTTGAACTGCTGCGTATGCCGGGAATACCAATCAGTAACTGGCTGAAAAAACCCGGCTACAAGGATGGAGCATTGGACCTTTTGCCGGGCGACAAGCTGTTTTTATATACTGACGGCATACTAGAGGTGAAGAATAAGCTTAATGAGCAATTTGGAGAAGAAAGGTTACTGGAAATACTTCTGAAAAGTCATCTGAGTCCCAAACAGCTGTTGCTTAAGATTAAGAGCTCAGCCTTCTCCTTTGCGGGAGTAAAAGCCGCTGATGAGCTTAGGGATGACGTGACCTTGGCACTTCTTGAGCTAAAGTGACGTTATTTGCTGCAAAAGCATATCATGCAGCCGCTGCATCATTAACGAAGTGCTCTTACTCTCAGCAGTGCTCACCTGCAACGGCTCTGTCAATACCGGCCAGATCCTTGTATATCACTATATTGCGGTATCTTCCATCCCGGGCCATCAGAGCGGCAACCTCCGCTGCCTGATCATACCCGGTCTCAAGTGCAAGCAGGCCGCCTCTCTTCAAATGCAAGGGAGCAGTCTCAATAATAGCTCTGTAAAAGCGCAGTCCGTCTGCACCTCCATCAAGCGCCCCCACCGGCTCAAAATCCCTTACTTCCCTCTGAAGTCCTGATAAATCACCTGTTCGTATATATGGAGGATTTGAAACTATTACATCGAATCCGGTATCCGTTATATTAATGAATAAATCACTTTCGATAAAGGTGACACGGTCCGCGACGCCATTCCTTCGGGCATTCCCCCAAGCAGTCTCCAGTGCATCTGGCATTATATCTGAGGCAGTCACCCGGCACCGGTTATAATGGTATGCCAGGCTTACGGCTATACAGCCTGAGCCGGTACACATATCGAGTATGTTCAGGGTACTGTCCTCTTTTACTCTCCTGCAGAAATCCAGTACAACCTCCACAAGCAGCTCGGTATCCTGCCGGGGTATCAAAACACTTGAATTTGTTTCGAACATGATTGACATGAACTCCTGGAGCCCTGTCAGGTACTGAAGCGGATGACCCTTCGCCCGTTTCACGAGCATCTCGCGATATATGCGCTCTATCCCGGCTTCCAGCAGCTCGCTGCCATGCGCATACAGGTATGTCCTGTCGCAGCCTGCGGCATGACAAAGCAGAACCCCGGCATCGTTGGCCGGGGCTTCAATTCCAGCATCCTTCAATATCTGTATGCCTTCTCTGTACGCTTCGCTGTAGGTCATCAGTACTCACCATTTATCGGTATTATTTTCCACCATGACATTTTTCATGGCGACGATTGCCACCTCTATCTGGGAATCATCCGGCTCTCTGGTCGTCAGATACTGAAACAGCATGCCCGGCGCACTGATTATCTTCATCACAAACCAGTCCGTATGTCTGCCGGCAAACCTCTGGACCTCATACGCCACACCTGCCACCACAGGTATCATAAGGAGCCTTAAAAGCAAATTAATAAAAGCATTATGCAGGCCAAGGAACGAGAACATGATAATACTGATTATCATGACCAGAAAAAGGAAGGATGTTCCGCAGCGAGGGTGCTTTGTCGAATATTTCCTGACATTCTCCACCGTCAGCTCTTCTTCATGCTCGTAGCAGTGTATCGTTTTGTGCTCTGCACCGTGATACTGCCAGACTCTTTTTATATCATCCAGTAGGGTAGCAAGATAAATGTATAAAAAGAAAATCACTATTCTGATAGCACCTTCAAAAAGGTTGTATATTATAACATTTGTGCCTTCCTTCTTAAGATTGATCAGGCTGGCCAAAAGATTGGGCAGCAATATGAACAACCCAACACTAAATGCAAGTGATATTATAACAGATACGTAAACAACCGCATCCTTGCCCTTATCCTTAAATAACCGCTCTATAAATGCATCAATTTTTGATGGTTCCTTTCCTGAATCATCCTCGAGCTCAACAAAATCCGCGGAGTACATCAATGCTTTCACTCCGACTATCATTTGCCTGAAAAGGTTCACTGATCCGCGTATAATCGGTATTTTTGACAGCGCGGATTTCTTTGGCAGCGGTTTTTTGTCCAGAACGATCTCTCCATCAGGCTTTCGTACGGCTATAGCCGTATTTTCGGGCCCCATCATCAGTAATCCTTCCAGAAGCGCCTGTCCCCCTATGGTCGTTTTCTTCATAAATTTCTCCTCTGATACTAACGCAATAAGCCATATCTTGAAAACCGGCCGGTATGACCAGTATAAAAAATAAAGGCCGAATCATTTACTGTTCAGCCTTTAGTGTACCACTTTTGTTCACGCTTTTCAAATTGTATATGCTGTCATAACGCATCTTAAGCGTTGTCCACGATACCGAATTTCTTCTTGAATTTTTCAACACGTCCGCCGGTATCAACAAGCTTCTGCTTACCGGTAAAGAACGGATGACACTTTGAGCATATTTCAACATGCAGTTCCTTTTTCACGGAACCTGTAGTAAAAGTCTCGCCGCAAGCGCACTTTACAGTTGCCTCACCATATTTGGGCTGAATATTTTCCTTCATCGTCGATTCACCTTCCTTCGCTTTGCTGCAAAATAGATTCTGCCATTCTGCTCACGCAACAAGCAAAAAACATTGTAGCATATATTATGATCATAATCAAGTCCTATTTATCTATGAAGGACTTGTTGATGCTGTTTACAAATTCTTCATTTGTCCTGGTCTGCATCAGCTTGCTCAGGATCATCTCCGTAACATCCGACGTACCCAGGTTGCTCATAGCCTTTCTGATGGCCCATATGCTCTCCATCTCCTTCTGGTTGAGCAGCAGATCCTCTCTTCTGGTGCCGGACTTGTTGATGTCAATGGCAGGGAAAACACGTTTTTCCGACATCTTCCTGTCAAGGTGTATTTCCATGTTGCCTGTTCCCTTGAATTCTTCGAATATTACATCATCCATGCGGCTGCCGGTCTCTATCAATGCTGTCGCAATGATGGTTAGGCTGCCCCCGAATTCGATATTACGGGCCGAACCGAAAAATCTCTTGGGGCTGTGGAGTGCGCCTGGATCAAGACCGCCCGACAATGTCCTGCCCGTTGGAGGTATGGTCAGATTATAGGCCCTGGCGAGCCTTGTTATACTGTCCAGGAGTATGACTACATCCTTTTTATGCTCAACGAGCCTCTGGGCCCTCTCCAGTACCATTTCCGCAACCTTTATGTGATGTTCCGGCACCTTGTCGAAGGTTGAGTATATTATCTCTCCATTTATGGATCTCTGCATATCGGTGACCTCTTCCGGTCTTTCGTCGATAAGCAGTACTATAAGCTCAATTTCCGGGAAATTGGTCGTTATCGCATTTGCTATCTTTTTCAGCAATATGGTTTTACCTGCCTTCGGGGGTGAAACGATCATTCCCCTCTGGCCTCTTCCTATAGGAGCGATAAGGTCGATCAGCCTTGTGGACAATTCTTTCGGACTTGTCTCAAGTGTGATGCGCTGATCCGGGAATATAGGTGTCAGGTATTCGAATGGCCTCCTCTTTGATGCCACATCAGGAGTATCGCCGTTGACAGTCGACACATAAAGCAGCGCCTGGAACTTTTCTCCCTCTTTCGGTATCCTTCCCTTGCCCTTTATCTTATCTCCGGTCTTCAGTCCAAACCTTCTGATCTGTGATGGTGAAACATATACATCCTTTGTGCCGGACAGAAAATTATCGCTCCGAAGGAAGCCATACCCATCGGGCAGTACCTCCAGAACTCCTTCCACAGGATCGTCACTTTCGATTTTCTCCGTTCCGTTCTGTTGTGACTGCTGTCTGTCCTGCTGATTG
This sequence comes from Bacillota bacterium, assembly GCA_023412665.1. Taxonomy (GTDB): domain Bacteria; phylum Bacillota; class Clostridia; order Acetivibrionales; family DTU013; genus DTU013. Next base: position 293,437 of record JAEZCA010000035.1, read on the forward strand.
TTCCATTCTCTCCTCTGCTGCTGGTCATATGTCTTATAAACCGGCTTTTCCTCCGTCCTGGTCTCTTCGGGCTTTCCGGCTTCAGTCCTCATGGCATCCTGGCCATCCGGCCGTTCAACTCCGACAGCTTCAGCCTCAGGCTTTCTTATTACTTCCGTGTCAGCCGGAGCTGGCACTGCCGCTTCCCTATTATCCTCCGCAGCACTTAGCGGTTGCTCTCTCCTTAGATGCTTATAGGTCCCTGCCCTTGCAGGCACGCCCCTGTATGCATTCTGAGTTCCTCTTTTTTCTCTGTATTGCGCTGCCACCTGGCCTTCAGCAGCTGTATCACGCTGAACTGCAGCAGCTGCATTATCAGTTTTTTCAGCATCGGTGACTTCAGGATTGATATCTGCAGTTTTCTGTTCGACTACAGCTTCTGTCCGGTCCTCTCTTGCAGGAGCGGCTTTGGGAGCAGCCTCAGAGTCGTCAGCTTTTGCTGCGGTATTTTTATTATCAGAAATATCAGACTTGGTTTTTGAAACAACATCAGACGGAGCCTTCTTAACTTCATCAGCGGTTTCCTTTGAAGCCTCTTTGGCTGCCTTGCTTGGCCTTCCCCGTTTTGATTTCCTCAAGACGACAGGTTCCTCAGGCGACTCTTCTTTTATTTCAGCGTCTGCTTCCGGTTTGGAAATTATGCTTTCGTCAGCAGTACTTCTATCCTTTGCTGATTCATTTTTATTGTCAGCTTTTGCAGCTTCTTTAATTTCCGCACTATCATCTATATCAACCTTTTTTGTTTTTCTGCCTCTTTTCGGTTTCGCGTCCTCATCGGTGTTTTTACCTTCCATGGCGCCTTCAGCGCCTTCAGCGCCCTTATCCTTCTGGGCATCTTTAGGCGCGCCTGCCTTCATGATCTTATCTATCAGCTCATCCTTCTCATATTTTTTAACACCTCTGAGCCCCATCATTTTTGCTATGTACTGCAAATCCTCCAATGACTTTGCAGAAAGATTCACTTCTTCCATAATCCACCTACCTTGTAATATAATTATTAAGTTTATAGTCAGAAATTCATATGAACATCTATATGGCGCTGGAATATACCCAATCAGCAGTGTAGGGAAAATTTCCACAAGTACTGACATCCGGTTGTAACTACATGAAACATATGAAAATTCCTTAGTTTAAACAGGGAAATCTAAACAAATAGAATGATTCTTTGATTCCAGAATATTATAGCACTATAAAAATAATATTGTCAATCATAACACCCTGATCTGGCATATTTGCGGTATTATGCGAATACAGGGGCAGACTTATTTCCCGAACTTGTCACCTGAGTGCCTGGATAAAATATTGTGCTCATAGATAAAATCATTTCTGGTAATGAGCTGGTTTTTCTTTAATATTTCTTTGAGATCCTCATTTTTTGCCGCCGGTATCCTTTGATTGCCATCGCATTTTCCGCATCTGAGCAATACACAGTCCGTCAGCAGCACCAGCTCTATGTCAGAGGCTCCGCATTCACAGTAGAGATTTCCTTTCAAAGCTACGTCATGTATATGGTTCAATGTGTCGAACATGACCTGGGTATTGCGGAAATAGTTCTCATACCCATAAGTATCCATGAGTTCGTCAAACTCTTCTTCCAGACTGTCCACCTTTTTACGGACTGCTTCATCCCGCCCGATAAAGCATATCTTCATTCCTGTTTCCGGACAGTTCAACACTATCGTTTCGCCCAATACCATTGACTTTTTTGTAATGAGGTAGGTATGCTCATTATCGCATCCGATACAGGGTATATTGATCAAAAAATTGCTTTCACCCTCCTGCTTTATTGATATGCATGAATTCCTGCAGCGGCATGCAAGTCCGCAGTTCTTCTTGTATATAAGTGTGAACATTGAAACATTGAAAAATTCAAAGCTCCCGCAGGAAGTACATTTATATGCGATGGTGATACTTGTATCTATCAGCATTTTACCCACCTCAAATAAATATATTCGCCATATATAAAAAAAATCCTGCTTTACCGCACAACGCATATATCATAGTATTCGAGGCAAAAATACTGAGGGCCGAAAGGTGTGAATTATGGAGGCGGTATAATGCCATATCTTAAGCATGAAATGAGAGAAATTTTCGAAAAACATAGTAATTTAGCTTTTTATGATAACAATTCAAGGTTTGAGGATGGCCTGCTTGAAAAAATATTGAATCTGGCCTTCGCAAGTCTGACACCCTATAGCGGCAAGCGCTGGGAAATAACAGCTGTCTGCTCTCCCGTCCATCTACAGAAGCTATCTAAAGCTGCCGGCGATAAAAAAATAACAGAATGTGCTTATGCTCTTATAGTTTTTGACAGCAGCTCAGCGGAGCCGGACAATGCAGCTGAACGTAGCATAAGCCATGAAATCGACATGCTGTCTCTATCAATAGGATATGCGGCAAAATTCTACTGTGTCAACAATTTCATCATTAAAAACCCGGATAATCAAACGATCGCCAGAGAATTCTCCGGGGGCAGGAAGGGCAGAGCTGTGGAAATAGTATGCCTGGGGTTCTTCAGAGACAGGCCGCCCATGGTAAAGGATGCTCCTGTAATAAACTTTTTTTCCCAAGCGGTAAAAATAATATAGCCTGCCATATAAATCATATCTTCATTCATGCATAAGTATGCTATAATTTATCTGAAACAAGAATTATGTCATATTAATAACAGGCAGGGTATAATGAAACATCTTTTTATAGTAAATCCCGTTGCCGGCAAGGGAAAGACTACTACGCTAATTCCCGGCATCGCTGAATACTGCAAAGCCCGCGGCTACAGGCACGAGATCATAGTCACAGATTATCCGGGCCATGCAACTGAGATAGCAAAACAAAAAAGTGATGAGGAGCCCTGCAGGATATACTCAGTCGGAGGAGACGGCACACTCAACGAGGTTCTCAACGGCATGGCCGAGAGCAGCAGCAGTCTTGGCGTGATCCCCAGCGGCTCGGGAAACGACTTCATCAGAAGCATCGTAGGAGACACTATCCCTGACAATATTATCACTGCCACTATTGAAGGCACAGAAAGGCTTATCGATTACGCAAGGGTCAATGACAAATATTTTATAAACATCTCCTCTGTAGGCTTCGATGCAGAGGTAGCGTACCAGACCGGGCATTTTAAAAAGCTGCCTCTGATTTCAGGCAAGCTGGCATACATACTTGGCATTCTCAGCACTATTGTTATATGCAAAAACCATCATATGGAGCTGATACTTGACAATGAAACCATCTCCGGCAAATCTCTCCTTATCGCAGCCGGTATCGGCAAATATTACGGCGGGGGGATTTTTGCTCTGCCCGACGCTGAAATAGACGATGGCCTTTTCGATGTATGTCATGCGGACGCGATGTCAAGGCTTAAAATACTGCGTCTTTTTCCAAAATATATGAAGGGTCTCCACCGCAGCATAAAAGGTGTGCATCTTTATAAAAGCAGGAAGGTGGAAATACGGGCAGAAAGGCCGATACCGATGAACCGTGACGGCGAGATCATACTGACGGACAGTGCGGTCTTTGAGATATTCCCGGCAAGCCTGCCGTTTATCATTCCTGCACTGTGATGTGAAGATCTACATGGCCTCCAGCAAACGGTATTGTGCCGCATAAAGACTGTAATATGCGCCGCCTCTGGCCATCAGCTCGTCATGGGTGCCCTGCTCGGTTATTTTGCCGTCGTTTATATACATTATCTTATCGGCATTTTTTATGGTTGACAGCCTGTGGGCTATAATAAATGAGGTTCGTCCCTTAAGCAGCCTTTGCAGCCCCTCCTGAAGCGCCAGCTCCGTTTTGGTGTCGATACTCGAGGTAGCCTCATCCAGCACCAGTATTCTCGGGTCTGCCAGCAGAGCCCTTGCAAAGGAAATGAGCTGTCTTTGTCCTACCGAAAGCCTTGAACCTCTCTCATTTACTTCAGTATTGTACCCGTCCGGCATCGCTGCGATAAAATCGTGGGCTTTTACTGCCTTTGCCGCAGCTATTGCCTCTTCATCCGTTGCATCCAGCCTGCTGTACTTGATATTATCCATGATAGTGCCGGAAAAGATAAAGGTATCCTGCAGCATGATCCCCATCTGTTTTCTCAGCGAAACAAGAGTTACGCTCCTCAGATCCATGCCATCTATCATGACACTGCCATGCTCTATATCATAGAACCGGCTGACCAGGTTTACAATAGTTGACTTGCCCGCCCCTGTGGGGCCGACCAGTGCGACAGTTTCACCTGGCTTTACATCGAAGCTTACATGATCCAGTATGATTTCATTCTTCTCATAGCTGAAAACAACATCTCTGAATTCAGCTGCGCCCTGTATCGTGGGCATGTCCACCGCTCCCGGCAGATCGTCCACCGTCGGCTTTTCATCGATGGTTTCAAATATCCTTTCAAGATATGCCACAGCATTGATAATGGAGTTATAGAAATTCCCCAGATTGCTGACAGGCTCCCAGAACCGCCATATATAGCTCATAAACGCAACAATGATACCAACGGTAATGCCGCTTGTCCCAAGCCAGCTGACTCCGGCAATGAACAATGCAGCAACGCTGCTCACAGATATAATGTCAATGAAGGGCCACATCAGGAACTGTATCTTTATTGCAGATATCCAGGACTTTCTGTACTCATTGCTCTGCTCGAGGAATATCCGCATATTTTCCTCTTCTCTGGCAAAGGACTGTGTGACTTTCATGCCGCATATGCTTTCATGGATGTATGCATTCATATTGGCCTGTTTTCTGCTGAGCTTCTGCCATGACCTGCGCTGGGCATTCTTCACAAGCATGGTCACCGTAATCAGCACAGGCAGGCCGGCTAGGCAGACCATCGCGAGCCTGACGTTCAAAAACAGCATAAATCCGATTATAGCAATAAGGGTGAACATATCGGTAATAACACTGATAATGCCGTTCGAAAGAAGGTCGCTGAGGGAATTCACATAGTTGACCACCCTAACGAGTATCTTGCCATGCGGCCTGCTGTCATAATAGGCAAAAGGAAGCTTCTGCAGGTGCACAAAAAGATCCCTCCGAATATTATACAAAACACTCTGCCCAATGTATGTCATTGTCCTTATCTTGAATTTCATGCATACTGTATTAAAAATCAGAGTAACAAGATATATGGCAGCCAGAACCGCAAGTCCGGCAATATCATTTTCCGGGATCCTTTTATCTATTGCTGTTTTCATCAGATAAGGCCCTAGCAGCGCAAGTCCACTGGATACCAGCATTAGCAGTACTATAGCAATAACCTTTCCTACATATGGCTTCAAATATCCCATCAGCCTTCTGAATTGATTGAAATCAAATCTGGTGTCCAATTCCTCGTCTATATCGAATTTATTCCTTGCCGTATGCCTCACCTCCTATTGTAAAAGCTCCTTCTTTGTCGAAATCGCCGTATTGATTTACAAACACACTGTAATAATAGCCCTTCAGCGCGAGCAGCTCATTGTGCGTGCCCCTTTCGACAATCCGTCCCTGATCCAGTACCAGAATCAGGTCTGCATTCCTTACCGCTGAAATTCTGTGGGAAATGATGAATGTCGTCCTGTTTTTGCAGAATTCGCTAAGAGACCTGTGAATTACATGCTCCGTTTCAATATCAACACTTGAAGTAGTATCATCCAGTATGATTACAGAAGGGTCCTTGACCAGTGCACGGGCCAGCGCTATCCTCTGCTTCTGTCCGCCGGAAAGGCCTACTCCTCTCTCGCCGATGACTGTGTCATATCCTTCAGGAAAATCTGCAATAAACTCATTTGCCTCTGCCATCCCGGCAGCCCATTTAACCCTTTCGGCAGACACCTCTGTCACACCGTAGGCAATATTGCCCTCTATGGTATCGGAGAACAGAAACACATCTTGCATCGCCACTGCGACGCTCTCCCTCAAGGTTTTCAGACGGTGATCCCTTACATCTCTGCCATCTATCAGTATCCTTCCCTTTCTGCAGTCATAGAACCTGGAAATGAGGCTTACAAGCGACGACTTTCCGGAGCCTGTCGGCCCTACGACAGCCACTGTCTGCCCCGGATATGCCTCAAAGCTTATATTCTCAAGTACCAGCTCATTTCCGTATCCGAAGTCCACGTTCCTGAATTCCACATGTCCCTTCAGCTTGCTGCTGCTTTCGGCTACTTCTCTATCCTTTATTTTTGGCTCTCTTCCAAGCAGAAGCATGATTTTTTCTGCAGATGCCGCAAATCTCTGAGCATCATTTATCAACCAGCCAACCATTCTCATGGGATTGTTCAGCGCCCATATAAAGCTATTGAAGGTGACAAGATCTCCAAGGGTTATGTCTTTAGCTATTACCATTATTCCGCCGACAAAAATAATAACCACCGAGAGCAGTCCTGCCAGCGAATCCAGCACAGGAAGATACCGCTCCCATATCCCTGCCGCTTCGATATTGCTATCTCTGAAGCCCGCATTCTCCCTTGAGAACTTATATATCTCATAGTCCTCCTTTGCGAAGGCCTTTATGACCCTGTTGCCGCTGATACTTTCCTGCACCGTGGAATTGAGCCTCGAGAATTGCTCCCTTATCGCTGTAAATGCCGGTTTGACCTTGCCTGACAGCTTTATTGCAAAATAGCCCGTAAAAGGCGTTACTGTCAGTAAAATAAGAGTTAACAAAGGATTTATCGTAAAAAGGATTATGATAACGAACAACAGAGTAATACCATGCATAAAGAACTGGTATATAACATATGCGGAAAAATGCCTGACCGCTTCAAGGTCACCTGTCAGCCTGGCCATTATATCGCCTGTCTTTGTACTGTCAAAAAATTCAAAGTCGAGTTCCTGGACTCTTTTGAAGATCGACTGCCTGGCATTGAATACAACGCTTTGAGAAACATGCTCAAACATCATAAGATATATATATCTTATGACTGACTTAAGCACAGTTATTGCTATCATGGTAATAGCCAGCTTAAGCAATATTTCTGTCTGTCCGCCTGTTATGACCCTGTCGACGATTTGTCCCTGTATCAGAGGGTTGGCCATATTCATCACATTAACAATTACTACAAGAACAAGCGCTGAGCAGAAACTATACTTATACTTTTTAATAAAGCTCCATACCCATTTGAACTCCGCCACATGTATCAACGCCCTTAACATAAGTGTCTAAATCTTTAATTATTATCGGGCATTTGAAATTTTTAAGAAATGTACAATTCTAATCTCCTGATGTATAATCTTATATTGACGATGATACAGATCATAAGGCTGCTGATAAATCTATTTCGAAAGCTGGAGAAGGAAATGTGCGAACTCGGCATAAAGGCAGAGAGCTTCAACCCCCAGATATATTTTACATTCAAACGAAGATTTGATGAGTCTCATGTAACCAATATACACTCTCACGATTTCGTGTCCATGGTCTATATCCTGTCGGGAGCCTGTTCATATGCGATCGGCAATGGCACCTACCATGTAAAAAAAGGGGACGTGCTCGTCTTTGACCCTGACGTGCCCCATGGAAAAACCGTCAAACCCGGAGAGGAAATAATGGAGCTGCATATCGGCTTCGGCAATATCTGCGTTGAGGGTCTCCAAAAGAACCACCTTGTCGCAGAGGGCACTTCCCCGGTATACAATCTGCAGGAATACGAGCAGGACTTCCTGAGCTGCTGCAGTGATATATGTACCGCTCAGGAAAACAATTCGCCCGGCTGTGAGCTAATGATAAAGGTGCACGCCATGAGGCTTATCGTTCTTTTTCTGCAGGCCACGCGAACCGATACGCATCGCAGCTCCAGTACGCTGGCGGGCTTTGATTCATCGGAAAAAGCTGTAATCGTCAATACTCTTATGAAATATCTCCATGAAAATTATATGAGGCAGATATCTCTAGAAACCATCTCAAAAAGCATTTATTTGAGCCCTGCCTATATTTCAAAGGTGTTCAGAGATGAGATAGGCGAATCCCCTATTAACTACCTGATAAAAATCAGGCTCTCAAAAGCGCGGGAGCTGCTGCTTGAAGGCGGTCATTCCATAAAATCGGTTGCACGGGCGGTAGGCTATGAGGATGCATACTATTTCAGCAAATTGTATAAAAAGTATAACAATATTTCTCCATCAAGGGTAAGAAAAAAATCAATCTGACTGCATTCTGGCAGAGAGCCTCTTCTCATTCGCCCATCTAACCAGCGCGGCAGCTTTTACCGCAATATAAAAAAGTGCGGCTGAAAAAAGCACATCAAAGCATAGGTTGAACAGAAACAAATGCTTGCTGAGGTCGGCTTCTCCATCTCCAATGACAGGCAGAACAAACTGGACCATACCCGTGATCAGAACAAACCCGAAAAATTCGATCAAAAAACGCAATTTTGCTTTGCCTGCGCGGCTGTATTCATATATCAGAACCAGAAGCACTGTTCCATAAAAAGCAGCTACAAAAAGCAATGAATGGGGAAGTACTCCGAGCTTGAAGCTGCTCCAACGGTCAAAAACCTTCGACACCTGCTTGTAGGATATCCCAGGTGATTTTTCATAATTACCCATTCCCTGGTTCAGCTTGAAGCCGTTTTCGGCCGCTATGCCCATTTTTTCGATAAATCGCCCCGGGTGCCTCAGGTAATATGCCGCAATTTTATAATGATTCACATTCTCATCTATCATATTTTTAAAGCCGGCAGACCGGATATCCAGGGCATAATCCTCCATGAAATAGTTCGTTCCTGCAAGCGCCGCCAGCGACGGATCCAGTCCCAGATCCTCAAGGTCGCCGGCAGGATCCCCAGAATTCTTCAATATTCCATAGAACACTGTCTGGTACTTGTTGCAGATCCTTATATCCCGGGATACGTTGGTATAGCAGACAACTGATATCAATATGACGGCAGCCGCCGAACCAAAAGCAAGTCTGCGCCATGCCTTGTCCTTTCGCATAGCCGCGAGCCTTAGGAGCAAGAGCACGGAAAAGATCCCTGCAGGAATGTTCTGAACCTTTGCACCGGCAAAAAAAGCAGCAGCCAAGCCGAATATAAGCAACATCCATACAGCTGGTTGCTCTACGGCTGATATGGTAATGGCCATCGCTGCCATCAGCAATATGAAAACAAATGTAACAGGCTCTCCATATAAAGAATTAAAGTATGATGTATAGCCGGTATCACAAAAAATAATTATGAAGGATAGCGCTGTGAAGATCGCTGCAGCACCAAATTGCTTCCTGCTGCTCTTTACAAAAAAATATGCGCAGGCAGCCAGAAGCACGGCATATATAGCCCCAAGATATCTTATGTCAAACAGACCCGAGGGTGAGAACTGTTTACTCAGTGCAATAGCACATATAACAAGCGGGAGCTCAGTGGAAATATAACCGCCGCCGAAAGGTATCACATGTCCTATACCGTACAGCCTGTTCACATAGCCGAAATAGCGATCCTCATGTTCTGCAGTCAGGTGATGGAGGCCTGTAGAATTCATTATTCTGGCAAAATCACCATTGTCAGCTACGCCTGTGATAGGCCTCTTCATTAGAGTGACAGACAGAATGATCAACACTGCTGCCGCTATGATAAACTCAAATCTCGCTTTCCTGATTGTGCCTGATAACATTGGCAATCTCCGATTCCATTGGTAAAACTGGTCTGTCATACCAACATTATCCCAATCAGATTTGCAAAATATACATGGACATATGGGTCCAAGTCTAGTCGTGAGCCCCGGTGGTCTCATGGACCGGTGCTTTGGTACCGATAAACGAGTCGGGGAACAGTTCCCGTACTTTTTTGGACTTCTTAAGAAAAATATACCATCCGACACTGAAAGCTATTATGAATGATATACTAATGATAAATGAAGCAATAATGCTTCTGTGCATCGCAGCATACATCTCGAAATCCCTGTCATACGGTATATCATTGATTTGGCTGATCGTATTCATAATAAGATATGGGATCATATAGATGAATCTAAATACAAGGAACACCTTTGAGACCTTGAGGGCATATTTCTTGAGACGCTTCAGTACAATTGCCGAGTATACTGAGAATAGTACATAACATACTGATGTGGACATGATAATCATACCCAGGACCTTGTTTTCCGACAGCAGGTTATACCCAAAAGACAGAGAAATAATACCCAGCAGGGATTCCTCTGCCAGAAGCATGATAAAATAGATCAGCAGTATTCCGCTGACACCTTTTTCATCATCATATTCATATGGCTTCCTGAATTCATCCATAATAAAATCTCCCGTTAAGCAAATATAGCGCACTTCAAGTGAAGTACGCTTACATTATAGCAAGAAATATTTGCAGGAACAAGTGTTCTGTATAAATATATAAATATTCTCCCTGTTATCCCTGTTCGATAACAGTATATGCCGCCGTTATTTGCTCTCCACCGCCTGAGACCATTACTCCGTATGTTCCAGGCTCTGTCTGGCTGCTTACATTCCATTCAAGTTCGACGATGCCGTTATCCCCCGAACGCTTCACTGCAGTAGACGTAACCATATTCCCGGATTTTCTGTATACAGCTGTTATGGTGTACTGGGTGTCCGGTCTCCCCTGGACGGACAGTCCGCCTGTTTCGCCCTGCCTGACAGGTGTCCTGATACTTCGTAATACAAGGCCACTTCCATTTAACTGAGCGCCGCTGCCTGAAGACAGCTGTGAGCCTGTGATACCTGCCGGCCCTCCGTCTGATGTGCTATTGCCGGCATTTCTTCCGCTGTCTTTCGGAACTGTAGCTCCTACCAGACCTGCATAGTTTTGTCCCGGGTAATCCTCCCTGCCTCTCTCGTATTGAAGGCCTGCGCCTCCGGTACCGGGCACCGTGCCCGCTCCGGCTCCGATCCTCCCTGAATTTCCTGTATTCCCTCCGGCTCCGTCCGTTCGTTCAGTCCTTGCATAACCGGTCTCCGCTCCCGCCCCGCCGGGCTGAGTCTGACCTGTAAAGCCGTTTCCATAGCCTTGTTCCATCGGCATATTGCCCTCAAGCTCTGCCGCACAGCCGGCTATGAGTAATATTAGTAAAGCAGGAACTATGAGCGAAAATGACAATTTTCTCATATAAACACCTCTCAATTTGGATAAGGTTATTCATATGATGCCCATATATGCCTGCTTATCATTATTGTATAATTTGCCAGTGCTTTGTTCTATTCGACCCACTCCGAGGGCTGGAAATAATCCGTATAAACGCCGTATGCCCCGTTGTCCCTTAATTTTATGTATATATTGTAATCATTTATCGTGTGCACATATACCGGAACACTGAGAGATGAACACTTTGTCAGCATGTCAGGCGAAGCTCTGTCCTGTGACAATGTCAGAGCAAAGAGCGGATTCTCCTGACAAAACTGTAGTATTTCCTGATCCTCTGCTTTCAGCTTGTATTCTGTCAGTATGATATTTTTGAAGCCAAGGTCCTTTACCGCTTCGTACTCATTAAAGGAATATACCTGTGGAATGAACCTTTTACCGACCATTGAGTATTTTTTTGCAATGAGCTCAAGAAGCTTAATGTTTTCTTGCTTTATATCTGTGATAATGTACGCATCCTCATGCTTGTACATCCATTCCGCAAGCGAGTCAAGATCAAGCATTTCAAGACCGAGGATAGCCTGTCTCTCTTTGAACTCACCGTAGGCAGGTACCTCCGTCGAATAATTCACACCAGAGAACCAGTTTGCATTCCCCCAGTCATGAGCGATCACGGGTATATTATCTGACGTAGTACAGATATCAACTTCGATGAATCTGAAACCCTCTTCATAGGACTTGTCCAGTGCCTGCAGTGAATTAGTCATGCGTATACCATAAATATCCCCGCCTGCATGGGCAATAAGCCTGGGCGCCTTCGGCTCATCAGCATACGGGGATTGGGCGTTTGCTATGCCAATGACCAGGGCAGATGATAATATAAGTATCAAAATAAACAATAATGGTAAAAATCTAAGCTGAGTCAGTCTTTTCATACCCACCTCTGCTAATTGACCAGCATTCTGTTAAAAAGAGCGCCATCACTTAACTGGACTCTGTACTCTCATTTTACCAAATTTTTCACTAATATTCTACAAAATATCCCATTTTGCTGCCGTTATTAATACATATTTGTTATTTCGTGTCTGCTGACAGACCATATTGATGGTTGACAAAATGCCAGGTTGCTATAAATCAATCTAGCAAGCTTGATGAATACATCTTCGGAATACTTTGCAGTCTTTTTGAGAAAGCTAAATCCCGGTATCCCTGAAATTATAACACTAAAGGAGCTGAGCAATTTGAACAACAGACGCGCAAAGCAAATATCATCATCGCCTATTATGGCCAATGTCACCTATGAAGGCACACCAGTTTATATTGAAAGAATAAACGATATAACGGGTACGGCATACATACATCCCCTCGACATGCCTGGAATGCACAAGGAGGTCTTTATTACAGATCTGACGGAAGAACAGTAGAAGCAGTATCCTGCCCGGCGTTCAGAGTAAATATTTTATTGGCGGTACATTATTCTCATTATATGGTATAATATCCCTTATGAAACTTAAAGGATGTGGGGTTATTGAGTATGGTGAAACCGTCAGAAGAGGCAGTCATCAGCATCAAAGCGTTGAAGAAGAGCTTTGGAGATAAAGAGGTCCTCCGGGGAATAGATTTGGATATATTCAAGGGACAGATCATTGGCTATATAGGTCCCAACGGCGCCGGCAAAAGCACTACCGTTAAGCTGATGCTGGGTATACTCGAAGGCTTTGAGGGCGAAATAAGGATCTTTGGCGAAGATATCAGAAACGGGAGCGTCGAGTATAAACGAAGGATCGGCTATGTTCCGGAGTCAGCTGATGTCTACGACAGCCTTACTGCCAGGGAGTACCTCACATTTATAGGCCAGATATACGGCCTTACTCATGATGCGGCAGATGCCAAGGCCTCAAAGCTGATGTCGCTTTTTGGGATCGAGGATGTGTACCAATCAAGGATATCCTCTTATTCCAAGGGTATGAAGCAAAAGCTTCTCATCATATCAAGCCTCCTGCACGATCCCGACATTCTCTTCTTTGACGAGCCTATGAGCGGCCTTGATGCAAACAGTGTCATGGTGTTCAAGGAGATCATGTCTTCGCTGGCAGCCCGGGGTAAAACGATATTCTACTCATCCCACATCATGGATGTCGTCGAAAAAATAAGCAGCAGGATCATATTGATAAGTGACGGACAGATAGTTGCCGACGGCACCTTTGACGAACTAAAGCAAAAAAGCAGTGAGGGCTCCCTTGAGGAGATATTCAACCAGCTCACCGGCTTCAACAGGCACAGGGAAATAGCCGATGAATTCATTTCTGTGGTAAAAGGGGTGTAGCTCGTGAGGGAATTTGGTCTTTTAAAGCTTTTGGACAGATTCAGCGGCATATTCAAACGATCAGGCATAGACTATGGCATGCTCAGGCTGATACTTCAGCTTAAGCTTGTTATGGACACCCGGAGAGTACCTACAGTAATTGCAAATAACGCCAAAAGTAAAGAAGGAAAAAACAACTTCAAATCAAGCCTTTTTATCTATGCTTTTATGGGACTGTTTGCAGCATTGCTGATAGTGAACCCCTTCCCCATTTTTTACAAAATGAACATTTCGATCGGAATGATAATTTTTTTACTGATGTCTACTATGATTTCTGATTTTTCTTCAGTTTTGCTGGACGTCAGAGAAAAAAACATACTACTGCCAAGACCGATCACACCAAAAACGCTTAACGCAGCTAAAGTAATACATATTGTATATTACCTTTTTTACATCACCCTTGCTCTGGCCGGACCATCGCTGGTTATAGGCACCTTCAGATACGGGCTGATCTTTCTCACTATATATTTGATAGAGCTCATCCTTATCTGCGCCTTTATAGTATTTTTCACATCAATACTCTATACGTTGATTTTAAGATTCTTTGACGGGGAAAGACTGAAGGATCTCATAAATTACTTTCAGATAACACTCTCAGTAGTGATGCTTATTTCATACCAGCTTATAGGACGTATATTTGATATTTCCGATGCAGTGATCACCTCATCGCCGGCATGGTGGCATTATATCATGCCTACAGCCTGGTTTGCGGCTCCTTTTTGCCTGTTCCTTGAGCATGAAAGGTCTTTATATAATATATGCCTTAGCATCGCAGCATTAGCCGTGCCTCTAATATCGCTGGTTTTATACATCAAAGCAGTCGTGCCCCATTTTGAGAAAAACCTGCAGAAGCTTAATACTCAAAATAGCAGAAAAAATGAGTCAAAAGGAGTCAAAGCTGCTGTCAATGAGAAAATTGCCGAGCTGCTATGTCCCGGAGACCACGAGAGGCTGTTCTATAAATTTACTCAGGATATAGCAGGAAATGAGAGGAAGCTCAAGCTTCGTCTGTACCCATCTTTAGCCTTCGCAGTTTTCATGCCGTTTGTGTTTATGCTAAATTTACTGGGCCACGGCAAAACAATAGTCGAGGTTTATAACAGCATATCAAGCGGTGTATATTACCTGGGGCTCTATTTTACAGGGATCATGCTCGGAAGCGCCATACTGATGCTAAAAAACAGCGAAAACTACAAGGGCGCCTGGATATACATGGCATTACCGCTTCAATCCCCTGCACCTGTTTTCAAGGGAGCCTTTAAGGGCTTCCTAATCAAGTTCACCATACCTGTATACCTGTTTACATCTTTAATTTTCATTATTCTGTATGGTTTCAGGATCATACCCGATGTCCTGCTGATATTTTTCAATATGATGATATTGATACTGCTGATTTTCAAATTCTCAAAAAAGGAACTGCCATTCTATAAGGATTTTCAGTACACTCAGGATGGAAATACAACAGGGCTCATCATGCTGTGCTTTTTTATAACAGCCTTGCTTGGCGGGGTACATTTCCTCGTTAATCTGGTTCCTTTTGGAGTTACAATAAACATGGCTGTATCGATCCTTATTGTCATACTCTTATGGAAGAGCAGCTTTAAGATCGCGTGGAAGGATGTATCTTATTAGCATACATCCTCAAACAATATTATACTTGCCTAGAAATTCTGCCACACGTGTAACATACGTTTTGTAGTCGACTTCGCTGGCAAGTCCATGCCCGGCATCAGGTATAATAAGCAGCTCCTTTTCGCCTGCTGCTGCATCATAAAGCTGATTCACCATTTTATGAGGTACAAAGATGTCGCTTCCCCCATGTATAAACAGTATCGGCAATCTGGTTTTTTTCACCTGCTCCAACGCAGATGCTTCTTTGAAAAAATATCCGGCTATGAGCTTGGAAAAAAGGCTCGTTGAATAAAGAAACGGGAATGCAGGAAGATGATACAATCGCTTAAGCTGCCAGGATAATTCTTCAAAAGCAGAGGTATATGCACAGTCTGAAACAACAGCCTTGACCTGCGCCGGAAGGTTCTCTCCGGAGGTCATCAGCACCGTTGCTCCGCCCATGGAAATACCATGCAGTACAATGCTTGACTTCTCTCCGGTCAATTCTATTGCTTTATCGATCCATTTTAAGTAATCCTTTCGGTCAAGCCAGCCAAAACCTATATATTTACCTTCACTCTTGCCGTGAGCACGTGCATCCGGCACCAGGACATTAAAACCCAAATCCTCATGATAGAATTTGGCAAAGCCGTGCATATGAAATGCTTTGCTGGTGTAACCGTGAGCTAGTATTACAGTTCTGTTGGAGCTCTGGCCGGCCTTTATGAAATATCCATGGAGTTTTAATCCGTCATCGGCATTAATGACTACATCTTCATATCCATGCTCCTGCATCCAGTTTTCCGGAGATCCCATTATCTTGTATGCACTAGGGTCCATATCAGGACTTTTTTCAAAGACATCCTTCTTGCTTCTGACAACGGCCTGACGAAAAAAGTAATACGAAGCACCGATATATAAAAGCATTAAAAACACAATAATTAATACAATCAGCATGCTGATCCCCCTTTATTAAATGGCACCGCCCTTTTAATACTCTCTGCAATGAAAATAAACAATATACCATACGATATAATTATACACCCCTCACAGTCAATATGGTCAACTACAGGTTCGCACGTCTATACATATCAAATATATTTTCCCTCTGTTTTAGTATTATTTGGTATCGCAAAGTCAATAATATCTGGCAAGACTTCCAGCCGCTCATATATTCATGGACATGCGAATATAAATATACTGATTATCCTACTTGGGAGGTTAAGCATGAGTTTAAATGAATTCAAACACAAATACAACCTTATTTACAGGTTTGTAAAAAAAATGAATGCCGAGGATATCCCCGGCAATGTCAAGCCAATCATGCTAAAGCTATATGCAAGCTCACTGAAGATCCGCATCTCTGACAAAATGGCACAGGATTTGATTCAAACCGCATAGTTTTTTACTATGCTTTTTCATCCTCTTTCTAATCCTCACTCTTGCTATTTGACTGTATCACCCCACGGATCATCAGTCCCACGCCAACTGCCGCACATCCAAACATAAGTATGGTCACATACAGGTTTGTGGGCTTGAAATAGATTTCCAGCCCCAGCAGCAATCCCAGCAGTATTGTGGCCAGGCCGAAACCTATCAGTATCCAGCCCCATATCTGTTTTTTCATAGCGAACAAAAGTATTATTCCAATCAGAACCGGAATCAGCATTACTCCGAAAGGAGGATTATACCCGCCTGTCAATCCGCCTAAATTAAAGCCTGTTCTTACAACAGTATTTTGTGTTATGAGAAAAACACCCAACACAAAAAAGGCTATCCCCGCAAGCAGATTTTTCATGATTCCGCCTACCCCCATTCAACTATTTGCGCAAAATATTATGTACACTGTTAAATATTATCAAAATTCACTCACTCTTTCAAGCCATTCGATGACAAGGGAATTCATCAATTCCTCCTGCTCGATCTGCAGATTATGTCCTGCCTTGTCAAGTACGGCAAGTGTTAGGCTTGAGTAAACAAAAATAGTTTGCTGTAATTGTATAATGAAAAATGGTCTACTTAGTGGCCATTTTTTATACTGTCAGGCGATAAATGATTTATGAAGATGCTGCTGCCGCCGATGCACTTGCTGCGCACGCTGCTGATATTGCCGCAGTCTGCTGGGCTATGATTATTGCTGCAATGCTATTTCCCAATGTCACCTGCAGGAGCCCTTTCTCAACACCCTCAAGATAGTAATCCGAAACCAGTGAAGCGGCCAGGATCGATCTAGTATTCCTGTCAAGACTCCAAAAACCATACCCGTCTTTAGTATAAATGTAGTCATATCCCTGCGTTACTTCTTCTACTATTTTGTCAGTATCAGGTGCAATAAGAGACAGCACTCCAACTGAGGCCAGACCATAATAATTCAGGTTGCATTTCCTGTCCTTGAGTTCCTTGAATATCTTTATTGCCTTGTGGCATTTCGATCTGGTTTCCTCTTCACCAAGAGCCAATACATGTGACAGAGTCTGCAGATAGTTGCCTTTGTACATGCCTCCTTTATTGAGAGTGTGGTAGCAGCTTTCGATTTCCTCCGATGTGCTATCCACATCCATATCGGTAGTCGCCAGTATTGCGGCATGGACATAATCATCGGTGGATGTTATCCAGAAATGCTTTTCTCTCATTTTACTATAGAAGGCTTTCATTCTGTCAATTCTGTGATCCCAGTCTTCGGCAGGCGCTGTCTTTGCTATTGTGAATGCGCTCAGCGGCAGCTGGGTACTGTTATGGAAACCTGAATCCCTGAGCTTTTTATACAGGTTTGCTACATTTGCAAACAGCTGCTGATAATTACCTTCCAGGCATAACAGACTGGATATGATCTGCAGGTTTGTCCCCCTGAATTGAGATACCCAGCTTGTTTCTTCCTTCAGGTGCTTTCTGACATCACGGAGCAAATCGGGATTTACTCTTACACCTTTTGTTGTATGAACCATAGCCCCGAAGTGATTTACCAAGCTGGCCTCCCATTTGAAGTTTCTCTTCAGTATCATATAGTTCTCTGCAAGCAAGTCAGCTTTCAGCTTTAATAATTCATCCATAAAAGCACCTCCTTAACCATAAATCTCAACGGCCTGCTTACTCATTATACCAACTATACCCTATAAAGGTCTGTACCAGTTCTTAATTACTCATTAGCACTTTAACTGTGCCAGCTACTATTTAGGAAAATCCAAGGGCAAAGTTTCTTCTCCAACAGATCAATACACTTAAAAAGGACTGTCCCCATAATGCTAAGCGCTAATATACCGGCGAACATCTGAACATAGTCCGCCATTATCCAGCAGTTCATTATGAAGTAGCCTATCCCGAATCGTGTAGCAAAATTCTCACTGAAGAATAGTGCGGCAATGCTTATTCCGATGCTGACTCTCAGTGCCGAAATGATTTTAGGCAAAACCGATGGAAACACCAGATGGATATATGTTTGCTTCCTGCTCAGTCCGAGAGATTTTACTGAAAATGCAAGCTCAGTGGGTATTTCCTTTACTCCGTCTCTTGTAGCAAGCATGATCTGAAAGAAAATTATTGTGGTAATGAGAATTATTTTAGTTATGTCGCCAAGGCCGAATAATATCATAAAAACAGGCAGGAATGCTATCTTTGGAAGTGGATAAAGAATATAGGCAATGGGCGAGATAATAAAATCCGCTGCCTTATTCATACCTGTCAGCAAACCCAGAGTCACACCAAATATCATTGATATGGATACTGCTGCAAGGATCCTCATTAAGCTATATAGCACATGAATCAGCATATCTCCCTGAATGAGCCGGATAAACTCAACAGCTGTCGCGTAGGGACTCGGAATGATATTAGAATTGACTGCCAGATGAAGTACATACCATAAAAGCAGAATAACAGCAGAGCCATATATCGTTCTGCTATAAACGAAGCTTTTCAGTGCTTTAGCTATTGCATACCGTCTCTTCATTCTGCCTCTCCTCCATCCAACAACTTCCTTAAATCCAGACAGAGTCGGTAATATTCTTCTTTCGATCTGAGGTTTTCATCTCCAAAAAGCGGATTATCAATAATGTGCTTTATGTGGGCACGCTCCATTACAACGATTTTTCGGCCAAGGAATATGGCCTCTTCAATACTGTGTGTTACAACCACCATTGTCATCGGTCTCTTTTTATACAGCCTGAGTATAAGATCCTGCAGATGCTCTCTTGTAATCGTATCAAGCGATGATGAGGCCTCGTCGATCAGCAGCAGGTCCGGTTCCAGCACAAGTGTTCGTGCAATGGCAGCCCTTTGCTTCTGCCCCCCGCTCAATTGGGCAGGATACTTGTTTCTGTGTTCAAATATTCCAAGCTCTGTTAGAATGGATGAGACTTTTTGATCAATAACCTCTTTATCCTTTCCTCTTGACCTGAGTCCCAAAGCAACATTCTTAAAAACGGTTTTCCATGGCAAAAGCCCACCATGCTGGAGAATAACACCTGTTTCTTTCCTGATTCCGCGAAGCACTTCCCCATTAATGAGGACTTGTCCCTCGCAGGGAGGCAGCAGGCCCGCCAATGTATACAGCAAAGTTGTCTTTCCGCATCCAGAAGGCCCTATGACTGCACATGCCGAATAAACAGGAATGTTGAGATTCACATCCTTTAGTGCAGTTTCGATGCCATAACTGACCCCAAGCCCGCTGACCTGTATCATTCTCTCGTATACTTCCTCTCGATAAGATCTTCAGCTGTGACCTTCAGCTGTTTATTGACTGTGACCGAGGTCCAATCAATCACTTTTTGAATATATTCCAAGTCCGGAAGTGTTGCTTTTGTAAATTCGGGCAGAATAATCCGCTCTTTTATTTCAGGCTTTAAATTCGGTATCTTTTCGATCAATAAATCCCTGGCTTGTGCGGGATCTTTCTTAAGTTCATCCACAGCTTTGTTATAAGCCCGGTGAAATAAAAGTATGGCATCATTCTTTTCTTTCATTGCCTTGCCGGTAAACACTGCAACATCAGGGCAGTATCCCGCTTCAGGCTCATATATCCTTTTTGCCAGTCCATTCAGCTCACCCATGGATGCCATAGGTTCGGGGAAGAGCCCCATGTCCAGCTCACCGCTGCCTATAGCAGCCAGCCTTGCCGGTATTTCATTTATGAAAACCTTCTCAATTTCGTACTTATCCGACAGCCATTCATCGATGAGGAAGTTTGTCACACTGACCTCCATCATGCCCACCTTGACTTTTTGCTTATCCTCGCTGCCTTCCTTCATGAGAACAGGGAAAACACCATTTGTCATCGTAGTAGCTTTAATGTCGAACCCGCTTTCAACATTAGTTGCAACTGCGATCAGATCAGTTATTGCTCCATCAATGGACTTAGTCTGCAAAGCGCTCTGCCTGTCCTGTGCATTGCTGAATACCTGCAGCTCTACCTTGAGCCCAAGTTCATTGTAATATCCGTTTTTCTCTGCTAATAAAAAAGGCGCAGCATCGACTGCGGGCATGAGCCCGAATTTGAGAGACATTTTTTCATTCTGTGACCTGCCTGAGGTGCTGCAGCCCGATAATAGGACTGCTAAAAGTGTAATAAATGTTATGATCCTGCCTGGTTTACTCATGGTTCTCCCTTTCTGTCCTGTAAATATCTCTGGTTTTAGGTTATTCATATAGATACAGACTATTCCGTCATATAGCTTTCAAGAATACTGATGCTTTAATAAGTGTTGCTTTTTGCAAGGCGATACTTTACCCTGTCAGCTTTTTATACTCATCCAGAACCCTTGAAAGCAGACGGATAAACTGTCTGATTTCCTCATCCCGGATTAGAAATCGAAATGCATTGATAACATTCCTTTTAAAGGTTTTATCTATTTTCAGATCGGTGAACTCCATCAAAAGAGGGCACAGGTACTTTGCTCTGGGATCTTCGATCACAGTGAGTCTTCCGCTTTCATCAATATAAGGCACATAGGGAAAAATCCTGCAGGCCAGGGGCCTGAATTTCCGCTGGCATTTACCTTCACAGACTGCAAAAAGAACATCCGTATTTTGTATCTTATCTTTCCGTATACACAAAAAGTCTTCCCGGCTGTCTAATAGTACTTCTTCACCCGGGTAGAGGCACATGCCCATATCACTGTCGCCCGAACAGCATTTACTGCTGCATAGAAGACCGCAGTCAAATTTTAAAGGAGTCGAGTGTGCCAGTAATCTATATGCTTTCTTGTATAATACTTTCTTGTACACTGTAGTACCTCTCAATGTCTGTTTCTCTTAAAACTTTACATGTTAGAAACATACAATTGGTTAGCCCTTCATTGTATCCTCCAACTGAGAATTTTAAGACAGCAAATTAGTATGGATCTCACTTATGGTACGTCTCACCATTATTGATTTTGAATGCACGAAATATCTGTTCCAGCAATATCAGGCGGGTCAATTGATGCGGGAAGGTCATATCGGATAATGATAACCTCAAATCAGCTTTGTTTGCCAACTCTGCATCGATACCCAGGGATCCTCCGATAATAAAGGTAATGTTGGATTTTCCGCTTGAAAGGCAGTTTTGGAGAGCCGATGCAAATTCTTCGGAGCTCTTTTTCGCTCCTTTAACATCAAGAACTATAAGGAATGTCCCATCCTTTGCCTTGCCCAATATTCTGGTAGCTTCCTTCTTCTTTATCTGCTCCTCCTGCGCCGGGCTCAATGACTCAGGAGCCTGTTCATCCTCCACTTCAATGAGCTGCAAATCGCAAAACCGCGAAAGACGCTTTGTGTACTCTGCAATTCCCTCTTTCAAATAACGTTCCTTTAGTTTTCCGACTGCAATAATCGTTACTTTCATAAATACCTTCCACTACAGAAAAACATTCCGTCCTGCATCGTTAGTTATATCTCGATAACCCTGCCGACACGATCGCGCTGAGCAACGTCAAGTGTATAGTCGGTACCGGCCTTGAGCTTTTTCTCGCATAATGCGTTGCATACAGTCTGGTAGGCAAGCTCAGGGAAATTATTTTCCTTACTGAGATGCCCAAGCAAAAACTGCTTTGTCCCGTTTTCGGCCATATAGGCAATGACTTCGCCCGCTGCATCATTCGAAAGATGCCCATGCTCTCCTGCAATACGCTTCTTCAGCGGCCAGGGATACGGTCCTACCTTCAGCATCTCAAGGTCGTGATTCGACTCCAGCAGCAATAGATCACTATCCATAAAGTTATTTAAAAGCTCCATGCTGATATGACCTATATCCGTAGCTATCGTCACCTTCTTGCCTGATGTTGAGAAGCTATAGCCTACCGGTTCATTGGCATCATGGGGTATGGAAAACGGAGTGACTGTAATCTCGCCAATATCGAACGGCGCGTATGAAGAAAACACCCTTTTGTTGCATTCCAGGACCGGCCCTATCATATGCTCCATGCCTCTCCATGTGCCTTCACTGGCATATATGGGCAGGTTGAATTTACGTGAGAGTATGCCTGCACCTCTGATATGATCGCTGTGCTCGTGTGAAACTAAAATAGCGCTGATATCCGAAGGCTTTTCGCCTATGGAACACAACGCTTCAATGATCCTTTTACCGCTCAGGCCTGCTTCAACCAGCAGCCTCGTTTCACCTGATGCCACAAATATGGCATTGCCGCTGCTGCCGCTATATAAACTGCAAAATTTCATTTTTTATCTCCGTTAATTTAATTTCACGGGCAATTTGCATACCGAGCTCAATCCTCAATACGGGTTATGTCCGCGCCGAGATGCTGCAGCTTACCAACAAAATCCTCGTAGCCACGGTCAATATACTTGGTATTATGCACAACCGTCGTTCCATCTGCTGAAAGACCGGCAATAACAACCGCAGCACCTGCCCTCAGATCTATTGCATTGACCTGCGCACCATTCAGCTTGACAGGCCCATCTATAACAGCCAGGCTTCCATCAACGCGTATCCTGGCACCCATTCTTTTAAGTTCATCCGCGTACTGGAAACGGGTCGGCCAAATACTTTCTGTAACTGTACTGCAGCCATTTGCAAGGCAAAGCAGTACTGTAGTCATCGGATGCATGTCGGTGGGAAAACCGGGATATGGCAACGTCTTTATGTTAGCCTTCTGTATCTCGTTCTCACCTGTTACTCTTATCCAGTCCTCGCCCTCGATCACATTTATATTCATCTCCTGAAGCTTGGCAGACAATGACTCCATATGCTTTGGTATTACATTCCTTACAGTAACATCACCGCCGGTTGCCGCCGCCGCTATCATATATGTGCCGGCCTCGACCATGTCAGGTATTATAGAGTGTACCTTCCCGCCCTCCAAATGGCTGACTCCCTTTATCTTGATCACATCGGTTCCCGCACCTTTTATATTGGCTCCGGCAGCATTGAGGAAATTTGCCGTATCAACTATATGAGGCTCCTTTGCCGCATTTTCAATTATGGTGATGCCCTCTGCTTTGACAGCGGCAAGCATAAGGTTAATGGTTGCTCCCACACTGACTACATCAAGGTAGATCTGGCTCCCCACTAATTTTTCAGCAGAAAGCTTGATCATTCCATGCTCAATAATCACATTGGCCCCCATTGCCTCAAAACCCTTTATGTGCTGATCCATCGGTCTGTAACCAAAATCACAGCCGCCGGGCAGTGCGACCTCAGCTTTGCCGAACCGACCAAGCAATGCACCAAGCAGATAATAAGAGGCCCTCATGCTTTTTATCATCTCGTAGGAAGCTATGTAAGAATTAACAGCACTTGAATCTATCTGAACAGTATTTCTATCATCGAATGTAACCTTTGCTCCCAGTTGTGTGAGCGTATCCTCTAAAACCCTTGTATCCCTTATATCCGGAAGATTTTCTATCCTGCATTTCCCATCGATCAGCAATGCTGCAGGCAATACTGCCACCGCTGCATTTTTGGCTCCACTGATATAAACATCACCCTGCAGTGCCTTACGGCCATGAATAACGATCTTTCCCAATCTGCGCACCTGCCTTCTTATCCTTTGTGTATAGGAGTATCGATGTTCGATCGGCATCCTATTTCATTATACCACCGATTTTTCAGTAATACTACAATGATATATCATGGGGGGTGATGTATAAAGGCTCAGCATTACCCTTAACCATGACTCTCAATACAGGCAGGGGCTCGATTAATACGGATGTATCATCAGCTACTTTATCTATAAGCTTATATCCGCTGTCAATACTTGTGATTACAATATCTCTGTCCTTTTTGAAATAGGAAAGTAACGTCTGATATACTTCCGGCTGCTCAATATTCTCTGCCGAGAATCCTTTTATTTGATATTTCTGATATTCAAGACGTATAACTCCATTATTGTTTAGCTCTATTAAAAAATAATTATCGAATAAGAATTGACCTTCATACTTTTCTATGTAATATAACACAAAACGGTTTTCACCTTTTTTTTCGAGTTTATCAAGCACATATTTGCCATCAATCAACCCTCTGGCCTCCATGAATCTATATGCAGCTTCAGAAGCCTTCTTTTCATCTGAAACGTTTATGGCCGCTGGCTTGTTCATAATATCTGTATAAACGAATCTGGCATCTCCTAAAAAAGTGATTTCTTTTGTAGCGTAAGAATAAACTGAATCATCCTTCACTTCAAAACTCTCATCCAACAGCGCAGCTGCTATGCTCTCCCGGTCCTGCTCCCCCTTGCCATACTCTATCCGGTGACTGTCATCTGCTTTGACAGGTATGTCACACTCCAGTATTATTCCACGCTGTTCCAATATCACTCTGGCATTTTCTAGCGTATCCTTACTGACACCCTGAGTATCGTTAAAGACCAGATTACTGCCTAGCAAGAATATATTAAATGCTGCAAGCAGTGCGATTATAACAGTTTTAGCCCTGGAAACATCCATATGTTAATCTCCCTCTTCAGGCTGCAAACTCAGAAAAACAACGCCATCTTCCTTCGTATATATTATCAGGGCCGGCTCAATAATGGCCTTTTGATTATTGTCGATATAAAAGCCGGTATCAATATGCTTAATATTGATATTATCAAAAATTATTTTTTCTCTTCCCATTAATTCAAGCATCCTGTCATTGTACATGCCTGACCCTGTCTGTTTAAAGTTCCTGATGAACCAGTCACATTCCAGTACTCTTTTGCTGTCTGCCATTATGCTTATAGCATGCTGCAGCCTATCACCATTGCCATCCTTCATATCATAGTCGATCTTGACAGGCATGCCGTCGATTCTGTAATCAAATCCGAATTTATATATTCCACCAGCTTTTTTCTCAACAGATGTCAGTGTTATATCAGCCTGTGAATCATAAAGCTCGTTCTTTCTCACGATAAACTGGTACGCATTCATTAGCGCTTCATACGCCCTGGACCTGGAATTCTGTTCTGCACTGCCCAAATATCGGTATGTAAGATATCCATCAGGGTAATACCTGTAAATATTGCTGCCATATGTGAACTGTATAACGTTTTCGTTATATATATATTTATTGTAGCGGGCAGCGTCGCTTCCCAGGATAATATCATCAAGACTATCCTTGATATCCGACATTTCAGGAGGATCGGCCGATATCACCGGATAAGACCAGTACCTTGGAGAAACGGCCGTATAAAGGACGTCCGGCTCATCTTCCTTCTTCTGTATATTGCTTCCGGCAAAGGAATAATACCTTCGGTTTAACTGGCTTGCATCTTCATACAGCTTATTTACGATATTGGTCAGATTACCTGCCTTCTCGTATCTTATTGGATTTGAAGCGTAGACGATCCCATTGTTCCCGTATATATAGAATATCCCTATATCATCATTGATAATATCCCTTTTTATCATAAGCTTGCTGAATCCAGGCATATCATTAGCCGGATCGCCTGTACCCAAAAACCAGCCAAGGAGCTCCGGTTCAATTGAATACCTGAAATCTACTAAAAACCCTCGTTTTTCAACGATATTGTCCCAATTCTCAGCAGAAGCAGTCAGCTTGACCTTACCGTCAGCTATTTTTAAAAGCCCTGCCGCTGCTTCGTTCCAAAAGCTATTATAATATTCATTTCCTTCTGTGATTATCCAATGAGAATTGGAGTACTCTCCATCTGAAACGATGATTCTGTCCGGTATAAATAGAATTTTTCTCACAGCTTCATTACTGATCTGGATATCATTACTAAAGAGCCTCTCTAAAAAACTAATAGGAGCCCTCTGGTTCTGATAGCTCCAAAGAATTCCTACCTGTAAAAGTCCTGATACTAAAAGTATGTATATTAAAATCGTCTTTATACGCTCTTTTATTTCACGGCTCATTTAAGCCCCCGTATAGCCAGTAGATTACTTTCCTTTTCCCATTAAATTATTTATGAATGTCTTAAAACTCTGATCTAATGTAGTCAGCGGATCGCTGCTTGGCTTCTTGACAGTCTTTTCAGGACTGATGGCCTTATCGGCAGCGGATTCCCTATTTGCTTCAACTACGATAGTGTTGTATTGTACCTTTGATTCCAGCTTCTCAGAATCCCTGTAAGAAATAAGCAGCAGATTGTTTATCCCATATTCCAGGATAACTTCCTTAGTTTCGGTCCCGCATGCTAATTTAATTGATTTCTCTCCATCAAATTCAATTCTCTCATACTTTCCGGTCTCGCTGTTCAGTCTGGCAACAGAGAATACTACGTCATCAAACTCAGCCTTTACACTGATACTGAATTTTTTTGAATATATCGATACCTTCTCATTTATCGCTTCAGGTTTTGTTATCATTACAATGGCCAGTTTATTGTCTACTGCTTTGCCTTCATCAAGCACCTTCTTGATAGCGGCGTAAAATTCTGCATCGGGGCCTTTTATTTCATTGTCATCATATGTACTCTTCTTATCATCAGCGTCAGCGCTTCCCTGTTCCTGTTTGCTTACTACATCTGTTTTGCTTGTACTGCTTTTATCAGTCTGACTCGTTTCCTTTGGCAGTGAGCTGTTCTTGGCTACGCCTACTGACGTCGGAGTAGCAGCTACATCACTTGCATTCTCTGTGTTGCCGGCAAATACCGTCATTGTAAGGCTTGTTAATATCATTAATGCAATTGTCACTGCTATCAGCTTTTTCAACATTTTACGATCCCCTCAGATCACATTATCTTCGCATCAAATATTCCATTACTTTATAGTTATGCTAATAATATTATACAGGTACTCTGTTACAGAATTATTACATCATACTTACGAATAAATTACATAATAAATCCTCCAAATGCTCATTTTGTCAAGCTTGTCTGCCCATGGGCAGCCTTACGGTAACTTCAGTGCCGACACCGATTTTACTGCTGATATTAATAGTGCCGGAATGAGCTTCCACGATCTCCTTTGCTATGGACAAACCAAGGCCTGTCCCTCCCATTTCCCTGGATCTTGCCTTGTCTACCCTGTAAAATCTCTCAAATATTCTTTGCATGTCGCTCTCGGGTATTCCTATGCCATTATCTGAAACCTTAAAATAAACATCATTATATATTTTCCCGACATAAACCGTTACTTTGCCGCCATCCAGCGTATATTTTATGGCGTTGCCGATAATATTAAAGGCAACCTGCTCGAGCCTTCCGTAATCAGCCTCGATCTCAGGGATATCTCCCATAACGAAGCATTCCAGTGTTTGTTTTCTTGATTTAGCCTCCAGTTCCATCCTTTCAACAGCGCTCTTAACTAAATCGACTATTGATATTTTTTTGAAATCCCATTTCATTTGGTGGTTGTCAAGCCTTGAAAGCTGCAGCAGATCCTTGACAAGCCGGGTCATCCTATCTGCCTCAGAGTTGATGACCTCAAGAAAATGCTCGGCTGTTTCCCTGTCTTCCAGCGCGCCGTCAAGCAATGTTTCAGAATAACTTTTTATGGATGTCAGCGGTGTCCTGAGCTCATGGGATACATTTGCCACAAACTCCTTGCGCATATCCTCCAGACGCTGCTGCTCGGTTATATCCTGCAGCACGGCGATGACTCCCTCCGGCTTCTTTATTTCATCCGTAAATACTGCAAAATACACCTTTATTGTTTTCGTACCAACAACAATGCTAATTTCGGCAGTTTGATTCGACTGAAGATAAAGCACATCCTCCAAGGAGTATTCAAACCCGAAACGCGTCCTGTATTCCTGGAAATTTTCCAATCCTTCAACTCCAAGTATTCTTACAGATGCCGGATTGCTATGGATAACCTCACCCTGTAGATTAAAAGCTATAATACCATCGGTCATATAATTTAAAATAGTTTCCATTTTGCTTTTTTCACTTGATATCTCTGTAAGGTTATCCTTCAGATTTTGAGCCATGTAGTTGAAGGTCTCTGTCAGCTTACCAATCTCATCGCCGGATTTTACCTCCAGCTCCTTATCAAAATCGCCTTTTGCAATACTTTGCGCCTTTTGCATAAGCTTCACCACAGGACTTGTAATTGTCCGTGACAGAAAGTAACCTGTTACAAGGGCAATTACAATACCCAGCAATAAGCTGGTATATATAATGTTATTGAAATACTTGGTTATCGCAGCCCAGTCCTCCCTGTAATATCGGAAATATATGATATTGCCGCCCACAGGCTTGGCATAGTCAAAAAAGCTCGAGCCTCCCGAGTTTTCAAGTATTCTTTTATTGTCTTCCTTTCCTGCAAGAGCCCGGATAAAATTATCCGAGCCAAGAAGTGAATTTAATGCAAGCTCCCTGGTATTGTTATAGAACTCGTTATCATTTGTAAAATATATTTCACCGCTGCTTGTATCATAAATGGTGTAGCTTCTGTTTTCAAGATTCAGCTGAAAAACACTCTCGCTGTTCTGCAGGGCAGCCTTCAGTTCTTCAGCGGTCGGAGATCCGTTTGCTGATGTTATGGACCAATCCGCAAATCCCCTCTGTATCCTTGTAATGAAGTTGTCATAATATTTGCTTTCTATCCTGCCATTAAGATACAGTCCTATCGGAATGATCAGGCAAAATATTATCAGACAGAAAAAACTGACCAGCCGCCACTGTAAACTTTTTGGAAACATACACACCTCGTATATAGGAATGCTTCAGGGCCTGTTTTATTTATCCTGTTTATCGAAATAATAGCCTACCCCTCGCTTGGTCAGAATATACTCACAGTTGGACGGATCCCTTTCAAGCTTCTCCCTGACCCGCCTGATGGTAACATCAACTGTTCTCACATCACCGTAGTATTCATAGCCCCAAACCTTTTCCAGAAGATTTTCTCTGGAGAATATCTGTCCAGGATGCATCGCAAGAAATTTTACTAGTTCAAATTCCCTTAACGTCAGCTCTATACTGTCCTCGCCCCTGGTTATCTCATATCTGTCGCAATCTATTCTGAGATCGCCGCACTGCACCAAATTGGTCTTGGTTGCTGCGACCTCTTCAAGTGTGGTCCTTCTGATATTAGCCTTTATCCTTGCCATCAGCTCCCTTTGGCTGAAGGGCTTGGTTATATAGTCATCAGCGCCAAGCTCAAGACCAAGTACCTTATCGACCTCTTCCTCTTTTGCCGTCAGCATTAGAATGGGAGTGGACAGTGATTGCCTCAGTTTTCTGCATACTGTGAAGCCATCCATTTTAGGAAGCATGACATCAAGCAGGATCAGGTCTGGCTTTTCGCTAAGCGCAAGCTCTACTGCCTGTTCACCGTCATATGCCTCCACTGTGGAGAAGCCTTCCTTCTTTAAATTAAACTTCAATATATCAACAATATTCTTCTCGTCATCTACTATCAAAATTTTTTTACTCACAAGTACTCTCCCTTTTAGTTGTTGCATCTATAAACTAATAAACTCAACAAAAAATCTTAAATAAACAATCTGACTTCAATTATATCAGTAAATTAGATGAATTAATAGTTGTAAGCATCTATTTGAACTTATTACCATATGCATATTTGGAAGCAGCCTTGAGGAATAATTGGCTTATTTATTCACCCCAATTTACTAATATTCTGGTCTTTTCATCGATTGACGAACGCTTGTATTGTCCGGAATAATCCGTTACTGAATCAAAGCCAAGCACGTACTTCTTCGACTTATCCAAATCATCAAATCGAAGCACCAGCGTTCTGGCATCAACATACGTGACTCCTATAGGCATTGTCTTGATATTCTCTCCATTTTCCTCATAAGATAAGAAATAATTTGAACTGCTCATGTTATCCGGTTCAAATGCAATTTCGACATTAAAAGATAGCTTGATAGCATCTTTTGACACTGTAACAGCCTCCTTTATCCAGCTATCGGTATTTTCACCTCCGCCGGTAAATGTCTTGTCCAGATAACCTACAGTATTTCCAAGTGCATCCTTCATGTTCGAAACAACGATTTGATATCTCTTAGATTTAACCAAATTATCATCTGCAGCTAAGAAAAGCTTAACAGTGTAATTTCCTTCTTGTTCACTATAATAAGCCTTTATTGGTCTTTCACTATACGAAGTATTATCACCACTTATCAGATATTTTTGGGTATCCTGTGCTGCTGCGGCATCAAGTGATTTGTTGAAGGTTAACAATACACTATTGCTATATTGCGATGACACCTTTTCAAGAGATAGGACCTTATTGGTTGGATATGAACCGGAAAACTGTATTTTCTTATTCTCAATTACAGTTTGCTTATATATATCAGGAATATATGATATCTCTAAGCTATATTTATATCCCTTGTTCAATGAAAAGGCAACACTCAAAAATACTTCACGCCCGCTAAAATCCCCGTTTGTGCTTACTACTGCGTTTGTTACAGTAACCTCATCACCATCAGGATCATATATTGTATAATTCAGCTTCTTGCCTGCCCATGCCGGATCAACCTCTCTGTTAAATACGATCCTGACAGAATCGCTGGTCCATGCTTGAGCAGCCAGCACTTCCAACTGCTTAGGTTGTGACATAATCGCTGTAAAGTCCCTGGTGTCACCGCTTCCCTCTCCAAGCATTACACCATAGCCGCTAGGCAGCTTTCCGCTGACACGCAGTGTATATACACTCCCCTGTTCCAAGCTCCTGTTAATCAAGCTGACAGAAACAGCATTATCTGCCGATTGAAGCTTTTTTACCGTTAAATTCTGCGCGGAACCACTGACATATACCGTATCATTTTTTAGTAATTCATAATACTTTGGTAATTCACTATTTGCATTTACAGGGTGGGTAAAGTAAACATGAACTATACTTGGAGATACTTGCTCCACTTTACTTATTCTAAAAAAGTCGGATTTTATTTCTTTTGTTACATAACCGGTGAATTTTCCGGAAAGACCTCCGGTTATATTTCCGACAAGATCTACTATATTATCAATTTCTATATTATATTCTTCCTCAGGAAGCTGTCCATCAGTTACTACCTGGATATAGTTGTTCTCGAAGTCAAAGGAAACTACTTTCAATATATTATCTTTGTTATCTGCTTCATAAATCTTAATATCCTCAATACTTAGATCCTGTATCTCTTCATTGAGCTCCACATTTATCTTATTAGGCGCAAGCACATCTATTTTCTTGATCTCTGTCGGCTCATCCTCACCAAAAATTCCACTTCTGACTAACTCCTGCTGTGTAAACACTTCTTCATCCACCAGATTAAAAACCAATTTAATATCAGTACCTTTTTTGAAGGTATTCAACGATCTATATATTACCGCTACTGCATCTGCTCTTAGATAGTTAGTATTATCAACCGTTTTTGTCGAATAAGATGGGTCTGTTACAATGCCTGCTTCATATGCCTTTGCGTATACGTTAGTCCAATCAAAATCTGTGATATATTCATATCCAAGCGCACATAATGCCATTTTCAAAAAGGCCTTCTCAGTTATGTATTCTGCAGGTGCAAATGTACCGTCCGGTTTCCCGACAATAATATTACTCTGTGTACCATAACCGGCATATGGAGCATACCACGCTGTAGATGTTACATCAGTATACTTAGTATACATAAGCTCATCAGCATTTTGCTTTACATAATTTTCTTTTCCCAGCATTCTAATAATTAATGCAGTAGCTTGTGCTCTGTCAACCTTTTGATCCAAAAGGTAATTACCATTGCTCCCCTGAAGTATATTCAGCATATTTAAAGTTGAGGCCATATCATTGATACTTACGTCAGATGCTTCACAAAACGCCGTACCGGTCAACGCAGTAAAAGCGATTACTATTGAAGAAATGAAACAGAGCAACTTTTTCTTGGTTATCATAAGAAGACCTCTTTTCCTTAGTAGTATAATAATCAAAAACTATACAGTTACATTATATCAATGATTCAGCATATATAACAATAATTAGACGTTCTCATATAAAAAAAGTTTCATAAAATAATAAAAAAGCTCTCTAAAAATATTTAAAGAGCTTTTTAAACGGTTATTTCTTTATCATACTATTAAAGCTTACCAGTTTCATATTAAAATCATATATGGCCTTAATACTATTATATATCGAATCCAGATATAATTCTTCGGTTGACATATATGAGTCTTTACTGATAAACCCTTTTTGATACTTTGTTTTAGCACTTTCCAATCTCTTAGCCATCAAATCCTCATATTTTTGGGCCAAGACTAAATTATCCTTTAAGCTTAAAAGATCATTATATGTATTCCTTATGTTGACTTCTGCGTTGCGCCTTGCTGCTTCATAATCACGTATGGCAGATTCAAGAGCTACCCTATTATCATCGTAAAGGGTGCTGCCTTTTCTAAGGAATTTCTCCGTTTGTTCCATTATCTCCTGAGCTGCGTTATACTTACCGGCAGCAGAAATCACTGATGTGTCTTTCTCTATGTATTCCACTGTAACCTTGTCTATATCAACTTCCGTAAAACTCTCAAGTTTAATTGATCCACTGAGCTTTAAAGTCCCTTCGTTAAACGGCAGGTTCAATTTGTTTTTCAACTTCATATCCTGCATTCTTAGTTTTTCCTTAACTGACTCAACTTCCAGCTCCTTTCTATCAAGATCATATTGTGCCGAGTTTAGAACATCCTCAGTTATGCTTTTAGAATTATATCTCACTTTCGCCATATCGAGTCTTTCTCTAACCATTTCAAGCTTTTTCAGTTCCTTTTCCAATTCCTTCTCTGTAAGAAGTATCTCATAGAAAATTTTTGTGACATCTACTTCTAATTGATCTGCATTATTTGCTTTTGTTAATTTTGCTGTCTCAAGTGCCCATTCTGCTTCAATAGCGTATGCCTCAGTACGAATTCTGTTATTGATTACATCCTCAGTGCCTGATTTATCCCCTGACATATCAGCATCTTCTTTGGCTTTCTTAAACGCAGTTTCTTTAGAAGCTATTTCGTAATCGTCAATTACAGCCTGTCTGTTGTCAGATGCTGCTATTTCTATTGCTTTATCCAAAGTCAGTTCATTAAAATTTGTCTCCTGCGCTGAGACGAATGTTGAGAATACTATGATCATTATCAACGTAATGGAAATAAAAACGTTCTTCTTTTTCATTGCATACCCCTCCTAAAATGCTAGTCCTGTTCTGGATTGAAATTCAAGCTTCATAAGCTTTGTATTATAGTCAAAGAGAACAGCATTGTAATTGTTTTCAAACTCATCATATCCAAGCTGCGCCTTATCTATCACTGTCTTGGATACCATTCCCATATCGTACATTCTTTTTGTCTTTTCCAGGCTGGATTTCTGTATGTCCAGAATTTTTTTCATATTAATAACATTCTTGCCTGCAGACGACGCTTCAATGTATGAATCCTTTATTTCCATTTCTAAATCCAGCTTCTTTATTTCAAGCTGTTGCTTTGCTTTCTCTATTTCAGCCAGATTATTATTATAGTCCTTCCTTGCGTCGACTGTGTTTAGACTCAACGGGTATTTATCCATGATGCTTTTCTTCTTTTCCATAAGTACTAGCTGCTTTGATATACTAGCAAAATCAAATCTGTTAACCTGCGCTCGCTCTAAGTAATAATCTAGATCCTTTAGTCTCTTTGCATCATATATTTCATCATATGTAATATCACTATACTGTACATTCAATGATGTACCAAGGTATGAATTAAGGCTTCTGAGCATATTTTCATAGCTTCTCTTCGCTGCATCTGACTCAGCTTTCGCTTTAAGTAAATCGTATTCTGATCCAGCCAAATCGATATCAGTTATCATACCTTTTTCAAACTTGATCTTACTTTGATTATATATGCTTTTTGCATGGTCATAGCTTCTTTGCTTTATTTCATTAGTACTATGTGCATTATATAATCCCAGATAATAGCTGCGAAGGCCAATAATCATAGAGTTCCGCGTGGCATTCCAGCTATCGCGGTTCATTTCCCATGATAACTTCATTTGCTCGGGCATCAGCTCTTTTTGTTGAGTCATCATCATTTTTGTATAGTAATCATATTCTATAAACATTTCTTTGCCCATAATTTCAACTGTAACGCCCTCAGTTTCGATATCCTCTGCATTTTCAACAGCTAGTTCATATTGTCTTTTAGCTTTATCTACTGTTTCTGATATATTCAACAATGTATTGTTATACCGTCCAAGGTAGATCACAGCCTTATTCCAGCTAAGATCATTCTTATTTCCTGTATTATCATCAGTTGCATATGACTGGGACGGTATGATCAGTGCAACTAATAAAACAATCAACAGTATGTTCTTTTTCACAATAACCCTCCTTCTTTCATTACTTATTCTATTGTACTGATTTTTAACGCAGTTGTCTGTAACTTTATCGTAGCAGAATGATTAGTTTTAAACAAGTAGATTTACTATACCTACAGGAGGTTAATTTTATGGTATTGCTCTTGTTAAGTTCCTAAGTTTTCTATCTTTCCTGGCTCAATGAGCATAAAGAAAGCCGGAAGATATTCTCTTCCGGCTCAATCTTTATTTCTCTTGTGGATAGCCTGATCTTAAAGCTTAGTCTCTGCCTGCTTCCAAAGTCTTGTTAGCAGCAATTGCTTCTATACCATCCTGTGCTTCGAGCTTGTTGCCAGCCAGGTCTTCGATTGAAAGGACCTGTTTGACTTCAGGAGTAGCACCTATATCCTTATCGTTCTTAGCCTTATCAAGCTCTTCTATAGCTATGATGACATAGTTACCGTCATTAGATGCATTATTGAGCTTAGTTTTTGCATCAGCCATCGAGGTTGCAGCAACAACTCTCACTGATGTCACTTTGTATCCGTCGACTTCGTATGTGTACTTGGATACAGTACCTGCTTTGATATCTTCGGTGTACTTAATGATGAAGTAATTCACATAATCTGCTTCGCCGCCGATATCGTGTGCATAAACTATCTTCTTATCCAGCGTATCCTTAGCAACCGTAGGAGCAACGCCATCTTTGAATCCGTCAGCGAAATCTGCTGGTGTAAAGCTGTCGCCTTCTACTGGAACACCTGTTACTGACTTAATTGCATTATCAGCGATGCTAATTGTGTATGTTGACCCAGCTGTCAGACCAGTTGTACCTTCGGATTTCTGTGATGAAGGAACAGTAATGGTGACTATGCCCTTTCCGTCCTTGTTCAAGAACTTGTAGGAAGCGCCGGAAGTATTAGTTCCGTCAGCAGCTACCGTTATAGCGTTGGCTCCGATCGACTTGAGTTCCTGATCGAACTTGATCTCAAACTTGTTGTCAGCGATCTTTTTGACCTCTTCTACTACAGGTGCAGTTTCTTTTTCAATCTCATCGTACAGTGACAGGCTGCTTATTACATTACCTTTTGCATCCTTTACTCTTCCTACTTCAACAAATCTGCCGACCATTGAATTCTTCTGATCTGTTGTGAGATTTCTGAACTGCATCTTTACTATCTTCGAAGTGAACATAGAGAGCTTCACATCGCCATCTTCTTTGAAGAGACCATCGGGCTTTTCATTACTGATTCTGTAGTTGTCTTCATCAAGCACTGAAGCGGCATCCATCTCGTCGTCGAATTTAACAAATACTACCTGATCAGCTTCAACCCATGTTGCTGTAATTTTATCAGGAGCTGACTTATCGACGATTTCGAAATCAAACGTGACAGTATCAAGGGCATTACCTGCTAATGAAGTATCTTTTATAGCCTCAATAGTTATTGTATACTTGCCATTTTCAACTGCGCCCTCATTAAACTTAATCTCGGCATACTTATCACCATCATTGTAGTTGACGTTCCACTTAGATGAAGAGATTACATCACCCTTGCTGTTCTTGATTTTGTAGTTTGCTTCTTTTTCTGCATCTGCTTCTACTACTTTTTCGCTGAAGTATACCCTGATCTCTTTCTCTGATTCAACTGTGACCTTTGTTACTGTTGGCTTATCCAGATCAGCAGTTATCTCTGTAGTCAGGTTAACGTCTCCGTCTATCTTATTGTCCCAACGATCCTTAACGGCTTCGTCTTTAACAACTATCTTTACTTTTCCGACCGGCAGAGGCCTGTCGTTATCAGTAGCACCAGAAGCTGTAGAAGGATTCTTCTTTGCAGAATTTGTGAAGACCAATCTTATTTCATCTGTCCAATCGTTCTCATTTACAAATTCTTTGCCTTCTCCGTTCAGTATTTCCAACGGCTTCCAACTTGTATACGTATGATAGAAATCATCAATATCAAAGTCAGTTACAGGGCGTTCAAACTTGAGTATTACATAAGTCTGAGTAGCTTCCTTGACAGTTACTGAAGGAGCGCCTTTGACCTTTGCGTACTCAACAGTGATGTTCTCAACAAGGTTGCTGTATCCGGCAAAGTCTTCAAAACCTTTGATCTTGAAGGTATGCTTTCCTTCATCGAGTTCGGTTCCGAGATTTACTTCAACTTCATTCTTGTTGTCATAACCAGTTATCGGTGAAGCACTGTATATGCCGCCATCGATCTGGATGTCAGGTGAACTTGAAGTCGCGCTAATAGGCTCAGAGAAAGTGACCTTGGCAACTTCCGGACCTGTGAATTCAATGGATTTAATTGTAGGCTGATTCTTGTCCAGAGCTGTGAACTTGCCTTCATAATCCTTAAGTTCAACACCGCTGACCGCTTTTATACCGTCAATAGTGATCTCAACTTCGTCACCGTTTTCAAGCTTAGCTACCTTCAATGTGGCAACCGTCTTGTCATCAGAAAGTGACACATCGTCTTTCTTGACTGACTCATCAGCAACTTCAAAATCACCATCTTCAATGGAATCCTTGTCGATTGCCTGGTTGAAAGTTACAACAACTCTAACAAGGTTGTCAGCTTTTACGTCAACAACTTCGAGCTTTGCCGGAGTAGCTTCGATCAGACCAGCTTCAATAGCTTTTGCTTCGTCGATGATCTTGTCATCAATCAGCTTTTCAAGCAGTGTAGCGTCGCTACCCTTAACCTTTGCATTGAGAGCTTCAACAAGAGCTGTAGCCATGTCGGCGTTTGTCAGATTAGTGACGTCAGCGATCTTGGAAAGGCCCTTGTCTTTAGCAAAAGTAATGGCATCAGCCCATTCAAAGTCTGTACCCTGCTTGTATCCCAGAGCCTCAAGCATTACCTTGTAGATCATCTGAGCACTAGCTGCGCCAGTAGGTTCAAATTTGTTTGCGCCTACGCCGCCCCATCCCAGATCCGGGTTAGCCTTCAGGTATGCAAGAACTCTCTGTCCGCCTGCATAAACCAGATTGGCATCATCGAAATTATCTGTGGATGTTTCTGCAAGAGCCTCGTCCTCTAATCCTATCAACCTAAGATAGAGCTGAGCAGCCTGCATTCTGTTTGTACCTTTTGCAAGGTAAGTGTCCGTGACACCAGCACCGTCGCCCTTGAGCACGCCCAGAATTTCTACGATCTGTGCGTCGGTTTTGGTCTCAGCGGCAAATGCAGGAATCGTCATTGTTGCAAGCACGCATATAGCGACGACTACTGCAAGTAACTTTTTGAGATTTCTCATACTCTCAAATCCTCCTCGTAAATTTTTGGGATAGGCCTGTCTCTCAAGCCGGGCTACGCCTCTCCCTTGTGTTATAGCCCGACCCGCCTTACAACTTACTTCAGCAAGGGCAAGCTTCACCCTTGTGAATTCAAGTTGATTATATCACCGGCATTTTTGCCAGTCAACATATCCATCCCAAGTGTAAAGAAAATGTAACAGATTTGCAATAAAGCAATACTGCACTTTTCAGTCACTTTGATATATTATGCCTATGGTGAACATGCCTGCGATAATGCATCCTATCCGGGTACATACAACTGCAAAATTCTCCCCAGATTTTAGCAAATATAATTATACCACCGGAAAGTAAAGGTTTCAATAATAAAAGTACAAGTTTGGAAAAAATGAAGGCATAAAAAAGAAGCCGGGATTAGCCGGCTCCTGTTACGCTGGGTCTAAAGAGGCTATTTGGTTTCAAGGCTTTTCTCAGCCATTTCTATAGCTTTTTTGACAATATTGCCGCAGTCTCTGGAAGAAACGGCGCCCCAGCCCTCAGCCTCAACTGTACTGTAGACCCCAAGTTCTTTTGCGATTTCATGCTTCAGCCGCTCTGACATCAAGCTCCTGTGTCTACTCACAATAAACGCCTCCTTTTTGGATAAACCAATCCTCAGCGTGCATGATTATAGTTCCCCGGTTTTATTACTTTTATCAAACTTTAATTAATACACATGTCATACCAAAGGTTACCATTTATGGGTTATGTTAATATAATGTATAAAGGGAGGTTGAAGTATGCCATTAACAGACAGAGAGCTATTTGCAAGACTTATCAGATGTGAGGCTGAGGGCGAGGGCGAGGCGGGTATGAAGGGTGTTGCTACAGTAGTCATGAACAGAGTTCATGTATCTGATGGAGAATATCTGCGTACGGGGCAGGGAGACCTGCGCAGGGTCATAGAACAGCCATATCAGTTCACTTGTATGCTAACGGAGGTGTACGGCCAGATCAACCCGCAGAATGTTTATAACATCCCCGCAGAGCAAATACACTATGATATAGCTGATTGGGCTCTTGCGGGAAATGTGTTGACTGCCGTTTCACCATGCCTGTGGTATTACAATCCTTTCAGTGAGATCTGCGAATCTGTTTTTCCACGGAACGGCTCAGGCAGCTTATTCAACAGGGTCGCACAGCACTGTTTCTACCAGCCTACAGAATTATACTACCAGACATGATTGATCAGTCCAGGTATTACAAATGACAGCACACTAAAACGAGGCGAAAGATGGGCCTCCGCCCCACCCCTATACGTATTATCAACCTTTGGCTGAAAAACGCTTGGTGGCGGGTACCATTCGGACTTTTAGATATTTTCTTTCGATCAATCGAAAGAAAACGATGCGAGCATATCTCCCGCCTAGGATGCACAGGCTAGCAGCAAGCCCTGCTTGCGACCAGCCTCATTGAAACACTGCTGAGGTAAGAAATTTTTCTATAGACGAAGAATTTTCTTTTAACCGAAGTGTTATTGTAAATAGTTTCATTAATTATAATGAAGTAAGGAGTGATTTTATGTTATATAGAAATGATTACACAGGCAAAAAGCCATCTGATGTACAATCACAGCAGTATATGCCCTCCGCAGGAATCTTCAACGGCACCTATGCCATGCCGCAGAACTATAGTATGAATTATCCTGCCATGCAAAATGGAATGGGATTGGGAACCGGTACACAAGGAGCTTCACAAATGCTGGCAGCGCCGGCCGCAGGCGCAATAACTTCTGTGGGCCTTGCTGCCATACCTCCAGGTATGCCATCGGTGCCGACGTCAATGCAGGGTATATCTCCCACAACCGTGACTCAACCAGGTAATCAGGTGCCTTCTACAGTTGAAAACCCATTTTTTACTCCCGGTTTTTTAAGGACTCAAATTGGACGAAGGATGAGGGTCGAATTCCTTCTTGGGACCAACCTGCTTACAGACCGTACAGGCACACTGGTTGCAGTGGGAGCAAGCTATATCGTGCTGAGGCTTATCGATTCCGATGACCTGATGATGTGTGATATATTCTCAATTAAATTCGTTACCATAATTTTATAGGTGTACCATACGAATTCCCCTTGATCCGATGTTCCCTCAGCAGACTACGTTCAGTCACACAGCAGAAGAAGTCTCTCTTCTGCTGTTGCTGAACCTATAGTTTACTCTAACTGTATTTATTTCATTTAACCGGTTTTGATATGTCTGTAAGAGCAGAGGATGCCTCGGTATCAAATCTCCGGTCGATTGCCAGGTCTCCTAGTGCTACTATTCCAACCAGGGCATTTTGATCTACTACAGGTATTCTTCTGATCTGTCTTTGTGACATTATGTCCCCTAAGTCGTCTACATCGGTCTCCGGTGATACAGATGTTATATTTGTAGTCATTATATTGCTCACCGGTGTTGATTTGGGGTCGGTGCCTGTGACTACATTTCTTACAACAATATCACGGTCAGTGACCATACCAACTACACCCCTCTGGTCACAGACCGGTATGGAGCCGACATTATGCTGCTGCATTAATCTGGCAGCATCAATTATCGGAGAGTCAGGCTTTATATATGCCACGTTCTTTGTCATAATATCCTTGACTTTCATGTTTGAATCCTCCTCCACCATATATTTCAGTCCAGATTATTTTGCCCTGTATATCTGATCTTTATTACATGCAAAACTTCCATTAAAACTTCCTTTAGTAAGCTGACAGACAGTATTAATACACATGTTTTTCCACTTTACAGCCAACATGAATTCAAGCATATAATATTATTGTGTAATATCATCTGTTGATTAAGTCTTTACACACTAATTAATTAGAAGGGGATCTTGCATGTCAAAAGCACTTTACTATATTAAGCAGCTTTCACACTGTATAATACTAATCCTCATACCAATCCTTCTTCAATCATGTTCAGGAGACAATAACACAATATCGGCATCATATGGTAATTCAACCTCATTTAACAATACTACCATTGATTACAGAGGAACGGTTATAATACTAGAGACTTCTGATCCAAAAACAGATAGCGTTGCAGTAGATCCCGAAAACTTGCTCCTGCTTAAGGTGCAGGTTAAAGACCATTATGGAAGTAGTATTGAAGGTGTGCGAGTCAAGCTTGAGCTTAACGGTATTAACCGCTCAGACTCTCCGCTTGCAAATAACGATACAACATCTGACAGTCCATCAAAAATTTTTGGGGAAATAATTACAGATGAGGGTTTGTCTGGTCCAGGCGGAGTTTTTTACACAGCTTATTCTCCTCCTGAGACTCTGGATAATAATCTTTCTAAAATAAAGATAACTGCCTGCATCGAAGGTACTAAAATAAGCAGTTCATTGACCATAAGGCTTGTTCCGGTCCCGGTTGTACTGGTTCATGGCTATCAGGCTACATATGATATATTTTCCGGTTTGGCCAGTTATCTGCAGATACAGGGCTTTACAACATTAGGCTTTGAATATAATTCAATGGCAGGTGTAGCTGCCGGAGCTGAAGAGTTATCAAGATATCTGGCTGAGAAAAAGCAAGAGCTTGCTGTTTCCGGTATACAAACAGAAAGGTTTGATATAATATCCCATAGTATGGGAGGATTAGTGGCAAGATACTATACCTGTAGCAAAGAGTATATACAATATAGTAGCGTAAGAAAACTGATATTCATATCAGTTCCTCAAAAGGGCTCTGATTTTGCTGCGCTTGGGCAGCAATATTTCAACGATGCCAGCGTCAGGGACATGTCTTCCGACAGTGATTTATTTTCATTTGTCTTCCCTGAGATGATCAATGGAGGTATCAATCCCTCGATCCAGACTGCGGCAATCCTTGGGATGTATGATGAGGTCGTCAGTGCGTCCGGTGCAGATCTGACAGACTGGGGTATTAATACTGAGATCTATGAAGTTGGTGAAAGCAATCTTACTGTGGAAAAATTATTAACAGGTGAAATCCTTGAGGCTAAAAATCACAAGTTTATACTATATAATGGTAAGATATTCAAAAGAATAGTTGAAATGCTTAATACAACCCTTCCATTTCCTAACACGATAAATTGATTAAATTTCGCCGAAATATTGTTATCAACACCCCTGTTTTCCAGTAATATTCCTGTTTAGGAAGCATTTTTGCCTTCTTATCCACACGCTTGTGGATAAGATAAAATTTGATTCTATGCCGCATAACCCAGTGTTATCAGGCGCTGTAAGATACATATATATTTTTTTGAAATTTTAGTAAAGAAACCTGTGGATATCCGAAAGTTTTATCCACAGGTTGTCATTACATCCTGTCTTAACAATGAATTAACATTTTTTTAACAAGTCACAATGAGTAGGAGTTGATAAATTACGAGTTCCTATTACGCATCGTTCAAAGAAAATTTTTCGATTAGGCGATAATTTACTATGCAAATTACGCTTAGTAGAAAAATTTTCTTACCTCAGCAGTGTTTCAACGAGGTTGGTCGCAAGATTTTTCTTGTCTCTACGGGTTTCAATGAGGCGGGTCGCAAGCAGGGCTTGCTGCTCACCTATGCATCCTAGGCAGGAGATATGCTCACATCGTTTTCTTCCGATTCATCGAAAGAAAATATCTGAAAGGCAAATCGGTACCCGCCACCAAGCGTTTTTCAGCCCAAGGGCTGTGAATACGTATAGAGGGGGGCCCATTACTCGCCGAGTTATAAATTATGAGCACTCACAAGTGGCTAGTACGTCTTCCACCCTATAATAGTGTACGAATTATTGCGTTAGTAATGTTGCATCCATCAGACACCAGATCGCATATTTCCCAGGGAAATAGGGACTTGGGTGTGCAGAAAATCAACTGATGTATCAGGAATTTAAGTAGAATCGAATTAATAGATAATTCATGGCTACATAATATTGAGTCAAAATGTATTATCTAGCTTAGTGCCAGTAAAACGGAACAATTCTGCCTGCATGAGTTGATTTTTTGCACACCCTTCTTTATTAAATCACATGAAGATTAAGCGCTTACTTTAATAGTGTACAAATTATTGATTTAGTATTGTTGCATCCATCAGACACCAGATCGCATATTTCCCAGGGAAATAGGGACTTGGGTGTGCAGAAAATCAACTGATGTAGCAGGAATTTAAGTAGAATCGAACTAATAGCTAATTCATGGCTACATAATATTGAGCCCAAATGTATTATCTAGCTTAGTGCCAGTAAAACGGAGCAATTCTGCCTGCATGAGTTGATTTTTTGCACACCCTTCTTTATTAAATCACATGAAGACAGCACAAAACCCTGTGTTATTAACACAGGGCTTTGAT
>JAEZCA010000020.1 GCA_023412665.1 Bacillota bacterium
CCAATGTGCAGATGCCAGAAATGTCATCTGCAGCATGCCCAGATAGCTCAGTTGGTAGAGCAGAGGACTGAAAATCCTCGTGTCGCTGGTTCAATTCCGGCTCTGGGCACCATCATTTTTCCGCTTAACGGCGGCATAAATGAGTGCCGGTGGATATGGTCCCCAGGCACATATGCGGGATTAACTCAGTGGTAGAGTGTCACCTTGCCAAGGTGAAAGTCGCGAGTCCGAATCTCGTATCCCGCTCCAAAGATAAAGCGCACAAGCGCTTTATTTTTTATTGTTTTTTGAACAGCTGTGTGTCCGGGCCAGCTTGAAGCAGGCGGTTTTCCCAATATAAAGCGTATTGACACCGAAAACTATTCATGTTATCATATACTAGCCGCAATTGATACGGCGCCATAGCCAAGTGGTAAGGCACGGGTCTGCAAAACCCTTATCCCCCAGTTCAAATCTGGGTGGCGCCTCCAAACAAAAAGCCTCGTTTACAGGGTCTCCTGTAAACAAGGCTTTTTACTTTTGTGTAGCTTTTATTGAATTGGAAAAGGAAGGATAATGTTGAAAAATGAAAAACTATGGGTCATAATAAAATAATAGTAACTTATGGTTACTGAATAAACTTTTCGTATGTAAAAAGGCTGAATTTTGAAAGGTATGTTCAAAAATGTCACTGAATAAAAAGGAGGCAAAAATGAAAAAACTTAATAAACTTGGTTACATCGCGATAGGAATGGTTCTCACACTAATCATTGGTACTACAACACCTGCATTTGCAGCATCAAAGGATATTGTTAAACAGATCACGGCATATTTTACATCCGCTGGAAAACAGATCAGTATGGTTGTTAATGATACAAAGATTGAAAAGGATTCTAATGGTAAGGTAGTAACACCAATCATTGTTGATGGCGTAACGTATGTACCAGTTAGAGCTGCAGCTGAATCCCTAGGAAAAGAAGTTATCTGGGATGGCGCTAATGCTACAGTAAGGATTAATGACATCGGTGACACTAAGTTGAAATTACCTACTATTATCAATGATGCCAATGCAAAGTTCACTAGCGTGGTGGGTAATAATGGTATGAGGGCAGACACTATAGAGTATACATTTACTCTAGATAAGAATGCCGTTGGTGAATGGGAATTCTTCAATTGGTATTTTGCGGAGGATATAGATAATCAGTTTGACCCTAATGGATCTCCGAATCACACACAATCAAAATTACAAAGTACAAGTATTTATGTCGATGGCACTATGATTCAACGAATGCT
The DNA here is from genome assembly GCA_023412665.1 of Bacillota bacterium. Taxonomy (GTDB): domain Bacteria; phylum Bacillota; class Clostridia; order Acetivibrionales; family DTU013; genus DTU013. The sequence goes on from JAEZCA010000020.1 coordinate 1,273, forward strand.
TGACAACAATAAACCCTATTTAGGGCAGGGATATCATTGGACTAAAAATTACTTCGTAGATCTACAGTATGGTTATAAGTATATCCCTAGCTATGCCATAAGCACAATAAACGGTAGAACTTTTATGGTAGTAGAGAGGAAGAATGGGGACTATGGTAGGACTGGAAAAGTTACTAAGTATGATGTATATATAAAGACCTCTGATACACCTGTACCGGCCCCTAAAGTTAAAATTACAAGGGATGTTAATGGCGTTATTTCAGAATCCATGGATTACGTGTTTGAAATGGATAAAGAGGTTATTGGTAAATGGGAACAGATTGACTATGTTAACTATCCTGAAGATTTTAATTCAAAGGATACAACTAAAAAGAGTTATGTACCAACTGGTATCCATAATTTCTATGAAGATGGTAATGTGACATCATATGGTGAAAATGGTCAGAAGTTAGGGTCAGGAGAGCATGAGTGGACTAAAGGTTATATTACTAATATGGGTTCAGTTAATACCTTTTCAGCTTATGAAATACAGAAGCTTGATGGTAAAACATTCATGTTTGTACAATGGAAAAGTGGTGATTATATAACCAGAGGTGCAAGACCTGCATACTATGTATTTATGAAAACTTCTGATACTCCAGACCCAGCCCGTTAAATAATTATATGTAAAAAAGTGATATACTCGGCAAAACCTATAAAAGGACGTTAAGGCTAAAAGCTTTAACGTCTTTTTATTAATCAAAAAACGAGGGGAGCAATAATAATGAATGAAAAATATGATAAATCAGAATTGCAGAAATCCATCAAGCTTATGCACGAAGAATTAAATGCTGTAGTTGATACTGCTATCAAAAAAGGCGAGAAAATAAACAAGGCAGAGATTATGAGAATAAGTAAGGAACTGGATTTGCTTATAAATCAGTATACCACATCGATCAATGATAAAGATAATTCTTGTATCTAAAACGGTCGTTTTTGAACCCATATTTTACATAGCTACAATCCCCCAAAATCGGCGTGATTTTGAGTGGTATTTTGTTTCATTACTCGTTCCAAAATCAAAGTCGCATATTTCATACGTTATTGGAACGATGGGAATCTCAAGGAGGACTACATGAAAAATTATGTTTTTGGATACGCCCGTGTCAGCACGGAATCTCAAAATTTAAACCGCCAGCTTGACGTTTTGAATAAGTATGGCGTAGACCATATCTACAACGAGAAAATGACAGGTACAAAAAGAGACAGGCCGGAGCTTACCAAGATGCTGGACAGAATGACCAAGGGCGATACCGTTGTAATTGAATCGTTGTCACGTCTGGGGCGCAGCACGAAAGATCTGATTGAGCTGATGGAGTTATTTCAGTCCAGGGGAGTTAACCTTGTATCGCTTAAAGAATCCATTGATACAAATACAAGTGCGGGGAAACTTATCTTTACCCTTATGAGTGCAATTGCTCAATTCGAGAGGGATACGATAGCTGACAGAACCCGAGAGGGCTTAAAAGCCGCCAGAGCTAGAGGAAGGACAGGTGGCAGACCCAAAATAAACGCTGATAATGTGAAAAAAGCCGTGAAGCTCTATAATACCCGTCAATATTCTATTTGTGAAATTGAGGAAATGACCGGAATAAAAAAATCAACGTTATATAGGAATTTATAAGAATTGTTTGATATTCTTAAATAAAAGCTTGCTCGTGATAAACGAGCTTTTTTTGCATCCATTTCACCTATTTATTATTAATAACTCAACTTTCCCAACCTAAAAGGCTGGATTGAACCTTGACAAATTAATACATTCAAGCGCTTAACTTTAGTTTTTGCCTCCAGACTGCAGGTAGAGCAAGGATAAATGCATCCATGATCTGATGAGAAATTTCTTCACTGATCACTGGATTCTCATTGAGAACCTTCCTCAAAAGCTCTATCATAAGCATTAACGATGCAGAAAACTTGATGTCTTCGGCTTCATCGCATATGTAGAAAAATAAATCACCGATTGTCCTTGGATCATTGGAATTCCTTGATTCCAGAGCGAGCATTGCATACCGCATGAAAACGATGGTGGTTTGTGCAAGCATCATGTCATAGCTACGGCCTTGAAACTCTTTTGCCAGAGCAAGGTAAGATTTAACTACCTTGAAGAAAACCTCGATGTCCCAACGCTTGCCATCCGAATTCGTCCTCCCGATAAAATGGATTCTTCTGAAAATACATTTATTATTAAACTAAATTCCACGCTGCCTAAATATTACAAGATAGAATATACCGATAAATACAAAGGAATTTCATGGATGCTGAGAATCAGCAACAACTCACCCAGTTTTTTTAATAGTGCAGTAGATGAAGATAAACCATGCAGCATTAAAGTGAAGATTAATCCGAAAGTATTCACTGGAATAAAAGACTATGTATCAGCTGCTAATGCCAGCTATTTAAACGATGTTGAAACTTTATTTAATATCGAAGCCCAAAAAATATCTCCCATATTAGAAGAATTTTCATCCTATGGATTGAACCGTAATGATTATTGCATAAACTTTGACCTACATGAATTAAATATTGGTTGTACCCCGGAACAGATGATACAACTAATGAAGCGGTCCTATTGCCCTGAATATTTTAAAGAACGGACGAAATACGATAAAGATAGTTCACATCGGAAAAAGTCCAATAAATACAGTCTATATTTGGAAAATAACTCTGTTACTATTAATTGCTATTGGAAATATAAAGAACTGTGCGAAGATTTTATTGACTGTCCAAGCTTGGAAAATTCTCGTTTCTTAATAAGATTTGAAGTACAGTGCAAATACTCAAAAATATATTCCATGTCAAAGATCATCAGAAATAAATCAGGAGCCTTCAACGTAATAAATGAAATGTTATCCGTTGATGTTTCCAGTGATATTATTAAAAAATACTTTAATCGAATCATCCAAAAAGGAGATTATTACACTTTGGAAAGGGCAAGAAATATTGTAGAATTTCAGCATTTCAAATTTAAAAAAGAAAAACGACTAATTGATACATTGAATCAAATTAATGAATGTCGAGGTATATCTAAAGCAAAAGATGGCCTTCAAGACGGTAAATTGGAGGACTTTAGACGGACTTTGAGAGAATTAGCTGAAATAGGTGTGAATCCAGTTACTATCCCGAAAGAATGGGGCATAAAGCAGATACCGAATCTTATGAATGCGTACTATAGAAAAATTGAGGATGAACATCTTAAGAAAATGCTGAGTAAAGATAATCTTTACAGTGAGATGGATTATTATTATTCACAATTATAAAAACTTGATAAATAGTATGTAAATATGCTACCAAAACAAAGTATCTTCAAAATCTGAATTTTTAAGCTGGAGAGAATCTGGAAACATCAAAGGCACGAGAATTTTCAACAACGGATCAGCGATATGAATGCCTGCCTGAAAAAAATCCTGCGAGGTACATGAATATGATAATGATTTGGTGCGCAAACTTCTGCAAGGTATTAAAGCTATAAATTTAGATACACTCCAAATTCAGTCTAAATCAGGGATTGTTATGAAGCAAAGGTCTACATATTTGATTAACATTGGGCAGGAATGGTTACAGTTCTTCTATTCCTGCCGAACATAAGCTGTCAAACTAAAATCCTTATAAAAATGATGACTTTAATGTTGGCTGTAAAAATGTGACTACTGTGACTTATTGTATGTTGACTCATTGTATTCAATTTTGTAATATAAACTTGAGGTGTTATACGATAATGGATATAATAAAGGTCTTTGCTAATAATGTAAAAAAGTATAGAACATTAAAAGGATTATCACAAGAGGCCTTTGCTGAAAAAACAGGTTTGCATAGAACATATATTAGTGCTGTGGAGCGAGAGAAACGAAGCATTGCATTAGATAATGTTCAGAAAATTGCAGATGCATTAGAAGTGGACACATACTTGTTATTCTTAGATCCTAATGCAGATAAGAATGTCTAGGCAGATAGAAAGGGGGCATATTCTTGAATAGAAGCAATTATTTTAATTATATAGAGGAAAAGATAGAGTTATTGGCCTTACGTATAGAAAAGCGTGGAAAAATTAATCTTCTAGATTTAAATATATATTCTGAAACATTTTTTGCTGATTTATTGAATATGCTTTTCGATTATAAACTAATAAACTTAAATATCATTAAGCAAAATGTTGAGGGAATTGATTTAATTGATGAAAAAAATAACGTCATTGCTCAAGTTTCATCAACTTGTACAAAACAAAAAGTTGAATCTTCATTAAAGAAAGAAATATTTAATAAATATAAAGGATTCCAATTTAAATTTGTTTCGATTTCAAAGAATGCTGAAAAATTACGTGAGCAAGAGTTTAATAACCCATATGGCGCTTTATTTTCACCAGAAGATGATATCATTGATACCGTCACCATAATAAATATAATTTTAAATATGTCAATCGATAAGCAAAGACAAGTATATGATTTTATTCAAAAAGAACTTGGTAATGAAATTGATATTGTAAAAGTGGATAGTAATTTAGCGACTATATTAAATATACTTGCAAGTGAAAATCTGGCACATAATATTGAATCTCCAGAAATAAATACGTTTGAAATTGAAAAGAAGATAAACTTTAATGATTTAGAATCTGTTAATGATACTATAGATGAATACAAAGTGTATTATCACAAGCTTGATGAAAAGTATTCGGAATTTGATAAACAAGGAGCAAATAAAAGTTTATCTGTTTTCCGTGTGATAAAGAGTCAGTATACAAAGCTTTTACCAGAATGTAAAAGCTCACACGATTTGTTTTTTGCGATAATTGATGGGGTAATAGGAATAATAATAAATAGCAAAAATTATAAAGAAATTCCTTATGAAGAATTAGAAATGTGTGTGCATATATTGGTTGTAGATGCATTCGTTAGGTGTAAAATCTTTAAGAATCCGGAGGGCTATAACCATGTTGTTACCAGATAATATACATCCGGAACTAAGCATTTATTATAATGGCTCAATAGTGTTGGAAGAATTAAAAATGAAAGAAAAACAACCTGTTTTTGATTTATATCAAAGAGTAAAAAACAAAAATGATATGTCCTTTCCGGCCTTTATGTTAAGTTTGGATTGGTTGTATCTTATCGATTTGGCAATTATAGATGAGAATGGGTGGGTAGAGCTATGTTCATAAAAAAATTGATAATAACAACCCCTAAAGAAATAATAAGAGATATTGAATTTAAGTCGGGATTGAATTTAATTATAGATAATACCCCAACAACTGATGTGAAATTAACTGGAAACAATGTTGGAAAAACTACGGTTTTAAAGTTGGTAGATTTCTGCTTAGGTGCAACACCATCAATTATTTATTCTGATACTGAAAACAAAAAGGAAGTTTATGACTTAGTAAAAAACTATTTAGTTGATGAAGAAGTTGAGATTACTTTAATCTTAGTGGAGGATTTAAACGATCCTAATTCTAAAGAAATTGTAATACAGCGTAATTTTTTATATAGAAAAAACACTATTAGAAATATAAATGGGAAAGCTGTACTTGATAAAGATTTTGAAGATGAACTACTAAAGTTGTTAGTACCACATCAAAAATCTGAGAAGCCGACATTTAGGCAGATAATTTCACATAATATTAGGTACAAAGATGAAAGCATCAATAATACACTGAAGACATTAGATAGATATACTTCTGATGTTGAGTACGAAACCTTATATCTGTTTTTATTAGGCTGCACATTTAACGATGGGGCAAAAAAACAAGCTTTACTTACAAAAATGAAACAAGAAGAAACTTTTAAAGAGCGTTTAGAAAAGAAACAAACTAAGACAGCTTATGAAATTGCATTATCAATGATTGAAGATGAAATATCAGTTTTAGATGAAAAGAAATCAAGTTTCAATATAAATGAAGATTTTGAAAATGACTTGGAAAAACTTAATAATATTAAATATAGGATTAACAAAACCAGTTCCATGATTAGCAAAATGAATATCCGTAAAAATCTTATTGAAGAGTCAAAAACGGAATTAGAGCAAAGTATTTCATTAATTGATCTAAAACAGTTAGAAACATTGTATTCAGAAGCCACAGTTAACGTGGCAGGTATACAGAAGACTTTTGCAGACTTAGTTGCTTATCACAACAATATGCTGGTTGAAAAGGCAAAATTCATTGCAGCAGATTTGCC
>JAEZCA010000066.1 GCA_023412665.1 Bacillota bacterium
CTGCTTTGAACTGACCTTTTACTTCCTCCGGATCGGTGTTAAATATGACGTCTGCATCAGGAAGCTCTTCAGAGACGACTACAGGCTCCGGCGGCGGCTCTACAGCAGGGTTTGGCGTGACTACACCCACCCCCATAGAACTGTACACCTTTCCTCCTGGCTTTATTTCTGCTTTCATTTCTTTCCTGTCTTCTTTTTTGGTCGCTTCTTCATGATCCGTTATATATGGTTTTCCGTTAATATAATTATTTGCTGTCATGCTTAAGGCAGCTATTTCATCTCTGACCAAAAAAGCCTTATTTGCCAGATATACGAACATTGGGTTCAGTTCATCTATTATTTTGTATTCATAATAGTTTTTACTTTCCTTAGGTTCTCTTTTAGTTTCATACTCATTATATCTAATAGCGTCCCTCAACGTTAAATACATTCCGTTTCCATTGATTTCCGCAGATACCAAAGGCTCAAAGAAGATTTTATAGGTGCCTTTAAGTTCAGTATTGCTAACAGGTTCTCTATAAATACCATTCTCAAAGTCGCCTGATGATATTTCCTCACCGCATAGCCTTGATATCTCAGGTATATTCTTATATCCATCTCCGGTAAACCATTCTGTCCATTCCTCTGTCGTGCACGTTTTCGGATCCGGCATGGATTTTGTGATGGATTTTGACTGATCTACAATACATTTATATGGCTCTATTTCTGTAGGGATTGGAGAATATGGTTTACCACTTTTATTCATATAATCAAATACTGATCTACGCGTATATACATCAACAGTATAATATGGATTGTATTTTGCAAAGTCTGTTGGTTTACCGATTTGGTAAACTGTTACGGGTACTTCTACTGTTTCTTCACTTTCTTCTGATTTTACCTGTTTTGTATTCTTAGAGAAGTTTTCTTCTTCTCCTTCTACAAAGTAAATTGAGATTCTGATGCCTCGGCCGCCTGTCCAATATTTCCAGTCAGATTTCCCATCGCCGGTTGAGACATCATACTCTCCCTCGCCATGGTTTATATCACCATCATCCGCAAATACAGATAAAGGTAACAATGACAATATCGCTATCAGTATAAAGCATATTATTTTAATGCTCTTACAAGGTCTCATACAGTTCACCCATCTCTCTATAGTTCTGTGTAATCTACTAAAATTAAATTTTTACACTGGACCTGTCCAGCACCACATCCCAACATTTTTAATATAGACTGTCCAAAATCCAACTCTTTGCCTGTCTTTAGGGCTTTCAACTTTAAATGTCATTTCCATTTCATAATCAGCTATTTTGAGCCAGTCTCCACGGAAATGCCCTTCCCCGGTTTCATCGTCCACCATGTATGGCTGCCCTAAATACGTTTTATCACCATGCCACATACCGCCTATATCTCCATCTCTCATCGTCCTGTCACCATATTTCATGCCACTGTACAGATCCAGTCCCTGACCATAGCCTACTACCCCGGCTGTTTCTGTCAGTACGGTTTCTTTACCGTTCTTGTCGATAAAAGTATCCCCGGCTATAGGCAGCGGCCTTTCGGGATCATCGTACCTCAATACCATGGGATCTCTCTTCTTTGTACTGCTTGTCCCGGGATCCGTCGTGCCCGGCTCCTTTACCTTGACTTCAGGCCTCTTCGTATAATTCATTACCCTGCAGAATACCGTTGCTACCTCTGCTCTTGTCAGCGATTTCAATGGATTGAAGTTACCTGCGCTGTCACCTACGATCAAACCGTTGGAGTAGGCTCTTATAACCGCATCCTTCTTTAAACTTGCTATGTATGCATAATCTTTGATATTACGAGTTATTCCAGTCGTTTCCTTCAATACCTCGCCAATCGCCTTCGCTATATTGACCAGGATGCATGCCATGTCCTCCCTGCTTATGGGTGCGTCCAGCGCTTCCTTCGTACCTTTGAAATCGCTGCTCTGGATAAGCCCGCTCTCCACTGCCGCATTGTAATTTGCCTCTGCCCAGTGCTTTGCATTCGGCACTGTTTTTATATGATCCTCCGCCACAAGCCTTGTGGATATGGCAAGGAACTGCCCCAGTGTCACCGTTCCCTGTGGGTCGTATCTTCCCACTCCATTTACCGGTGCTGTCACTCCTGTTATGATCCCTTTTTCCGTCAGTGTCATCACATCATTATAGAACCACTGCCCTGATTTCACATCACTAAAGGATGCTGCTGCATTATTTGCACCAAATGCAGGAATGAGCATTGAAGCTATAACAATAATAGTTACAAAGATATACACTATTTTTTTCACAATAAATATCCTCCTAGAATTTTTTGAGTGATAATTTTATATTCTTTGATGGTATAATGTGTTAGAGCTATTAATTTCATGGTATTAAGCCCATTTTTATACACTATAAATTTATATTACTCACCGATTATTGTCAAGATTTGCAAGCAAAGCTGATGTATTTTGTCTAATATATTTTAGATTTTGTAAGTGCCTTTTAATTTTAAACTACAATGTCATACTCTCCCTCGCCATGGTTTATATCACCATCATCCGCAAATACAGATAAAGGTAACAATGACAATATCGCTAACAGCTATCGTTATGAGCCTTTGGCATGTTCCTTGAAAACAGTGAGACCTTACCCAACCGCATCACCTATACAGGCCAGCAGTATGGTAATGGATACATTGCATACGAATCTAACAGAAGCTTTATAAACCAACACTAGATTTTATCTCTGGTGATTCCTAATGTTTATGAACGAAGACATGGAAAATGCAGTATTTAATTTTCCGACGTCAGAATGGCCGCTCATGGCAAAAGGTTTTGATGCCAACTAGTAAAATGAGAGGATATCATCAAAGAACTCCCGTGAGGGAGATCAAAAACTCCATCCCTGGTCTTTTGACTCCGGGATGAAGTTTTATCAGCCACCTATGCTAACACATTATGACACATAGCAGTTTCTAACGCCCTTACTTCATTCTTTTTGAGATAATACCATCTGGGTTCGATAGCCTTAATTTCCCTTCCATAAAAAAAGTAATATTACCGCCAAGGATAACAAAAGCAAGAAAATGCCCATGCCTCCAAATACCCAAAATAGTACATTTCCAACCCTGCGCCTTAGTTTATCAGAGCTCTTGTAGATATACATCGAAATGATTCTTAAAATCAGCTTCTAATACTTCATATACCATATTGTCTTTTCCGTTGAAGTATTCATTATAGTAGATGTTCATGACCTTCTCCTGTATAAATATATATCAATTGTCATTCATACATCAGCGCTTTTCTATAAACACCCGAACAGGAACCTCATCTAATATTTCACAGAGTTGAGGTACTATCTTGTTCCTATAGCTAAAGATCCAGCTATCCTTTTCCATTTCCCTATCAAAATCCGAAAAATTGCCATTCTCATCAAAACTGCTCATCGTAGCCAGTTCAAATACCAAAGCATTGCCTGGAGCCTCTTTATTCCCCTGTAGATTCATTTCATATATCTGAGTGAATTTTTCCGCTTCCTCACTTATTGAAATGATTTTTTTCCAGCTGGATTCTACGAGTCTGGCGACAGCATCCTCGTTTTCGGAGCTCTGCTCATTTATGGAACTCTTCAACAATTCCAGTTCATCTACACTCAAACGTTCTATATGTAAATTATTTCTCAGGTAAAAGTATTTAAGTCCCAGACAGTCATAAAATTGGTAAGCTGATTGTCTTTTTACCTCAACAGGCAGAAAGCCAAGTTCATTCTCCCCAATCTCTTTGTCAAAGCTTTCCAGTGGCAGTGTTCCAAGTAAATATTTACTTAAAACCTCCCTGTACCGCGCCTGAAGAATACAATACAAAGGGCTGAACTTGTCGGAGTTTTCTGTCAGACCCTTTTTGTAGGCCTCTTCCAAATCATAGCTCCTTGGCGTATTCATCATAATGGCTTTCTCAGATTGCACTTTATATAAGTTGATTTTTGATAATAACTGTTCCATATTATGACACATCCTATTCTAATAAACTATCTGTTGGTAATCGACCCAACCATCATTTTTAATGTCAATATCAGCAGGGTCAAGGGTATATTTGTTACCCCATGACGAAACTATATATTTGCCATCCGAAGTTACACCAGTTATAAGCATAGCGTGACCGCCACCTACTTTTACCGCACTTCCAGAAGTATCATACATAGTGTAATTACTACAGCGTATTGATATCATTCCATCTTTTGATAGTTCTTCAAAGTTTGAAGGTGTTACATTAATACCCTTTTTAACATTGACATCTACGCCGTTATCCTCGCAATACTGTTCCCACCTGTATTCCATTTGCTCTTCTGTCGTACCAAAGCCATACTCAGCATATGTGTCATCTTTTCCATCTTTATCAGTGTCCTTCCAAAGCCAGTCTTCTTTATCATCAACTGAATCCCATGACAAGAAGAGGAAGGATTTTTTATTATGGTTATCCTGGTCACAATAAAAATCAACCAGAAGCTCATTGTAATTTGGTTCACCATTTTTATCGTACATATCAAAACCGAAGGCTTTTTTAAATTCATCCGGACGGCCTTCATAATTAATAAAAACTGTATTGATCATTGCAACATATCCGCAACCTTCACTATTAAGCTTTTTCAGGTAATCCTCCACCTCTGTGTCAGTCATGTCAGGATAATATTTGCGTACAATATCCGCATAATCCTTATAATTATCGTAAGGAGCGCGCTGATTGCCACCGTAAGCCCCAGTAGTGTCGAAACCTTTTGTTGTTTCGGGCGCAGGTACATTAGCAGACATATCATGACTGCTGCTACCTGAACCAGCATTCACGCTTGTTTCCAGCGTCTGAATATCGTTGAGAAGCCCACTTTGACACTTACTATAAACCTCTGCGCAGCTTGATAGCACTTTACTCATGGAAATGAAGTTTGACTGAAGTACTCGCATTTCCTCAATAGCTTTTTCTACTGCTTTATTCAGTGTGGCTTCGGCGGGTAGTGTCATTTCAATACGTGATGTAATATTTCTTACTTTCACTGCGCTGCTTTCCACGATTCCAGCCAATTTTTTGATCTTTCCGGAAGCGCTGACCAACTGATCACTATTAACCATTAATTCCATATTACTAATGCCCCCTTTATTACCTTTGTAGATAATGCTAAAAACTAACATGATTGTATTCTACAACATAATTACTATAAAGGTAATAGATTCTGACATAATGCATGTTTTTCAGGATATACTGCAAAAACTCCCTCAATATATGTTCTGTTCCTTTTGGCTTCTAAACCAGGATCAGGACATTTCCGTCCTGTATCCCGGCTTGTTCGAGTGTCTGGTGCTCGTCAAGATAGCCGCCCTTATCCTTCGAACCCAGTTTCAAAGCTTCCCTGCCTTGCAGAGCGCCTGATTCATGTTCATATACTGCTTGCGAGATCAGGGCTCTTGCTGCTCCTATATTCATGACAGAGGGTATTAAAAATTCGTACTTCCCGCCAGTAGACGGCACCAATACTTCCACATTTATTTTTTCCATTATGCTTCTTCCCCTTTCAGCATTGCATCAAACTTCAGGTATCCTAATCGTCTTGTAGTTGTTCTTTTCAAATATGTAGCCATTCCCCGGATCAAGCTGCATATCCCGTTCCTTGTAGCTCATGTTGGGATTGAAAACCTGCTGCGAATCAACACGACCGCCAAGCAGTACGCCATACATGCCGGTAAAGACATATCTGTAGAGCGTATCTGAACGGTACATGGAAAGGTCCATTGGATTTACTGTAAAAATAAACTGTATGTTAGATCCGGCCTCACTGGAGATTATGTCCTCCATAATATTTACGTATGTTTCAGACAGCATATCATAGAAATTGCCATAATCATCAACAAGCACTACTACCTTTTCGCCTACGGCAATAGCCGACGGAGCTTCATCCATATCATATTCGACGGTCGCTGCAGCTTCCTTAACGGCTAAGTGTTCTCTGTTTAGCTGATCGAGCAATTCTTCCAAATGGGCTTTACTACTGATATATCCTTCATGCATCTGTTTTTTGCAGAAAGCAGCCATTTGTTTTTTAGAATTGTCAACTACATACACTCTGTATCCGCTGGCCGCGCTCATTATTCTGAACAGTACCTTGAGCAGATTTGTCTTGCCTGTACTGTCATAGCCAAGTATTGCATATGATGCAGCGTTCAGTGGCAGAGTGACCAGTTCAGCTTCTGCAGTATCGTAGGCAAACGGTAATTTGTTGTTACTGATAAGCTCTTTGACATATCCGTTGTTGCAAAATTCATCAATTGATATTTTCTCAGGAACAAACGGAATGGGTTTTGCGATGTTCCCTTTCCATTTTGCCCTCATAGTACGGAATATTTCCCTTAGCTTATTGACCCTATCCGCATCATTTTCAGCTTCCACAGCGAGTGTAGTCTGAAATTCCAGCGGAGGATTCCCCTTGACAAGACCGCGTCCCTTGGTTGAATCAGGCAGGATATCCGACTTTCCGACTACACTGACGTAGTCAAACTTGTCATTGAGCTGGAGTGCTATCATAAGCTTTACATTCTGAAGTATCCTGCTCTTTACCGAATCCACACTGCTTCCGGTAATAATCAGGTAAATCCCATAGTTGCCTCCATCCCTGCTAAGAGATATGATAACATTCTCATAATCGGCAAACAGCTCATTAAATACTGAATAGTTATCGATAATCAGCATTATTGCAGGGATTTTATGTTTGGTTGATTCCATATACGCTTTTATATTTCCGACGCCTATCTCCGAGAATGTTTTTTTTCTGCTTTCCAACTCACGATTCAGCAGCCTCAGAAGCTTCTCAAGCTTATCAGTATCATCAGCATAGACCACTCCGCCAACATGGGGAAGATCACCGAAATAGCCCATGGTCCTTCCGCCCAGATCAAGTATGTAAATATTGATGTCATCCGGCGTGTAGGTTCTGACCATGGAGTATATGAGAGTCTGCAGGAATGTTGTCTTTCCTGTTCCTGGAGATCCGTACAGGATAAGATGTCCTTCATTTCCAATATCAGCTGATATTGGAAATTGAGTCTGCTGGTAGGGGTTATCCGCTATTCCGATAATCGGATTGAGCCAATGTTCTACTTTATCCCAACCCTCTCCGTTCCAACCGCCTGGCCGTTTATCCACCTCACCCAGACAGATGGTTTCCTTAAGCGGGTCAAGCCAGAGCTTAAGCGGCTTAAGCGCATCTTTTACAGAAACTTCCGCTATATGATCGACAATGGCTTCAAGCTGTGTTTTAGTACCCTTTGCAGTGGCCTTTTTACACGATACAGTCCTGACAGGCCTGCCACATGTATCTATCATACTGATCTGTTTCTCGTCATCATTTTCGATCTTGTCACCGGGTATATATGGAGCACCGCTCCAGCTTGACTGCACTAGTTCATATATCTCGTCGTTGCCTACCTGGACATAGCATCTGCCGGGTTGCACAATGGATGCGGCGTCGGGCTTTTTGATCATCTCATTACTGTCGCTTCTGTCCAGGACCTTAAGACAGATCCTGAACCTCGTATTGCTCCATATCTGATCATTCACTACGCCCGCCGGCTTCTGTGTTGCCAACACCAGGTGCACGCCCAGGCTTCGGCCTATTCGGGCAGCACTGACCAATTCATTCATGAACTCAGGCTGCTGGCTTTTCAGCTCAGCGAACTCGTCTGATATTATAAGCAGGTGGGGCAATGGATCCTTTGCTTTATTATTTTTATAAAGCTGTTGATATTTATCTATATGGTTGACCCCATACTGAGCAAAAATGCTTTGCCTTCTTTTCAGCTCACTCTGGATCGAAACCAGTGAACGATAAACCTGATTGCCGCCAAGGTTCGTAATAGTTCCAGATACGTGAGGCATGCCGTTGAAACAGTTTGCCATGCCGCCGCCCTTATAGTCTATCAGTATAAAGGAAACATCATATGGGTGGTAATTTACAGCCAGTGATAAAAGGAAAGATATTATGAATTCACTTTTGCCTGAACCGGTCATACCTGCAATAAGGCCATGCGGTCCATGGAATTTTTCGTGTATATTCAAAAGGAAAGGAACCTCTCCAGCCATATATCCAAGAGGAGCCTCCAGCGATTTGTATGCATGGTTTTCACGCCATCTTCTCTTGATATCCAATTGTTCCACTGCTCCCGCTTTGTACATCTCAAGAAAGGACAGGCTTGATGGTATTGATAGCGTAGCAGCATTTTCCTTTATCTTTATTGCTGCCATTTGACGTGAGTACTTTATCATATCCTGTCCGACGAGACTGTCCGGTTTGAATTCCACCATACCTGCCTCAGGCTTGTCCCTGTGGTATAAGCTGCATTCAGTCTCGCTGCATTGTACAAATGCGCTGCACTCCTTTGGCAGCAGTCCCATTTGCTCAAACAGCAGTATTGATGAAACACCGTAATCTTCCCCAAGCGATGTAAGATATCGCATGACAGGCTGGTTCTCGACCAGCTTCTCGTCAGCTATGAGCACAACGATATGGGGCAGCTTTGGAAACGATTTGCCCTCAGATTCTTTGGCAATCTCCTCCCTTTGCCGGATTATTCCGTTGAGGTGCTGGAACACTTCTTTTACTTCTTCCTCGTTCGATGCCACATATCTAGCTGCTTTACCGGGAGCCCAAACGTGCGGGAGGTGCTTGACCCACTCCCACCTGCATTCTTCATGCTTCGGGTATATGACAAACAGCTTGACCTCATCATAACAGTGAAGAGCTGTTATCTGCACTATCATTGACATGGCAAGCTCAAGCAGCATTTTCCTGTCGCCAATTAATCCAACAATCTTATTTTCACGGAGCGAGACATGTATTGATACATCCTTCATATAATGGAATGCCTTGTTGACGTCTTTGAGTTCTTCAAGCAGATAGTCATCATCCATTGTGAAGTGATCCTCGGGTACATTCGACTTGATTGGATTCGGAATTGTTCCGGAGCCGAGCCTCATCTCGAGGAAATCCACATGCAGCGGCATCCTTTCCCATATCCTTCGGTCCATATTGGTAATACGGTTAATCAAAACAGCCGGATCTGGATATGTCAGAAGAAGTATTTTACGGTTGTTTTCAAACCGCTCTTCCATCTCGCCGAACTTCTTTTTCATATATTGCCTGTATCTTCTGATACGTTTTCTCTCTTTGGCGGCCATATCGATTTTCTGGTATATGTTGGTCATTATCGGCCACAATATCATTCCTGCCAGCATCGCTCCGGACATAGCTATCCTGCTGATGAAGGAGGCAGGATCCTGGTTTCCGGAATACAGCATCATCATTGTATTTACGAGCATGGCAACACCCATCAGCATGGACGGTCCCATACGGAGGAATGCCGGCTGCTGCTGGGTCTTTACAGGAGCAGGAGGCGGATCGATTTTCAGAGGTTCCACATCCAATACTTTGATGATCCTTGGTGAACGTTGAAAATAATTAACTTCTATTGGCTTATCTTCTTCAGATGCCTCATCAGTGCCGCTGTCAGTAGCCGAAGCAGCCATAACTGCAGTGACTTGAGGCGATTGCTGCTTCTCGGCCGTCAGCTTGCATTCAACAAGCCCTTCAGGTGAGTTTACAGAAAACAGCTTATCCAGATAAACCAATTTCAGCCCCATGATAGTAATGATGTCCCCGAAGGCAAGTATTGATGACTGAGTTTTTACACCATTTACAAACAGCATTCCCTGCTTGTCCTTTATTTTGACAGACACCGCATTTTCTTCGACGGAAATGATCAAATGGTTTTTTGATACTAATGGGGCTTTATAGATAATAGTATTGGAATCATCCGTGCCAACGGTTATTTTGTTTTCGGACAATTGGTATTTCTGCATTTGTCCGCTTTTGACGTCTGTCACATACAGAAGATACTGGCACATGCCGCAGCTGATCTGTATGAGATCACGAAGCTCAAGTTTCTTCCTGGCAACCTCTTGTCCCTGGACCGTAAATACCAGGTTAGGCCGGCGGATCAATTCCCATGAACCGCTCATATACTTCAAAGCGGCACTGTGCGCCGACCCTTCGCTTTCGCCAAGGAGCATTTCAAATATTTCCCCTTCCTCTGCAGATCCGGGGATCCTATACTCCCTTTCTTGCGTATCGCTGATCAAAAATACAACCATAACACATTTACCCCACTCATTCTAGTTTTATCTGTTGCCTCCGACCTTGTAGTCGTCCGAGGATTTTTTCGCCGCATGGTAGAACACTACATCGCCGGCGTCCAACTGGAACGTTTTGCCGTAATGGTCATTCTGTACATATTCGAAGCCCTCTGCCTCCCACCTGTTATAGTTGGCATGCCAGTACCCCAGTACAGGCCCGGCAATTGCACCGGCATCGTCAGTATGGTATGTTTCTATCCGGAAATTAACTATGATGTAACCATCCTTCAGCCAGAAGCTCTCCTTGCCGTTTATGCCATCCAGAGACTCCGGATGATTCGCTATATCTGTTCCGGCAGGCGCAACATAAAGCTTGTCCGGTAGTTTGTATTCACCATACCAGCGCTGCACGGATTTCGCTACACGGTCCGCCTCCGCCGAACCATTTGCAAATGGGTGGCTGACCGTATTGCCGATGAACACCTTCAGGTCTTTGGACAGCTTTATCTCACCATATGTCCCTATATCCACCTTCCTGCCCTTGAACTTTTTATCTGTTATCCCCCTAAGCTCACAGGTCCTTTGTATGTCCGCCTCGGGTATATTCCTGTATATATCGGTGTTTACGATCACCTGTTTGTTTGTTTTGTCCTTGTCGCTTCCAATTTTAATGAGGATATTGTCCTTGCCGTTGAAGTATTCGTTGTAGTATATATCCACCGCACTGCCGCTGCCACCGTTTTTACCCACATAGTAGAAGGTCGGTACTATCCTTATATAGTCTTCATCTTTGAAATACTCTCCTACCGTATCAAGGGTGAACTTAAACGCATATCCGGTCTTAAGAGCTCCGCGGTCGCCCTGGGTCGGATGGCTGCCATCCATGATGGGTAAATCATATATTGCCGAAGCGCCGCCAACAGGATAGCTCTTGCCTGTGTGGGACGAGCTGCCTGTCTTTGTCCTGAATACCTTCTCCCACAGCGGGTAATCATTGATATCCGTTATCCTGAAGTTTTCTATCCGTCCAACTACCCTGACATTACTGTCGCGGTAAGCAACGTAATTGGCAATGTCCTTGTTGGCCATAAGCTCCTGCATACTGCCTGTATCACCGGGAGCTTTATTGAAGTCCGCATCACCGGGATCATCGATATCATCGGGAGCATTGACGGCAATCGTTTTGAAGTTTACGGTGTAATCTCCTTCATCCACCCAAACAGGCACACTTATATCTACAAACTCCTGTGACTTGTCCACTGCATGCCAGCTATTTTTCGGTACAAACACCCATCCGCCGGAAACATTCTTAATATATATATCAAAGGGGAACCTGACATATTTCTCTTTGACGTATTTGGTGTAATCTCTGACTCCATAGCCTTTTATGTCACGGTGCATATATGCTTTGGTCTGAAATTTGATCTGACCGTCCCTGCCAAGTATCAGGTCGGACCGGTCACTCTCCTTGGTGCCAAGCTGCTGGCTTCTGGCATAATCCTCCCTGACGCCGGAATTGCACACCACTGGCGTATGTACATTTACAGGCTCCAGATCTTCTATGTCTACATCAACCTCTTCATCCATAGTTGGGTTGAGACTCTGAGACAGCCTTCTATAGGTGACGTTCCCTGTAGTCGGATAACTTCCGTTAGGGGTCTCCCTTACCACAGTCAGGTCTTTTTTGTACAGCGCATCATCCTTTGTATATGGACTTTCGGGAATAATGCTAGGAACAGGACCTGTTCCATGATTCCTTCTTTCAGCCTCTGTATTATCACCGGGACCGGGTATGTATTCACTTTGTACTATCGTCACTTCATTGTTGATAATATTACCCGACGCACCTATTTTTCTGAAATTCACTATCAGCGAATCATTTTTAACCTTGAATTGGCCGATAGCAGCATTCACTTCACTGTACAGATTAATAGAGTCGGGGACATTGGATCCCGAAAATGCCTCCGTAGGCAGCCAAAGTACTTTTTTGCCCTCTGCCGGATCATATGTAAGCGCTTCGTCAAAAGGATTGATAATTATATGATCGGCTGGTTGGTCGAACTCAACTATCTGGGGGCTGATATAGCTGCCCGGATCCACATCTATGTCAACCCCGCCGCCTGTGAGCACGTCATTATTGACTCTAGCTCCCTCAAGCTCATACAGGGCAAACCGATCTATCACCCAATATGCGTAGCTTCTAGGCAATGTACAGACCTGTGTTACCGTCTCCGGCACATTGATATGCCATGTGCCTGAAATTTCGATCCGACCGCCTTCACAAACAGAACAATCCACCTCTTTACCGTCCGTATCGACTGTCTTCCCATCTGTACAGTTCGTACAATCCACACTATAGTCCGGGTCCTGCCAGGTTTTATTGTATGTCTTCTTTACTAAAAAGGTCTCGGATTTGGTGTCCATCACCGAGCTGCACTGCAATTCATGCAGGTATTCCTCCGCTTTGATCTGAGCATAAAGATCCTCTGTGGTTGGTATCCCGAGAGCAACATCATATTTCTCATTCCCGCGGTCCTCGGCCTTGAGCAAACCGGTAACCGGCTTGGGCGGTACCGGCTCCGGCAGTTCTGGAGGTATCACCGGCTCGGGGGGTACGATTATCTCCCCAGGAGGATCATACTCTATAGAAACAGTACCCACGCCCATCGAATCATATATCTTGCCGCCCGGCTTCATCTCCTTTTTCATCTCTGCTCTGTCTGCGACCTTTGTTGCAACATCATGATGCACCAGATATGGTTGATCGTTATACATATTAGGCTTCATATTCAACGGAGCCAGCTCTTCCGATACCAGGTATGCCCTGTTTGCAAGGAATACGAACATCCTGTTGAGCCATTCCACTAATTTTCCGTCATAATAATCGACAGTATCATCTTTTTTCTTCTTTTCAGTATAGAACTCGTTATATCTTATAGCGTCCCTCAGGGACAAGAACATACCTTTGTAATTTACTACCGCAGATACCAGCGGCTCGAAGAAAATTTCATAAGTGCCTTTAAGTTCGAGACCCTTATAGCTATATATACCGTTTTTGAAATCTTCAGCCGATATTTTCTGTCCGCAGAGTGCTGAAAGCTTTGGTATATTCGCGTAATCGTTGCCTGTAAACCATTCGTCCCAATCCGCTCTATCTGAGTACAAGATATCAGGCATCGATATTGAAACAGGGTCTGATGATTTTATGTAATGGTAGGGTTCTATGCTTGCATATTTTTGCTTGTATTCTAGTCCAGATCTATTCATATATTCAAATACTGACCTTCCGCTATAAAGCTTGACTTTATACTGTGGATATTTTTCATAATCAACTTCGTACTTGGCAAAATCTGTAGGGTCACCAATTGGGTATATTGTGCATTTGGGATCGGCAAAATTCTCCCTTTCACCTTCCACAAAATATATTCCTATCCTTACCCCTCTTCCTGCTGAGGTATATTGCCACTGGTCGGTTCCTTTTCCTGATGAACCGCCGTAATCGCCTTCACCGTAGTTCGCGGCAAAAACAGCCGAAGGCAGCATCGACAGTATCAACACTATTGTTAAGAATATTTTAAACCTGCTCTTGTTATTCAATCTCATTATTCCACTCATTCCATCCTGTTTAAAACTAATAATTTTTGTAATTATGTAATTCTATTCATCATGGACCAGTCCAGCACCATGATCTAACATCTTCAAAATATACTGTCCAATATCCAACCCTCTGACCATCTTTGGGGTTCTTGATACCTAAGGTCATTTGCATTTCAAAAGAACTAATAATCTCCCAGTCCATTCGGAAATGCCCCTCCCCTGTTTTCTCATCTATCCGGTATGGCTGTCCTATATATGTCTTGTCACCATTATACATACTGCCTATATCTCCATCTGTCAGTAACTCACCATTAGGATATTTCATCCCGCTGTACAGGTCCAGCCCCTGACCATAGCCTACCACCCCGGCTGTCTCCG
>JAEZCA010000034.1 GCA_023412665.1 Bacillota bacterium
AGTTAGAAACATTGTATTCAGAAGCCACAGTTAACGTGGCAGGTATACAGAAGACTTTTGCAGACTTAGTTGCTTATCACAACAATATGCTGGTTGAAAAGGCAAAATTCATTGCAGCAGATTTGCCTTCTTTAGTCGATAAGATAAAAGAAGAAGAAAAAATGATGGCAACATTGTTAACTACAGAAAAAGAACTATCAGAAAAAATAGCTAAAGGAGATTCTTTTGAAGAATTAGAAAAAGTAATTGTTGAATTGAATGAAAAGTATCGTACTAAAGGTGAATACGAAAGTATTATTTCGCAATTAGACGAGGTTGATAATAATATTAAAGAACTAAATGGTGAAATTAAAATAATTGATGATAAGTTGTTTTCAAATGATTTTGAGGAAATATTAAAAATACAAATTAAAAAATTTAATAAGCATTTTTCTGCTATATCCCAAGATTTATATGGCGAAAAGTATGCTTTGAAATATGATAAAATAACAAACAAAAATAATCAACAAGTTTACAAGTTTAGTGCTTTCAATGCTAATATGAGCTCAGGGAAAAAACAAGGAGAGATATTGTGCTTTGATTTGGCATATATCTTGTTTGCTGATGAAGAAGATATTCCCTGTTTGCATTTCCTGCTTAATGATAAAAAAGAATTAATGCATGATAATCAGTTAGTTAAAGTAGCAGATTTTGTACAAAACAAAAATATTCAATTAATAGTATCAATATTAAAAGATAAACTCCCGGAAGGAATTATAAAAAAAGCCCATGTAGCAGTTGAGCTTTCCCAAGAAAGTAAGCTCTTGAAGATTGAAATAAGACAATAACGATGGGTGTACCCATCGTTATTGTCTTGAATATATTAGTTTTAAGCATAAAGACAAGAGGATAGTTGCTTGAAAATATAAAAAGCTTTAGTATAGAGTGTTAGAGAGAATAGAAACTATTTGAAAAGGCAGGGTTGATGATATTATAGAATTTGTACCTGATGGGGTGTAGGATGGAGGAAAAGATAATGATTAAAAATATAATAGCAGCTAATGAAAGCGTGACCCTTAACGATAAGGAAATAGTGGTTCTGAAAGAAAACTTTCCATCTTGCTTTAGGGCAGATGGCTCCTTCGATATGGTTCGATTTTCGGAACATTTGAAAGACAAAATAGAAATTTCGCATGAGGGATATGAATTGAAATTCCTCGGGAAAAGCTATGCAAAAATGCTTGCATCCCTGGATACGGAAACAGTTATTGTACCGGATGATTCTCATAATTCAATTTCTGAAAATGTGAACAGTGAAAATGTCTATATCAGTGGTGACAATCTTGATGGATTAAAGCATTTGCTCAAGTCCTATGCTGGACAGGTTAAGTGTATCTATATCGACCCACCATACAATACTGGTTCAGACGGCTTTGTCTATAATGATAAATTCAATTTCACAGTTGATGACCTTGTTGCAAAATTAAGCATTGATGAAGATCAGGCACAACGTATTCTTGACTTGACAAAAAGAGGCAGTGCTTCTCATTCGGCATGGTTGATGTTCATGTATCCTCGCTTGCAGCTGTCAAGGGATTTGATGAATGATAATGGTGTAATATTTATTTCAATTGATGATAATGAGAAAGATAATTTAAAGCTTTTGTGTGATGATATTTTTGGCGAAAATAATTTTATGGCTTGTATTATTGTACAGTCTAACAAGAGAGGTCAAACATATAAACAATTAGCAAAAACTCATGAATATCTGCTCGTTTATGTAAAAAATGAAAATGTCATCCTAAATGAATTATCAAAAGGTGCCGGTTCTTTTGACAAGCAAGATAATATTGGTGATTTTGAAGAACGGGAACTTAGAAATAGAAATCCTAAGTTTGGCCGCTTCAATCGTCCGAATTTATTCTATCCAATATATGCCAATCCAAATAAAATAGACAGTTGTGGATATTGCCCTGTATCACTCGAGAAGAGTGAAGATTTTTGCGTAGAAATATTACCATTTAACAGTGAAGGCCTAGAAAGTTGCTGGCGATGGGGACAATCAAAATTCAATAACAACAATAATCCGGATTCCTCAATGGATAGCGATGTTGTTGCAAAATTAAAAACAACTGGCGAATATGGATGCTATGAAAAATACAGAAAAGGAACTTTTAAAGCAAAAACCATCTGGTATGAAGATAATTTAGTTGGTGATTTAGCCAATGAAGAAGATGATATTTGGGAAGAAACTGGTGTAATAACAGAGCAAGGGTCTAAAGAACTGGGCGTTTACGAAATGGCAGATGCGTTTGATTTCCCAAAGCCAACTTATTTGGTTAAGAAAATAATGCAAATCGGTGGAGATAGCGATTCTCTTTATGTTGATTTTTTCTCGGGTTCTGCAACTTCAACAGAGGCTGTTATGGCACTGAATGCTGAGGATAATGGTACTCGGAAAATAATAGCTATTCAATTGCCAGAAGACCTTGATAAAAAAATAGAACTGGCCGGAAAAACGGAAAAGCCAAAACTTCAGAAGGTGCTTGATTTTTTGGATTCAATAGGGAAAAGGCATTTTCTTGATGAAGTTGGTCAGGAACGTATTCTTCGTGCTACAAAGAGTATTAAAGAAAAATATCCAGACACTACTGTTGACCTTGGTTTTAAGCACTATACATTACAAGAAGTAAGCCAGTCAACATTAGATAAGATGGAGTCCTTTGATAATAGCGGATTTGTTACGGATAC
Organism: Bacillota bacterium; assembly: GCA_023412665.1. Classification (GTDB taxonomy): domain Bacteria; phylum Bacillota; class Clostridia; order Acetivibrionales; family DTU013; genus DTU013. The sequence continues at coordinate 2,731 of JAEZCA010000034.1, forward strand.
AACTGTGTTTGATGAATTCGGAGCCAACACAGTTTTGACCACATGGCTTGTGCGTGATGGATACGGCTTTAACAATGATATGCAGACGGTTGATCTTGCAGGATATGCTGCATATTGGTGTCGTAATCATTTGTATTTCATAAATCCTGGCTTAACTGAAGATGCAATAAAGGCTCTCGTAGAAAAATATAATTCACAGGGTAGCTTTAATCCGCAAAACATCATTCTTTTTGGATACGGTTTTAACTTTGTAGAAATGGAGAACTTGAAGACGAATGTCAAAATACTCCGTGATTCCGAGAAAAATTTAAGAATTAATCTGGATATCAGATACTAAGGAGGTGCGGATTTTGGAACTAATACTTGAAAGAGAACTCACACATCAACAGAAGGCTGTTGATGCATTGGTTTCCGTATTGGATGGCATGGGAATCACAAAACCGCATCTTGCATATGAGAATCCTTCATTTGACCGCAAAGATACCCTCCTGATCCATAATATACTGGAAATACAGAAAAATATCCGCAGCGATTACCGTGGCTGCCGTGATGAAGGTGAATACCTAAATCTTGATGTGAAAATGGAGACTGGAACAGGAAAAACTTATGTCTATACTCAGACAATCTACGAGATGCATAAACGATATGGTTTTAACAAGTTTATTATTGCTGTTCCGTCTCTTCCGATAAAGGCAGGTACAAAGCAGTTTATTTCTGACAGCTATGTTAAACATCATTTTTCCGATGCCTGCGGATACAACTGTGATATTGAATTAGGTGTATTGGAAAGCCCAAAGCAAAAGAAAAGAGGCTTCCTTGCTATGCCTTCCCCTGTTCGTGATTTCGTAACTGGTTCCTGTCAGAATGCAAATAAAATTTATGTGTTGCTCGTTAATATGCAATTACTTACAAATGGCAATATGCTCACACGCTCCGATTATGATTACCTTGTTGAGGGATTTTATAGACCGTTTAATGCCCTTAGAGCTACAAAACCGATTGTGATTATTGATGAACCGCATAGGTTCACAAGAGACCAGAAAGCCTATAAAGCTATTGTGGAAGAATTGCAGCCTCAGATGATAATTCGCTTCGGTGCAACTTTTCCAGAAGTCTCAGTAGGTCGTGGTCGCAATAAAGTCATCTACAAAGACTTGAATAATCTGGTATACGAATTGAATGCATGTGACTCTTTTAATCAGACTCTCATAAAGGGTGTAGCAAAGGAACATTTCGAGCCACTTTCACAGAAAGAGGAAAAGGTAAAATTAGTAACTGTTGTATCCAAAGCTTCAGCCACTTTTCATTTCAAAAAACGTGGAGAGGACACAAAAACATTCATGCTTACAAGTGGTGATTCCTTATCTATCATAGATCCGGTATTCGAAGGAATTACTATCTCAGCTATTGGGAATAGTTTTATTGAGCTCACCAACGGGCAAACGAAATTTCAAGGCGAAGAATTCAACACCGATATTTACTCTTCTTCATATCAGGAGCAGATGGTTAAATTGGCAATTCAGCGCCACTTTGAAACGGAACGCCAGAATTTCTCCGGCAGGCAGTTCAAGATAAAAACTCTGGCACTATTCTTTATTGATGATATTTCATCCTATAGAGAATCTGATAATGGAAAGAATCCATATCTCAAGGATATGTTTGAACGCTTGTTACTTGAAAGGCTGAATTCATTGGTAGAGGAATTGCCGGACAGCGAGAATGAATACAGAGAATATTTGAAAGCCAGCGCAGCAGATATAAGCGCCTGTCATTCGGGATATTTTGCACAGGACAACAGTGATTCTGATGAGGCAATTGCCCAAGAAGTAGATGAAATTCTTCATAATAAAAAGGGGCTAATATCTCTTCGTAATGAAGACGGGACATACAACACAAGGAGATTCTTATTTTCTAAGTGGACGTTGAAAGAAGGATGGGATAATCCTAATGTGTTTACCATAGCAAAATTGCGTTCCAGTGGTAGTGAAAACAGTAAATTGCAGGAAGTAGGGCGAGGACTACGCCTTCCGGTTGATGAAAATGGAAACCGCATATCCAATGAAGAGTTTAAGCTAAACTATATTGTGGATTTTACAGAGGCTGATTTTGCTCAAAAATTAGTCGATGAAATCAACGGTGAGTTACCAACGACATTAGTATTGAACACTGATGATTTGGATAAAGTTGCAAAAGCAAGAAACATTGATCCCGATGAATTATTTACAGATTTGTTACTCAAAAAGTACATAAATAGGAATTATGAAATTCGTTCTGAGAATAGAGATGCTTTCTTTGCCGAATATCCTGAGTTTACAAGTGGTGTTAATAGTAACAAGGTAACCGATAAAAACAAGAACAAGTCTCAGCAAATTAAAATCAGAAAAGCTGTATATCCTGAGCTTAAAGAACTATGGGAAACAATCAATCAAAAATACTATCTTTTTTATGATTTGGATTTGGAGTCTGAAATACCACAAGCATTACATGACATTCTTAGAAAAGGTGATACCTTTGGAAACATAACCATTTATAGCCAACGTGATGAAGTAACCACCGATGGCAAAACGATGTATTTGCAAGAAGATTCTGGGGTTTCCTACTCAATAAAGAAGTCATTAGCTTACAATGAGTTTATCAAACGAATCAATAATCAAACTAGTATTCCGATTACGGTCATTCATGACGCTATGTGTAAATTGGCTGCAGAAAAAACAGTCCTTCCAGAACACATAAATGAGTATTCGGTCACCAATATTATTCGGAGTTTTAAAGATTGGCAAATACAAGAAACACAGACCAGATTTCGCTATGCTCGTTCGACACAACCAGTTACCGAAACTGCATTAACTTATAAAGACGGTTCTCCGCGAGAAATTATAAAACAGGGAACTGTCGGCACTATGTTTGTTGAAGGCACTCCCTCAGAGAAATATCTATATGATAAGATCGCTTTTGACTCTCCATTGGAGAAAGATAATATCATGATGACAGGGACAGGAATTGATGAGGTTGTAGTATATGGAAAAATTCCGAAATCGAGTATTGCTATTCCAACAATTGTAGGAGAAAATTACAGTCCAGACTTTATGTATGTAGTTAAAAAAAGTGATGGAACTAAAGAATTAAATGTTGTAGTCGAGACTAAATTAGTAGAAAACAAGTCTACTCTACGTGGTACAGAAAATGCCAAAATTAAATGTGCAGAGGAATTCTTCAAGCAGTTAACCATTGATGGATATAAGGTCTCGTTCCATACACAATTAAGTAACAAAAAAGTTAAACAAATTATCGAAGAAGTAATAAATGCACAAATATAATAAAGTCAAGTAAATAAATTAAACGAAGAAGGTTGTAAAGATAGATTAAATTACTCTATAAAAGTTTTTTACGATTAGGCAGAATTTTTATTTTTGCTAGTAGTAAGGGTAAGTGGTAGAATATAAAAAATAATTGGGTACTAATTGGGTACTACTTATATAAAATAATACTCAATATGATAAACCCTTACAAAGTGACTACCAAAGAAAAGCCTTTAAAATCTATGGTTATAGCACCCAGTTAAAATATACAAAACTACTAATCGAGTTCTGCAAAACCCTTATCCCCCAGTTCAAATCTGGGTGGCGCCTCCAAACAAAAAGCCTCGTTTACAGGGTTTCCTATAAATGAGGCTTTTAATATTTGCTTCGCCTTCAAAGTTCAATCGACCATTCAATGAATTTTGTATAAAAAAAAGGATTACGAAGATTATTGTAGAAGTTGTTTAGTACACTGAAAAAACGAGGCGAAAGATGGGCCTACGCCTCGTTGAACCGAAGTGCTATATAATCTTTTTGGAAAGGATATATATTTAAATGTCTATGAGCTATACAGTTGTTGATTTGTTAGACAAATTCATATCGATTGAAGAGGCAGGATACGGGCTGTATATGAAAATAGCATCCGAAGCTTCTGTTGCAGATAATATTAAAGTTCTTGCTAAAGTTTTTGCACTTGAAGAGAAACGACATATAGAGAAATATAAAAAATTGAAAGTGCAAGTAAAGGATGATCCTGATATAGCTATTGATATCAGTATATATGACAGAGCTTCAAAATTAGTATTTGATTTTACAAAAATTTCTAGAAACTTAATAATTAAAGACACAATGGAATTGATTGAGCTCTGCTTGAATTTCGAGGAAGAAAACCTGGCATTACTATTTATGATTCAAGGAATCTTAGTGCAGTCTCAAGAGGATGAAAAAACAACCTTGTATAAAGTATTGACTGAACTTATCATGGAGGAGCAAAAACATATAGATAATCTCTCTATTTTCAAGAAGTAGTTAATTTGTCAGATAAAGATTGTTAAAAGATGTGTTAATCTGCCCCCCTATTCAAATGAGGGGGGCATTTATAAACACCGGATGCTGTGCTAACGGATGATTCGATATAAACCGATCATGCAGTTAGTATCTGACGATTTCGGACAGGAGAGCAGATGAAATACAGGTTGATTGCAGTAGATATGGATGGAACCTTGTTAAATAGCCAGGGCAGTATTACGGAGAAAACGATTGCCGCTATTCACAAGGTGGTGGATAAAGGGGTTTTGTTCACGATTTGTACCGGCAGGCCGATACAGGGTGTTGAACGCTATTATGACGTATTGGATCCACACTCCCCTGTCATAACCTACAATGGCGCAATGATTGTCATGGGGAAATCGCGAGAAATATTATACAAGCAGGACCTTGATCCCAGTGATGCAAGAGATGTACTGGCGTGGGGAAAAAAGCTCGGGACAACGGTCATTGCCTGGTCCGACAACAAGCTGTATGCTAATGAACTGAACGACAGAGTACATGATTATAAAAAACTATCAATGGTCGAGCCGATAATGATCACTGATGAAGAAGAATTGATCAATAATGGTGTCACCAAATTTCTATGGTATGACGATGCAGAAAAGATCAAGCATTTTCAGGGGGTTCTGGCGGATAAGCTAGGTAAGGGCGTGACTTTTTGCACATCCAAGCCGACATTTCTTGAGTTTTTTGACAGCAGAGTGTCAAAGGCTGTGGCAATGGAAAAGATAGGCGAGCATTTTGGCATACGCCGTGAAGAAATGGTCGCCATAGGCGATGGATTCAACGACCTGTCGATGATAGAGTATGCAGGCTTGGGAGTAGCAATGGGGAACGCTCCTGAGGAAATAAAGAAAAAAGCCGCCTTCGTCACTCTCTCCAATGACGAAGACGGCATTGCTCACTTCATTCACTCTATTTTATGATATCCACAGCAGCTCCGGCTCCTTCCAGCTTTGATTTGATATCCTCGGCCTCATTTTGTGTTATATTTTCTTTGATGACCGATGGTGTATAATCAGCAAGCTCTTTGGCTTCCTTCAGGCCTAGTCCGGTTATCTCGCGGATTATTTTGATCACTTGTATCTTTTGATCGCCGCAGCTTAAAAGCTTTACACCGAAATTTGCAGGTCCGGCGTCAGCGTTATCGGCATCGGTGATACCAGCATTTGAGGCTGCAGTATCAGATGCTTCAGCGGCAGACTGTTCTGTGCTATCCGGTATGCTGCCGTTTTCTATACCCGGTTCAGCTGTGATTTCAACATCAACGCTCGTCACCACACCTGAAGCGATGTCTGTTCCGCCGCGAAGGACTCTAAAGGTGGTGCCTTCCTTCATAGGGAGCCTGGCAAGCATTTGTGCTGTTACAGACAGCTTGCCGTTTTCATCAGGGAGTGCCTGGTCGAAATAGAAAACAGTGTTTGAATCTGTTGTAAAGAAATAGCTGAGCCCGTCGAAGCTACCCCGGCTGAAGAAAGCATCGGCCTGCTTTTCGGTAAATACTATATCTGCTGAAAATGTATTATGTGCAGATATAGAGCCTTTGGCTGCCAGCACCTGTCCCCTTTGAACATCATTTCTTTCAATGTCATTTAGCACTATGCCGACATTGTCGCCGGCTATTGCAGTATCCAGCAGTTTTCTGAACATCTCAATACCGCCGACAGTAACAATTCTAGGTTGATCAGCCAGTCCGACCAGCTCGACCTCAGCATCGACTGATACCTGGCCGGACAGTATCTTACCTGTTGCTACCGTACCTCTGCCTGTTATGGAGAAAACATCTTCTATCTGCATTAAAAAGTCTTCACTGACAAGATTATCGGCAGTACCCTGTTGATCGTCCTGTTGAACATCTTCTGATTTATTCTGGTCAACTGCGGCAATATCTGTTTCGCCTGTTGATGCAGCATCGATATCGTCTGTCTGTATGTTTTCTTCTACTTGCGCAACGGGACTGGCAGCCTGATTCTCAGGAGATATCGTTTTGCTGCCGCCACAGCCTGTAAACGCCAGTGTTAACGCAAATAACACTATTAAGTAAAAAAGCTTCTGTTTCATTATGTACCCTCAATTCATAATATTTGTTAAAATATCATCAATTAAAGCATACATTGGAATATTTTTCAATAGTAATAGAAAAATTTAAATAACAAACAGCAGCAGTGCGAGGATAGTTAGCCGGAACCTATACCAACCCAAGCAGACGTGCTGCATTAGCCACAACAAAACAAACTATGATTCCCGCTGCAGTTGGTATAGCAATGGAAGCAAGCGTCCATTTCATGCTTTGTGTTTCTTTGCGGATCGTCCATAAAGTCGTGCCGCAAGGGAAGTGCATAAGTGAGAACAGCATAACGCATACCCCAGTAAGCCAGGTCCAGCCGTGTGATACAAGAAGCTGCCTTAAGTCCTCAAGCTCATCCAGTTCAAGTATGGAGCCTGATGCCATATAGCTCATGATGATTATTGGTATGACGATCTCATTTGCAGGCAGGCCGAGGATAAAGGCCATCAGGATATACCCGTCCAATCCCAGCAGTTTGGCAAAGGGATCAAGGAAATTTGCACAATAAGTCAACAAACTGACTTCACCAACCGAGATATTTGCCATGAGCCAGATCACCAGTCCCGCCGGTGCCGCAATGGCAACCGCCCGGCCCAATACAAACAGCGTTCTGTCAAGGATCGAGCGGACAATGATCCTACCGATCTGCGGTTTGCGGTATGGAGGCAGCTCTAGTGTGAAGGAGGACGGCAGTCCCTTCAATATCGTTTTGGAAAGTATCCTGGATACCAATAAGGTCATAAAGATCCCCAGCGTCACGATCCCGGTAAGGGCAAGGGTGGAGGTCAATGACTGGAAGGCGCCGCTTGCGGTTCCCCCTATGAAAACAGTGCCGATAGCGATCAGTGTAGGGAAACGTCCATTACAGGGTACGAAAACATTTGTTAGTATGGCGATCAGCCTTTCCCTCGGTGACTCAATAATCCTGCAGCCAATTACTCCTGCGGCATTGCAGCCAAAGCCCATACACATGGTCAAGGCCTGCTTTCCGTGAGCACATGCTTTTTTAAAAAAGTTATCCAGATTGAAAGCTATTCTGGGCAGGTAGCCCAGATCTTCCAGCAGGGTAAACAAGGGGAAGAATATGGCCATTGGCGGCAGCATGACAGATATCACCCATGCCAGAGTCCGGTACATGCCAAGCACCAATACGCCATGGAGCCATTCAGGTGATCCCGCTGAAATAAACAATTCCGTCAGTTTGGCTTCAATCCCGAAGAGAAAATCCGCTATAATTGCAGATGGGACATTTGCGCCTGCCATAGTCATCCAGAAAATTATCGCCAGCAGGCATAGCATGATAGGTATGCCCAGGATCCTTGAGGTAACGATACTGTCGATCTTCCGGTCCGTACGATTGTACTGATTGTTATGAAAGGTGACAGTATCACTGCTGATAGCCTCCGCTATGCAAACGAGCCTTGATACGATCTTATCTCGTATTTGGTCGGGCTGGATACCATTATCGGCAAGGAGCTTTTTAGCTGTGTTAAGTAGGTCTGTAAGTTCAGAATCGTCCATGAGATCAAAGCCCAGATATTTGTCCAATGAACTCAATAGAGCAGGATCTCCATCCAGTAGCTTGAGTGCCGCCCAGCGGCTGTTGATTTTTCCGTCCGCCAGTTCCGATATCCTTGGCTGAATTATGTTTATTGCCTGTTCAATGGCATCATCATATGTAATGGTCATGGGTTTTGTAGACGTGTGCTTGCTGGAGACTGAATAAACCGCATCCATGAGTTCTTTAAGACCTTTTCTATTTCTTGCGTCAGTAGGGACTACGGGTGCTCCAAGAAGCCGGGACAGCTTATCGCAGTTTATTGATATCTTTTTTCTTTTTGCTTCATCGATCAGATTGACACATATAACAACCTTATCTGTGATTTCCAAAGTCTGAAGTACCAGATTCAGGTTTCTCTCCAGACAGGTGGCATCGGTTACCACAACGGCAGCGTCAGGCTTGCCGAAGCATACAAAATCTCTGGCTACCTCTTCTTCTGCCGAGTTTGCCATAAGGGAATAAGTACCTGGGATGTCTACCATAATAAAATTCGTATCCTTGTGCCGGTATTTCCCCTGTGCGTTGGTCACCGTTTTGCCAGGCCAGTTGCCAGTGTGTTGGTTCAGTCCCGTCAAGCTGTTGAAAACTGTGCTTTTTCCTACATTAGGGTTTCCCGTGAGTGCGATGACTTTATCACCGGATGAAGTACGCTCAATTCTAAGTTCACTGTTCATTACGCTTGTACCGGTAGATTGGCTGGTAAGTCCCATTTTATATCCTCCTTGCGCTTAAGCTCTGTTTAGTGCGCTTCAACCATGATTTTACCTGCTTCTTCCGAGCGCAGCGCAATAACTGCTCCGCGAATGCTGTAAGCAGTAGGGTCGCCGGAAGGGCTTTTTTGCAGAGCTTCAACCAGTGTGTCTGAGATCAGTCCGAGATCCATCATTCTTCTGCGTGCAGGCCCGTCGGAAGTAAGGGCTTTGACCTTTGCCTTTCTGCCTAAAGGCAGCAGATTTAGCGGAATATATCGATCGGTCATATAATAAAGCCTCCTTTATAGGTTATGTATACGATTTATTTTGCCTGCTTTAGCGGAGTGAAAAATTCTTATCCTAGACCAATATATGAAAAATAAAATATCAGTGTTACGAATATATTGTAAATGAACGTAAAAATTTCCCTTGGCTAACAAAGGTGTGATAATAATGCAGCAAAATGATTTTCATACGGTCCGCGGCTACCAGCTGCTTGCACAGGAGGATAAGCTGCTGACTCCTGCCATGGAGGACTATCTCGAAATGATCTACAGGAACATTCAGGAGGCAGGATACATGCGTATCAACACTTTATCGGAAATGCTGCACGTAAAGCCTTCATCTGCCACTAAAATGGTTCAGAAGCTCACGGAACTGGCTCTGCTGGATTACAAGAAATATGGCATAATTTTTTTGACAGAGCTTGGGAAAAAAATCGGCGAATTCCTTTTGAACAGGCATAATACCATAGAAAAATTTCTAAGATGTATTGGGACCGGTGACAACCTCCTGACGGAGACGGAGCTGATCGAGCACAATATAAGCAGCAATACCTTGAAAAATATTGATCTGTTGACCAGGTTCCTTGATATGCATCCGGAAATAATATGTGAGTTTGAGAGGTTCAAAAGAGAATGCTCTTCCACCGGCGAGCCAATCCTGCATGAATAGCCCGGGTCTATCCTTTTGCTGTATGAGAAGCTCTATGGTGTCATTATCCGTGCAACAAGAGAATTTCTGCTTCATAGTATACATAAGAAGTATATTCAGGGAGTAGTTTATTTCGATGGCTTGTTTTTTTAGTATGCCCTTCAGCAACAATCCGTATATAACCCCATGGGGTACCCTTGACCCGGATGGGAAGCCTGCGGATCAGGCCCGTCCGGATGAAAGGCTGTACAGCGACAGCTTCAGGCGATGCCAGGGGAATGGGTATCCATATCATGTACAGCCCGGAGATACACTGTATAGCATATCAATGAGGCTTGAGGTCAGGCTGACTGACATAATTGCAGCTAATCCCGGACTGGATCCGCACAGGCTGGGCATCGGACAAACGATATGCATACCAGCCTGCCCGCCGGATCATTTTGCACGATATATCCAGCCCGGCGATACGCTTGCCGGTTTAGCCCGGGAATATAATACGAGTATGGAAAGTATTCTGGAGGCAAATCCGGGAATTGACCCGAATTATCTGAGGATAGGGCAGAGGCTGTGCATTATCCGACACCGTCTGCGTCCGTATGCCGGCATGGGCTTTGGCGGCTCGGCGTACGGTTCATGGCCCAATGGGGGAATGAAGCCTGAAAATGTTTAATTTTCAGGCTCTATGTCCTCTTTGATATCATAAAGATTATAGGTTATTACCTTTGAGGCTCTTCTGGGGTCGGCCTTTTTGGGGGCAGATGTCTTTGAGGCTTTAGCTCTGCCGGATGCATTCAGTCCGGCGGCTGTTTTTCTGATGGGAGCAGCGCCTGTATCGCCGCCAATCTTGCAGCTCTTATTGGAACAACGTCCGTTGATCTTGAGAGAGCCGCATTCACAAAACTCGGCCAAAAAAAATCACTCCTTGATTGTATGTATTTTTCTATTTATATTGCTGTTTGAAGCCATATAGTATTATACCTCAGACAAAGGATTATGATAAGGGATACTGGCGTTAATTTTACAAGAATGACTATGCAATAACAAAGAGCCCATGCATTACGCTGTCTTTGCCCATCAGGGTGCAGAACGGTGAAATAGCAGGTATCTATTGTATTATAATTCAAACATGATATTATAATAAGTGGGGAAAGCAGACTAAAGTACCTGTTCAAATATATAAAAATATTATATAATCTTATCTATATATATATTGTCAGCGGCAAAACTGTTTTGGAGAGCGCATATGTTTAAGAAGAAGATACTCATTATCGATGATACGGAGCTAATGGTGAAGCTGACTACAGATATACTGAAGGAAAAGGGGTACGATGTCGTATCTGCGAGCAACGGCGTAGACGGTATCAAAATGGTTATGTCCGAAAAACCCGACCTTGTGCTTCTGGATGTAGTCATGCCCGGCATTGATGGATTTGAGGTCTGTAAGCTGCTCAGGAAGGATGAGAGCAACAATCTGATGCCCATCATCATGCTCACAGCCCAGGGTAATGAGGAAGACAAGCTTGCAGGACTTGAACTCGGTGCTGACGACTATATAACAAAACCCTTCAACCCGCGTGAGCTGATAAGCAGGGTCAAAAACACACTGCTTAGGATAGACAGGAACAGGCTGGCAAATCCTCTGACAGGGCTGCCCGGAAACATCGAGATACAATCAGAGATAAATTACAGAATTGCAAAGGAAATGATATTTTCCATATTATATCTGGATGTCGACAATTTCAAAGCATACAATGACGCTTACGGCTTCTCCCGCGGAGACTCCGCAATAAAGCTCATTGCCGATATATTGATGGACAATGTGAGGACCTTCGGCTCAAAAAATGATTTTACAGGTCATATCGGCGGTGATGACTTTGTTATAGTTACATCGCCGGAATGTGCAGATATACTCTGTGAGAATATAATAAAGGATTTTGATGAAAGAGTGCCGGAACTGTATTCCGATGCAGACAAGCAATCAGGATTCATCAGCACGACAAACAGAAGAGGCTATATAACCAGATATCCAATAATGACGGTATCTATTGCAGTTGTGTCAAATGAGAACAGAGTTCTTTGCAATCATCTGCAGGTTGGGGAAATTGCTGCTGAGCTGAAGAAAAAGGCAAAATCCGTGACCGGAAGCGTATACCTCAAGGATATGCGAAGACAAAAACAGTAGGAGAGTTTATTGATGAAACATTATATAAAGTGCGGGGCCAAAATATTATATAACTATTCCATGACCCTTTTGGTTTTTTTTATATTTATCTACCCGTTCATGGCTGTCACAGGCGATAAATTTAATAACTGGCTACCCGTTTACTGCTTCGCTGCGTTTACATTCGTTGCGCTGCTAACTTATTCAGATATGAAGGAACTGGCCGTTAAGGAGAAGAAACCGCAATACGAGCTGGAACCCAGGCCATGGAAGGGTCTAGTCATTGGCCTGATGGCCATGCTTCCTGTGGCGCTTGCAGTATCGGTGCTTGCATTGCTTCACTTTGAAGCCAGCTATGCCGAGAGGATAAAGCATCTTGCGATAAATGGCCTCCTTGGCCCGGCGTACTTTATCATTAGATTGTTCAATGAGTCCATTGTTGGTTATATTGTAGCGATACTGCTCATTCCAGCTGTTGCTGCCATAGGGTATCTAATGGGATACTTTGGCATAAACATCATTAAAAAGATCAGGAAAAAGGAACAGGTCAAGGAGAAGCCTTTTACCAAGAGTCCCTGGAATCCTTCAGTCAATGAATACAAAACCACAAAAAAGAAGAAAAAGAAGACATCGGGAGGCAAGTGATTTGAAAAAATATTCCGAAATATTCTTCAGCAGCTTCAATCTGTCGATGCGGGCGGCTTATGATTCATGCATCAAAACCACCGAAGAGCGCGCTTACGATAGTTTTGCGGATACAGACAGCGAGAGTCTGCTTGAGGCCTGTCTGGATAACGAATATAAGAGATGGCTGTCAGAGCAGCTCCCCGGGACTGCCAGGACCCCATCGGAATATTTGGACGAAGTCGGATTTGATGAGATCACAGAAATGTTTTGTTACGGCACAGAGATATGTGACGATGAGCTGCCAGCGATACTTAATGAGAAGCTGCTGAGCTATGGCGATAAAGCAATAGATTTTCTAATCAAGACTGCAGCCGGCACCGGAAATATATCCGATTCAAGTGAAGAAGAAATCGCCCGGTCTGTCATGGCAGCCAGGCTGCTTGGCAGATATAAGACCCAGAAGGCTGTTTTGCCCCTGATAGATATTATTGAAAAAAGCCGGGGAGCATCCGAGCTTATGCAGCAGACTGCAAGAGATGCTCTGACCAATATAGGTCAGGCTGCTGTCAGTACCATTATACAGGAGATGAGTTCAGGAAAGCGATCTGAGGAGACCTGTGAGTATCTTGCCATGTCTCTGGCTGAAATCGGAAAGGATAGCCCCTCGGATGAAATATACTCAGCGCTGAAAAATGTATTCAATATGCTGTCGGATAAAGTCGTCGCGGCGGCGTGCCTGGCGAAATACGGCGACGGCAGGGCAATACCGGCGTTAAGAGGCTATCTGCAAAAAAGCGGGGAGAGCATCAGCAGGGAAGCATTTTATGACATCGTATCCGCTGTCAGGCAGCTCGGCGGCAGGATAGACGATCTGAAACAAGTCCGGAAAAGATAAACAACTGCAAGTCTTAGTAATATGTCCAACCCGTCCCCGAATATTCTTATATTGAATTTGAATTGGGAGACGGGTTATATGATTATTGTAATGAGAAAATCCAATCTGATACTGATAGGACTTATTTTCGCTTTGCTGGTAGCCATCTACAGTCTTAATATGAACGTAGATACACAGGCTGCCACAGCCGCCAAAACGTCCGGGCAGAAGACCGTCGTAATAGACGCCGGCCATGGCGGGGAGGATCCGGGAAAGATCAGCAGCTACAGCGGCCTGAAGGAAAAGGATCTGAATCTGAGCATTGCCTTCAAGGTCAAAGAGCTGTTGGAAAAAGACCAGTATAACGTGATTATGACGCGTGAGGAAGATAAGCTTGTGTATAGCGAGGGAACAACGGATATCTATTACAAGAGGCTGCAGGACCTGACCAGGCGTAAGGAGATCATGGACAACAGCGGTGCCCAGATAGTTGTCAGCGTTCATACCAACAGTTTTACGCAGGCTCAGTATTATGGTGCACAGACATTTTATCCGTCAGACTCTCCTGAAAGCAAAAAGCTTGCTGAATGTATACAGAAATCATTGCGGGAAAATGTTGATAAGAGCAATAAACGTGAACCCGAGCTAAAGCAGCCTATAGTTATCATCAAGAATGTCAAAACACCAACAACCATAGTAGAATGCGGCTTTTTATCCAACGCTGCAGAAGAGCAAAAGCTTGGGACAGAAGAATATCAGGCAAAAATTGCAGAGGCTATCAAGAAGGGTATAGACAGCTACTTTAACTAGCATACTTTTAAGCTGCAGTGACATACCGTTCATTAAGGTGCTCCCCGGCCGGCAAAAGCACAGCCCCGGCGGCCGAAGGCTCAGCTGAGCGGCGAAAGCCCGGCTGACTGCTCCGACAGTTCGGTCCACTCACTATAAAGCTGTTCCAGGCGGGTTTCCAGTGCGAGCTGTTCATTATGGAGCTCAGAGAGCAATAGATGGTCACTGAGAGCATCCTCTCTTGACATCTCGTCTGAAATGGAGGCCAGCCGTGCCTCCGTTTTGCTTATCTCAGCCTCACATGAGGCCAGCTGTTTTTCAAGCTTCCGTCTCCTTGCCCTTTCCTCCTTGGTTTCCATACGTTCTTGCTTGGAAACGGAAACTGACCTGCTTTTTTCATCGGACTCCATCATAGTGGAGATACGGCGGTGATCCAGGTAATACTGGTAGCCGCCTTTATAATCTTCGATGCCGCTGCCGTTCATTTCGATGACTCTGGAGGCAAGCTTGCGTATAAAGTAACGGTCATGGGAAACTACCAGGAGCGTCCCGTCAAATAGAAGCAGAGCTTCCTCAAGGGCTTCCCTTGAATTTATGTCCAGATGGTTGGTAGGCTCGTCAAGAAGCAGTAAATTGGATCCGGAGAGCATCAGCTTAACCAGGGCGACCCTGCTTTTCTCACCGCCGCTGAGAACGCTTATGGGCTTGTAAACATCTTCTCCGATGAACAGGAATTGGGCAAGAGCATTGCGTATCTGGGTATGATTGAGGCTCTCATTATCATTCCACACTTCCTCCAGGACCGTATTGCTCTCATCCAGCCCTTCAAGCTCCTGATCGTAATAGCCAAGCACTATTTTATGTCCGTACTCGAAATTGCCAAAGGTCTGCGGTATTTTTCCCGACAGGATCTTAAGCAGTGTCGATTTTCCGCAGCCGTTTGGCCCAAGCAAAAATACCTTTTCATTTCGTTTTACATCAAAACTGATATTCTTGAACAGTTCCTTTCCCGGAAAGCTTTTTGACAGCTCTTCGACAAAGAGAATATCATTTCCGCTTGTGATACTGCTGGTAAACCTAAGTTTAATGCTTCCGGGCAGCTTTTTGGGCGCATCGAGCTTCTCCATCCTGTCTATTGCTTTTTGCCTGCTCTCTGCAGCAACTATATTTTTCTCCCTGTTCCACCGGCGCTGCTGCTCGATGAATGCCTCCATCCGCGCTATTTCTTTTTGCTGCAGCTCGTAGTGCTTCTGCAATATTTCCCTTGCCTCTGATTTCTTTTTGGCGTACTCCGTATAGTTGCCGCCGTACTCTGTGCATTCATTGTTTTCGATCTCAATGGTTTTGGTTGTTACTGTATCTAAAAAGTACCTGTCATGCGATATTACCAGAACCGATCTCCTGTAATTTTTGAGAAAATCCTCGAGCCACTCTATTGCACTGATATCAAGGTGGTTGGTGGGCTCGTCAAGCAGCAGCAGATCCGGTTCCTCCAGCAGCAGCCTGGCAAGAGCAAGGCGTGTTTTTTGTCCTCCGCTCAGGGTCTTTACCATCAGCTCAAATTGTGAATCGTCAAAACCAAGACCACGCAGAACGCCTCTTATGCGGCTGTTATATTCGTAGCCCCCCTCACGGGAAAAACGCTCCAGCAGCGTATCGTACTCCTTCATCATAGAGTGGAGACGCTCCTGGCTGCTTTCGCTGCTTATATCGTGCTCCAGCTGCTTCAGGCGCTTCTCCGCAGATATCAGTGATTTATATGTCGTGAGCATCTCAGACCATATTGTATTATCCGACTCCAAACCGGAATACTGGTCAAGGAAGCCAACACGAAGTCCCTTTGACATGAAGACATCTCCGCTGTCCTGCTGAAGCTGCCCGATTATTATCCTGAAAAGAGTTGACTTACCGGCTCCGTTGACACCGACCAGGCCTGCCTTCTCACCCTGCAGCAGCTTGAAGCTTGCTTTATTCAATATAACGTCTGTTCCAAAGGATAGACTTATTTCATTGCATGATAGAATTATCATTTCTAATCCCGTTCCGTAAACGCTGTTTTGGTTTCTCCGAGACTTAATTCTAGCAGAATATGTGGTTTAGGGCAATATTGACAAAAAAATATCAAAGTTGTATAATTTTATTGGCGCAAGTACCCAAAACATTATAAAATTTTGAAGGAGGCAGTACATGGCTTCAAAAAAGAATGTCTCTATTGCTGTTATCAAAAGGCTTCCCAGATATTACAGGTATTTGTCCGATCTGCTCATGATGGACATAACCAGGATATCCTCCAAGGAGCTCAGCTACAGAATGGGGATAACAGCATCACAGATAAGGCAGGATCTTAATTGTTTTGGTGGATTTGGACAGCAGGGCTACGGATACAATGTGGAATTGCTTTACAATGAAATAGCCAACATATTGGGTATCAACAACAAGTTCCAGACTATTATACTTGGGGCGGGCAATATGGGACAAGCGCTGGCCCACTATGGCAATTTTGAAAAAAGAGGCTTTAAGACTATAGGATTGTTTGATGTCGACCCAAAGCTGATCGGACAAAAAATAAACGGACTTGAAATATTGGACATGAAGACACTTGAAGATTTTGTAAGCATCAACAAGGTAGATATCGCCATGCTCACAGTGCCGTACGAGCATGCACGTGAGACGGCTGAAAGGGTTGCTCGTCTTGGCATAAAGGGGATGTGGAACTTTTCTCCGATGGATCTGAAGCTTCCGTATGAAATGGTCATTGAGAATGTGCACCTCAGCGACAGCTTGATGGTTCTTGGCTATAAAATAAAAGAAAAGTTTGAATAAATCAAGGAAATAGAAGCGTCCGAATACCAGACAGTATTCGGACGCTTTTGTGTATGATGTACCATTGACTCACTTGTGTATGTTAATCAAAGCTTGTTAAGCGTTTCATAGAATTTAGGGTACACAATATCAACAGATTGGGTTTTCCTGATGGTAGTCTCTTCTTCTGCGACCAGCCCGGCTATCGACAGGGCCATTGCATGCGAGTGGTTGTTGTTGCTGTCTACAACTGTACCTCTGAGGGATTTCCGGCCCTCGATGACCAGCCCGTCTTCGTTCTCAACTATTTTTGCACCCATTTTTGCAAGCTCCATCGAAATTGCCTTCAGCTTACCCGACTCCTTGACCTTGAAGCTTGAGAGACCGTTTATCTCGGTCGTGCCTTCAGCAAGGCTAGCTGCGACAACCATGACCGGCAACTCGTCAATGAGGCTTGGCACAAGCTGTCCGTCAATTTTTACGCATTTCAGGCTGGAGGTCATTACATGTATATCGGCAACGCTTTCGCCGCTGACGATTCTTTCATTCAACAGCTCGATTCTGGCTCCCATTTCTTTATACACATTCAGTATTCCGGTCCTTGTAGCATTGACGCCTACATTCCTTATAACGATGTCTGAATTGGGGACAAGCAGCGCTGCAGTTATAAAATACGATGCCATAGATATATCACCGGGAATCGATACCTTCTGGGCGTAAAGATTCTCAACGGAGTGGGATCTGACGGCAAGGCCCTCTGACCTTATATCGGCTCCGAAATAGTTAAGCATCAGCTCGGTATGGTTTCTTGACCTAATAGGTTCATGGACGATTGTCTCGCCATCGGAGTACAGGCCTGCGATAAGCAGAGGAGATTTTATATGGGTTTCGTGTACCGGCAGTTCACAATCAATGCCTTTAAGCCTGGTTGGTGAAATTGTCAGAGGACAAAGGCTGCCGTCTTCCTTGCCGGCGATATTTGCCCCCATCTGCCGCAGATAGCTCACGACCTTGCCCACCGGCTTTTTCATCGAGGACTCATTTCTGATCACACCGGATGTGAACGGCTGTCCGCACAGGACTCCAAGCAGCAGTCTGAGCGCAGTGCCCGAGCGTCCTGCATTGAGCACGGAAGCGGGAGACTTAAGACCATATAGACCTTTGCCATGGACCTTGACCTTGTTATCCTGCAATATTTCGATTCCGACCTGCATCTTTCTGAAGCATTCGATAGTACTTATGCAGTCTTCTCCAAGCAGAAAATTGTCTATTTCAGTAGTTCCGCTTGCAAGAGCTCCGATGACTATCGCCCTGTGGGAAATCGATTTGTCGCCGGGTACGGTTATTTCTCCCCTGAGTCTGTTCCTGTTCTCAATTAACACGCTACGTCCCCCCTGAATTAGATATCATATAAATTACCTATTTTTAAATACTTTATATCCTGTTTGTATGAGCAAGTCAAAGGCAATATTTGCACTCTCACTATCAGAGAGTGTTATTATCAGGCATCCTTGCTCGAATTCACGGCTATTTGCAACATTAATGTTTTTAATATTTATATTATTGCTGCCAAGTATTGTTGCTATCTCACCTATAATTCCTGGTCTGTCCTGTACATCTACGATAAGCTTATGTACCGCAGGCAGCAGTCCACGTCCGCGGTCCGATATGGAATCCCGGAACCTGCCCGCCTGGCTGAAGAAATCGTATATTTCAGCCGAACAGTCATTTTCAAGATATCCGGCAAATTCGTCCAATAATTTGTCAAGCTGCCTCAGCAGCAGCAATAATTGCTCCTTATTGCTCAGTACGATGTTTTCCCATAATCCCGGATTCGATGAAGCTATCCGGGTAATGTCTCTGAAGCCGCCGGCGGCTAAAGCCTGCATCCTGCCGCTGCCTTTGTCGGCCTGCCTTACAAGGTTCACCAGCGCCGCAGCAAGGACATGGGGTAGATGGCTTATGCTGCCTGCGGCTTTGTCGTGTTCCTCTGCGGTCATTATCAGAGGTATGGCTCCAATACTTTCAACAACTGAGGAAAGAGCCGTGACAGCTTCCCGTGATGCGTTTGATGCCGGTGTAAGTACATAATATGCATTTTCGAAAAGATGTGCGAAGCTGTTTGCAAAACCAGATCTTTCAGTGCCGGCCATTGGATGACCTCCAATAAAGCATGGCGTTTTCTGCATCTTTTCGACATATTCCATGATCTCGCTCTTTGTGCTGCACACATCGGTGATTATAGTCCTGTCTCCCGCTTCAGAGGCCAGCATATCTATATATACAAGCGCCTGCTTTACCGGAGTACAGATAAATACTATATCCGAGGAACATACGCTGCTGTCCGGCGCAGTAAGTCCCTTGTCAATGATTCCCTGTTCCAGCGCAAGCCCGAGGGCTGACCGATTGCTGTCGACTGCTGTGATCTCACCTACCGCTGTCTTTGCCCGCAATGCCCGCGCCAGAGAACCCCCGATCAGCCCAAGGCCGATGATTGCTACTCTTTCAAGCTCCATATCCAAACTCTCTGCCTACTATTTCGGCAATCCTTCCAATATCTTTACACAAACTGTCAAAGGACTCGGGATCCAATTGCTGTGCAGCATCGGAAAGGGCACATCTCGGACAAGGATGCACTTCTATGATCAGGCCGTCGGCGCCTGCGGCAATGGCCGCCCTCGAAAGAGGAAGGATGTACTGTGTCCTGCCTGCTGCATGGCTGGGGTCGACGATGACTGGAAGATGGCTGCTGTTCTTGACAACCGGGACAGCGCTGATATCAAGCGTATTTCTTGTTGCTGTCTCAAAGGTCCTGATGCCGCGTTCGCACAGCACTACATTGTAATTGCCTTCACTCATTATATATTCAGCTGCATTGAGCCATTCATCAATAGTTGTTGCGGAGCCTCTTTTAAACAATACCGGCTTGCCCGAGCGCCCCACTTCTCTGAGAAGGTGGAAGTTCTGTGAATTGCGAGCGCCTATCTGGAACATGTCGACATACCTTGCTGCTATCTCCACAGAACGCTCGCTTATGACCTCCGTGACAGTCAGAAGGCCTGTAGCTTCGCTGGCCTCCTTGAGCATTTTCAGCCCTTCCTCCTCCAGCCCCTGGAAGGAATAGGGCGAGGTCCTGGGCTTGAAGGCCCCGCCGCGAAGAAACTGTGCGCCGGATCTCCGGATGGCTTTTGCCGCTTCCATGACCTGATCCGGGCTTTCCACAGCGCACGGGCCTGCCATCATCACCAGTTCCCTGCCGCCGATTTTTACTCCGCCGACATCTATTACGCTCGCCTCCGGCTTGAAAGTCCTGCCGGCCAGCTTGTAGCTTTCCATTATCGGCACCAGCTTGTCGACACCCTGCATAAGTTCAAGAGGAATATCGCGAAGGAGCCGTTTGTCACCGATCACACCGATAATAATCCTCTCGGTGCCCTTGGAGATGTGGACCCCCAATCCGGCATTTTCCAGAACATTTGAGACTTCCCGTATCTCGGACTCCTTTGAGCCGGGCTTCATTACAATTATCATAACCATCTTCCTTTCTGCCGTTTTTCGGTTGTTATGCCACTATTCTTTCCATTCTGCCGTTTTACCAACAATATATTGATTCTGTGTTATTTTGATATAAATTTACAATGATATATTGGAAATGTCAAGGAAAACGGTGTGCTGCATCGATCATACCAGCAGCGCAGTTAACAGAGGGACAGGCCTGGTATCAAAAGCATGAGTTTTACAGCCCTGACAAAATAAATGGTGCGGCCTTCTCTTTCAAGAAAATCCTTGAACTGGCCTTAATGTATGTTATAATATACATTGTGTCATAATACCCATATTGCTTGAATTTTTTTTCCTGTAAAAGGAAAATACTAAAAGAGCGTAATAAAACAAGGGGGAATTCATATGAAGGATTATACCGTGGAAAAGCTCCGCAATGTGTGCCTGTTGTCGCACGGCGGAGCAGGTAAGACGACTCTTGCGGAGGCAATGCTGTTTAATACCGGAGTACTTGACAGATTTGGCAAGGTAAATGACGGCAATACTACTACGGATTACGACCCGGAGGAAATCAAGAGAAAGATTTCGATCAACACTGCTATTGCACCTTGTGAATGGAAGGATGTTAAAATCAATGTTATTGACACTCCCGGTTATTTTGACTTTGTGGGAGAAGTAAAGCAGGGAATCAGGATATCGGATTCCGCAGTCATATTGGTTCCTGCCAAGGGCGGCGTCGCAGTAGGTACTGAAAAATCCTGGGCATATGCCAAGGAACATGGACTGCCCAAAATGTTCTTCGTTAACAAGATGGACGAAGAAAATGCAAATTTCTTTGAAGTACTTGATCAGTTGACAAATACATTCGGTAAAAACGTAATTGCTTTCCAGCTTCCGATTATCGAAGCTGAGAAATTTACGGGTTTTGTTGATGTTATAAATATGAAAGCGAAAAAGTTCGACAAGGATAAGCTTACAGATATAGCTATCCCTGCCGGTTTGAATGATAAGATTGCTGCATTAAAGGATGCGCTCAATGAAGCGATTGCCGAAACCGATGAGGAATTGATGGAAAAATTCTTCGGAGGCGAGGAGTTTACAAATGAAGAAATACAGAAGGGCCTGTGTACAGGAATTTCCGACGGCTCCATAGTTCCGGTGCTCTGCGGCTCCTCATTCCTTAATCAGGGCGTTCAGACACTCATGGATATGATCGCGGAATATATGCCCTCACCTGCAGTCAAGCCGGTAACAAAGGCAGTCAAGCCCGGAACGGACACAGTCGTGGAATTGAAAAATTCTGCGGATGAAAGCATGTCGGCTCTTGTTTTCAAGACTATTGCAGACCCCTTTGTTGGAAAGATCTCAATATTCAGAGTATATTCAGGCACATTCAAATCAGACACGGTTGTTTATAATTCAACATCGGAAAAAACTGAAAAAACAGCGCAGGTATTCATGCTGAGAGGGAAGAAGCAGCTTCCTGTCGATAAGCTCATCGCAGGTGATATAGGCGCAGTTGCAAAGCTGCAGTACACCAATACGAACGATACTCTGTGCGACCAGGCAAAGCCGGTAGTTCTAGAGAAAATCGTGTTCCCCGAACCGGCACTGTCGCTGGCGGTAGAGCCGAAGGCCAAAGGTGATGAAGAGAAAATCAACTCGGGTCTCAACAGGCTTCAGGACGAAGATCCTACCTTCAAGGTGGAAGTGAATGCTGAGACGCATCAGACTGTTATCTCCGGTGTCGGCGAGCAGCATCTCGACGTTATCGTGAGCAAGCTCAAGGCAAAATTCGGTGTATCCGTGAATCTGGTAGATCCCAAGGTTCCCTACAGAGAGACCATAAAGAAGAAGGTAAAGGTGGAAGGAAAGCACAAGAAGCAGTCCGGCGGCCATGGCCAGTATGGACATGTATGGGTAGAATTCGAGCGCGGCGAGTCTGAGGATCTCGTATTTGAAGAAAAGATTTTCGGCGGATCGGTTCCGAAGCAGTATCACCCGGCAGTTGAAAAGGGTCTGCGTGAGGCCATACCCCACGGAGTTCTGGCAGGATACCCGGTAGTCAATCTGAAGGCCACTCTGGTGGATGGATCGTATCATGATGTCGACTCTTCAGAAATGGCGTTCAAGATCGCAGCGCGCCTGGCCTACAAGAAAGGCCTCCCGCTGGCAGGGCCTGTACTGCTCGAGCCCATAAGCCATGTTGAGGTATATATTCCGGACAGCTACATGGGAGACATCATCGGTGACCTTAACAAGAGAAGAGGAAGGATCCTCGGCATGAACCCGCAGGAAGGCGGCTTGCAGCAGGTCGTTGCAGAAGTGCCGTCGGCGGAGATGTTCAAATATGCCAACGATCTGCGAAGCATGACCCAGGGCAGGGGCGCCTTCAAGCAGTATTTTGAAAGATATGAGGAGGCTCCGGCCAACGTGGCTCAGAAAGTCATTGATGAGGCCAAGAAGGAAATGACCGACGATGATGACGACGAATAACAAGGTAATTGATGGATGATCATAGGGGCTGCCTGAAAGGGCAGCTCTTTTTGTGCGTCTGTACTGGGATATACTTTCATGTTACTGTACTCAAATTTTGATGGAACTTTGATACAGCATTTACGTCTTTACTATTAAGCCCGATAAATACATATATGGGATAAAGGAGGAGGAAAGTATGCTAAAAAAGCTGTTAGGTATATTCCTGGTACTGGTGATTATGGCATCAGTGATGACAGGCTGTGGCAGCAGTAGCGAAAAGACAGCTCAGATGCCGACGACTGCAGGGCCTGCAATGGATTCAGACATGTACAATGGGGATGTCGATGTACAATTTTCAGAAGCCGTGCCGGCAGAAGCGCCGCAGGCTGCATCTACGGCGGATTCACTGGCAGGAGGCGGAAGTAGCCCCGTAAATGTGTCAAATGTTATACTTGCCGAAAGAAAAATTATCAGAAGCGCAAATCTGACCATAGAAGTTGAAAACTTCGATAATGCATTTGCCAACATCGAGGGGATAATTGCCAACATAGGCTTTATTCAGCAGACAAATATAAATACCGACAGGGTCTATATCGAAGAGGAAGTGAAGCTGGTAAAGAGCGGAACGATAGTTCTCCGTGTCAATAAGGAAATGTTTGACTCCGTTATTAACAAGCTGAGAGGTCTGGGCGATGTATTCAACTATACGACTGACGGACAGGATGTAACGGAGCAGGTTTTTGATGTTGAATCAAGGCTGAGGCTGCTAAAGATGGAGCAGGAAAAGCTTGAATCCTATGTAGCCAAGCTTGATGACCTGGAAGAGATTTTTAAGGCTGAGAGCAAGCTGACTGAAATAAGGTACCAGATCGAGAGTCTTACGGGCAATCTGAACAAGCTGAATAGCCTGGTCGACCTTTCTACCATTACTATCAACATGAATGAAAGACGTCCTGATTATGACCCAAAGCCTGAGACCTATGGTGAAAAACTGCTGAACAGCCTGAAGGATAGCCTACTTAATGTAGTTGAATTCCTTGGTGATCTGCTTCTGTTCATAGTTGCAGCGCTGCCTGTTCTGGTGTTCATAGGGTTATGCGTGTTATTCGGCATATGGATCTACAGGAAAACAACCAAGAAGCGCAGGAGTGATAATGCATATACAAGGGGTCCTGCGTATCCCGGGTCACATTCGGCACATGCACCGTATGCACAACAGACACAGCCTGCGCCGACCGTACAGAGAGGAGCCCCGGTTCAACAGAACGAAGCCCCGGCACAACGGGAAGGAGTCACTTCCGGGGAGATGCCAAAACAGACGGATGAACCGGAGGGCAAGTAGTGATAGGATCTACCTGATGTAGTCAAATATGAAATCAATAGAGAAACTTTGTAAACGACAGGTTATTTTCATTGCCCGGCAGCGCAAACTGCCGGGTTTTTATGTGATGTTTGAATTGTGGCGTGATCCCTGCCGGATGATGTTTTCTGCTGTCTGATCGGGAGTAAATACTGATTGGTGAATAATCAGTGTGATACGAGCAAAAATAATAAAACAAGTGCAACTTCCGTTTTGGTACATATGTATATAAAAAGCTTGTAAAGGAGATTATCTTATGGCTGATAATAAAAAAATGCTTGAATATAATTATACCGTGAATTATAATATTATTGAAAGTCAAAGATAGTCAAAATCAATACAGCGATGAAGGGAGTGAGCGCAATTGGCCAGGATGAGCGATATTATTGAAGCTTTTTTAAAGCAGATGATAAACGACACCGACGGAGCTATAGAGATACAGCGCAACGAACTGGCAAACCATTTCAACTGCGTGCCCTCGCAGATAAACTATGTTATAGATACAAGATTTACGACTGAGAGAGGCTACTATGTCGAGAGCAGGCGCGGCGGGGGAGGACACATAAGGATCAGACGAGTTAACATAAACAGACCGGGAAATTATCTCATGCATATTGTCAGTTCCATGGGAGACAGCATTTCTCAGCAGTCTGCAGAGGTTTTTGTCAATAATTTCGTTGATTATGAGGTCATCAGTGCCAGAGAGGGTTTGTTGCTTAAGGCGGCCACCAGCGATAAGGTGCTAGGCGGTATAGGCATGCCTGACAGGGATATAATAAGGGCTGCGATGCTGAAAAACATGCTGCTGAGCCTGATAGTATAGAATACTCGGAGCTGTACCGTTAAAAATGTATCAACAGTGTTATAACGAGGCGAAAGATGGGCCCCCCCGCCCCACCTCTTTACGTATTTTCAGCCCTCGGGCTGAAAAACGCTTGGTGGCGGGTACCAACTTGTATTTCAGGCGGAGAGCATATCTCCCGCCTCGTTGAAACACTGCTGAGGTTAGAAAATTTTTCTACAAACGAAAAATTTTCTTTGAACCCAAGTGTTATAATCATGTAATGACTAAATTTGCAGGGAGTGAGGCATATGGTTTGCCAGCAGTGCAATAAAAGAGAGGCTAATGTACATTATACACAAATAATAAACGGCAAGAAGGTCGAGATGTATCTCTGCACCCAGTGCGCAGCTGAAAACGGTACGCTGTCCTTCAGCCCGCAGATCAGTCTGGGTAATTTTCTTTGGGGATTTCCCGGCAATAATAATACAGGATATGGAGAGTTAAAGCAGCCGGAAATACTCCGCTGCAATGTCTGCGGTATGAGCTTCGACGACTTCAGAAAAGGCGGAAAACTTGGCTGCGCGAACTGTTACAGTGTATTCAGGGACAGTCTGGCCCCTATACTCAGAAGGCTGCACGGAAACGCTGAGCACACCGGAAAGAAGCCTGAGCAAAATCAGGATGTAAAAAAGACCGACGCCGGGATCAGGCTTTCGGATGAGATCGACAGGCTCAAGGGTGAATTGTCCGGCGCCATCGAAAGCGAGCAGTATGAGAAGGCAGCTCAGCTGAGGGACAGGATCAGGAACCTGGAGAGCAGCAGAAATGTGAACGGAGGTGCGGTATGAGTCAGGAAGGCACCCGTCCTGCACCCGGCTATGATGTGGCCATTAGCAGCAGGGTCAGGCTTGCGAGAAACCTTGAGGCATATCCCTTTACGACGCGTATGAGCCGTACACAGGGGGCTGAAATCCTTGAGAAGGTGAAAACCGCTTTGTTCGATGATACAACAATATCCGGGTTTGAGCTCTCATATCTGGAGATGCAGTCATTAAGGCCATTGGACAGACAGCTTCTTGTAGAGAAGCACCTTATCAGTCCCGAATTTGCTGAAGGCAATATTAACAGGGCTGCTATCGTAAGTAAGGACGGAAGAATAAGCATAATGGTCAATGAAGAGGATCATTTAAGGCTGCAGTGCATATATGCGGGCATGAAGCTCGATGAAGCATGGAGACTGTGCAGCAGCCTGGAGTCCAGCCTTGATAGAAAGCTTGGGTTCGCATTTGATAAAAGCTATGGTTACCTTACCTGCTGCCCAACCAATATCGGAACAGGGATAAGAGCCTCCGTAATGCTCCATCTTCCTGCATTGTCGATGACGGGCTACATTAAGGGGATTCTTGAAACCTGTGGAAAGATAGGCGTTGCTGTACGTGGTTTATATGGTGAGAACAGCGAGGCCGAGGGGAATATGTTCCAGATATCAAATCAGGTAACGCTGGGCCAGACAGAGGAGGAGATAATCGCAGGCATATCAAATATCACTGCACAGATCTCGGAGCAGGAAAAAATGCTGCGCATGGAGCTTTACAGACAGAACCCTGTACGTTTCGAAGACAGGATATTCAGATCTCTTGGCTTGCTTCAGAATGCCAGGCTGATAACCTCCGAAGAAAGCCTGAAGCTTATGTCCGATGTCAGGCTCGGAATGATAATGGGTCTGCTGCATGGAATGGAGCTCGAGGATATAAATGAACTAACGCTTATGATACAGCCGGCTTATCTGCAAAAAATATACGGAGAGCTGCTCAAGCCCGACGAGAGGGATCAAAAGAGGGCTGAGCTGATACGCAAGAAGCTTAACGAAAGGATACATTAAGGAGTGATGGGCTATGTATGGAAGATTTACTGAAAAAGCTGAGAAAGCTATAAATTTATCACAGGAGAGCGCTGTGAAGCTGGGGCATAGCTATGTAGGGACCGAGCACCTGCTGCTGGGTCTGATAAAGGAGGGCACCGGAGTTGCGGCCAGAGTGCTGCAGGGACAGGGCGTCAGTGAAGAGAAGGTCCTCAAGGAAATCGAGGAACTGATCGGACGCGGGGATAATACAGGAAAGAATGCCCTTGATTTCACACCCAGGACAAAAAAGGTGCTGGAACTGGGATTGATGGAGGCAAGAAGGCTTGGACACAATTATATCGGCACGGAGCATCTCCTGCTGGGCATTATGAGGGAAGGGGAAAGCGTTGCAGTAAGAATATTGATAGATCTTGGTGTAGACCCTCAGAAGTTGTTGAATGATATCGTAAAAATGCTGAATGAGGATGCGCCGACTGCAAGCGGCGAACCGAGAAGCACATCCAGTCAGACCAATACTCCTACATTGAATCAGTTCGGGAGGGATCTTACCGAATTGGCGAGGGAGGGAAAGTTCGATCCCATAGTGGGACGTGACAAGGAGATTGAAAGGGTAATACAGATACTCAGCAGAAGGACGAAAAATAATCCGTGCCTCATAGGAGAGCCGGGGGTCGGAAAGACCGCTATAGCAGAGGGACTTGCGCAGAAAATCGTTGAGGGGAACATACCTGAGCTTCTCAAGGACAAGAGAGTTTTCACCCTCGACCTTTCATCCATGGTAGCCGGTGCAAAGTACAGGGGCGAGTTCGAGGAACGGCTGAAAAAGGCTATGGATGAAGTGCGCAAGGCGGGCAATGTTATTCTTTTTATTGATGAAATGCACACCATCATTGGTGCGGGAGCGGCTGAGGGCGCCATAGATGCATCAAATATTCTGAAGCCTGCGTTGGCACGCGGCGAGATCCAGGTGATAGGTGCCACTACGATCAATGAATACCGCAAGCATGTCGAGAAGGATTCCGCCCTTGAAAGGCGTTTCCAGCCTATTACTGTAGGAGAACCTTCGCAAGAGGAGACAGTGGAGATACTCAAGGGCATTCGTGACAAATACGAGGCCCACCACAGGGTCAAGATCACCGACGGAGCCCTTGAAGCGGCAGCCAAGCTGTCAAGCAGGTATATTACCGACAGGTATCTTCCGGACAAGGCGATCGATCTGATCGATGAAGCGGCATCAAAGGTAAGGCTGAAGGCATTTACCGCGCCTGTTGATGTGAAGCTGCTTGAGGAACAGCTTGAGAAGCTTGCCAAGGAGAAGGAAGATGTGATACGGTCACAGGAGTTTGAGAAGGCCGCTTCCATCAGGGACAAGGAACAGAAGCTGAAAGCGGAGCATGAAAAAATAAAAAACGAGTGGTATCAGAAGAATCAGACCAGAACTGACACAGTTACAGAGGATGAAATAGCTGATATCGTTGCCAGTTGGACCGGAATACCGGTCAAGCGTTTGGCTGAAGAGGAGTCCGAGCGATTGATGAAGATGGAGGATGTGCTCCACGAACGCGTCATCGGACAGGATGAGGCTGTCAAAGCCGTTTCAAAGGCCATCAGGAGAGGCCGGGTCGGATTGAAGGATCCAAAAAGGCCTATAGGCTCATTCATTTTCCTCGGTCCTACAGGCGTTGGAAAGACAGAATTGAGCAAAGCACTGGCAGAAGCATTGTTCGGCAATGAAAATGCCATGATAAGAATCGATATGTCCGAATATATGGAGAAGTTCGCCGTATCCAGGCTTGTCGGCTCTCCTCCGGGATATGTCGGATACGAGGAAGGCGGACAGCTGACCGAGAAGGTCAGAAGGAAGCCGTATTCGGTGCTTTTGTTCGATGAGATTGAAAAAGCCCATCCGGATGTTTTCAACATATTGCTGCAGATATTGGAAGATGGGAGGCTGACCGATTCCCAGGGCAGGCTCGTGGACTTTCGGAACACGGTGATAATAATGACCTCCAATGTGGGCGGCAGAATGATAACCGAGCCTAAGAGGCTGGGCTTTGTAGTAGGTGACGATACTGCGAAGAATTACGAGGATATGAAGAACAATGTTATGGGCGAACTGAAGAAAACCTTCCGACCGGAATTCCTTAACAGGGTCGACGATATCATTGTGTTCCATCCTCTGGATGAGGATAATATCAAGAAAATTGTCGGCATAATGCTTGATGTGCTTGTAAAGCGTCTGTCTCAGAACGAAATTACTCTGATCATCAGTGATGAAGCCAAGGAGCACCTGGCTAAGAAGGGATTCGATCCTGTATTTGGAGCGCGGCCTCTGAGAAGGTCGATCCAGAGCATGGTGGAGGATAAGCTGGCCGAGCACATGCTCGATGGTTCGGTAAAGGCAGGAGATACCGTGAAGGTATCCTTCGCGGACGGCAAGCTGGAGTTTACCGTCGTGAAGGCGGCCGACCCGGAAACAGCCCACCCTATCACCAAATAAGGGGACAGTTCTTTACAGGGGACAGTTCTGCACGGTGTGCAGACCTGTCCCCTTTTTACAGACCTGTCCCTTTTTACAGACCTGTCCCTTTTTGCAAACTGTCCCTTTATACAGAACTGTCCCCTTTTTACAGACCTGTCCCCTTTTACAGAACTGTCCCATTTTACAGAACTGTCCCTTTTTACAGGCCTGTCCCTATTGATAGCGGGAGGCTTCAGAGGAAGGTTTTAGTGTGTTTTGAGGCTTCTCCAGTTCCTTTATCGTTATTACACGGGTATGCTTGGTGTGATTCCATACCTTGTTTTTTCTACTTAGAAAGCCCTGGATCGTTATGGGGACCCAGGTAAGGCAGTAGAAGGGATATATAAGGAAGGCCAGCAGCACCTTCATGTCAAACTTGCTTTCGGATAGGATTACCAGAGGCCCATAAAAGAACTGCAGCACGACAAAAACATACCATACTGCCGTTGGAAAAACATATTGCAATGTATAAAACGGTGCTTCGGGATAGAAGGACTGGATCCACAGCATCACTGACATAAGCCCCATAAAGATGAAGCGTATGGGCTGGAACAGGTATATTGCGCAGTCAAAGGCGGCAAGGTCACATTCCCTGAATGCTTTTTTTAATAAGGGGACCAGGTATCTGGATGCACAGTCTGCATGGCCCTGCATCCATCTTTTCCTCTGACGCCAGGATTGCCTGAGAGTGATCGGCTTCTCGTCGAATACTGCTGCCTCATGCGCCCAAGCCACTTTCATGCCGTTCAAAGCCAGCTTCATGGTAAACTCAAGGTCTTCGGTCAGACAGGTCGCACCCCAGCCGATTTTTTTCAGTACGGAAATATCAACACAGAAACCTGTCCCGCACAAACCGCAGCTCAGGCCCAGATAATACCTGGGCAGTTGGAAAGTCCGGTTGGACAGCCAAAAAGCAATGGAGTAGGAGCATGTTATCCATGAGTCAAAGGGGTTTTTGCTGTCAATGTAGCCTTGAACGACTTTGTGGCCTTTGCAGAGCTGTTTGTTCATTTCATACAAAAAATTCGACGAAACAAGGTTGTCTGCATCAAAGACGCACACTACATCGTATTTATCATTCATATCATATATCTTTTGAAACATCCATTCCAATGCATGCCCTTTTCCTTTTTTCTCGACATCGTGGCGTTCATAGACCAACGCACCGTGTTTTCTGGCAACATCAGCGGTTATGTCGGAGCAATTGTCGGCAATAACAAAGATATCATATAATTCATCGGGGTAATTTTGATCCCTTAAGCTGTCAATGACATGGGCTATGACCAGCTCTTCATTATGTGCTGCTATTACTACTGCGAACCTTTTGCGGGGAGCAGTCTCGCCGGATTTGTCCCTTCTTTTCCTCCAGCCGTATATCGATACTCCGAAGAAATAGCATCCTGCGACGAAAACGAATACCTGTATCAACTGCGTAAGGAGCAGTGTCAGGCGTTGAAGCAAATTGTCCATGAAGAACCTCCATAACTGCGGTTTATATTATTTTGTACCTTTAGGATGAAAATATTTATAGCGAAACGATAAATGTCCGATACTGCTTTACATATTTTTCTTCAGGTACTTTTTAAACCGATGTGATATTATTATTGAGACCGGTAGGGCCCCAAGAGAGAACTGTCCCCCAAACTATTTTCTGATGGAGTGCGGTGTGTTAAAATATGTTATGGAGCATAAGGAGAGATGATATGTCAAAAACTTACTTCAATCAGCTTGTAACGGGCAATTCCAGTATGCTCGCATGCATAGACGACAAAGGAGATATGGTTAGGATCTGCTGGCCGGACATTGATTATCCGCAGCATATCGATACTATCTTGACTGGAATAACATGCCCCGGGCTTTGGCAAGGCACGTCATGGCTGCATTCTTCCGACTGGCAGGTAAGGCAGTATTACATTGATGACACTAATATAGCAGTTACTGAATTCACTTACAGGAAATATTGCCTGAAAATCCGCCAATATGATTTTTCAGTTCCGGACAGCGATATACTCAACAGGTGCTATGAGGTTGAAAACTGCGGTGAGCAACAGCTCCGGCCCGGCTTTGTAATATATTCATCAACTGTGTCATCAGCATTTGATACGGCGGGAATTATTTTTGAAACAGATCTGTCGGCTTTGATCCACTACAGGCATGGATATTATTATGGTATTTTATCGTCCGTTCCTGCAAAACAGTATCAGCTCGGTTCAGGAGCACGTGACAATGCCGGTCAGGGACAGCTCTACGGCAATGACACGATTGGGATGATGAAGGAAGGAAGCCTGCTTTGGGACAATACTGTACTGGAATGCGGCGGGACGATGAGGTTCGTCGTTGGGATATGCTTTGCCCGGGAGTTGAAACAATTAAAGAAACTGATGAAAGCTCAGAGGCTGAGAGATTCATGGAAGGACATGGACGATACGGCTGATTACTGGCGTAGATATATTGGTGATGCAAGACAGATCAATACAGGGCATTTAGAGGTAGATCTGTTGTATAAGCGATCTCTTCTGGTTTTTGCACTGATGACGAACAAGAGGACGGGAGCACTTCTTGCCGCCCCGGAGGTTGACGAGCAGTTCACCAGATGCGGAAGATATGCATATTGCTGGGGTCGGGACGCTGCTTTTATCACAACAGCCCTTGACAAATGTGGCCTTACACAGGCAGCCGAAGGCTTCTACGATTGGGCGGCAGCTGTTCAGGACGATGAGGGCAGCTGGCAGCAGCGGTTCTATATGGATGGGAATCTTGCTCCGTCCTGGGGGATGCAGATAGATGAAGGCGGCTCTATTATATGGGGAATTCTCGAGCATTATAAAATGACCGGGGACAAGGAATTTTTAGCAAGGCTGTGGCCTTGTGTGAAGAAGGGCATTGGATTTCTGCTCAAGTACAGAGATGCAGAAACAGGCCTGCCGTGGCTGAGCTTTGACCTTTGGGAGGAAAGGCTGGGAGAGCATGCCTATTCCAGCGCCGCAGTCTGCGCGGGTATTGCTGCGGGTGCTGAAATAGCCGGTATAATCGGTGAAGCGCCGGAGCTTGCCGCCTACTGGAAGGAGCAGGCAGACAGCCTGCGTGAAGCAATCTTCAAAGGCTTCTGGAAGCCTGAATGGAACAGGTTTGTGCGCAGTATCCGGGTGAAGTTAAACGGCTGGGGAGAAGAGCATACGGACCAGAAGGTATGGCTGAAGACAAATGACAGAAGCATCACCAGGGATTACTCACTCATTGATGGTGCGATAGATATCAGCTTGTTGGGGATGTCCGTGCCCTTTGGGATTTATGATGCGGCAGACGAGAGGATGATATCCACTGCGCAGGCTGTTGAAAATCAGCTCACAGTGCACCAAACAGGCGGACTGATGAGGTATGAATACGATAATTATATTGGAGGCAACCCGTGGATACTGACAACTTTATGGGCTGCACTCTATAATATGGAGATAAAAAATTTCGAAAAAGCAAAGGAATATTTCTGGTGGGCGGTCAGAGGAACCACGGAGCAAGGGCTTCTGCCGGAACAGATAGATAAGCTGACAGGCCGGCCGGCGTGGGTGATACCGCTTACGTGGTCCCATGCAATGTTTGTGCTGGCGCTTGACGGTCTTCTGAAAGCAGGAGAACTGTAGGATATTGGTGTTTTATGTGTTAATGGTCTTCAGATGATGAGTATTGCGGAGCTTATTTGGCGCCCTAAAATGGCAGGGTATTTAAGGAGGGTCTATGGCAAAGAGTAAAACGATATTTGTATGCCAGGAATGCGGCTATGAGTCTTCCGGATGGTTGGGCAAATGCCCTGCCTGCATGCAGTGGAACACTTTTGTAGAAGAACGCCAATCCGGCGATGTCAAAGCAGTCTCATCACAGGAAGGTATGGCAAGGCCTGTCAGCCTCGATGAAATAGTCATCGACAGCCAGGAGCGCAGCCTTACAGGCATGAAGGAGCTTGACCGGGTACTGGGCGGCGGGATCGTCAAAGGGTCGCTCATACTGGTGGGCGGTGATCCGGGTATAGGAAAATCTACGCTGCTGCTCCAAATATGTAATACAATCAAAAAAGACATGAAAATACTCTATGTTTCCGGAGAGGAATCTGTCGGGCAGATAAAACTACGTGCTGACAGGTTGAATGTAAAGGGAAGCGGCGTTTATATCGTGTCCGCGTCAGGCTACGAGACGGTTGCGGCGTTAGTCGAGGCAGAGAAGCCGGGCCTTGTGATCATCGATTCTATTCAGACAATGCATACCGATACTATAACTTCAGCCCCGGGCAGTGTGAGCCAGGTAAGGGAGGTTACCTCCGCGCTGATGAAGCTTGCCAAGGGAAGCGGCATAACCGTAATGATCGTCGGACATGTGACCAAGGAAGGGGCGATTGCAGGACCGAGAGTATTGGAGCACATGGTGGATACGGTTCTTTATTTTGAAGGGGACAGGCACTTGAGCTTCAGGATATTGAGGGCAGTCAAGAACAGGTTTGGCTCCACCAACGAGATCGGCGTTTTTGAGATGAGGGACGCAGGCCTTGCTGAAATATCAAATCCATCTGAGATGATGCTGTCGGGCAGGTCCGGGAATGTACCCGGTTCCGTTGTAGTGTCGAGCCTTGAGGGCACCAGGCCCATGCTCATAGAAATACAATCTCTTGTCTGTGCCACCAATTTCGGAATTCCGCGAAGAATGGCCACCGGGATTGATTACAACAGGCTCACCATGCTGATGGCAGTGCTGGAAAAGAGGGTAGGACTGCAGCTTTACAATATTGATGCGTATTTGAATGTGGTAGGAGGCATCAAGCTGGATGAAACCGCATGTGATCTGGGAGTTGCTGCCGCTGTCGCTTCAAGTTTCAAAAACATGCCTGTGACCGGCGACTGTGTCCTCATGGGAGAAATAGGCCTGACAGGTGAAGTGCGAGCAGTCAGCCAGATAGATAAAAGGATTTCGGAGGCCATGAGGCTCGGCTTCAGGAGCGTTGTAATACCTGAAGGCAACATGAAGCTGGCAGCGCAGGTGAAGGTGGATTCTGGCTTTAAAATAATTCCGGTTTCAAATGTACAGGAAGCGTTGGATGTATTATTCGAGTAACAGTGCTGGCTTTTGAGTCATACTTTTTGTTAAAAACAAAGGAGTCCAAATTTGCTGTTTCAGCGGAGATTTGGACTCCTTTCCATGTGCTTTAGTATTGAAGCCAGGATAAAAGCAGGTTATCTTGACAGCAGGTTATACAGCATCTGGACCATCTGAGCCCTGTCTGCTGTAGCTGCTGGCAGAAGCTTTCCGCTACTGCCATTTATTGCTCCTTATTCTATCAGTACTGCCATAGCAGCTTTTGCCCAATCGGCGACCTGATTCGAATCAGTGAATCCCTTGAGTGATTTTGTGTGGGTTGTTCCTGTGTCTGCGCTTTTGGTCGAATTCTCTTCAGGAAGCCCTTCCATAATAAAAGGACGATTTTTTCTGGATACAGTATTATTCCAGACTGTATTGTCCCAGCATTTTGACTCTTTCCTGTTCTTTTATCATAATATCGTACAAGTTAAGATCAAGG
This sequence comes from Bacillota bacterium, assembly GCA_023412665.1. Taxonomy (GTDB): domain Bacteria; phylum Bacillota; class Clostridia; order Acetivibrionales; family DTU013; genus DTU013. The sequence goes on from JAEZCA010000034.1 coordinate 37,655, forward strand.
GTATTGCATAAGGATGCGATGTAGTACAAATTTTTCCCAAGCTCCTTTTCGATCTGATCCCTGCAGTTTTCGCATAAATGGCCGTCTACATGAGTGTCCATTGCCTTTCGTATTTCCTCATAGCTGCCATCCTCAGGCATCTTCTGCTTTTTTGCATCTATCTTTATGCATCCGCACTGAGTGACGGCCTTGACTATTGCCCTGTTAACTCTGGCGTTTGAATCCTGATACTTTGTAATGGAATCAATAATGCTCTTGTTTCTGAAAAGCAACTCCTGCACCGTGTACTGGAATTCATCGATTAGCATATCCTTCATTGTATGTTCACTCTCCTGATGCGCTCATTTTCCTATATGGCATAAAACAAATACATAATTAGGTAATAATTACGTACTGCAGTACACTATATATTGGAATAGAATACTTAAAAATGTATCAGCATGTTTTCATTATAGATGTTTGGACAACTCCTTGTCAATGCCGTTATAACGCATCGTTGAAAAGAATTCGGGGATGCAGACAATTTCCCGCTGCTAATGGTAGACGGCAGGTGGGAACGTGCTGATATCGTGACAGCATGGTTTACTTTGACATTAACCGAGCATTGTAGTATACTAAGAGAAGTGGGCTAATACCAATTAATAAAAAACTTCCCGTTTGCTGATATTTTGAAAGCATTATCAGAATTCACAGATCGTTTCTGACGAAAATTTTCTTTTAATTCGCCGGACGATATCCAACTAAAGACAAATCACAGATGAGAGGGTGATTACTTTTATTCATTTGGAGGATTTGTTATGTATAGTATTGGCGATAAGATCGTCTACCCGATGCATGGAGCCGGGGTAATCGAATCAATCGAAGAAAGAGAGATACTTGGCTGCAAGCAGGATTATTATGTGCTCAAAATGCCTGTGGGAGATATGAAGGTGATGATACCGACTCAAAATGTCGATGGCATAGGAATCAGAGAGGTCATAGGAAGCCGCGATGTGGACAAGGTATATGAGATTCTGCAGGATCACAGTGTGAATGTCACTAATAATTGGAACAAGCGCTATCGTGAAAATATGACCAAAATAAGAAGCGGAAATATATATGAAGTTGCCGATGTAGTCAGGATACTTATGAAAAGAGACAGGGAAAAGGGACTTTCCACCGGTGAGAAAAAAATGCTGAACAGCGCCAGACAGATCCTTATCAGTGAACTGGTGCTGGCAGAGGATTCAGAGCAAATGGAAATTGAAACAGCAATAAATGATTTTTTAAGCTTCTAGCATCGGGCAGCCGTAAAAGATATTCAATAACTGAAACTATTATTGACAAGGGAGTTAGATAATGTGCTGAACAATATCATTAAATTCTCTTTTGCTACAGTAGGGTGTGTCACAGGCATTACAATAACAAGGACATTTTTCATTTATCAGCTCACAGATATGAACCCTGAGCTGAAGATTTTGATTTTTCTGGTTGTAGCTGTTGCTCTTGCTATTATTTTTTACATGGGCAGCAATAAGTTGATTGAAATAGTAATGGAGACACTCAACAGGATGGAGCTGCTCATTCAGAGGCTGACTCTTTATGAACTCACCATCAGTTCAATTGGTCTGATTGTCGGACTCGTCATTGCAAATCTTGTTACCATACCTATCAAAGATATCGATATAATCGGCACTCCCGTTTCAATTGCCGCAAATATCCTTTTCAGCTGCCTTGGCATTGCCATCGCAGCCGGTAAGAAGAATGAGAACTTTTTCAGTGCTATAAGTGGAAAATCATCAGATGGCGCAGGTGCAGAAAAAAAACGTGCCGAGCCCAAGATATTGGATACAAGCGTCATAATTGACGGACGCATAATTGATATCTGCAGGAGCGGTTTTATTGAGGGCGAGTTGGTAGTACCAAGCTTCGTTCTCGATGAACTCAGACATATTGCTGATTCTCAGGATCCTTTGAAGAGGAACAGGGGAAGGCGCGGCCTTGATGTCTTGAATATGATTCAGAAGGATCTTAAGTACCCAACGAGGATTGAAAATGAAACAGTGCATTCGGATTCGGAGGTGGACGGCGCTTTGCTGAAGATGGCGCAGAGGCTCGGAGGCAAGGTTCTGACCATAGATTTCAACCTTAACAAGGTAGCTAACTTTCAGGGAGTGTCGGTGCTGAATATAAATGAGCTGGCAAATGCGCTCAAGCCGATTGCGCTGCCGGGCGAGGAGATAACCGTCCAGGTCATCAAGGATGGGAAGGAAAACGGCCAGGGCGTAGCTTATCTCGATGACGGGACGATGATTGTGATCGACGGCGGCCGCAGGCACATTGGAGAAAGTCTTAACGTGACTGTCACGAGCATACTTCAGACAGCGGCGGGACGTATGATATTTGCAAAGCCGAAATATTCGATCGAAAGAGTTATATGACTGATCCGGTCATATGAATATATCTTGTAAAGCATGGAAAGCGGGGCCATAAACCCCGCTTTTTCTTATGCTTTATGGGGGACAGTTCTGCCAGAGGCAGTTTTTCGGGGAGGCAGTTTTTTGGGGACAGTTCTGCCAAATATGGTAGCTCATTCTTACGGCTGATGTGGGGACAGACCTTTTTCCAGAACTGTCCCCATTGTGAGAGTGACAGACCTTCTTCCAGAACTGTCCCCATTGTGATAGAATGACTAATGATCACTTGTACTTGAATGATTTCACAGTCTATATATCGAAGAGGCGGGAGTACTGCTATATGAGTAAAAATTGTGTCGTTATAGCTGCAGCAGGCAGAGGGAAGCGAATGGGACTCGATATGAATAAACAGTATATCGAGGTGCATGGCCGACCGATTCTTGCTTTGACAGTACAAAGTTTTGAAGACTGCAGTCATATTGACGAAATAGTGATTGTTGCCAATGAGAATGAAATAGAGTATTGCAAAAAGAGTATTATTGATAAATATAGTTTTAAGAAGGTGAAAGCTGTTGTGCCAGGAGGAGAGACAAGACAGCAGTCTGTATTCAACGGACTCAATCAGGTGTCTGTAGATTGCGGTATTGTTTTGATACATGACGGAGCCAGACCTTTTATTATGCAGGAGAGTATAATGGCATGTATAAATGCTGCGGGTACATTTGGAGCTGCCTGTGCTGCTGTGCCTGTAAAAGACACCATAAAGCTGGCTGATGCAGGCAGCTTTGTTGACAAGACCATAGACAGGAGCGACCTCTGGCAGATACAGACGCCTCAGGCATTTAAATACGGGCTTATCATGGAGGCTCACAGGAGGGCATTATCAGAAGGCTTTGACGGTACTGATGATGCGATGCTTGCTGAGAGGCTGGGGTATAAAGTGAAGCTTGTTATGAGTGATTATTATAATATCAAGATAACGACCAGGGAGGATCTGATTTTTGCTGAAGCAATATACACAATGAGATCCAGGTCAGTTTGATGATCACGTAACCACAAGTTTTTCGCACTCATGTAATACTATACCGCTTAAAATATCAAGGTGATAAACAGACCACATGCCCACCCCTTACATATTTACAGCCTTTTAGCTGGAGGTGCTTGGTAGCAGGCGTATATTAAACAGGCAAGAAATGGGTAGCCGCATTGAAATTATTTGTTTTGAGCAAGGGTCAGCCTTTAGATAAATAAAGGGGTGATCAGTGAGGAGTGATAAAACTTATGATAGAAGTAAAAGAGCTGGAGAAGAAGTTCGGTCAGTTCACAGCAGTTGAAAGGATCAGCTTCAAAGTAAACAAAGGTGAGATTTTTGGCCTGCTGGGAGAAAATGGAGCGGGCAAGACCACCACACTGAGGATGCTCTCAACTATGCTGCGTCCTACCTCAGGCAACGCTATTCTTATGGGTTTTGATACTCAGAAAGAGCCAGAGAAGGTACGCACACATATCGGTATTCTTTTTGGAGGGGAGACAGGGCTCTATGACAGGCTGACCGCAGCGGAGAACATAGCCTACTTCGGAGAGCTGAACGGTATGAGCAAGGCAGCTATTAAGGAACGCTCGCAGTATCTGGCGGAGGCCTTCGGGATGCAGGATTTTATGAATAAAAGGGCCTCAAAGCTGTCAAAGGGAATGAAGCAAAAAGCTGCATTTGCGCGGTCCATTATACATAATCCCGATATCATGCTTTTTGATGAACCTACCTCCGGACTGGATGTCACGGCTTCCCGCGACGTTCAGGACTTTATTCTGGAATGCAAAGCCGATGGTAAAACAATTATTTTTTCCAGCCATACCATGAGCGAAGTTGAAAAGCTCTGTGACCGCATCGGCATCATCCATAAAGGCAAGCTGGTGGAATGCGGTTCGGTGGAGGAACTGAAGGAGAAATACGGGGATGACGATCTGGAAGAGATATTCGTCAGATTGGCAGGTGCGAAATGAAACTTAAACATGTAATGATAGTTTTCAAAAAAGAGGCCAAGGATCTGATTCGTGACCGCAGAACTATTATTTCCAGCTTTCTGCTGCCGATGATCCTGATACCGCTGATCAATATAGTTATGGGCGGAGGCATACAGAAATTTGAGAAGGATATAAATGAAAATGTCAGTATCGCTTTGTCACAGGCTTCAAACACACCGGAAATAAATGAGCTTGTCCGGGAAAGAATACTGAGCAGAAATGATAACATTATGCTGGTAGATATCGGGGATCCGTCAAAAGCGCTTGAAAATGACGAGATCAGGTGCATTCTTGATTTTGAAAGCGGGTATGCCAAAAAGCTGGAGGAAGGTAAGCCAGCCACTATCACATTGCAATATGATGAATCCAAGACCAAGTCCCAGGCGGCTGCTGATATCGTTTCTGACGCATTAGAAGAATTTGAAGCCGAAATAGTAAATGAGAGGCTCATGGCCAAAGGGATCGATCTGGAAATAATGAATCCTTTTGAAGTTCAGCTGAGTAATGTGGCGCCAAATCAAAAGGGCAATAATATGATGCTTGAGATGATGCTTCCTCTTATGATATCAATGCTTATTTCCGTTGGCGGCATACCTGCTGCTACTGATCTGGTTGCCGGGGAGAAGGAACATAATACATTTGAACCCTTGCTTACGACCATGCCTGACAGAGGCTCACTGCTGCTTGGGAAATATTTTGCGGTAACGCTGTTCTCATTTGTGAGTGTAGTTGCTATTCTTGCCGGGTTGGCTTTCGGATATCTACTAAACCCCAATTCCCTTACTATAGGAGTCGATGCGCAGGTTTACGGCTATGAGATAGAACCTCTTGCGGTAGTTCTTGCCCTGATTATTACTATTGCCCTTGGAATGACATTTTCAGGCATACAGATTGCACTCAGTACCATAGCCAAATCATATAAAGAGGCACAGACTTATCTTTCATTCCTGATGCTTGGAGCAATGGTTCCAGGATATGCCACAATGTTCATGCAGGCAAGCGATTTGTCTCCTGTTATGTTCACATTACCAGTTCTAAATACCATAGCTGCTTTCAAAATGATATTAGGCGGCAATATTGATTATGGTAACCTGATCATTGCCTTGGCGGCATCAGTGGTTTTCGTATCATTGACGCTTTGGTTTGCTGCTTCGATATTCAAGAGGGAAAAGGTGATGTTCAGGAGCTGATAGTAGAATACTGGTTATATATACCTACGGCTTATAACGAGGCGAATGAGGCTCCATGTCCCACCTCTACACGTATTTTCAGCATCTCAAGCTGAAAAACGCTTGGTGGCGGGGACCAATTTGCCTCTCAGATATTTACTTTCGATTATTTAAAAAAACGATACGAGCATATCTCCTGCCTGGTTATATAACTGTGATTATACTGAACACCTGGATTCCCAGGCCCTGGCCGAATGGAGTCAGCCCTTCACCTGAGGTCGCTGTGATGCCTATGCAATTTTCAGGTATGCCCAGGAGCACAGAAAGGCTTTGTCTGAGCTCACCTATTCTTGGTGATATTTTTGGCCTCTTGCATTCTATCGAGAGGGACAGGTGTACTATTCTGTAATCCTTCAGATACTTCATTGCTTCACGCAGATAAACACTGCTGTCTGTGACCCCCTGCCCGAGGCAAAGCTCATCGCTTATATCGCCAAGGATGTTGACACATGTGACTCCTGAGATTGCATTTGTTATGGAATGCAGTATCACATCGGCATCACTGTTGCCTTTCAGAGGCGGTTCGCCCTCAAACACTATGCCGCCGAGAATCAGCGCCTTTTCTGTGTTGTCAAAATCGAATCTGTGACTGTCCTGACCTATGCCTACTTTCATGAGAATACCTGCAATCCGCCGGATAACGGCTGTTTTTGGCTGCTGCTGGCAGCACCTAATTGAATTATATTGCCATGGCACTCTTTTGTCAAAGCTTATTGTATATCGGTTGACAGCGCCGGACATGTTGTATTATACTACTTTTGAAATGAGCAAACTTTGAATACTGATCGCTTCGATGAAGGGAATGCGAAAGGCGGGTCCTTTCTTCCCACCCCTGAGATGCTTCCGATGAGGTTGCCGTGTAAGCTGCGATACTGGCTTAATGATTCAGCTGTCTGACAGTGGTAGCTGAGTCTTTGAGTTGGGTTATCCAAAATGGGTGGTACCGCGGAGTAGATTCGTCCCTTAAATTGCAGGGGCGTTTTTTATTTTTCAGAATAAAATTATGAAGGAGCTGTATTTATGGCACAGGACAAAAAATTCGTTGAAGAAATAACCTCGATGAACCAGGATTTCACACAGTGGTATACCGATGTGATAAAGAAAGCTGATCTGGTTGATTATTCGAGTGTTAGGGGTTGTATGATCATCAGGCCATATGGGTATGCAATATGGGAGCACATACAGAAGGAGCTGGACGACAGGTTCAAAAAAACCGGGCATGAAAATGTTTATATGCCCATGTTTATTCCCGAGAGCCTGCTACAGAAGGAAAAGGACCATGTAGAGGGCTTTGCGCCTGAAGTGGCGTGGGTGACTCACGGCGGAAGTGAAAAACTGGCTGAAAAGCTGTGTGTCAGGCCAACGTCCGAAACGCTGTTTTGTGACCACTATAAAAACATAATACACTCATATAGGGACCTTCCCAAGCTTTATAACCAGTGGTGTTCCGTTGTCAGGTGGGAGAAGACGACCCGTCCATTCCTAAGAACGCTAGAGTTCCTGTGGCAGGAGGGGCATACCGCCCATGCGGATGCCAAGGAGGCTCAGGAGGAAACCATAAGGATGCTGAATGTTTACGCCGAATTCTGCGAGAATGTTCTGGCCATACCGGTTGTCAAGGGACAGAAGACTGAAAAGGAAAAATTCGCAGGCGCCAAAGCAACTTATACAATAGAGGCCCTTATGCATAACGGTATTGCATTGCAGTCGGGTACGTCCCACAATTTCGGGGACGGTTTTGCAAGAGCGTTTGATATACAGTATACCGACAGCGCAAATCAGCTCCAGTATGTGCACCAGACCTCATGGGGAATGACGACCAGACTGATAGGAGCTCTGATCATGGTTCACGGAGACGACAGCGGACTCGTGCTGCCACCGAGGGTCGCGCCTGTGCAGGTCGTGGTCATACCGGTTTCCCAGCACAAGGAGGGAGTCCTTGAAAAGGCTTCAGAAATATGCTCCAGGCTGTCCGGCTCTGTAAGGGTCAAGATGGATGACAGTGATAAATCACCGGGCTGGAAATTTAGCGAATATGAGATGAAGGGCGTGCCGGTCCGTCTTGAAATTGGGCCGAAGGATATCGAAAAGGGACAGGTTGTGCTCGTCAGAAGGGATACCAGGGAAAAGGTGTTTGTTCCAATAGACGAACTTGAAGGCAGGATAGTTGAGTTGCTTGATTCCATTCATTTGAATCTGCTTGACAAGGCAACCAAACTGAGGGAAGAGAAGACGTTTACCGCTGTCGAGCTATCACAGTTTGAGGAAATAATCAATGCGACACCGGGTTTCATTAAGGCTATGTGGTGCGGGGACAGGGCATGTGAGGACACCATCAAGGAAAAAACAGGAGCGACCTCCCGCTGTATACCTTTTGATGCGGAGCCTGTTTCCAACAAGTGCATTTGCTGCGGCAAAGAGGCAAAGACACTTGTGTACTGGGGCAAGGCATATTAAGACAGACCTGAACGGAACAGACAGTGCGCTTGCTACAGGAATGCAAGGCTTGAAGCAGTGAGCGGCATGAGACTAAACAGAAAAATTATTACCGGATTGCATCAAAAATACATATAATTCAGATATTTCTGTCAATACTATTATCAGTGTAAACAAAACAATTTTGTATTATGAGGCAATTGGAGGTAATAGTATGAAAAGAAAGATCATCATTTTAGTCATCATGGCCGCAATGCTTATATCGACCACATGTTATGCAGCGGCTGCCGCAAACGGTGCCGTCAAGCAATTAGCATTCGAGAAGATCGATAATGATGCTGCTGTTGTCAAAGTTAACGCCTTGAACCTTAGGGAAGGGCCCTCGACCGATTTCCCTTCCATTAGCAAGCTGTCGAAGGGACAGGCCCTGACAGTAATGGGCAGGATAGGCGAATGGTATGCCGTCTATAATCCTGACACCGGCACTGTGGGAGCGGTCCATGGGAAATATATAAGCATTGGGGACGGCGATTCAATAGCTGTATCATCAAACAATGCGGCAAGTTCTGCCGACGGAAATAAAGCTCCCGCTGCAAAGGTTGTTTTATCCGAGGATGAACAGAAGCTGCTGGAGCTTGTTAACAAAGCCCGCGAGGAGAAAGGGCTTGAACCGCTTTCTGTTGATGAGAATTTGATGAAGGTGGCAAGGACAAAAGCGAAGGACATGATAGATAACAACTATTTTTCGCATCAGTCACCCACATACGGTTCTCCCTTTGACATGATGAGGCAGTTTGAAAACACCTTTAAGTCGGCTGGCGAGAACATAGCCGGGAACAAGACAGTGGATGGCGCGTTCAAAGCATGGATGTCGTCGGACACACATAAAAAGAACATCCTGAACTCAGGGTTCAAGGTGACCGGTATCGGTATCGAAAGCAGCGCAACCTATGGGAAAATACTGGTCCAGCAGTTCATAGGCAGGTAAAGTGCTTGACCAAAGTGTTTCAGTGGGATGATTTTGTGAATAGAACGAGGCTATACCAAAGCAGGCAGCTAATCTTAGCTTGCGACAGCCTTGTTGAAGGCGCTGAGACAGGAAAAATTTTTGGTAAACGGATGTGAAAAATGCGGCTGGTCTGCTATCAGGCTGGCTGCTTTCATTTTATAACGATGTAACAGATGTCCCTCCGCTCCTATAGCTTTTATGCCTTATTTTTAGATCAAGACTATAGTGACTTAATATTAAATTCAGGTTCCACAGTGAGCACTTTACCATTCAGGTAGTCCAACGGAGACCTGCCTTTGAAGCTAAAGCTTAGCTTATATGCCCAAAGGGCTTGCTTTTTCAGTCCGAACATACGGTTAACTACATTTGTGCCATATTTCCCATCGCCGAGGATTGGGTGGCCGATAAATGCCAAATGAGCTCTGATTTGATGTGTCCTGCCTGTGATCAGCTCCACTTCCAGCATGCTGACATCTGTTGATGGGTCATATTCCAGAACTTTGTATGCAGTAACTATATCCAGTGAGCCCTTTGACTTTTGATTGCTCACAAATACCATACTTTTGCGGGCATCCTTCCATAGATACGCTTTCAGCTGCGCTTCGCTTCTTTCCATTCGCCCTTTGACAAGGCATTTATAGTATTTCTGTATTTCCCTTGTTTCTATTTTATTCAGCAGGTTTTCATAGCTTACTTGATTTTTTGCAATAATAACAAGCCCGCCGGTATTGCGGTCCAGCCTGTGACACAAGGAAGGCTGGAACGAATCTTTGGGGGGACAGTTCTCTTCTGTTTGAGGACAGTTCTCACTCGTTTGACTTTTTCGTTGACTGAGGTATATTCTCACCTGATCGATCAAAGTGTTTTCTGACTGGTCCTTGTCTGGATGTACCGGAATACCCTGCGCTTTGTTAACCACCAATACATTATCGTCCTCATATACTACTCTGAATCCCATCCGAAGCTTGGTGGTTCCTGCTTTTTTGAAGCCGGCTGTGAGATTTTCAGGATGATTTATATAATATTCGGGATTGGTCTTCTCCCTTGCAGGCTCATCATAAAGAAGTGCAGAACCGTCATGGCTATTTCCCATAGAGGCAACGCTATTTCCCTGAATGCTCGGCTGATTGACAGATCCGTTTAAGAGTTCGTCCGTAATATATATTTCCAGCACATCTCCTGCCTTCACAGTATATTCTCTGCCAATCCTTATACCATTGACCTTTATGTCTTTTTTACGAAAAGCCTTTTGCAGTGTACCGTAGGAGAGATTTGGATAAATGCTGAGTATATACCTTTCAATTTTTATGTTCGATTCGCTTTTTTTTACTACGATTTTCTGCATGCTGTTCCCCTTCCTGATTTGGTTAGCCTGTACAACTTCAGTAATGACAGAACTGTCCCCATTATTATTCAATATTCTTCGTTGAAATCCTTTATATATTTAGTATGGCTGAAAATTAATAATTGAATAGGTTTCTTGTTTTTTGGGAAATTAAAACGAGGTGGGAAATTAAAACGAGGTGCGATATCATTCCTGTAAGCGAAATGTACTTGAGGTATTGGGAAAACAAGCAAGGTGGAACATATGATATTCAGATTGGGCTATGTAGCAATGACTATGAGCCTTGAGGATTGCTCGCCATCCGGTACATTAACATATAAGGCGTTTTCTAATTTATCTGAGGGAGACTCCAGAATAAACCGGCTGCGCAGGATAACGAAAAAGAATCTGCAGAATACCCTGAGGATACTAAGGTATAATAAAGCTCTGAAAATACCTGTCTATAGGTTGACGTCCAAGCTTGTTCCATTGGCCACACATCCTGATCTGTCAAATTGGGATTATATTTTCGACTTTGCCGGGCAACTGGAAGAGGTCGGAAGGTTCATCATTGATAATAATTTCAGGGTCAGTGCACATCCGGATCATTTCACACTGCTCAATTCTCCCTCCGACACTGTTTTTATGGACTCATTGAGAGATCTTGACTATCATGTCAATTTGTTTGAGGCAATGGGCCTGAATGACTATAGATATAAGCTGGTTCTCCATGTCGGAGGCGTGTATGGAAATAAAAGTGATTCAATTAAAAGATTTTATGAAAATTTCTCCAGGTTGCCGGAAAGAATCAGCAGGAGATTAATAATCGAAAATGATGATAAATCCTACAATACATATGATGTGCTGGAGATATGCCAAACTATCGGGAGGCCTATGGTACTCGATGTCCACCATCATAACTGCCTGCTTGAGCCTTCTGAAATAAAGGATATTATACCGGATATTTTCAATACGTGGAGGGCTGAACCGTTTCCGCCGAAGATCCATTTTTCAAGCCCCAAAAGTGTCAAGGACTTTAGAAGCCATGCGGACTATATAGTTTTTGATGAATTTTATAATTTCCTGAATATTGCCAAAGAGACCGGAAGAGATTTTGATGTTATGCTTGAAGCTAAAGCAAAAGATCTTGCTTTACTGCGGCTATCGGAAGAACTTACTGCTCAAGGGGACATTTCCAGAACAGAAAACGGAGACTTCCACATGTAATGCCAGAGTCTTATATTCTATGTTATAGGTATAACGAAGCTTAAGATGTCCCCCACCCCTATACATATTTTAAGCCTTCATGCTGAAAAAAGCTTGGTGGCTTGTACTGCTTTGCTTTCTGGTATTTTTCGTATGATCGAAAGAAAACGATGTAGTATATCTCCTGCCCGGTTGCATAAGTGAGCAGCAAGTCCTGCTTGCGACCAATTTCGTTGAAACGCGCATAGTTCAAAGTAAAAGTCTCTACAACGAAAATTTCTTTTGAACTATTCGTTATAATTTTCTTGGGATTGCAGATATTATATTTGTTATTGTATTAGCTTAAAACAGTATAAATTTTACTCAGATGAATAAATTCGAAAAGGAGAATTACTATGTCTGACAAGAAAAACAAATCAAACAATATCAATAAGAAAACAAAGCCTTCTGCTGGCAACGATCAGCTCGGCGAGAACGCGGGTGAAGGGCGCTTTGAGAAGTCTGTTAACACAAAAAGCGGCAAATGCCGCTGATGGGGATGGGGATGGGGACAGTTCTCTACTATAGTGAAAGTTCTCACTATTGTGATGGCTATGCATAAAGGGACAATATAACGAGGTGACAGAAACCCCCTTCACCTCTTTTATATTTTCAGCCTTCAGGCTAAAAATGCTTGATGTCGGGTACCTATTTGCTTAATATATTCTCTCGCAAATAATCGAAGAAAATAGTTTGAACATATCCCCAATGTTTTGCTATCAAGAACGTTACTGCAGTAATAATCTGAAAAAATCTTTTGTGGTGTTGCAGCAATTAGTAGCATTCTTTATTTGCATATAAATATCTTTTTCTTTGTTCCAAGCAGCATAGCCTTGCTGTATAACGATGCAACAGATGTCCCCCGGCTTACAGGTGGCAGGTACCATTCGACCTTTCAGATATTTTCTTTCGATTAATCGAAAGAAAACGATGCGAGCATATCTCCCGCCTAGGACGCATAGGCGAGCAGCAAGCCCTGCTTGCGACCAGCCTCGTTGAAATACGCAGAGGTAAGAGAAATTTTCTACAACCGAAAAATTTTCTTTGTATGATACGTTATAATGTGCATTCTAGCAAGGATATGTTTCTTTCAGAAGAACTGTCCCTGTTTAGAGAACTGTCCCCATGAAGTTATCTGCATAGAGCTCTCCCATTAATGGTTGTCACTTTTGAAAAACTACCTCCTTATCATTTCTAGAGAACTGTCCCCATTGATAGAGGGCTGTATGTGTGGTAAAGTTTATATGTGCTGGAAAGGTATCATATTAAGCGCAAATATACGTAGAAATTAATAAGGATGTATAGATATGGCAGATGTAATAAATACAGCGATTGAAGATATGCCAGGTTTATCCTTTAATTGTTCATGTGGCAGAAAGCACTCTGTTGAAATAGATAAAATTCTTGTCAGGAATAATGTGGCTGATGAAGTCGCGAAATACATCGGATCGTATGAGCACAAGAAACTTTTTGTCCTTTCTGATTCAAATACCCATGAGGTTTTTGGCAAAGCAATTGTTGATCATTTAAGACAAAAAGGCTTCAGCCTGAAATCGTTTGTGTTTGAAACAGGCAGCCATGCACTCGTCCCTGATGAGCGCTCTATCGGGCGGGTACTGCTGGAGCTGGAGCCTGATACTGATTTTATGCTGATAGTTGGTTCCGGAGTGCTCAACGATATTGCAAGGATTGTAAGCTTCAGAACCGGCATGGCTTTTGCTGTTGCGGGCACTGCACCTTCTATGGACGGTTATGCGTCTGTCGGATCATCTCTTATAGTAAACGGGAAGAAAAGCACATATTACAGCCATTATCCCTCGGCGATTTTTGCTGATATTTCTGTAATGAGGAACGCCCCGCTAATAATGATACAGGCCGGGTACGGAGATGTTCTGGGTAAGCTTACCGCGCTGGCCGACTGGAACCTGACCAGGATAGTGAATAATGAGTTTTATTGTGAAACGATTGCAGGATTGGTGCAAAAAGGTGTCGATAAATGCATTGAAAGCTCTGAAGGTCTGGTTAAGAGGGATGAGGACGCTATTTGCTATCTTACTGAAGCGCTTATCCTCACAGGCATATCAATCGGGCTTGCCGGTGTATCAAGACCGGCATCAGGCACAGAGCATCAGCTGGCACATTTTTGGGAGGTCAGGGCGGTTGAGCTAGGCATAGACCATCCTCTTCATGGAAACGCTGTTGGCGTTGGAACAGTAGTTACTGCAATGCTTTATGAGCTTGCGTCTGAAATATTGCCCAAGGGTATTGATTATCCGATGGTGGATTACGTAACTAAACTGCTGAAAAAGGTTGGATCCTGTACAAATCCAAGAGATTTGGGGATCAGTAGGGATTTATTTGTCGAAAGCATGATGAATGCAATGAATATGAGAGATAAATATACAATACTCCGCTATTGTGACCAAAAAGGCAGACTGGCTGAGTTTACTGATATTATCACCAGAAGACTGTATGACTGAGCAGTTCACTGATTTACCATCACCAGGAGGATGTATGTCTGAACAATTTGACGAACTAAAGCAAAAAAAGCTGTTCATATTGGATATGGACGGGACATTTTATTTAGGAAACAATCTGATCCCAGGCTCATTGGAGTTTTTGGAAAAGCTCAGACAAAAGGGTATTGATTTCATTTTTTTTACAAATAATTCATCGCGAACTCGGCAGTTCTATAAACAAAAGCTAGCGGCTATGGGATGTTTTGTTGATGAGTATTCTATTGTTACTTCAGGTGATGTCACAATCAGATTCCTCAGAGAAAATTATAGTGACGCATCTGTTTATCTTGTGGGGACAGACCTCCTTGAACAGAGCTTTATTGACGGAGGCATAAAGCTGACGCAGAACGATCCCAACGTTGTTGTGCTGGGCTTTGATACAACGCTTACATATGAGAAAATTGAGCGGGCTTGTACTTTTATAAGAAATGGTGCGGTTTTTATAGCTACACATCTTGATTTAAACTGTCCTACAGAGGATGGCTTCATACCTGACTGCGGAGCAATGTGCGCAATGATTGAAGCTTCTACAGGCGTCAAGCCGCGTTACCTGGGCAAGCCCTTCAAGGATACTGTGGATATGATTAAGCTGCTTACCGGCAGGAACAACAATGAAATGGCTTTTGTTGGCGACAGGCTTTATACGGATGTCGCTGTTGGTGTAAATAACGGAATTACAGGCATACTTGTACTGTCGGGAGAGACTGTTCCCGGTGACATCGAAAAATCCTCCGTGAAACCGGATTATATATTCGAGTCACTGTACGAGCTTGGTAAAGTGCTTTAGAGATTTAACATGCACGGACCCATTGTTTTATTTCACAGATATTTGGAAGTAAAGTACATCAATACAAGGGACTATACTTGACTGGTATTTGTTAATGTGAATAGTACCCGCTTTGCAGGCGGTGCCAATATACTTAGGCATCTATACAGAAAAAAGGGGTGGAAGAATGGCTGATATTGCAGCTCAGCTCATAAAGGAGTTTAACCTTAAGCCTTTTCAGGTTCAAAATACAATGAAGCTTGTCGATGAAGGCTGTACAATACCGTTTATTGCAAGATACAGAAAAGAACAGACAGGAGAATTAAACGACCAGATACTCAGAGAACTCCATGAAAGACTGGTTTATCTGAGGAATCTTGAAAGCAGAAGAGAAGATGTAAGAAGGCTGATCGATGAGCAGGGAAAACTGACTCAGGAGATTTCCTCCGCCCTTGATAAAAGCAAAAGCATGCAGGAGATCGAAGATATTTACAGGCCCTTCAAGCCAAAGAGAAGGACTCGTGCCTCCATTGCCAGGGAAAAAGGGCTGGAAGAGCTGGCCGTGATACTTTTCAGCCAGAATATCAAGTCAGGTGACATAATAAGCATAGCCGGGAAATTTATCGACGCGGACAAGGGTGTCAACAATATTGATGAAGCGCTGGCTGGCGCCATGGACATTATTGCGGAGGATATTTCTGACAATGCCATAAACAGAAAGGCCGTCAGGGATATGTTCTATAAACATGGAATGCTTGCTTCAAAGGCGTTGAAGGAAGAGGATTCGGTTTACAGAATGTATTACGATTTCCGGGAACCTGTGGCTAAGGTCGCAAATCATAGAATCCTTGCGATTAACAGAGGCGAGAAGGAAGAATTTCTACAGGTACATATAGAGGTGCCGGAGGAGCTGGTGCTTGCGTCACTAAAAGCCATTAATGTAAAGAGGGACAGTTCTATAACATCAGAATATGTTGAACGGGCTGTTGAAGATTCATATAAACGGCTGATTGCACCTTCAATAGAAAATGAAATCCGGAATGAGCTTACGGATTCAGCGGGAGAACAGGCTATGAAGGTGTTTGCGGAAAATTTGCGGAATCTGCTTCTACAGCCGCCGGTAAAGGGAAGGGTAGTACTGGGCCTGGACCCCGCATACAGAACAGGTTGTAAGATAGCAGTAGTCGATGACACCGGAAAGGTACTGGCAACTACTGTGATTTATCCGACACCCCCGCAAAACAAAATTGAGGAAGCTGAGAAAACCATACTTCATTTGCTGGAGAAATACCATGTTGATATTATTTCCATAGGTAATGGAACAGCTTCAAAGGAGTCTGAGATATTTGTCGCAAATACGTTAAAAAAAATAGACAGAAAGGTCTATTATATGGTGGTAAGTGAAGCCGGGGCATCGGTATACTCGGCCTCGAAGCTTGGTGCAGAAGAATTTCCTGAGTTCGACGTTTCATTGAGAAGTGCTGTATCAATTGCAAGAAGGCTCCAGGATCCGCTTGCTGAACTGGTAAAAATCGATCCGAAAGCGATTGGTGTGGGTCAATATCAGCATGATATGAACCAAAAGAGGCTCAGCGAGACCCTGGGCGGTGTAGTTGAGGACTGTGTCAACAGTGTAGGTGTCGACCTGAATACTGCATCACCATCTTTGCTTTCATATGTATCGGGAGTAAATGCCGCTGTTGCGAAAAATATTGTTGAATACAGAGAGTCGTTAGGTCGCTTTAAAAGCAGAAAAGAGCTGAAAAAGGTAAAAAAGCTTGGTGACAAGGCCTTTGAGCAGTGTGCAGGATTCTTGAGGATACATGGCGGTGTAAGTATATTGGACAACACTTCTGTTCATCCGGAATCATATGGTGCAGCTGAGAAATTGCTGGAAATTATGGGTTACTCACTCGATGATGTAAAAGGAAAGAAGCTGGGTAATTTGGTAAAGGAAGTCGAAGAGAAGGGAATAGCTTCGATTGCTGAGGCCATCGGTGTTGGTGTGCCGACATTACGCGACATTATCAGTGAATTGCTGAAGCCGGGCAGAGATCCCAGAGATGAGCTTCCTAAGCCGGTTTTACTGACAGATGTCCTGGATATTGCAGATATTAAACCAGGAATGGTACTTACGGGTACTGTGAGAAATGTAGCTGATTTTGGTGCATTTGTCGATATTGGCGTGCATCAGGACGGTTTGGTTCATATATCGGAACTAGCTGACAAATTTGTGAAAAGCCCCATGGATGTTGTTTCTGTTGGTGATATTGTAAAAGTTAGGGTCTTATCTGTCGATAGTGGAAGAAAAAGGATAAGCCTAAGTATGAAGGGTATTTGATGCGAGGCGGGTACTGCTTTGCATTTCAGATGTTTCTTTCAATTATTCGAAAGGAAACGATGCGAGTATATCTCCCGCCTCGTTGAAACACTGTTAGGGTTAGAAATTTTTCTACAAACGAAAAATTTTCCTTAATTGAAGTGTTATAATGATAATCATATAGCTGGATCAAAGAGCATGCATCGAATTGCTATGCTGAGAGAATAGATTATTTGTTGAATTTATACGTATTTTGAAAGAAGGAATTGAGCGGAATGATTAAGACTACTGTGGATGCTGTTATAAAACAACCATTCATAATAATAACAATTGGAATTATTATGTTAGTGCTAGCGATCCTTAATATTTTTATACCAATTATGGCCATGGTTATTGGTATAGTAAATATGACCGGAGGAAGTTTAATTGACAGCGTTCTGGCAGTTATACAGATGCTTATTGAGCCTGAGAATATACCGATGATACTGATTGTCTCAGCGGTTTTGATTTTAATTATTTCTGTTGCTGTTGGGCTGTTGCTTCCGGGATATTTGCTCACTGTAAATGATGGCTTATCGAAAGGTCTGAAAACAAGACATTTATTTTTTAGTGGCATTAGAAAGTATTTCTTAAAATTCTTTCTAATATCGGTAAGATCTACATTTTTTACTGTAATTCTTGGTGTATTCATACTGGTGGCATCTGTACCGGCTATTGTCATTACCAGGGTTGCACTCTTGTCGAAACCCAATCTGATGCTTGCGGCGGTCTTTATTGATGTATTGACAGTTTGTGTGCACTTTCTCGGACTTTCATTCTACACTATATATTCATACATGTGGTATATTGCCTCACTGACAGCCTCAGAGAGGCCTTTTAAAGCAGGTAAGGCGGCTGCGGACCGCTGCTTCTGGAAAATTGCAATGGGTCTCCTTGCTTTCGATTTTGTCTTTGCAGCCGGTTTTTTCATTGTTTATATGATCGATAACCAGGCTTTACGATATATTGCAGGATGGACATTTACCACATGCTACTTTACTACACTGGCCGTTTATCTAGTGCAGAGCTTCAGGGACAGTTCTCGAATTCCAATAGTGATCTAGTGACGAGTATTATACGTCAGCGTCCGGAAAGAAATGTCCCCACTATTGCTGCAGCATTTATTACACTGCAAAATTGTGTTTGCCGATTTTGAGAACAATTTGTCTGGTCCATATCCACGAACTGGTGGCAGTTGCCGGATTATAATAGTAGATGCACCCATAAGTCGGGTCCCAGCCGTTGAGAGCGTCGCGGGCTGCATTATAAGCGTTGTTGTCCGGCTCAAGATTGATTTGCCCGTCATATACGGCATCAAAAGCACCCGGCTGATATATTACACCGGCAATAGTGTTTGGGAACCTGGAATCTCTGACACGGTTGAGTACTACAGCTCCTATTGCGACCTGTCCCACATACGGTTCACCCCGAGCTTCTCCGTGTATTATCCTTGCCAATAGATTCAAGTCTCTTGAGTCGTTGGCACTGATGCCGCCAGCCTGTTGACCGGTTGGAAGCCCAAGTGCGGCAAGTGTCTGGGGCCCGGCTATTCCATCCACTGTTAAACCGTGTTTCGCCTGAAATCTTTTGACGGCACTGTATGTCAGGTAACCGTACATACCGTCTACAGCTCCGTCATAATATCCCCAGTTGTATAGGCGGCTTTGAATATTTCTGACTTCCTCTCCTGTTGAACCGTAGCTTGAAAGTGCAGCAATGCTTTTATTTAGTGTGTCCAATATCTGTATATTGTTTAATAATACAAAAATAACTAAAACAGTTACAAGAATAAGAAATGCTATCTTTTTTGGCATTGTTATTCCTCTTTTCTTTTGATTACATGGCTAGATTATTTTTTGTATTATTTTTAAATTTATTCAGAAAAGAAGTATGTAGATGAGTATGATTAGAAGAAGGTCATCTTCGAATGATTCATCCAGCATTAATACGATTAACCCGAGAAGTATTAATTCCTCGATTTTGATATGGTTTTGGATATACCTTATGATACTAGAAATTGATAAGCCTTTTCGGGTTTCAAAATCATTGCCTTGTTGAATTTCTTTTTCATTTGGAAGAGGTATGCCGAAGAAGTCCGAGTCATGATGAGAATATGAACCGGCAGAATTCATTGGGTATGATGGACTTGGATTGTAGAACCGAGGTATGTATTTCTTTATATTATTTATTGGTCTCTTATACGGCATCATGTCACCTCGCCTATTTTTCCTTCTCGTTCAGCATTCTACTCAAGCCGGCTATTTGCAACAGTTGTATGCAACTGCCGATTTTTCTCTGGCGCTTATTGTTCATAAATGGTTTTATTGCATTTAGCAGATTAATACGCGGGTCATTTGCTGAATTAATATGCCTTAGTGCATTTTTGGCAGTATCCAGCATTTCATTACTGAGCGTCGGAGAATTGCCGGGCATCTCAGTATCTGATTTGCTCTGGCTTGGCAACCTTTGCGGCAGAGGCGGCAGAGGACTGTCCCCTTCGGGAGAACTGTCCCCCTGAGAAGAACTGTCCCCCTTAAGTGAGGATGCGATCAGAGCAACAAGCTCCTTCACATTGTCAGGCACGTCGTCTTGCCCCAGCATGTGTGCTATTTGCTGAACCTTTTTGCCAAGATCGTCACTCATATATCCATCCTCCAACCCCAAGCAATAATAATATATTCACTTTCTATTTAATAATGTCTTTAATTTTGTTCATTATTTCTGGACCATTTTCGCCAAGCAGCTTTTGCACTGCATCAAGATCGATGTTGTTCATTTTTTGCTTCAGCTCGGCTTTGTTCAGTTTAAGATCCTTGATTTTTTCATCGTCTATCTCATTAAGCTTTTCCAGTATTTCGTTCTTGTCTACCTTGTTCAGCTTTTTTGCGAGTTCATCATGGTCACCGTTCTTCAACATTTCGATGGCTGAGTTTATTTTTGCTGTAAGCACCTTATCATCCATCTTTCCAAGGAGCTCGGTCAGTTTCTTGTTAAAACCATTTGCCATAGATTAATACCTCCATAAATAATATCAGCAGTGGGTTAAATCATGTTAAAAACAAATAATCGGCTGTGTCTAGACGATTCTTTATGCCATACCATCTTCTGCCCTGCATGTTCCTAGGAAAAGCAACAGGAACGCTCCAATTATCAGAAGCGGCAAAATGCCCATAGTATCGCCGCTGTTTGTTTCATTACCGGAAAGTAGTATAAGAATAAAAATAATTGCGAAAATCAAGACTTCATCAAGACCCTCGTCAAACATATTTCTCAACTTACCTGGCATATCGCTGAAAATTGCCATGGAATTGCCTCCGGCTTTTTGAATAACAATATATTCTATGAGTGTGGAAGTAAATATGTTACTAATTTTATTTTGCACAATCAATAAACAGTCAGATGCAGCTTTGAGCCGGTATTGTCTATAGTTTGGCTCAAATACGGTAAAGGGGCACTTTGTGCCCCTGTTTTATCAGCAATAGAAAAGTTTAAGAAATACAAGTATAAAGAACAGCAGGGAATCATCTTTACCGCAGGTATTTACACCGCGTTTGCCGCTTTTTATTATGCCGATTGCGCTGTTATCGTAAAATAGCAGCAGAAAAACCAGTATAAAAAATAATAGAGTACAGTCATTGTGACTGCCGCTGAATTCGCTGTTAGACATACAATCCCTCCTCCCTGTCAGTTATTGCAGTGGTCTCATTGACATAATATGCAGCGGTAACAGGTATTGCTACTATAAACTGGATTGTTTTTGTTACATGTGAAGCAATGATTGGTAAATATTATTTTGTATAATGGTATAATTAAGCGAAGGATGGGCACCCCGCTCCGCCTCAAGACATACTTTCAGCCTTCAGGCTGAAAAACCTTGGTTGCGGGTACCGATTTGCCTTTAAGGCGGTTAGTATATCTCCTGCCTCGTTGAAACACTGCTGAGGCAAGAAAATTTTTCTACAAACGAAAAATTTTCTTTGAAACGAAGTGCTATAATGAATATATCAGTATGTTGTGAAAAAGATATCAGGATGGATATTGGTATGATATGACCATGTGATATTGTTCCATAGCCTTTCATGGACAGTGATATGAAAGAACATCACGTACCGATACCTGGTTTACTTGCATTGATCATATTCCAGCGGCGCTGATGGTCATGTAAACAGAACCATGCAACTGGGAGCCTTTGGGATAACATACTGAGGATAACCTGCAGAAGCAAGCCTTATGTAAGGGACGTTTATTGGTGGTTAGGTTTATGGACTGATTTCAAATACTGTTTAAAAAAGGGACTCTAATAATAATCAGAAGAGAGGAACTAACTATGTACGATGTTATCATAATTGGGAAAGGACCGGCAGGTCTTTCAGCTGCGCTTTACACAGTAAGGTCAAATTTGCGTACGCTTATTGTTGGAAGGGATGATAGCAGGCTGTTGAAAGCTGACAAGGTCGATAATTATTTTGGTTTTGCTGATACAATATCAGGCAAACAGCTTTTAAATGACGGGGAAATACAGGCGAAAAGGCTTGGCGCTGAGGTCGTTCAGGATGAGGTGATTTCTATTGAGAAGAACGATTTCTTTGAGGTGTCCACTGCTGCAGACTCATTCATGTGTAAAGCTGTTTTATTGGCGACAGGTCAGCCTCATAAGGTTATCAGGATCGAGAACCTGGTGAAATTTGAAGGTAAGGGTGTCAGCTATTGCTCGACCTGCGACGGCTTCTTTTATAATAATTTGAAAGTCGGTGTGCTTGGAAACAGAGATTTTGCAGTCCATGAAGCAATGGAACTGATGACATATACAAAGGACATAACTATTTACACAAATGGAAAGCAATTGGAGGTAAGCAGCAAACGTGCTGATGACGCCGCAGGTTTTAAAGTTGAGACAAGGAAGATCTCAAAACTGGACGGAACGGACTTTTTACAGCAAATCCATTTTACCGATGGGACCAGTGATAGTATAGATGGACTATTTGTAGCTGCCGAGAGCGCATCCAGTATAGACTTTGCAAGGAAGCTTGGCATATTGGCCGACGGGAATATAGTTGTTACAGATGGCGACCAGCAGACTAACCTTGAAGGGGTGTTTGCAGCCGGAGACTGTGCGAGCAGCCTGAAGCAGATATCTGTCGCCGTAGGACAGGGAGCGCTGGCAGGCAAGGCAATTTCCGATTATGTAAAAAGCCTTTAGAGGGACAGTTCTCTCGAGGGTCTCCAGGGGACAGTTCTTGCCTCTAACTCATTTTTTACCCTTACTTCAAGAAGTACTTTATGCGGGATAAGATGATACTTCATGTCTTGTGTAATGTTATTCATACGGGAAGCAGATCTCCTTTGTATTTTTTGTAGTAACTTAAAAATACACGATTGGCCGGCCTCCCGTACTTTTTTCTGGTGTAACACATCTATTGTAAAGCTACAAATAAATGCGAGCTTAATTAATCATGTAATTGATTTTAAAATGTACTTGTGCTAAGATGATTTTAATGTAGTTTGTGTAGACTTTGCGATTTTTGCGAATCTCTGGTTTGAAAATATAATCCTGTGAATATAACTCTCACAGGTTTTTTTATATAGATACATATGTGTGAAAACGAGATAAAGAGTATTTTCAAGACAGGGGGACGCTTCTATGTTACTTGGGAACTCACTTGTTATCGATGATAAAACACTATTTCAGAACCTGAAAAAAGAGGATATGACTTTTGATGAGGTCTGCTCTCAAATAATCGCATTTATTAAGGCTGATACTGATAGTTCATATCGTATTTCTGTCGGAACAGATTCACAGGTTGGACCTCGAACTGTTTTTGCATCATGTATTCTCATACACAGGATCGGTAAGGGTGCTATTGGTTTCTTTCATAAATATGACATGAAAAGACCTGTAACAAATCTGCGGGAAAAAATTTATCTTGAAACATGTGCAAGTATCCAATTGGCCTATTTATTTAATGAGAATAGAATGAAGCGTATATATCAAGCAATTGGAGCAAATCGTTATTCAGAAGGTATCACATTTGAGTTTCACATAGACATAGGAACAAAAGGAAAGACAAAAAACCTCATAAGTGATATGGTCGGAATGGTAAAAGGCCTTAATTTCATCCCAAGGATAAAGCCTGACAGCTATTGCGCCAGTTCATTTGCCGATAAATACACAAAAGCAATGTAGCAGGGGACGGTTCTATTTGGAGGGACAGTTCTGTACAACCATGATTGTTAAAAAGTTATCATATGTATTTCTGAGATACAGCAGAAGGCAATAATAATGTTAGTAATGTAGTTATTATGGAGGTGATAGTGAATATGCCCAAAAAGGTATTAATCATAAGAGGAGTTATCTAGGGTGCCAGTGCGGCAGCCAGACTGCGCAGGCTTGATGAAGCGGCTGAAATAATTATATTTGAGAGAGGGGAATTTATTTCGTTTGCTAATTGTGAACTTCCTTATTGCATAGGTAATGTAATCGGTGACAGGGATAGGCTGATAGTGCAGACTCCGGAGAATATGAAAAAGCGGTGAAAATGCAGGCTGCTGACTAGGAAGTCTTTCCAATGAAAATCGGGCATTTAGGGCGACCATAAGAAAGGAGAAGACTACCTAGTCACCATATTTGCACGTGAATTTTCATATCACTTTATATAGATTTGTCACTCTTGATCTGCTTGTATATAGAAAACACCTCGTAGGACGAGATACTAGCTTTGATTTATTACATGAAATGACTTAAGAGCTGATCTGGTCGACTTATAAGGTATAGCAAATTTGCTTTAGTTGTGATTATTAACCTTCAATTAGAAGCAAATTTTAGAAGCAAAAATGTGGAGGTGCGAAAATGGATATAAAAATGTTTAAGGATAAGGCTGAAAAGCTTAAAGCTATATCACACCCGTATAGACTTTGTATAATAAAAGGGCTGCTGGACAGCAGCTGTAATGTTTCAAAAATTCAGGAATGCCTGGACCTGCCACAGTCAACCGTATCACAGCATCTTTCGAAATTAAAGGCGGCCAGGATTGTTGAGGGTGTAAGAAATGGGCTTGAAATCAGCTATAGCGTGGTTGATGATGATGTGAAGAAGATTGTTAATATATTGATAAACGACAATATAAATATATAGTTACTTGCTAGTTGACCACCGTTTTTATTTCCCGTTTGATGGGACAAAAATTTAATTGATGGTGAATACTGAGGGCCGCCTTGGCATAGAAATAACGTAGATGGAATTAACTTGGCAATATGGGAAATAGAATCCTGTAACTGCCCATTAGTTGTGAGGTGGCCGAAATGAAGAGAACTGTATCAATTATCATGGTTGTGGTATTAATAGCTGTGTTTCTGCCCGGATGCAGCATTTTGCAGAAATTGGGACTTCAGGAGAGTCCGGATGATGAACTTTGGCCTGTCAGCAGCATTATCATCGGCGAAGCTGAAGCCAGCAAATTAACGGATAAGACGCCATTACGCCTTTATTTTGCAAATGAAGACAACACCAAATTAAAGTTAGAAATAAGATATGTAGATTCCGCAGATGCAAAAAAGAATACCAGCAATATGGCTACTACAGTTGTTAACGAGCTTATCAAGGGACCTTCAGATGAAACAACTTTCAGGAGAACTGTCCCCGCAGAGGCAAAGCTTCGCGAGCCGGTTAGTATCAGTAACAAAGTTGCAACAGTCGATTTCTCAAAGGAGTTTAAAAGCAAACATAGTGGTGGAAAAGATGCTGAAAAAATGACTATCTATTCGATTGTCAATTCACTAACCGAACTTGACGGAATAGAAAAAGTAAAATTCTTAATTGATGGGAAGTCACAGAAGGAATATATGGGCAATTTTAAATTTGATGCGCTCTTCCCGAGGAGTACACAGCTTATAAGCAAGGATGCCGCAGAAACAACTTCAGGTGTTGTTGATGATGAAATTATCATGGATGTTGACAGCGAACAGGAGCAATTACAAACTGATATCGGTGAACCGGTTAACAGCAATTCAAAAGAAACCTCTGGACCCAATGATGAAATGATTGATAATCTTGAAATTCTAGAATAACTTTAGAGCATGTAAAAGCAAGGCTTTAGACGGCCTTGCTTTTTTATTAGGGGACAGTTCTGGATGGAAATAGTTTACTGGAAATATACAGGCAATAGTTAACCGAACAACAGTTCTGTGATACAATAAAGAAAAAATGGTAAGGTGATCAACATGCCTAGAAAACCACGAGAAAAGAGTAGTGAAGCCATATATCATATTATATGCCGAAGTATTACAGAAACGTTGCTTTTTAGAGATGATGAAGATAAAGACTATTATCTGAAATTGCTCAAGGTATGTTCAAGCAAGTACAAATGCTGTATCTATGCTTATTGCCTTATGGATAGCCACCTTCATATTCACCTTGACCCGAGAGGATATGATGTGTCAAGCTTCATGCATAGCCTGAATACATCATATGTAATTTACTTTAATAAAAAATATAGTAGGCACGGACATCTGTTCCAGGAAAGATTTCACAGCGAGATTGTTGGCAGTGATAGATACAATTTGGCTTTGTCAGCATATATTCATAATAATCCAAAGGACATCGCAGGTTATAAAGGAAGGGAGGAGGAGTATAAATACTCATCATATGGTATCTATCTTAAAATAAGGAAGGATGAACACAGATTGGTCGATATGAGTTTTGTCCGCAGCCTTTTTGGTATAAAAAACAAGTACATGTTTGTTCGAAGATACAAGGAATTTGTCTCCAAAACGGATATAGATAATAGCGTTGATCAAAATGATTCTTGTAAAAATAATGATTTGGTTGCTAGTGCGTCAACAAACGGTCGCAGAATAATTGCAAGAGGAAGAGTCCCAAAGAAGGTAATTGATTATATTGCGTCAAGACTTAAAAATACGGAATCGTCAATTGATAAAACCAGTAAGAAACGAGAAGTAGGACATAATAATTACAAAGCTTTTACAGTATACATTTTAAAAGCTATTTGCGGAATGAGATACAGGCAGATATGCGAATATGTAATAGATATAACATTATCCGGTTGCTCTAAATTATGCAATAGAGGTTATGAACTGCTAGAACAGGGCGGATTAATATATAAGGATATTTTTGATAAAATCATTTTA
>JAEZCA010000024.1 GCA_023412665.1 Bacillota bacterium
TGTAATCGATCATGTCGATCATCAGATTACTCTCTTGAATTTACGAGTTCCTTTACACACCTGCAGATTTTACTCTGCAAGTACATATTGTCTCTCACTGTTTACTTTTCAAGGTCCATTTCCCGTCGCCGTTTTCAGCGGCGAAATTCATCTTACCACGTTTGCTGTCGTTATGTCAACAGCTTTTTTCTTGTACTTTCTTCCAGAGCCTCAGTGACATTTAGGGCATCAAGCCTGCTGTCACTTTGTTTCTGCCGCCATTCCTGCAGCGGAATGCTATCTTACCACATCTTCTGTCTTTATGTCAACATCATTTCTCTTATACTTTCTTCTAACTTATCAGTTACAATTCATCCTTTTGTATGCGATGTATATCTACTTCAGAATATCCGGGCATATATCATACAGCTTCTTCAGCAACGTTGTTTTCTCCTCACAGTCGCTGCAGTCACGCAAAAAGGTATTGATGCCTTGAGACTTCCACAGCCTTTCATCAGTGTCGGAAGCAAGGGAATCAATTATATCCGATAACTGTCCGTAATACCTTTTCAGCATGGCATCACACTTCTGATCTATCTCGGGGCAATCTGCGTTTATATCAAAGACACCTTGTTGAATATTCATGTTTATTCCATGGAATTTACTGATCTCTTCATTACCTCGTAAATCTTCCCTACTGTCATCTTTACCGCCAGCGGACTCATATCCACCTACAATGACATCAGCTTCAAAGGCGCCTTTCTCACTATTCCAAACAAATTCAACCTTTTTATTTGCCTTAAGCTCAACCGCCCCATATTCATCGGCTATATCAAGGAATATATAGTACCTCATAGCAACATCATAAGACACCTGCACCCTCATGCCAATTGTATTATATATCTTCGTTGCCGCAGCATTGACATAATATGCCCCATATGGACTATCCATATAAGCATCATATGGGTAACTTAGAGCCAACTCTATACCGTCTTGTGTCATATGGTACCAGTCGCTGTAATACATACTGACCCCGGTGCCATGTCCTTTGCAGGAAATACCTTTGATCCAGACCTTATCTTTAGCGGTTATCAGCTCATACTCCGTCCCGGCGTTTCGGCCTCCAAAAGGAATTTCTCCCGCAAAGCTGAAGCTTCCATCGCTTTCGGGTCTATAAACGAGCATCCTCAGATCATAAGGATTATATATATTAACAACAGTATACGGCTCGGCATCCAAGTCCAATTTCATTTCCTTTATTTCAAGCCTGTCGGGTTCTCGTCCGGTCCATTCGCTGATGCCAAGATTGCTGCAAATATACTCCATATAATACGGCTTGTTGTTATCAAACATCTCCTTGATTCCGGCAGGGTCTATTTCATCAGACTCTCCGCTGTTCTCTGCAAATAAATCCTTAAAGCCTTTATTAAATTTATCATCCGGCTTTATTGCGAAAATCATTTTGTCGGTTAGAAGCACATACTCCTCCGGCTTGTCCGTCAACCTTGCTAAAGTTATACTTTCGGCCAGGGCAAGCGCATTACATCCGTTTCTTGAATCGATCTGAAGCAGGGTATCACTTGAGTTGAACCGGATGGTCAGGCTCTGGCTTCTGTTTTCAATGTCACGCTTCTCAGTCTGCATTTCCTCGTAATCATAGTACCTTCTGCTGTCAGTGACAGTGAAGTCCCTGCCTGCAATAAAGCTGTCAGCAAAATCATACAGCATCGCACAGGCCCCATAATTATTCAGCCGTTCGTTCCCTTTATCATTTAACTGCAGCTTCCAATACTGATCAGGTATACTGATTGCAGCAGGCAGCTTAATGATCGCAGGCTCCATGACATAGCCCTCCTCCAGCCGGTCCAGGAAGAAAGAAAAGCTCGACCATGGTGTCTCTCCCGCCTCATATGCCCCTTCGGTGAAGATAACCTGACCGATAGCGGTATCCCGATCTACGGCCATCACATTATATCCAAAATCCATGACCAGGACCTGTCTGTCGTCAGAATCTCTGAACTCTACTCTATGTGTCGCATCCGACAATTTGTCTGCGCTTGCATATTTTTGATTTCCTATTTGCTGCAGCAACTCATTTATCAACTCAGGATCAGTGCAGGTGAAATGTGTATTTCCAGCTTTGTTATCGACTACCACACTGGATATTTTGATCCCACTAATATATTTCCGACAGGTTTCATCATTATTGTCGTCTGTGTCACCGGCATTTATATCTGATGATGTTTTATCAGATGCGCCTGATGCTGGACCATTATCAACAGAAGTAGGTATGTTGGTTCCTATGTCGGAATTTGTTCCACATGCAGTCAAAATGCTGATTGCCAGCAGTAATAGGATAAGTTTTTTCATATTGAACGCTCCATATTAGGTCGATAGATATCTGAATGAATACATTATACGGCAGTTGATAAATCCATTAGTTAACAAATTGTTAATATGGAAATTTTTTATCTCCGGGTTTTACTTATGTCCGCCGCTGTCTGAAAGGAAATCGGCAACCGCGGCAAAGCGCAGCCCGAAGGGTGAAAATATGTAATGTGGCTGGCGGGACTAAAAAACCGGCACATTATGCATTACTACAAATATGCGCCGGTCTTCATAAAGATTGCTTGTTTATAACACATCGTTCAAGACCTGCCACCAAGCGTTTTCAGCCTGAAGGGCTGAAAATACGTAAAGAGGTGGGGCCCATTACTCGCCTCGTTATAGAATCACTTATGGTAAAGCTTTTTAGTCTGGTACTGTGGTTCACAGGTAATATTCACGCCAAGCTTCTGGAATACGTTTTCATCTACCCGGGACAATATTACAGACGAATGGGCTTCACACCCGCGAAGCTTTGGCAGCTGCTCCATCGCAAGAGCCGCAGTTGGATTTGTCGCCGCGCATATGGACAAGGCTATAAGAATTTCATCCGTATGAAGGCGTGGATTGTGATTGCCCATATGATTGACCTTCAGCGCCTGTATAGGCTCTATTATGATTGGAGATATCAGGTGCATATCGTGATGGATACCGCCAAGCTCCTTTAATGAGTTTAACAGCAGCGCAGCTGATGCCCCGAGCAATGAGGTGGTCTTTCCGGTCACTATACGGCCGTCAGCAAGCTGAAGCGCAACAGCAGGCCCTCCTGTTGCTTCGGCGCGTTTATTTGCCGCATCTACCACAGGCCTGTCCGCCGGAGATATGCCAAGCTGCTTCATCAGCAGCTCCAGTCTATATACTTCGGCCTTGTCGGCCATGCCCTGGCGCTGTGCGCAGCGTGTATTGTAATATCTGCGTATTACCTCCTGTTCGGAGGCTTTGCATACTGCATCATCATCTGTAATACATAATCCGGCCATATTAACACCCATATCTGTTGGACTTTTGTAGGGCGATTTTCCCTCTATTTTTTCGAAAATCGCATTCAATACAGGGAAAATTTCAATATCCCTGTTATAATTTACTGTTGTTATACCATATGCTTCAAGATGGAACGGGTCGATCATATTTACATCATTAAGGTCTGTAGTGGCAGCCTCATAAGCTGCATTTACAGGATGTTTCAATGGAAGGTTCCAGATCGGGAAGGTTTCAAATTTTGCATACCCTGCCTGTATCCCGCGTTTATGTTCATGATATATCTGCGATAGGCATGTTGCCATCTTTCCGCTTCCTGGCCCGGGTGCCGTGATAACAATAAGTGATCTGGTCGTTTCTATGTAATCGTTCCTGCCATAGCCTTCATCGCTGACGATCAATGGAATGTTTGCAGGATAGTCAGGTATCGGATAATGTCTGAAAACTTTTATTCCAAGGCTCTCCAGTCTCTTCTGGAATATATCCGCTGTGTACTGTGAACGGTAGTGAGTAATGACAACGCTTCCTACATAGAGCCCGATTTCCCGGAAGGCATCTATCAGACGAAGAACATCCAGGTCATATGTAATGCCGAGATCGCCGCGACGCTTGTTTTTCTCTATATCATCAGCGCTTATGGTAATAACTATTTCCGCCTGATCCTTGAGCTTCATCAGCATCCTTATCTTGCTGTCAGGTTTGAAGCCGGGCAGCACCCTTGATGCATGATAATCGTCAAAGAGCTTGCCGCCGAATTCCAGATACAGCTTCCCGCCAAAATATGCTATTCGGTCAAGAATTTTCTGTGACTGCAGACGAAGATATTCATCATTGTCAAATCCTATCCTGTTCATCATACACTCCCATTATTCAATAAAATGGTATGGAAATAGACAAGGCAGAGATATGCTCACGACCCGTTATCTATTTCCTTACCCACAATAACATATTGGACAACCAGCGTCAATTGCACGGGGGCACAAAAATTCTACATTTTCAGAAAATATTTTTGCGTACAAACATATATGTATCAATAAAGCCACATAAAAATACAGTCTGGATAAGTGAATAGCTTTGATTCATAACCCATACAAAAAGCTGCCTCAAAATGAGTTTTGAGACAGCTTCCTTTTCACAGCGCCGTGCTATTATTATACAACATACTGCCTGTAGCGTTTGAAATCAGCCTCAGTGCATTCCAGTACAAGCTTCGTGCCTCCATTTTCATAATGCATTTCCTTCACATTGGCATTCTGTCTGAAATACGATACCACACTTCCAAGCTCATAAGGAATCAGCATCACACAGTCAACATAGTCCTTGAACACATGCCTGCAAATCAGCCGGACAAGCTCTTCAAGGCCGGTTTTTTCCCTTGCAGAAATATAGATCGTCTCATCATCATGCCTCGCATCGGGCATTTTGAGATCAGTCAGATCTACTTTGTTGTATACGCAGATGGCCTGTATCCCTTCCGCTCCGATCTGCTTCAAGGTATCATTCGTCACCTCGATCTGACGCTCATACTCCGGGTCCGAGGCGTCCACGACATGAAGCAGCAGATCCGCCTCCTTTACCTCCTGCAGGGTTGTCCTGAAAGCCTTTACCAGATTGTGCGGAAGCTTGCTTACAAAGCCTACTGTATCTGATAAAAGGAACTCCTTGTTATTGGGCAGCACTATATTTCGTACTGAGGTCTCAAGTGTCGCAAACAGCATATCCTTCTCGAGCACCTTTTTGCTGTCGGGCTTTTGTGAAAGCTCTACCAAGGCATTCATCAGCGTTGACTTACCAGCATTTGTATAACCGACAAGAGCCACCCTTGGCAAGCCTGATTCATTCCTCTTTTTGCGCTGGGTCTGACGCTCCTTTTCTATCAGATCTAGCTCACGCTTCAGATCAGTGATCCTTTGCCCTATCCTTCTTCGATCCAGAACTATTTTCTTCTCACCCGCTCCCCTGTTGAGCGTTCCTATTCCTCCGCCGCCGACCTGTCTGTCCAGAGCCCCATTCATACCGACAAGCCTTGGAAGCATGTACTGCAGTCTGGCAGACTCGACCTGGAGAACGGCTTCCTTTGTTTTTGCCCGCTGGGCGAATATATCAAGTATGAGAGCAGTCCTGTCGAGTATTCTGCATTCCAGAGCCTTTTCCAGATTTCTGAGCTGTTTTGGTGTCAGCTCATCGTCAAATATAACCACATCCGCTTCCATGGCATCAATGAGCTCGGAAACCTCCTTCACCTTTCCTGTTCCGATATAATAAGCATTGTTCACCGACTTCAGATTTTGTTCCGATCGTCCGGCTATTTCAAGTCCGCAGGCTTCTGCAAGATTTTGCAGTTCCTCCATCGATTTGTGGAAATCCCTGTTGTTGTTCAGGTTTACACCCACCAACAATGCTCTTTCTTTTTTATCCATAATTATTTGTTCCATAAATATTTCTCCTTCCTGTCAACACGGTCGTCAACGATCCCATATCTGTTAACAGGGCTCCCCGATCAAACATTATTGCGGATTCCCGTAACCTTCCCAATACTGATCAGGCATATAAAAATCAAAGATCTGTTCCAGCATCAACAGTATATAAAAAAGAGCTGCAAATGAAACCGATCCACCCGCAACTCTTTTTGCTCAATTTTCAGGCATACCGCAGACGCTGTGCTGAATAAGCGGCATCATGATCCTTCGACGCATAATAAGTGTAGATATTTCCATTGCAAGAATCCACAAACAAGTTAACGGCAATCCTGTTAAGCAGGCTCCATAATAACCTGTCCCTATTCAGTTGATAAAACTAAACATGGAGTCTCATCTTGCAAATGTACATTCCGACACCTCATTTCACAAATATTGTTTTTATTATATCTCATATATAGTCTGACAGCAATACCTCATACCGTCAAACCCATGCTTTTGCGTTTTATGATAATATTCGCCTCGATACCGGCAGCCGCTTACGATAATCCGACCATAAATCACTTTATTCCGTGCGGCAAAAAATGTCTATTTCGGGCAATAAAAAGGCGATGGCAGTATACTCCGCCAACGCCCTGATGGTTATTGATCTAGGTTCAATCCGCTATTTCGTTCTGTATTGCTACAAGTCCTGCCGCCCCGTATTTTTCCCTCAATTTCGGCTTTTCTATCTTACCGGTCGGATTGCGAGGCACCTTGTCGAATATGATTTTCTTCGGTCTCTTGTATCGCGGCAGGGACAGGCAGAACGTATTTATATCGTCTTGCGTACAGGTGCAGCCGGGCTTCAGCTCTATGATAGCGGCAGCCAGTTCACCCTGGCGTTTATCAGGCAATCCGATAACAGCGACATCCTTTATTGCCTCATGTGCCCGGAGGTAATCTTCTATCTGTACAGGATAGATGTTTTCACCACCGCTTATGATTACGTCCTTTTTGCGGTCAACCAGGAATATGAAGCCGTCTTCGTCCATTCTGGCCATGTCGCCGGTAAAAAGCCAGCCGTCCTTTAAAACAGCTGCCGTCGCTTCCGGATCCTTATAATAACACTTCATGACACCGGGACCTTTTACAGCCAGCTCTCCAACCTGGCCCTTTTCAACGGGCTTTTTGTTCTCGTCGACGATCATGACCTCCCAATTATATCCGGGCACGCCGATGGCTCCAACCTTATGGATATTTTCCACACCGAGATGCACACAACCCGGTCCGATGGATTCGCTCAGTCCATAGTTGGTATCGTACAGGTGGTTAGGGAAATACTTTTTCCAGCGTTGGATCAAGCTTGGCGGTACAGGCTGGGCACCTATATGCATGAGTCTCCATTGAGAGAGCTCATAATCCTCAAGTCTGACATCCCCACTGTCTATTGCATCCAAAATATCCTGGGCCCATGGCACCAACAGCCACACATTTGTGATCTTCTCCTCCGAAACTGTTCTCAATATCCATTCAGGCTTTATTCCCCGAAGCAGAACAGCTTTGCTGCCCGAGAGCAAACTGCCGAACCAATGCATTTTGGCACCTGTGTGATACAAGGGCGGGATACACAGGAAATTATCTTCCCGACCTTGCCCATGATGCTTTTGCTCGGTTTCGCATGCTGAAACCAGACTGCGGTGGTCATGAAGAATAGCTTTCGGAAACCCGGTGGTACCCGATGAAAAATAGACAGCGGCATCATCCTCATCTGCCAGCTCAACATCGGGAGCCTCGGAAGAGCAATTGGCCGTAAGGCGGTCATAATTTTCAGAAAAGGAGGGGCGGTTTTCTCCCGAAAAGAAAAGCGTCCTCACTTTAGGTATATGGTCGTATATGGTTTCCATTCGGCCGATAAACTCGGGACCGAAAATCAAGGCTATCGTATCGGATAAATCAAGGCAGTATTTTATCTCCTCGGCAGTGTATCGGAAGTTAAGAGGTACGGCTACTGCGCCTGCCTTTAAGATGCCAAAGTAGATGGGCAGCCATTCAAGGCAGTTCATCATCAGTATCGCAACCTTTTCACCCTTTTTAATGCCGCGCTTGAGTAACAGATTGGCCATACGGTTAGCCTTCTCATCAAATACACGCCAGGTCATATCCCTGCGGTATTCACCCGCCGGGTTATTTTCTATCAGCTCGTATTCACGCCAAATGACATTGTGACTCTCCTGAAGATCCAGATTGATCTCCGTGAGACATGTTTCATTGCCGTACAACGCGGCATTCCTGGATAAAAACTCAGTGATAGGCATAACTCTACCATCCTCCCGTTCTGCTGCACAGCAACAGGCGCTGTGCTGTTAGTAATTAATCTGCCATGCTTCGCAACTACAAAACACTAAAATAGATTATATGACAATACCGGCAGTTAATCAACAGTTTGTAAAATGTGAGTTCTTTTGCCGGTATAGTCTATGACAAAAAAAGAGAAGAGGTCCATGATTTGGTCTTCATGAGCCTCTCCCCTGCTATTTGTACTTCTTTCGCCTCGTTATAACGCATGGTGCCTCTTTATTCTATTTTTACAGAATCCATAACCTTCTGCACTTCACTTGCAGCCGCTTCGTCATCTGCCATATAGGCTCCCTGTATCATGAAAACCTGACCGTCCTTAATGAAGTAGAAGTATTCCTGCCTTTGTATCATGCTGGCGGTCAAGCTGATATCGATATAAAAGCTTGCCCCATCATAGCCTGCCATCTTTTTGTTTTCTACTGCAGAGTATTCCGCATCCTCAAAAAACTCCTTTATCTGATTGATGGCATCATCGGCGGCTGCTTTGGCATCATTGCCGCCATCAGGCATCCAGCCCTTTGTCACCATTACCATATTAAAGCCGTTTTTAGCGCTGAGCGGCACAACTGCTGCCTCATCCAGCTCCCATCCCTCCGGCAGGTCGGCAGTAACCTTTACATCAGCATTTGCAGCAACTGCAGCATCAATGTCTTCCTGATCTATGTCCTCCAGAAGGCCCTCGAGCTCGGGGTCAAGCGTCACGCCTGAATCCTCCAAATTATCAAGCGCTTCATCGATATCATTTTCTGATACCTCATTGTTCCCGCCGGATATCTCACTATTATTCGTTACCGGTTCTTCAGTCTTTTTTTTCACTTCTAAACATCCGGTTAGCATAGTAAGCACAATACAGCAAACCATCAGGACCGCTAAATATCTTCTCATAATTCTTCCTCCACATTTTAATATAGACCCATAATCGTATTTTACCATGGCATGGATAATACGACAATTATTTTGTAATTTTTATGTCCTTATTATGGTAAATATTTCATATATTGATAATAATAATAATTCTTTAGCTCTCAGCCGTCAATAAAAACCCTTTGATTGCAAGAAAGCCTTCCATGCTCCAAGCATGAAAGGCGTAAGCTGTAACTTTGTTATTTAATCGTTTTTGATAGCTGAATACTAATGAATGCTGTTTGATATTCGGTCGTATACCTGCTCTGCATTCAGGCCTCTGGCATCAATGACCGGTATCTTCGAAACCACATCCTGTATACCAAGGAAATCCTTATTCATGCCTGTCACCACAATGGCATCATATTGTTCGATGTTTTTGCTGTACTCGCTGTTAATATCTATTCCTTCAACTTTGTAGCCCTTCTCGGACAAATATTCCATGACGGGCGTCAAACTGCGTTCTACGGCGATTTTCCTGTTCATAATGCAATTCCCTTCCTTTTATCAAAATTTTGATAGTCGGTATTATTGTCTGCATTAATCATGTTAATATTCTGCCGCATTTTGATCCACTGCATTATGATATTTTGCCGATCAATGGGGGACATCTATCTCCTCGTTATATCCTGCTTTCAACAAGCAAAAGAAAATCATAAATCGGTTTAAGCTTCACAAATCCTTCCTTCAAAACCTCAGGCAGTTTGTTGGAAAACGCCAGTCTGAAATCGTTCTGAGCGCATTGAAAAAAGATATTCTTCCTGTCCAGCCACTGTCTCAGGTTCTCAGGCTGATCCGGGAACCTGCTTCTCTTATACATGTCACCGCCGATAGTGAACTCATTTTGGCTTTCGTATGCCTTTAGCGCAGCCATAAATGCAGGATGGCCTTCGACTATCATCTCCCTCATCACAGCCATTGACCCCGTTTGGGCACCGTAATACCCGACACCGTAGCTTGACCCGCTTTGGCCCAATTCAAACCAGAAACAGGGAGACGTGGACATCTGTGACTTATCTCTGAGGAATACGAACCATACATTATCCCTGTAGAGGCTTTTATCCCTGGTAAACCGAGTGTCTCTCCTCACTCTGGATATTAGTCTTGATGGTGTGGTTATAATACTTTCATCTATCTGAGTCATTGTGGGCGACAATTCCTTGACAAGCTCGGCAAAAGGCTCGTACACCAGTTTTTTATACTGAACTTTATGCTCTTCGTACCATTGCTTGCTGTCATTCATTTTATTTTCAAAAAGAAATCTGAGCGCTTCATTTGAAAACCCTGAAAAACCCATAAAAATTCCTCCATCTATATTAGTAACAATTTTCTCAAATAAACTTTATTTCTTTAATTTTTTTTTGTCAAGTACGATGATTCGCAAAAATACTTGCTTTACCCGTACAAATTATTGATATAATAAATTGGGCAATAAGCTGCGGAAACGGAAACTGTAAAAAAAGATACAAGGGTGCTGAAAATGGATCTGACTCATATAAAATATGCTGTTGAAGTAGAAAAAACAAAATCCATAACAAAGGCCGCGGAAAACCTGTTCATGGGGCAGCCAAATCTCAGCAGGTCCATCAGGGAGCTGGAAGAGTCACTGGGGATAAAGATATTCAAGCGCACCTCCAAAGGCGTGGTCCCTACCGAACAGGGCGAGGAATTCCTTAACCATGCGAGAAATATCCTCTCCCAGGTTGAGAAAATCGAGGCGATACACAGTAAATCGTTACATAACAGGCTTTCATTCAGTATATCCGCCCCTGAAGCAGTTTATATAACTCAGGCATTCGCTACAATGATCTCCGGTCTGCCCTCACTTAGAAATATTTGCTTCAATTACACAGTAACCGATGATCTTCATGTAATGGATAATGTCAGCCAAGAGGGTCATAACCTGGGGATCGTAAGATTCAATTCAATACAGGAGAAATATTACATGAAGCTCCTTAAGGAGAAAGGCCTCATTTCTGAGCAAATCCTGGAGTTTCAGTATATTGTACTCATGTCAGCCAGCCACCCATTGTCCGGCAAAGAAAGCATAGCCTATAGGGATTTGTCCGATTACATCGAA
Organism: Bacillota bacterium; assembly: GCA_023412665.1. GTDB lineage: Bacteria > Bacillota > Clostridia > Acetivibrionales > DTU013 > DTU013. The sequence continues at coordinate 11,083 of JAEZCA010000024.1, forward strand.
ATATCAGGAAGTGACCAGCATGCAGGCTCGTTGCAGGTCCAGGAGACAAAAAATGAGTTTCCTGTGCAGGATGACAAGCGGGTCCTGACCGCCGGCCATGTAAGCCAGCTATACCTGTTGAGCGCAGTCCCGTCCGCTTACATGTGGGCTCCGCCTGTGCCGGCTGGGGTCCTCGAGCGGTTTCCACTGGTTCAGCGCAGCTGCAGCGACTTTAATATCAGGTACTCCGATCACCTAATATACAGGAAGAATCACAAGTTCAACGATCTTGACAATAAATTCGTCTCTGAAATACAGAAAGCAAAAAATGCGATACCAGGTTCCGTCCTGTGAATCGTAAAGGCTCAGCTATATCACTCTTTCAGGGTAATGGCCAATCAGGCTAAATAATAATGATATATCAAAATTGACATGTCTACATGCAATTTTTTATACTACCAACTGTTTCCTCCGTGTGTTAAAATTTTATCATAGTTAGTTAAATATTTATCAATGTTTGTGATAGTAATAACAATGTCTTGTAGTAAAGCAGCATTGTGTAAAGGAGGAATATGTATGACAACCGATATAAGACATGAAATCATTGACAATGTGCAAAAGCTTGAGGCAGCTCTTGCAAGAGTAAAGGAAGCACAGAAAATATATGCCGGCTATACCCAGGAGCAGGTCGACAGGATATTCTTCGAAGCCGCAATGGCAGCCAACAGGGAGCGCATTCGTCTGGCAAAGTTGGCGGCGGCTGAGACAGGCATGGGAATCGTAGAGGACAAGGTAATTAAGAATCATTATGCCTCGGAATATATATACAATACATATAAAAACGTCAGAACATGCGGAGTTATTGAAGAAGACAAGGCATACGGCATTAAAAAAATTGCTGAGCCCGTGGGCATCATAGCAGCTGTTATACCTACAACCAACCCGACCTCCACTGCAATATTCAAAACACTGCTTGCCCTAAAGACAAGAAACGGTATTGTTATCACTCCCCACCCCAGGGCAAAGAACTGCACAGCTGAAGCTTCAAGGATAGTTTTGGAAGCTGCTGTCAAGGCTGGCGCGCCTGAAGACATCATTAGCTGGATAGATATACCGTCACTTGAGATGACAAACTACATAATGAAGCAAGCAGACCTGATACTTGCAACCGGTGGTCCCGGTATGGTCACAGCCGCGTATTCCTCCGGCAAACCCGCTGTAGGCGTCGGCCCCGGAAATACTCCCGCTGTCATAGACTCATCAGCCGACATATTGCTGGCAGTAAACTCCATAATACATTCAAAGACCTTTGACAATGGCATGATATGCGCATCTGAGCAGTCCGTGATCGCACTTGACAGTATATATGACAAGGTCAAGGATGAATTTGAAAAGCGTGGCTGCTATTTTCTAAATGATGAGGAAACCGAGAAGGTCCGCAATACAATAATAATCAACGGCTCCCTGAATGCAAAGATAGTTGGGCAGCCGGCGGCAAAAATAGCTGCGCTTGCCGGGTTTGAAGTTCCGGAGAAAACGAAGATATTGATCGGTGAGGTTGAAAGCGTTGAGCTTTCAGAGGAATTTGCACACGAGAAGCTCTCCCCCGTCCTTGCAATGTACAGGGCACACAGCTTCACAGAGGCTCTGGACAAGGCTGAAAGACTGGTTGAGGACGGCGGCTTCGGACACACGGCATCTGTATACCTCAACACTACAACTGAGAAGGAAAAAATAAACGAGTTCGCAGCCAGGATGAAAACCTGCCGAATCCTGGTAAATACACCCTCCTCTCACGGCGGCATAGGCGACCTGTACAACTTCAAGCTGGCTCCGTCGCTGACACTGGGCTGCGGTTCATGGGGCGGCAATTCGGTTTCGGACAATGTCGGCGTAAAACATCTTCTTAATATAAAAACAGTAGCTGAGAGGAGAGAGAACATGCTTTGGTTCAGGACACCCCAAAAGATATACATGAAAAAAGGCTGCCTGCCTGTTGCTCTCGACGAGATAAAGAATGTTCTAGGCAAGAAAAAGGTATTCATTGTAACGGACAGCTTCCTATACAATAACGGATATACAAAAGCTGTCACGGATAAGCTTGATGAAATGGGTATAGTACACACAACCTTTTTCAATGTGGCACCGGACCCGACGCTTGCATGTGCCAAGGAAGGCGCGGCAGCAATGACCGCCTTTACCCCCGATTGTATAATAACGGTAGGCGGCGGTTCGGCAATGGACGCAGCAAAGATCATGTGGGTCCTTTACGAGCATCCTGAGGCCGACTTCATGGATATGGCAATGCGTTTCATGGATATAAGGAAACGCGTATATACTTTCCCCAGGATGGGTCAGAAGGCATACTTTATAGCGGTTCCGACATCTTCAGGCACAGGAAGTGAGGTTACCCCCTTTGCTGTTATTACCGATGAAGCTACGGGAGTAAAATATCCTCTGGCCGATTATGAGCTGCTGCCGCAAATGGCGATAGTGGACGCTGACATGATGATGGATCAGCCAAAAGGCCTCACAAGCGCGTCCGGCATCGACGCCCTCACCCACGCACTGGAGGCTTACGCTTCAATGCTGGCTACAGATTATACTGACGGCCTTGCTCTCAAAGCCATAAAAACCATATTTGAGTATCTCCCTGCGGCATATGATAACGGAGCCTCAGACCCGAAGGCAAGACAAAAAATGGCCGATGCCTCCACGATGGCGGGTATGGCATTTGCTAACGCATTCCTCGGTGTCTGCCATTCAATGGCCCACAAGCTTGGCGCATTCCACCATCTGCCCCACGGTATAGCTAATGCTCTTATGATAGAAGAGGTGCTGCGCTTCAACGCAGTCGAGACCCCGGTCAAAATGGGCACCTTCCCTCAGTACGACCATCCCCGCACTTTGGAAAGATACGCGGAAATTGCTGACTTCCTGGGGCTGAAGGGTAAAACCGATGAGGAAAAGCTGGAAAATCTTATAAAGGCTATAACTGAACTGAAAGAAAAGGTTGGCGTCAAAAAGACAATAAAGGATTACGGTATCGATGAAAAATATTTCCTTGCCAATCTGGAGGATATGACCGAGCAGGCCTTCGACGACCAGTGCACCGGCGCTAACCCCAGATATCCGCTGCTGAGCGAGATCAAAGATATGTATCTGAACGCATACTACGGAAGAAGTAAAAATGTGTAATCGTATAGATGAGGAATAAAAAGGAGGTCGAAACAATGAATCTCAATAAAATAATAGCGGTCCGTACATCAAAAACCGTTTACCGCGACGGAGACCTTGCTATAAAAGTATTCGACGAGGGATATTCAAAGGCCGACGTGCTCAACGAGGCCCTGAACCAGGCAAGGATCGAGGAGACTGGGCTCCATATACCCGAGATTGTCGAAGTGACAAAAATAGACGGAAAATGGGCTATAATTACCAGATTTATCGAGGGACGCACACTTGAAGCGCTGATGAATGAAAAACCGGATAAATTCGACGATTACCTTGAGCAGTTTGTTGATCTTCAGTTGGAAGTACATCGTCAGAAATCACCGCTGCTCAATAAACTGAAGGACAAAATGCGCAGGCAGATCTCAATGACCGACCTGGATGCCACTACCAGATACGATCTTCACACCCGTCTGGAGTCGATGCCATCTCATCGCAAGGTCTGCCACGGTGATTTCAATCCCAGCAACATAATTATCGCAAATGACGGCACACCCTACATCCTGGACTGGTCCCATGCCGCACAGGGGAACGCATCAGCTGACGCAGCAAGGACATACCTGTTGTTCTGGCTTACCGGAAATACACAAGCAGCTAAAAAGTACCTGAAGCTGTTCTGCAGGAAAAGCGATACTGCTAAGCAGTATGTTCAGAAATGGATACCTCTGGTGGCGGCATGCCAGTCTATCAAGGGAAATCCTGATGAACGAAGCCTGCTGCTGCATTGGGTCGATGTAATAGATTACGAATAAACAGGAATCAATAGATTGATCAGGAGGCCTGGTATTTTAAAATCACACTATGCATAAGAAGTCCATGCCATCACGAACTCATCAGCGTCCTGAAGTGACATGCACATCAATCGTATTTGAGGGATGACACTATATCAAGCTTAGAAGCTTTGACCGCAGGACTAATTGAGGCAACAAGAGTTATGAGCATTCCTGCGGCAACAAAGATGATGATTGAGCCGTAGTCGTTCTGAACATTGAAGTATTGCCCTGTTGCCTGCATGATAGCTGGTACCAGCAGCAGCTGGAGGCTGCCTGTCACAGAGCCGGTGACTCCTCCGACTGCAAGCACCCCAATGGCTGTGACGATGCGATGAGAACAGATATCATGCCGCAGGCTTGCCTGCTTCAAGCAGAACCTTGTTTACAGCCATGAAAAGGCTTTGCACAATCATCAGCGAGCCTGTTACAACAAGCAGCAGTTCAATTTCGACAAGATCAGCCACAGGTCCAAAGAATATCATTGCAAGAGGCATAAATGAGCTTGAGATCATATTCATTACTCCGAATACTCTGCCCATATATTCCGGTTCGACCTTCTGCTGGAGAAGCACTGTAAACGGTGTATTGAATATCGGCAGTACTATACCGACCAAAGCCATTAGAATGAGATATATGCTGAAATAAGGCACTATCCCGAGAGCAATCGTAGAGAACGCTATCACAAAATTGGATAGCACCATGGTGTGCAGCTTGTTTTTAAACCCGCCCCATGCTGCAATAACAAGGCCTCCCGCCATCATACCCGCTGAAAAAGCTACTTCTATGGCAGTAAGCCTCCAAACATCATCCCCAAAGCTGCGGGCTACCTGCAGCGGAGTCAGAAATGCAAGGGGCGCCACTAATATAAAGTAAACTGCACAAAAAATAAAGGAGGTTTTTACAAATCCATGGTTCCCTATATACCTCAGGCCTTCCTTCATATCGGTGAAATAGCCCGTTTTCTGTTTTTCAGCAGCCCCCTTGTGGATAGGGACATGCAGGAACAGCAGCAGGATCAATACAGCAATCAAAGCTGTTATTACATCTATAAAGAATATGTATTCAATTTTCGCCAATGAAAGCAATGCTCCGCTGACAAATGGGGATAACAGTGTTACCATAGACTGGATGCTGCCATTTGTGCCATTGACCTTTGTCAGCTTATCCTCGGGCACGATATCGGGAATAATCGCTGATACCGCAGGCAGCTGTATTCCCGACCCGAAAGAACGCACTGCCGATACGGCAAAAAGAAGCCATGTCGCTCCGAAGCCGGCAAAAAACAATATGGCGGTGATTAGTGTTGACAGTGCAATCATGGAGTCTGACAGGATAACAAGCTTCTTCCTGTCATATCTGTCAGCCCACACACCGGCAAATGGAGATATCAGGAACATGGGAACGAACCCGCATATTATGGAAATGGTCATCATTATGCCGGATTGAGTTTCCAGTGTGATATACCATGTTATTGCGTATTGCACCAAAGCCGAACCGAAAAATGAAATTGCCTGACTGGACAGGAAAAGTACGATCTTTTTCTTCCAGTTGTTATCGTTTGATACATTTTCATTAGTCAAGGTCTTATCCTTATTCAAAGCAGCCTCCATTGCCAGATATGTCGTTAATAGTTTTACCCCTGGCAGAAAACAATTATCACAGCTTCATAGCCAAAAGGTATAGATATTATAACACATAATTCCAAGAAAATTTTTCTACAAGCGAAATTTTTCTTTGAACCGAAGTGTATTAAAGGCGGTTTAGTCAGGATATCGTCCGGAACCGGACAAAGAAGCTATTCTCCGCTGGCGTATGTATTGGTCAATGAGATCCGTGCAATAAATATTTTTAGATGTCTCATAAAGCACTTGTCCTTATGGGCTATTTTTAAACCTGCTCTGAATTTGCCGTCGATCGGAATGCAATATACAACCTCACATTTAATGTCATAAGGAATTGCATCCAGGATAATGTGTATTTCAAGGATCCTTCCGACATCTATCTCATGCTCACATATTACGCCAATTCCGCCGACAGATAAGTCAACTATCATCAGCTCGAGCGGCTTATCAAGTTCATACGTCTCCTTTGTAATGTCCTCGTAAGCTGTGCTGCAGGTGACTTTTTGCATATATCTTATCCTGACGAAAAGCCTAAGGTCTGCACGCTGCTCTTCATCTATTTTGTCCATGAAGGACCTGTCATTTCCCCATACCATCTCATCAGGTTCGATTGTACCGATTTTTGATTCTGTCGTTGCTTTAGTGCCGCTGTCGGCTCCGCCGGCATTATTCTGCTCATCTTTTGGCAACGCCTTTTGAAAATTTTCATGCAGTATGTCGCTGTCGTTCTTTCTCCTGTGCCTGCCGGAATCGATTATGAGCCTGTCAGTCATGGTTATGACTCCTGTCCTGATATATTCTGCTCTCACATACATCATACCATTTTCCGCACTATCTTAAAAATAGGCGATATGCACTATCGGATAGGACTATGGACCTAAATACCCATTAATTATTTCTTTTACGTTACAAACAATAATGCTATAATCTATTAAAACATATATTCAGGAGGAACATATGAAACAGGATATGATGCTCATACTGGACCTGGGCAGCACAATGAATACCGATATCGCCAGAGCAGTCCGTTCACTCGGCGTATATAGCGAAATATACCCCCATGATATAACGAGGGAAAAACTAGCCGGATTACATAACCTCAAGGGAATCATCATCAACGGCGGTGAGAATAATATAGTGGATGGCGCCGCCATTGACGTGTCGGCTGAAATATATGATGCAGGCTGTCCTGTCATGGCAGTCGGGCATGGTCCTGCCAAATGCGAAGACATACTGGAACGCTGGCCTGAAGCCGAGGACAGTATCAAGGATGTGCTGAGATCGTTCATTTTTGATAAGTGTAAGGCTGTTCCGAACTGGAACATGAAAAACTTTATCGAAGACCAGATAGAGCTTGTCCGCAGACAGGTAGGAGATAAAAAGGTCCTGCTTGCCCTCTCCGGAGGCGTGGATAGCTCAGTTGTTGCCGCTCTGCTCATAAGAGCTATAGGAAAACAGCTGGTATGCGTGCATGTCAATCACGGTCTGATGCGCAAAGGCGAGTCGGAAAGCGTTATAGAAGTTTTTAAAAACCAATTGGATGCGAATCTGATATATGTAGATGCAAGTGAGAGATTTTTATCCAAGCTTGAGAATGTTTCAGACCCGGAGAAAAAGAGGAAAATAATCGGCAGTGAGTTTATTCGAGTGTTCGAGGAAGAAGCTCATAAGCTCTCAGGTATTGAATTTCTGGCTCAGGGCACCATTTACCCCGATATCGTGGAAAGCGGCACAAAAACAGCCAAGATGGTCAAGTCTCACCACAACGTGGGCGGCTTGCCTGAAGACCTGAAATTCGAGCTTGTTGAGCCCCTCTATTACCTTTTCAAGGATGAGGTCAGAGCGTGCGGTCTGGAGCTGGGACTGCCCGAAACGATGGTATTCCGCCAGCCCTTCCCCGGGCCGGGTCTCGGAGTCAGGTGCCTTGGCGCTATCACCAGAGAACGTCTGGAAGCGGTCAGAGAATCCGATGCCATCCTTCGAGATGAGTTTTCAAAGGCCGGTCTTGACAGGAAGGTCTGGCAGTACTTCACCATCGTTCCCGACTTTAAGTCCGTTGGTGTGAAAAATAATGCCAGAAGCTTTGAATACCCGGTGATCATCCGCGCTGTCAATACTGTCGATGCAATGACCGCCACAATTGAACAGATAGATTGGCCTGTACTGCTCAGGGTCACCGACCGCATACTGGCTGAGGTGCCCAACGTCAACCGGGTATGCTATGACCTGAGCCCCAAGCCCTGTGCCACTATCGAGTGGGAGTGAGCAACGCATTTCCCCAAAGCCGCATGTGGCTTTCGAGTAGGAATGAGAAACGATTCCACCGAAGCCGCCTGCGGCTATCAAGTAGAATGATGTATGAACGGCGGATCCATTATGAGTCTTCTTTCCCATTGTTCAAATTTGCAGGTTTAGGCCGCCAAGTTACCCCCGGCTACTCAAATTTGCAGGTTTAGGCTGCCAAGATACCCCCGGCTACTCAAATTTGCAGGTTTTGAGATAAATAACGTTACTAGATCCTTGATTATGTAACCAAATCATGGATAACAATCAATAAATGCCATATTACTAACCACTGCCACTGCCCATTAATTGCAAATTTGAGTAGCACGCCTTGGTTCGATCCGAACAGCCTGTTTAGAAAGCTCACTCCTCCTGGTTTTTCCCCACCTTGAAGCTGACAGGCGTATGCGAACTTAACTGCCATCCAATCTCCACAGTGATCCCGGCTTCTGCAAGCCCTTTATCATTGATGTAGGCCTTCCCTGCAATGACAGGCAAATCGGCAGTATTCTCGATGGATCGCAGTTTGCCTACAAGCTCAGCCTTTCCTTGAAGCTCAAGGATATATGCAAGCTCTGCTATATCAAAATATGCTGAAAGATTCGGATCTACAATGTACATGAAGGATGCGGATGGATAAAATTGCTCGCCATCGAAGGTGAATTTGTGCCGGTGATGTAATATAGTGAAGAATCCCCCCATTGGATTTTCTACCGGTTCCATATAAATATTTGCGAGACCGAGGGGCACCAGTTCCTCCACAATAGTCCGGCGCTCCTCCAGCGCCTGCTTGAGCGGCAAGCGGTCTCCGTTTTCAAATGTGATGAAGATCTGATCGGCGCGCGTCGTGTTCAAAAAATACCTGTAACCTTCAAATTCATATATCTGTTCACGTTCACCTACGCCATTTCTAGGATCCTCAAGCTTCAGCTTCGCCAATGAATGCAGCGGATCAAGATATGCCGCCACCGCCTGTGTTCCACCACGGATATCAACACTCAGGGCTTCATCGAACGGGTCATGGCCCTGCTTTGTAAGACGCACATAGTTGATTGCCGAATCCGGTGTATTTGAATGGACAATGAGTACACAACCACCTTCGATATTATACCGCATGATATTGAACCCAGGGCCTGCAGCTTTGCCAATGAACTCATCAAGATCCTCCTGCTTGATACCCTTGCCTTTCCGTGCCAGTTCATATACATCTTTCAGGCTCATCTGAGTTTTGCCATCTGCTGCATCAATCTGAGAATCAAATGCATTGATTAATTCGGACAATTCGTATTTATTTGTCCGCCGCAGACGATATATGCTCCATATCCCTATGTCTTCCCCGCCCGGACTAACAAGCCATATCTCACTATCCATCTGATAAAGTCTGTATTGCTCGCCTCCCATACTAGTGATTCTGGCGCGCAGCCTGCGTTCCTTATATCTAGTAATATCGGGTGGACTAAAAACAGCAGGGATGTTTTCTATCGCGAACTCGTCTTCTCCTACAGCCATGCTCTCATAATTTGCTGAAAACCGCTGCATTTCGCCGGTGTCAATATTGGCAATAATCAATGCATCATCACTAAATCCATAAACATAAGGCATAGAGCCCTTCATAGCTGCAAAATTGCTAAGTGGGTTTTTATATATACTCTCATCAAACTCATAGCAGCCAAATATATTATCGTCACCTTTTACCTGCTGGACTAAGGATGACATTGGATCGAGCTTTGAATCAAGTGACAGATCCGGTATGGAAGCAGGCGTGGCAACCGGCGCCAAAGATGGCATCGAAACGATGATATCCGCACCGGAAATCAGTGTACACATCAGTACAGCAACGACAATAGTCCGCTTACCCGGCCAGCTTCCGCGCTTCCATGTAAAGTGAAGAATAACCCATGTCAAAACGGCAGAAGACAAAATGACTATTATGTCCGCCGGTGCAAGAGCAATACCCGGGAGTCCTTCAAAGAACCAACCGGTGCCGAAACGGTACAGCCCTCCCTCCATCATGGCAGCCTCGCCTATGTACAATCCCAGAACTGTTACAGCAGATAACAATACGGGCAGCCCCAAGCCAAGGCGTTTACTCTTGCTCAAATGGAAGCTTCCGGCATACACCCCCACCGCTGAACCGAATACGGCAAAAAACATGCAGGTCAGTATGGAAGCAAGCGGCGTCTGAATAGGTTCCGCCTGACGGAAAAACGCGGTGGTATTGGCGAACACGCAAAGTGCCACAAGTGCCGCCGTCGCAATGCCTTGAAGAACAAGCGGTTTTCTTCTGCCACTATCGCCGGTACGTATCATTTGTGCAATACCGTAGACAAGTCCGCACACCATAGCTATCAGAATAAACGAGATCAAATAATAATGTATCTTGTATGTATCATTTGCCATGACATAAAAATACCTGTCCCTGGAAGCATAAGCCACCGACTGTTCGCGTGTCAGCGGTGAAACGGCGCAGAGACTGGCCTGCCAGACGTCCACCTCAGCAGATGGTTGTAAGGTTATTGCAGAGCCGGCATTGAGCAAGGCCGGGTCAATCAGTGTCATAGCTGTAGTATTGATCCGCATACTTTCGAAGAACTGCTCGATAGCTGTAAATGCGGCAAAAGCACCTAAGAGTCCAACCATAAACGGTACTCGCTTTATCCTGCATATCAATGGCTGAAATGCTGCAAACAAGATGATAGAAAAACACATTGCTGCATACGGGACAACATATTTGGCATACTCCTCCGGTTCTATCGCCCCGTTCATAATACTGAGATATACCATGCGCGCACCGTTTATCAACGGATATGCAGACAAAACGAACAACACGGCCAGTGTCAGCCAGTAAAATTTTCTTGTTCCTTCATGCTCCACAATATCACCTCCCAAGAGACGGATTAGTAATCAGTACCAGCGCCAAGGCCAACAAAAATGCAGCCGAGACAACAGCGCCAATCACCGTCATCCTTTTATAATTCAACACATTCAGAATTCGGACCTTGACACCAGAACGTCCGAAGGCTGAGGAAATAAAAAACCTTTTATCCTCCGCAAAGCGCAGAAGCGTGGCGGCATAATCCCTGCATTCATTGCTGTTGTACCTGCCGCTGCACAAGACAGCTTCATCACAGGATAACTCCATATCCTTGAAAAACATTTTGAGCATTACCCATACAAGCGGATTGAACCAATGCACACAGGCAATTACGATAGCTAAAGCCCTCCACAGATTATCGAGCCGTCTGCGGTGGATATTCTCATGCGCCAGTACCATCGCACCTCCTGCACTGTCAGGGGCAAGCCCTGCAGGGAGTATGATCTTAGGGCGGAACACACCCGTCAGGACAGGAGATAGCACCATATCCGAGCGATATATGTTGCCTTTTATAATGGTAGCTTTATCAAGTTCTTTTCGGGTCAACACATATAAAATGCAACCGGCAAGCAGCGATGCAGCTGCAACTATTGCCCACACTGCGGAGCCAATCATGAAGACTTGCCTGAAAGCTTCTGTTTTGTACTCAATTGGAGCATAGCTTTCAGCCGCACCGATCATATTCATTATTAGCAAATTAGCGGATTCCGGTACAGACTCTGTGCCATGGGTAACTGTTTCAATGGTGACAAGACGTTTGACAAGACCCCCGGTGAAGTTGAATAAGCTCCAGCGGGATGCAAGCGCAAAAGGCACAGTCAGACGAATAAAAGCCAAAGCCCACATAGGATAGACAAACCTCCTCGGCAGCGGCTTGAAAAGTCGAAGAAGCAAGAGCGCAGCAATGATGAAGCAGGATGAAAGGCTCATGTTCAGAATGAGATAGAATATCTCGCTCAGCATCAGCATCACTCCTTCCTTGCGTGCTCATCGATGAGCTTCCTGAGTTCATTGGCTTCTTCAGCGGAGAGTGTGCCGTCTGCCATAAAGGATGAGAACATAGCCCTGGCTGATCCTCCAAAAAACGACTTGAGTACTTTTTTAGCTTCCTGTCGTCCAACATCCTCCTGTGTTACCAGGCTGCGGCAGATGAAATCAGGCTCCAGGCGCTCTATCGCGCCCTTTGCGACCAGCTTTTTTATAACGGTGTAAGTCGTATTTTTGTTCCATCCTATCTTATCCGAGGCGATCCGGGCTAAATCCTTAGCCGTTATGCCTTCCATAATGCCTTCCGTTGTGCCTTCACTTGCCCATAGCAGTTCCATAAGCTTTAGTTCACTGTCAAACAATTTGATTTTTTCCATGCTTTCACCTCAGACTATTGCAATAGTATATACTTAGACTATCACGATAGTCCAAAGCTGTCAAGATGTACCTTGGTATTCATATAACGCATCGTTTATTTCATTAATGCAGCTGAAAACCATGCCTATCAGGCATAAGCTGAACTATTTACGAAAACTGTAAACCACTTTCAATTCTTATTGCCAAAAATCACAGAATATGTATGCCTGATAATTTGGACATATACAATTTATCGGAATAAACTGAAGCCATATACTAAAAAATAAGACTTGATACTATTTCTGCTATATTGGCGATGGATACGGCGAGGGCAGGTACAGATGCTTCAATTAAAGGAAATAACAAAAAGCTATATCACCGGCGGCTTTGCTCAAAAAGCATTGGATAAGGTTACAGTGAATTTCAGGAGAAATGAGTTTGCAGCCATTCTGGGCCATAGCGGTTCAGGCAAAACAACATTCCTTAATATCATCGGCGGACTTGATCGAGCCGACAGCGGAGACCTTGTCATCAACAATACGTCAACGAAGAATTTTACTGATGCTCAATGGGATGCCTACAGGAATAACAGTATAGGCTTTATTTTTCAGAGCTACAATCTTATAAACCACCTGAGTGTCTCAGATAATATAGAGCTGGGAATGACTTTAAGCGGTGTTTCTGATTCAGAAAAACGCAAAAGAGCCATGGAAGTCCTGGAAAAGGTCGGACTGAGAGACCATGCCCGAAAAAAGCCCAACCAGCTCTCGGGCGGCCAGATGCAGAGGGTGGCCATAGCCCGTGCCCTTGCAAACGATCCCGATATAATACTCGCAGATGAGCCGACAGGCGCACTTGATACAGCTACAAGCAGACAGATCATGGATCTGATAAAATCTATTGCAAAAGAGAAATTGGTTATTATGGTAACACACAATTCTGAGCTTGCTTCACATTATACCGACCGGGTCATAAGGTTTGAAGACGGCAAAGTCGTATCCGACAGCAATCCTTTTGAACCCGGTGATGAGGATATCGGCTATAAGCTCAGGAAAACAAGTATGCGCTTTGCCACTGCCATAAAATTATCCGGTAAAAACATTGCCACAAAAAAGTGGCGTACTGCACTCACTGCATTCGCATCCAGCATCGGCATTACAGGCATAGCATTGATTTTAAGCCTGTCATCGGGCTTCCGGATACAGATCGATAAATTTCAGAGGGATGCTCTTACCGAATTCCCTGTGATAATCTCACAAAGCACAATAAAAGCAGATAAGGAACACATGGCAAAGATGAGGGGCGAAATACTGTCTGCAATCAATGATGAAAAGGAATATGCACATACAGATGAGGTGATCCAGTATCAGCCAACTGATAATGACCATATCCACAAAAATAAAATCGCTGAAGAATACCTAGATTACATAAAGAAAATCGATCCTAAAATAGTAAACAGTATCGGTTACACACGTTTGACCGGAATGAATCTGCTTCGCCGTAAAAACAGCCATACCTTCCCCGTTTCGATCCCCATCGGCATGAGCACCGGAATGGGCGGCAATGCGGCAGGAGGCAGCTCCATGCCGTCACAGATGAGCAATTTTTCTGGAATGCGCAGTGCAGGTCTTGCCTCATTTCCTGAGCCGCTGCAGGACACCTCCGAGTCATACCTGGAAAAGAACTACGATCTGCTTGCCGGCGATTATCCATCAGATGAAACAGATCTCGTGCTGATCATAGACGAGAAGAACCGGGTCAGCTCTTCTGTTTTAAAGGACCTCGGCTTCGAAACGGAAAAGGCAAAGAGTATTAAATTCAAGGATATTGTCGGTACTGAATTCAAGCTTGTTTCAAATGATGACTACTACTTCATGACCGATTTCGGCACCTTTCTTCCCGATGATGACTATGATGCAATGTACGATTCAGAAGACAGCATTACTCTGAAAATATCAGGGATTCTACGTTTGAAAAAGGATATACCTCTGGGGGTGGTCGGAAACGGAGTAGCATACAGCGACAGGCTTGTCCAGCGGGTCACAGAGCAGGCTGATGATTCTGAGATCGTCAAAGAGCAACGTAGTACAAACCATAATGTAATAACATCAGAAGAAATGGATGAAGATGAGAAAAATACATTTTTGTCTCTTCTTGGAGGCATATCCACACCTTATATTATTTATATCTATCCAACGGATTTTTCATCTAAGGAAGCTGTCCTGAAATACCTTGACGATTATAACAGAGGAAAGGCAGAAAAGGATATGGTGGTCTATACCGACCTGGCCAGATCAATCACCGAATTGACAGGTGACATAATGAACGCCATCACCCTTGTCCTTGTTGCCTTTGCTGCTATTTCACTTGTCGTTTCGCTGATCATGATCGGCATCATAACCTATATCTCTGTTTTGGAACGTACAAAGGAGATAGGCGTACTGAGGGCTCTTGGGGCAAGGAAAAAGGATATCTCCAGGGTTTTTAATGCAGAGACCTTCATTATAGGAGTATTATCGGGCATTTTAGGAATAGGCATAGCCTTCCTTCTGACCATCCCTGTCAACAGAGTAATCGAGAAAATGGCCAGGCTTCCGAATGTAGCCCGCCTGAATCCGCTTCATGCCATTGCTTTAGTTACAGTAAGCATAGCGCTTACATTGCTTGGCGGTACAATACCCGCAATAATGGCGGCAAGGAAGGACCCGGTCGAGGCCCTCAGAACTGAGTAGCTTTATACAGCAAAGGAACATCCTATGCATACTTAATTTTACTGTTCATAAAGCACACCCTGAAAGTCGATCCTTTCAAGATACAGTCCGCACGCCTCGGCTATGTACCCTGCTGCTTTCCGTTCCTTTGATCCAAGTATTGAAGGTATGCTGCCGGTATCGAGCTTCCCAAGTCCCACCTCGATCATGGTACCCACTATCCGTCTGACCATATTGTGCAAAAAGCCGTCCCCGCTGATGCGTACATCAATAAACCCATCGTATTCAGCTATTTCAATAGAATATATAGTGCGGACCATGGATTTGCTTTTTGACTTTGCATTTGTGAAAGCAGTAAAATCATGCTCACCGATGAAGTACCCGGCAGCAGCTTCCATCCTTTCGATATCCAGCTTCTGTTCAACGTGCATGCTGTACTTTCTCATAAAGGGATTAGGATACTCACGGTTCCAGATCTTATACAGATACGTCTTCTCCCGGGCATTGTATCTGGCATGAAAACTGCCGTGCGCCAAAGAGACCTCTGTCACACTGATATCCTGCGGAAGATATTTATTTAAATACTCCCTCACCTCCGCCGGCGAAAAATCCCTGTCCGTCTTAAAATTGGCCACCTGCGCCAGCGCATGCACACCGGCATCGGTTCGGCTGCTGCCTGTTATTTCTATGGCCTCCCCGACCATCTCCGAAAGTACGCTTTCTATCTTGCCCTGTATCGTATTTTCAGAGCCTCCAAGCCGCTGCCAGCCCTTATATCGTCCTCCGTCATACTGTATTACCATTTTGTAGTTAGTCATAATAATTCTCCATTTCCCTATCATTGTAACATGAAGCTGGTCTTTTTATTACGCATCGTTCAAAGAAAAATTTCGATTGTAGAAAATTGTATTTTCTCTGAGTGTTTTAACAAAGCTGGTCCCTCGTGATAATAATATTTCCGTTATAGAAACCACATGATATAATAATGCTAACAAGACATTCTTTGGAGATTAACGCCTGTGCTTACAACGGACGGCGAAACAGTATGAAAAATCAGCTTATTGAGTATTGCAGATCAATTAATATTGAACACGTTGGGATAGCCCCTGTCGAACCCTATATGGATTTTGAGGAAATCTGGCTCAAGCAGATCGACAGAGGACATATCAGCGGTTTTGAGGAGAGGGATATAGACCTCCGCGTTTATCCGGAGCTTACATTACCTGGTTCAAAATCAGTGATTGTATGTCTTTTTCCTTATTTCTCCGGAAATAGCAGCAACGCCAATCTGTCGAAATCCGCATATAGTGTCGATTATCACCTGATAGTCAGGGAGAAGCTCGTAAACATAGGAGAATTCCTTGAAAAGCACATTGATGGATTCCGGTATATGGCCTTTGTCGACAACGGACCCTTCAGCGACAGGCACCTGGCGTATAAGGCCGGTCTTGGCTTCTGGGGGATCAACAGCCACCTGATCACAGATCAGTACGGTTCTTACGTTTTTATAGGATACATCCTGAATAACCACCCCTTCGAGCCAGACAGCCCTCAGGACAGGACCTGCCTCCAATGCTTCGAATGTGTCAGGAAATGTCCCGGCCAATGCATCATGGGCGACTTCACCATAAACCCGCAGCGCTGCAAGTCCTATATCACACAGAAAAAAGGTGACCTTTCAGCAGAAGATACTGAAATAATAACAAAGCATCAGTTGATATGGGGCTGCGACGTATGTCAGGATGTCTGTCCCCATAATAAAGATCCCCGCATGACGATACTGGAGGAGTTCAAATCGCAGCTGATCCATAATATCGATATAAAAGAGCTTAATCAGCTCTCCAATAAGGAGTTTCAAAGGCAATACGGCAACAGATCCTTCAGTTGGCGGGGCAAAGGTGTCCTGATAAGGAACCATGAGATAATAAACGAGCAAAAAGAATAGAATACTCAGAACATGCTTATCTGCTCAACATGCTGTTTATCTTCAAATGTATGCATATACTTGAATAACTCGTCATTATTGCATACAATGCCGCTGTCCTTGCACTCCTTATAAAATATTTCCATCAGTCTTTTATCATTGTCGCTTTTCACCTCATAGTTATATCCAAACTTACTGTGATATCTTTGCCTGAGTCCGGGGAAATGATCATCGAGCTTTTCATAGAAATACTCCCTGTTGCCGTCACGGAGCGTAAGACCTATGCCGAAGCAGATGATTCCATACACCTTCGCTTCCTTGCAATAATTCAGAATCCCTCTCAGGTTATCCTCTGTATCGTTAATAAACGGGAGTATGGGATCTAACCATACAATAGTCGGTATGCCGCAGTCTCTCATTGTTTTCAGCACCTCAAACCGGCGTCTGGTGGTGCACACATTGGGTTCTATAATACTGCACAGGTTTTCATCATAGGTAGTCAGCGTTACTTGTACAACGCATTTAGCCTTGCGGTTGATACTTTTAAGCAGCTCCAGATCCCTGAGTATAAGGTCGGACTTTGTCTGGATAGCCAGTCCGAAGCCGTAGCTGTCTATAAGCTCCAGGCATCTTTGCGTCAGCTTGAGCTCTTTTTCTATGTGCATGTATGGATCACACATGGAGCCGGTGCCGATCATACACTTTCTGCGTTTCCTGCGCAAGGCTTCCTCCAGCAGCTCGAGTGCATTGACCTTGACTTCGATATCTTCAAAATCATGCTGCATGTTATAGCACTTGCTTCTGCTGTCGCAGTATATGCACCCATGAGTACATCCACGATATAGATTCATTCCGTTGCTCGTCGATAGAATTCCTTTGACTTCCTTATAGTGCATATAAATCCAAGCCTCATATCGTTCATTCTATTGAAATGCTGATATATTAATTATACAATAATGAATGCGACATCATTATGTCATATTTGTCTCCTTGACTTTTAATCTACTTCAGCTTCACTTTGCTGCTACATTTTTTCTGGAACCTCTATTCCCAATAGATCCAAACAGGTCGACAAGATATCCTTTACCAGTGTAATGAGCTTTAGCCATGAATTCCGCTTTGTAAGGTCCTGTTCAGAAATTATCTTGTTATCATGGTAGAACCTGTTGAATTCATTTGATAGCTCGTATATAAACTGGCATATCTTATGGGGCGAGTATTCATAAAAGCTGCTAACTATAACTTCATTGAACTGAGTGATTTTAAGCATCAAATTACGTTCAACTTCACTGCAGGGCAGTTGAACAGATGCTGCTTCCACACCATAACCTGGCTGAGCTGAGGGAATCTTGCCGAGTATGGATTTTATTCTTACTACCGTATATAAAATGTACGGGCCTGTATTTCCTTCGGCAGAGGTAAACCGATCAACATCAAATATATAGTCTTTTGAAATCATATTGGATAAATCACTATATTTTAATGCTGCCAGCCCGACTATCTTTGAGATTTCCCTTGCTTCATTCTCAGAGGTTTCCTTATTCTCGGAAATCCTAAGATAAGCTTTATCACACGCTTCGCTGATGAGATGCTCCAGCCGCATCACACCGCCGTCACGCGTTTTAAATGGTTTGCCGTCCTTGCCGTTCATTGTCCCAAAGCCCAGAAAGGTAAGCTTGGTACTCGCCGGAACCAGACCCGTTTTTCTTGCACACCTGAATACCTGTTCAAAATGGAGTTCCTGCCTTTTGTCAACAATATAGATAATTTCATCAGGGTCATATAATTCCATTCTCTCCACGATCGTTGCCAAATCGGTCGTGCTATACAGGGTAGCGCCGTCAGATTTCACTAAGATACATGGAGGTATCTCTTTTTTATCAGATATATCCTTCACATCCACAACAAGAGCTCCATCGCTGATATATGCGAAGCCCTTGTTCTTCAAATCCTCTATCATTTCGGGAATGTATGGCTGGGCATCGCTTTCCTTCTTCCACAAGTCAAAATAAACATTCAAATCAGCATAGTTCTTCTTCAGGTCTTCTATTGATACAGCTAAAATGTGCTGCCATAACGCTGTATAACCCGGGTTGCCGTTTTGAAACAACAGGGTCGCCTGTTTTGCCTCGTCCATAAATTCAGGATCGCTCCTTGCATAGCTGCTTGCCGCCGGATAGATTTCCTCAAGCTCAGCTATCGTAAAGGGCGCTTCCTTCGGGTATTCGCCATTATAGCTCTCAGAAAAATATAACAGGTCAGGACTTCGGCGCTTCAGCTCTGCAATTATTAAACCGATTTGCAGGCCCCAATCTCCCAGATGAACATCCCCCAGCATTTTATATCCCAGAAACCTGCCAATACGCTTTATACTCTCGCCAATAATCGCCGTTCTAAGATGTCCCACATGAAGCGGCTTTGCAACATTGGGACCACCGTAATCCACGATTATTGTTTCGTTCTTCCCGACAGCTTCAAATCCAAACCTATCCTCTGATATCATGGAGTCGATATAACTGACAATAAAGTGATCATCCAGTTTAATATTTATAAATCCGGGCATAACACACGATATTTCTTTAAAAACACAGTTCATTTTCAATAAGTCAGTTATTTCAACAGCAATTGCAATAGGAGCCTTTCTATATTTTTTTGCAGCCATCAAAGCCCCATTACATTGAAACTGGCACAGATCCGGTCTGTCAGATAATGTAACCAGCCCATATTCCGGCGAATAGCAACACTGCTCAAACGCATCGCTTACAATACATGTAATCATCTCAGTCAACTTCTTCATTGACAAATTCCCTCCTTATTAAGGTGTTATACACCTCATTAATCCATACAAATAACAAAACCCGCCTCTTATCTGTATAAGAGACGGGCATTCCCGTGGTACCACTCTAGTTGATTGATCACAATCCACTCATAACCTTAACGCAGTCAACGTCATACCCTTGCTCACAAGCTCAGGCTGCTTCTCCGAGGCCCTTTTCTCCAAATAATATCTTACAGGACTTTCACTCTGTTCCTGCTCGCTGAAAGAAATCTTATATGGATACTTCCCTCTTCATTGAATTTATGTATTGTCTATATTATATACACTTATTTTTTTCGGTCAAGTGGTTAAGTCAAGCCCTGGATACTTTTGACCATCAACCCAGTGATTCAAAAAGCGGTAAAAACAGCACACCCCATAGACATAATACATAATATACATTATTAACATGTGAAAGGATGGACCTATATGTACGACATGCATAATATGAATCAATGTCCCTTATATAACAGTTCCCTGTGGTATGGCCCTCAGAGCATGTACCACACCTGCGATAAATATCCCTGTTACTACAATACACCGATGTACAACACAGCATTTAATCCTTACTACAGCCAAATAATGCCTCAAGCGATGCCGCAGCAGCTCCCTTATCAATATGAGCCGGATACCGGCGAATCAAAGAACAAAGAATATACAGAATTGAAGGATTACGGACCTGATCCCTTTACGGTAAACATTGAAGAGGCAACGATGCAGAATGAGTTTTTCCGCACTGCCTTATGGACAGGTAAGCATTTGCAGCTTACACTGATGAGCATCGGAGTCGGTGAGGACATAGGTTTGGAAATACATCCAGAGCTTGATCAGTTCATTCGAATCGAGGAAGGTCAGGGAATCGTTAAAATGGGCGACAGAAGCGATAGGCTGGATTATCAGAGAAATGTCAAAGGTGACTACGCATTCATCATACCCGCCGGCAAATGGCATAATCTGATAAACACCGGAAATACACCAATAAAGCTATATTCAATATATGCTCCACCCCAGCATCCACATGGTACCGTCCAGAAAACAAAAGCTGAAGCGATGGCCGCAGGAGAGCATCATCATCATTGAAAGGCAATGCTTTTAAAATAATCGGCAAACATATACTGTAATTCTTTGAATGACAGCGAATTCGATCATCGTATGCACAAATATATGAGCGGGATTCAATATCAATCCCGCTCTCAATACGCTAATACATACTGCACCAGCAGCGTTCTCCGCACAAGCAGTCTTAAATCCGGTCGGTTTTTCCGGATGGCTGCTGCAAATCAGGAAACATTGCAATACTTCTATTGAGAATGCCCTGCATATAAGCAATTGAAATACCGTAATTGGTGATGGGCACCTGCTGGTCGGCAGCGTATTTGCTGCGATATTTCATTTCCCTTTCATTGAGCATGCAGCCTCCGCAATGGATTATCAGTGAGTATTCGGTCAAATCTTCCGGAAATTCCGTTCCGGACGAAAATCTGAAGTTGATCTGCTTTCCGGTATAGCTTTTTATCCACTTAGGCAGCTTCTCAGTACCGATATCGCCGCATTGCCTGTGGTGGGTACACCCCTCCGAAATAAGGACTGTATCTCCATCCTTCAGATAATCCAATTCTCTGGCTCCCTTAACAGCAGCTGCAAGGCTGCCCTTGTACCTTGCAAAAAGTATGGAGAACGAAGTCAGCGGGATATCTTCGGGGGTTTCAGCCGAAACCATTGCAAACACCTGACTGTCGGTTATGACTAGTGATGGCTTTTTCCCCAAAGCGGACAGTGTTTCCCGAAGCTCAGTTTCCTTTACTACGATAGATACTGCTCCGGCATCAATAATATCCCGTATCGTCTGCTGCTGTGGCAGAATCAGCCTTCCCTTCGGAGCAGCCTTGTCAATGGGTACTACAAGCACAACAAAGTCCGACGGCTTTATTATGTCGCTTACGATCCTGGATTGTGGTTCATCAGTGACTGCAAGGGCCGCAATCATTTCTTTCAACTCATTTATATGATATCCGGTCTTCGCGCTTACATATATCTCATTCCGTTCCGCATTTGACTCATGTCCCGATATATCGGACTTATTGTAAACAATAAGATAGTTTATGAGCTTCTCTTTAAAAAGCACAATCAGCTCTTCGTCTTCCTTTGATCTGCCCTCAGCAGAATCGATGACCAAAACAGCCACGTCTGTTTTATTCAGCACCTGGCGGCTTTTCTTGATACGCAGTTCTCCCAGGGCACCCTCATCGTCAATGCCCGGTGTGTCAATAATGACAACAGGTCCGATTGGCAGCAATTCCATAGCTTTATAGACAGGGTCCGTCGTTGTACCCTTTATATCCGAAACAATGGACAGCGCCTGGCCGGTAACCGCATTTACAACACTTGATTTACCCGCATTCCGCTTGCCGAAAAAGCCAATGTGGATACGTTCCGAAGATGGTGAATCATTCATTCCCATTTTATTAATCCCTTTCCTCAATAATTATCTGAACCGAGCCTGTGGTTTCAATTTCCAATGGGGGCAAGCCCCCCTGCGGCTCCCTTTCCCCGGCAGTATCTGATCAGAACCTGAAATCGCGGCTTCCATTTGCGATGTTGATTAGGTTTTGTCTTGCAATCCTGCCAACCTTTTCATTCGGGATGTTTACGATCTCCCTTTGAATGAGAGATTCTCCGACCTCCCTGGTTCCGGCGGAGGCATAATCCTCCAGATACTCCTTCAACGTCATAAGGGCGTTGGGATGACAGCAGTTCTGTATCTGCCCGCTCTTGCAAAGGCTCATGAACCTGTCGCCGGTCCTGCCCTCCCTGTAGCATGCGGTACAGAAGCTAGGTATATAGCCTAGCTCCATCAGCCACCTGACCACCTCATCCAGTGTCCTTTTGTCGGAAACCTCAAACTGCTCGGAGTTTTCATCCTCCGGTTCAGGCTCGCAGTATCCTCCCACACTGGTTCTTGACGCTCCGCTTATCTGCGACACGCCAAGATGCAGTACTCTTTCCCTGCATTCCCTGCTCTCCCGGGTCGATACGATCATTCCTGTGTATGGTACCGATACACGTATACAAGCAACTATTTTTGCAAATGTATCATCGTCGATACCGTTGCTGAAAGCAGACGGATCTATATCATCGGCTCTGCGGATCCTCGGAACGCTTATAGTGTGCGGCCCGATTCCAAAAGCCGCTTCCAAATGCTCTGCATGCATCAGCAATGCCGCAAATTCATAGCGATAAAGTTCCAGCCCGAAAAGCACACCCAGTCCCACATCATCTATGCCGCCCTGCATCGCCCTGTCCATGGCTTCCGTGTGATAAGCATAATTATGCTTTGGCCCTGTAGGATGCAGTTTTTCATAGCTTTCCTTGTGATAGGTCTCCTGGAAGAGGATATAGGTTCCAATACCAGCGTCCTTCAGTCTTCTATAGTTTTCAACAGTCGTTGCCGCAATATTGACATTGACACGGCGGATCGCACCGTTTTTGTGCTTGATGCTGTATATCGTATTTATGCTCTCGAGGATATACTCCAGCGGATTATTTACAGGGTCCTCCCCCGCTTCAATGGCCAGACGCTTATGTCCCATGTCCTGCAGGGCGATCACTTCCCTGCGGATCTCATCCTGGGTCATTTTCTTCCTGGCGATGTGCTTGTTTTTCATATGATATGGGCAATAAACACAACCATTGACACAGTAGTTAGACAGATACAGAGGTGCGAACAACACGATGCGGTTGCCATAGAAGTCCTTTTTTATCTGCTCTGCAAGGGCAAACAGTTCCTTGTTTTTATCCTCCAGTTCACAGTCCAGAAGCACTGCCGCTTCCCTATGAGAAAGCCCTTTCCTGAGCTTTGCCTTTTGGAGAATGCTGTCAATCAGCGCAGCATTGTTTTTGTTTTTCTCCGCATATTGCAGCGTTTCAAGCACCTCGTCGTGTAAAATGAATTCTTCAGCCTTTGATGATTTTGGATCGTACATGATAAAACCCCTTTCTTAAGCGGGTCAGGTGGCTCCGTCCTGCGGCGACACCGGCTTTCCCTTCAGTAATGGGATCCTTGAAGGATCAATTTGAAAACCTTTAAAGGATCGATTTATGGTCTCCACGGGATACAGCAATACGGTAACCGATACTCTCCACTCTCTTCTGAAGGCAGTACCGGCATTCCGCCGCTTCATCCCCTGTGCAGATTTTATTGTCATACAGCAT
>JAEZCA010000065.1 GCA_023412665.1 Bacillota bacterium
GTGTTGGTATACGAACCCGCATCCACGTCCGCCTGAGTTACGACATGACTTGCAACGCAGGTTAGGGTGCCGCCTGGAGCTAATGTTGCCGGCTGAGCTGGCGTACACGTACCCAGCGTCACACCCACCCCCGCATCAGTAATGCTCACGCCCGTCAGGGTTGTATCGCCTGTGTTGGTTGCGACGATATCATAGGATAACGTGCTGCCCAGCACAAATGGTCCACTAGCGGTGATGGTTTTGGTTACATCTAATGCCGGGTTCTGCGCAATGGTTACTGTCTCGGTGTCACTTTCTGGCGAAGTCTGATCGCTGTCGGCCGTGGCAGTGTTCGTATAAGTTCCCGCGTCTACGTCATCCTGGGTAACAATGTGGCTGGCTGAACAGGTCATGGCTGCGCCGGGAACCAATGTTGCAGGCTGCGCGGGGTTACATACACCCAGTGTAATGCCCACGCCAGCATCGCTGATGGTTACGCCGGTTAGTGTGACTGTACCAGTGTTGGTCGCCACAATATCGTAGGTGAGATTGCTGCCCAAGGCAAAGGGACCCGTAGCGGTAATGGTTTTGGTCACACCGATTGCCGGGTTCTGCGCGATGGCCACAGTTTCATCGTCGCTATCGGGCGGTGTCTGGTCGCTGTCGGCTGTGGCGGTGTTGGTATAGCTGCCCGCATCGACATCCGCCTGAGTCACCACGTGCGTGGCGGCACAGGTGAGCGCATCGCCGGGAGCCAACGTGGTGGGCTGCGCAGGCGTGCAAGCGCCTAATGTCACGCCTGCCCCCGCATCGGTGATCGTTACGCTGGTCAGGGTTGTATTGCCGGTGTTGGTGGCAACGATATCATACGTCAGCGTGCTGCCCAGGGTGAATGGGCCGGCGGCGGTTTGTGTCTTGGTAACGTTCAGCGCGTACGTCTGCGGGATGGTGACCGTCTCGCTGTCTGTGTCGCTGGAGGTTTCGGCGCTGTCGGCAGCGGCAGTGTTGGTGTAGCTGCCCGCGTCGATATCCGCCTGGGTGATGACGTGGCTGGCGGCGCAGGTCATGCTAGCGCCAGGGGCCAGGGCGGCGGGCTGTGCCGGGCTGCACGTGCCCAAAACAGCGCCCACGCCTGGGTCGGTCACGGTCACATCGCTCAGGGCGATGTTGCCGGTGTTTTCGACAACGATGTCATAGGTTAGCGTGCTGCCCAGGGTGAATGGGCCCGTAGAAGTAAGGGTCTTGGTCACGTTCAGCGCCGGAGCGCCGGTGAGCGTCAGCGTGTCGCTGGCGGGTTCGGTGTTCGTTGTGCCTTCGTTGTTCGTCAGAGCGCCGATGGGGATGGTATTGGTATAGACGCCCGGCAGCGGGCCATTCACCGGCACAACCAGGGTGCACGTGGAATTGCCTGACAGCGTGCCGCCGGTCAATTGGATGAGCTGCGTACCCGGCACGGCGGTTAGTGTGCCGGCGCAGTTGTTGACCGGCGCGGGTGCGCCCGCCACTTGCAGTCCGGCAGGCAAGTTGTCGATCAATCCCAGTCCTGTGAGGGCAAAGGCGCTGGTATTCTGAATGGTAATGGTTAGCAGCGTCGAGCTGCCTGGGCCTGCCAGGATCGAACTTTCCGCGAAGTATTTGCTGACGCTTGCACCCGGCAGATTGGTGAGCGACGCCGCCGCCGGAGAGGTGTTGGCAACCCCGTTAAAGGTGGTCACCGCGCCAACCGGGATGGTGTTGGTCAGGTTGCCGTTGACGTTCATTGTGACGTTGAGCGTCATGGTACAAGACGAGGCGGGCGCCAGCGTGCCGCCGCTGAAAGTAACCACGTTGCTGCCAACTACGCCGGTAGGGGCCGCGCCGCAGGTGCCGCCGTTGAAGTTGGGCGGGTTGGCGATCACCATTCCGGCGGGCATGGTATCGGTGAATTGAATGCCTGATAGGACAGCGTTGTCTGGATTGCGCAGTTCGATACTCATCACCGAGGCCGACCCACCATGTACGGTCAGTGGGTTAAAGGCTTTGTTGACCACAACATGCAGGTTGCCAATCGTCAGGTTCGCGGTTGCGGCGGCGATGGGATTGATTACCGTGCCTTCGCCTTCGAGTGTGGCGCTCATGTTAACAATCGGGATGGTATTGATGCGCGTGGCGGGAGCGCCGCGGCCCTGAACATCCACGCTGACGGTACATACACCCGCAATAGATCCAACCTGGGCCGGGATAATGCCGTTACTCAGGCTGATGGTTTGCGTGTTCGCAACCGCAGTGACGGTTCCGCCGCAGGTAGAGACGGCATTTGGCACTGCGGCGATATACACATCGGTGGGCAATGCGTCAGTCAGCGAGGCGTTGATTAACCGCACCAGGGCGGTATTTGTCAGGGTGATGGTCAGCCGCGAGAAGCCGTTGGGGTTGACCGTGGGCGGGTAGAAGGCCTTGCTCATCGACAGGGCGGACACGGTCAGATTAGCGGGGGTGGGCGGGGTGAACGGGCGCGTCTCATTGTAGGAAATGTTGCTCGCCGGGATGGAATTCGTCGAAACGCCTGGCGTGCTTGTGGTAACGTACACGTGAATGCGGCAGATTTGCCCTGCTAAGACCGTGCCGTTGGTCAGCGAAATGACCGTTGCGCCAGTAGGGGCCGTGAGCACGCGGCTAGCGCCGCAGCCGGAAGTGGTGGACGCAGTCGAGTTGCTGACCGTCATGCCCGCTGGAAGCACATCGGTAATGCTTAAGTTGGTCAGACCGCTGTCGGCGGGGGCCCGTACATCGATGCGTATGCGCGTATTGTCACCCGGTGTGATCGTGGTTGGCAAGAAAGACTTGGTACTGGTCACCGGCAGCGCGCTGTTTGCAACCGTCACCGAGGTGCTGGCCTGATTCACATTGGTTGCGCCCTCTGTGGTGGTCACACTGCCTACTGGAATGGTGTTGGTATAGGTGCCGCCAGCAGCCGTCGTCACCTGAAAGGTAATCGTGCAGGTTGCGCCAGCCGCAATGGTGCCGCCAGTGATGGTTACCGAAGTAGCATCATTGGTGATGACGCCCCCGCACTGCGGCGAGGTCGGCGTGCCCACCACGGTTAACCCTGCCGGCAGGGTGTCCGTCAAGTTGACCCCGGTGAATGCTGAAGCGGTATAGTTG
>JAEZCA010000062.1 GCA_023412665.1 Bacillota bacterium
GTCGTGGTCGTCGTGGTCGTCGTGGTCGTCGTGGTCGTCGTGGTCGTCGTGCTTGTTGTCGTGACAACTGCCGATATGCCAAGTACATTCTCCAGCTTGAACTGAAGGAGCATTTCCTTTTTAATGACATCCTGCAGGACCCTGTCTACTATGTCATCGATCCGTTCCAAATCATCTATGGAAGGGTTTTTGACAGTCTGCCCCTCCAATGTTCCTAAAACCGACTGTACCTTCTGAGCTTCAGCATTTATGACGTTTGCCAGGCCCAGTTCCTCGAATGCAATGGATGCCAGCAGTAAATTGATAGCATCATCTCTTGAAATACTGATAGTGGGGTCAATATTCGGTATATCCGCCATTGACATCTTATAAAACACCCTTTCTTTTTAAAGGTATCAGTATAATATTATGTAAACAAATAAAATTTTGTTACCATAAATAGTTATTATTAATAACCTTCTAAAATCATTGTAAAAATCCGCTGAACGAATAAACAGCATAGCAGAAAGGCGGAGCTTCACTCCGCCGAATAAGCAAAACAATCAGTCCTAAACCCTGTACCTGGTACAACCGACCTTTCACGGAAGGCTTCCGATCCATACGTTTATCCAAACTACGGCATCACCCGAGCCATGGCATATCCTGTCTCGATTTTAATGCCATGTAGAGGCAATAGTCCCTCACCTTGCCTAGATCCAGACCCTCCATCGACATATTGTCGTATTTCCCTGCCCAGAACCAGAACTTTGAAAACATATCATCCGTATGCCAGCAATGGATATGCGGATGATCCTGCACGGACTCTCCGGAAGTGCTGTAATAATCAAGCCTGCTCCTGTCTATCCTGAATTGTTCAACCAGGTCATTTACGGCGATCTCAGATGCATACATGGTCGTAACACCTTTATACCAGCCCGGCCATGTCCCTTCGCCATCAGGGAATTCCCTGGTGAAAATATGCTGCGCCACCTTCATCGCAAGGCGGCAGACATCCCGGATCAGCGGCGCATAGCCATAGTGGGTCGAGCCTATATTATGGTATCCTCTATGCCTGAGGTTAAACTGGTTTGAAATATTTTTAAGTCTGGCTTTTGTATCCTCGTCATTGACATACCCGCCACCGCCCACGGTATAAAAATCGGGATAAAAGCTATTCCAGGCCGGTGTAAGAAAAGTATCCACATCAGAACGCAGCAACAGGTCATAATTATCAAGAAAATCAAGTCCTTCACCGGTCAGGCAGCTTATTGAGTTGATATAATGGTAATTAAGCCATAAAGGCTGGTCACTGGCAGGCTTGCATTCAACTTTGATGCAATCCTCCGGCACCTTGGCCAAAGCCTGCTTTGTGCCAAATACGATAAGATCGGTATCTTTTGATTGTATATGCTTCAGAGACGTATAAAGGCATCCGAACTGCAGCAGCAGATTCCTTTTGTCCTCCAGATATAGAACTACACCCCTCTTCATACCTTCCCCCGTTTACACATATTTGTTTTACATTATGTAAACGGTGTCGATTAGGTTCCGCTGCAGCTAAAATGCTCAGAACAATTTTCCACTGTCGAGCAATATCGTGACCGGACCGTCGTTGACCAGCTCAACAGCCATATCCGCTGCAAAAACTCCTGTCTTGACGTCTGCTGCAGCTGTTTCACTCAATTTCTCTATGAAGTAATCATATAAGGGCCTGGCAAGCTCGGGCCTTGCAGAGTCAGAGAAAGAAGGCCTTCGTCCCCTTCTGCAGTCGCCATATAAAGTGAACTGCGATACAGCCAGCAATTCTCCCTTTATATCCTTTACAGAAAGGTTCATCTTCCCGCCGTCATCCTCGAATATCCTTAGCTCGGCAATTTTATCAGCCAGATAGTCCGCATCTGAAGTCGTGTCATTGCAGCCGACCCCGACCAGTATCAGGAGCCCTCGTGATATATCTGAAACGATTTCCTCGCTAATAGTGACGCTTGCTTTTTTTACCCTTTGAACAACTGCTCTCATAAACCCACCTTTTCCTTCTGTAATTGAAATTATTATAACACTTCTTTTCAAAGAATACTTTTCGGTCATGCGATAATTTTCTGCACAAATTACGCTCAGTAGAAAATATGCTTCAATTTGCCCTGTGACAAGCAGGTGGAATGACCCTCTCTGCCGAATACTTCCATCTGACTGTTATATAAGAACAAAAGGCAGACCACAGAATTGAGTCCGAAGGAAAATCATTGATATGAAGAAAATTTTATCATACTTAAAGCCTTATGCTTCCCGAATGGTTGCAGGGCTGACCATAAAGTTCACCGGCACTATAATGGATCTGCTGCTTCCGTGGATCCTCTCCTATACCATCGATGACATAGTCCCTCTGCGCAGTGTCACTCTGGTCTTCATCTGGGGCGGGATCATGCTTTTGTGTGCGGCAGCTGCATTCATCACCAACGTGATCGCCAACAGGATGGCGTCGAGAGTCGCCAGAGATGCGACAGAAGCCATCCGCCATGACCTTTTCGAGAAAATATGCTATTTGTCCTGCAGGCAGGTCGATGAGTTTACCATACCGTCTCTTGAATCCAGACTTACCTCCGACACATACAACATCCATCATATGATCGGCATGATGCAGCGTCTGGGTATCCGGGCCCCAATCCTGCTTCTTGGCGGCATTATAGTGACTCTTGGGCTGGAGCCCGTTCTGTCGCTTATACTGATACTGACGTTGCCTTTTATAGGGCTTCTGGTATATTTTGTATCAAGGAAGGGCATCCCTCTGTTTACCGAAGCCCAAAAGTCGGTCGACAAGCTGGTCCGTACAGTACGAGAAAATATTACCGGTATCAGGGTGATTAAAGCTTTGTCAAAAACCGAATATGAAAAAAGCCGGTTTGAGGGAGTCAATGCGAAAGTCGTGGAAAGCGAATCCAAAGCAAACATTACAATGGCGCTTACAAACCCTGCGATGAATCTCATTTTGAATCTGGGGCTCACCCTTGTCATTATCGCAGGCGCATACAGGATCAATGCCGGTCTTACCAAACCCGGTGAAATAATCGCATTTCTCACTTATTTCACAATAATATTGAATGCAATGCTGTCAATCACAAGGATGTTCGTGATCTTTTCAAAAGGCACCGCTTCAGCCGAAAGAATCCGGCAGGTTCTCGATGCCGGAAGGGAGCTTGAACTCGGACCTGAAGATCATGTGGACAACGGATACCATATATCCTTTGAGCATGTCACATTTTCATACCATGGCAAGGCGGAAAAAGCAGGCAGTAAATCACAGGAAAACGATGAAGATCGAACAAACAGTCTTGAGGATATCAGCTTTGCCCTCAAGCACGGTGAGACACTGGGGATCATAGGCGCCACCGGGAGCGGCAAAAGTACTATCATAAGGCTGCTGCTTCGTCTATACGATCCCAGTGACGGGGTAATCAGGATATCGGGCGATAATATACGGAGTATCCCACAGGATAAGCTGCATACCAAATTCGGTGTGGTTTTCCAGAACGATGTTCTTTTCGCCGACACTATAGCCTCGAATATTTCCTTTGGCCGCAGCCTGAGCCAAAAGCAGATAGAGGACGCTGCAGCATATGCCCAGGCAAGCGAATTTATCGGGTCCCTCCAAGACGGATACCTGCATATGCTTTCAACAAAGAGCTCCAATCTGAGCGGAGGGCAGAAGCAAAGGGTGCTTATTGCAAGGGCATTGGCAGCAAAGCCGGAGATACTGATACTGGACGATTCCTCGAGCGCATTGGACTACAAAACAGATTCCCTTCTCAGGAAGGCGTTGGATCAGAATTTGAAAGGTACCACATCCATAATTATTGCGCAGCGGATAAGCTCGATAATGCATGCCGACCATATCCTGATCCTTGAAGACGGCAGGACTCTAGGATATGGAACTCACAAGGAGCTTCTGGAAACATGCAGAGAATATCACGAAATATATACTTCCCAGATGGGAGGTGAAGCCGTTGTCTAATGCAATAAACAGTAAACAGGGCAGTATTCCGTCAGGCTTTAGCTCAGGTCATGGTTTTGGGGGCGGTCACGGCTTTGGTGCAGGCCGGGACGGTAATCCGTCAAAAAGCAGTGATAAGCACAGGATCAGCCTAAAGGACACAAAAAGGATCATGGTGAGGCTTTGGAAATACTTATATCGCTATAAGTGGCTCGGCTTATTAGCTGTTGCACTTTCAGTCGCCAGTAATCTGCTGTCCCTCTTGGGGCCTATGCTCTCAGGCTATGCCATCGATGCCATCGGCAACGGTGCAGGCATGGCTCAGTTTGACAAGGTGTTCTTCTATTGCGCGCTCATGATTATTTTCTATATAGTATCTTCCTTGCTGGCATATATACTTTCGGTTCTAATGATCCGCATCAGTCAGAAGGTTGTCTTCAGGATGAGGAGCGATGTATTCAACAAGCTGGCAGAGCTGCCCGTGCGGTTTTTTGACTGCCATCAGACCGGTGAGATCATCAGCCGTATATCATATGATATTGATACGGTAAATGCTTCGCTGTCCAATGACCTGCTGCAGATATTCACCAGTTTGTTCACATAGTCATAGGATCACTGGCAATGATGCTCTATATTTCGCCTTTACTGGTGCTTGTATTCACGGTGACCATCCCTGTGTCCATACTGCTGACTAAGTACATGACGGGCAAGCTGCGTCCGCTTTTCAGAAAGCGCTCTGCAAAGCTTGGAGAACTGAACGGCTTTGTTGAAGAGCTTATATCGGGGCAAAAGACAATCAAGGTCTATAATCAGGAACAATCCACACTTCAAAGGTTTGATGAAAAAAACAGGGAAGCGGTTGATTCATATTATAATGCAGAGTATTACGGAAGCATGATGGGGCCGTCAGTCAATCTCATAAATAACCTTTCACTTGCTCTCATCAGTGTTTTCGGAGCGCTGCTGTTTCTCTTCGGCCGCATTACGCTGGGCAATCTTTCTTCCTTCGTGCTGTATTCACGGAAATTCTCCGGACCTATAAATGAAATGGCCAACATTCTCAGTGAGCTGCAGTCTTCCTTTGCCGCCGCTGAGCGCATTTTCCGCCTGATTGATGAGGAGCCGGAGCCAAAAGATATGGATGGAGCTGCTGTTCTTGATGACGTGAGGGGAGAAGTCGAAATGAAAGATGTATGCTTCGGCTACACACCTGAACGCCTTATAATCCGGGATCTGAATATAAAAGCGGAGGAAGGCAGCCTCATTGCCGTAGTTGGCCCTACCGGCGCCGGGAAAACAACAATCATAAACCTGTTGATGAGATTCTATGATCCTGACAGCGGTACGATCTCCATCGACGGCAGAAACATCTACTCAGTCACTCGTAAAAGCCTGCGGCTCGCATACTCGATGGTACTGCAGGACACCTGGCTGTTCCATGGAACCATTTTTGAAAATATTGCTTATGGGAAGAAAAACGCGACGCTGGACGACGTTATAGCCGTTGCAAAAGCAGCAAAGATACACAATTACATCATACAGCTGCCCGAAGGCTATAATACTGTTTTAAGCGATGACGGCATAAATATATCGTATGGGCAGAAACAGCTGCTTACTATAGCCAGAGCAATGCTGCTCGATTCAAAGATGTTGATACTGGACGAGGCCACATCCAATGTAGACACAAGGACAGAGCAGCAGATCCAGAAGGCCATGCGAAAGCTCATGCAGGGCCGGACCTGCTTTGTCATCGCTCACCGCCTGTCCACGATACGAAATGCCGACAGGATCCTGGTAATAAAGGATGGCAGGATTCTGGAGCAGGGTAATCACGAGGAACTGATGAAGCTGGGCCGTGTTTACGCAGAGCTTTACAATTCACAGTTCAACTGAATCAGGCAGATTAGTCCTCTTTGTCAGCTTTGACCTCTATATTGACTTTGTCAGTCTTCATGTCAAGGTCGTCTTTAACATTGCTCTTTTTCTTCCAGTTATAGCGTATGATCGCTATTGTTAAAACAACCACAACAAAAACAAGCCCTGCCGTACAAAGTATCAGCGTCAGGTCACCCATCCTGGGTTCAGGCACCCACACAACATCAGCATACACGGTGCAATAAGTTAAAATACTCTCCATCTGATCCACCCCATTGATCTATACTAAAAAAGCCTCGATTACTTTACCGATGAAAAAGGAAAATGCATTAGCTCCTATCGCAAACAGGATAGGGCGGCTTATCTTCTCGCCATACGATTTATAGAAAAGTGCCTCAATAACAACCGCAAGCACCTCAAGCACTGCTAAAACCAGCAAAGACCCACCTTTACCAAAAGTCAGATAATAAAAAAATACTACAACTGGGTTTGTGATCACATTGACCAGGCATACCAACAACAGGTCCTTCTTATTCCGCACCATACAGATCAGGGCGAAAATTAGCTCCAGAACAAGGGTCAAACCAAGAGATATGCCCATATCTGCAAAAACACTGAAGTCCATAAAAACAACTCTGCCCATTATCTCACCCCGTTTACCGCCCTTGCCGGATCATTCAGTTTTAATGCGGCTTATTGTTTATTTCAAGTTATCCGAGGCCTTGCCCGGATCTGTTTTTACTGTCTTCTTTCTAAACAAAACCCGTACCAATATAATTGTTCCAACGACCACCGCCACTACAAGAACTGCCACTACTATCAATACATTTGTGCCTTCAGGCTGAGGGATTATTATTTCAGTTGGTTCCGGCGGCATTACAACATCAGCCGCATCCTCTTCATTCACAGGGATTTGGTGATTTGCCGGATCGCTCATACAAATCCAGCCGCTGGCTGCCTGGAAGTAGTCCACATAGCCCCATTGCCTTCCATCCGCATCCGTATATGAGGAGGTAATGCTGATTGAGTCCTCAGAATCTACAGTCATTTTGTTTATTACTTCACCCGAGCCCGGATAGCTCCAGAAATAGATTACCCCCACACCTTCCGGCGGTATAAAGGGATCATCGCCTTTTTTATATTCATCACTATGCTTATTGATGAAACTCTTAAGTCCCGGCTCAGTTACCAGATAATCCATCGGGACCCATCCGGTTTTACCGCCGCCTATATTAACGATACCCCACGTATACCCGCGTTTGTCTGTATATGTGTATTCTACATTGACCTCGCTGCCATTTTCTATTACACCGGCTTCCCTGTCTGATACGGGGCTTTCCCATATAGTTACACTCCCGCCCGGTCCGTTTGCTATCAAATCCTCTTCGCGGACCAAACGGCACTCGTCGGCGTGTCTCTTGTAGAAGTTATCCTCCGGCTCCCAGGCAACATCGGCATTTGAAATAGGGCAGTTCAATATAATTAACATAACAAAAGCACAAATTCCCGCCGCAAATCTGACCAGTATCTCTTTTCTCATAACACGTATCCTCTCCTCTTAACATATTCTATCTTACTCTAATCATACTTGGGTTCCCTCAGCATTACTCTAGTTCAGTGCCATCAGTGGAAGGATTCTTCCTGTGTGGAATCGTTCAATACTAACTTCGGTTTGACCCATCCTGATCCCGCAATAGCAAGTCCCGCGCAAAGTAACGCAAGCGAAACCACAGAAGCCGCAGCAAAGCTGCTCCCGCCTGAAAGCAGCGGATCTGCACCCAGATATACGGGAATGAAACCCAGGAACAGTCCAAAAGTCAAAAGCCCGAATGTGAACCCCTTGCCTCCGGGCAATATCCTGGCGACCGCCCATAATGTTATTGGCATTGTCATATTAAAAAGTAAAACTGCTGCTATACCGGCCAGAGGGTACCCATAAAACAGGAACAGTATAGCTGCCAAGCCAAGTGATAACACCGTGGTTTTCAAAGCGCCAAATACATCGGCAAGCACGCCCCCCGCCATTTTCCCCAGTACAACTGCACAAACAAGCACAAGACCCCATGACCCTTCTCCCTTCCAGGGGAAAGAAAGTGTCATGCCCACATATGACCTAAGACACACCACCAGAAACAGACATGCCATGGCACCAGCCGCTGCTGCGGCCTTAAGACCGATTTGGCCTGCGGTATCAGCAAGGCTTTTCGTTTGAAATGACAACGGTTCATTGTCAGATTTAAAGGTCCGCCCGGGAGCGTACTGCAGCAATAACGTTAATAATGCCATCAGCAGCAGAGCCAATACAATGTAAGCATCTGCATCTGTACCATGCTTTCCGTACATGGTTCCAATATACAATCCGAAAGCCCCTGGTGCTACGAAAATACCCAGCAGTCCGCTTTTCTCCCGGCTTTGGTTCAGTACATCGATACCTCCGCCGACATGGAACATACAGTTTCCGACTCCCGCCGCCAGCGCCATGGCAATCGGAAAACCGCCACATCCATATGCTGCAGCAACAAATATACAACCCAGGGCTGCACATATAGCATTCCGGTTCCAGCGGTCAGCAAGAAGCCCGATGGGCATCTGCAACGCAAAAGCACAGAAATTATACAGCAGGACACATAGCAGCCACTGTTCTTTACCGAAGATTTTACTGAAAAGCAAATACGCACAAGCCAGGTCTACCAGAAAATGTGTGATAGAATACAGCATTACCTTCGTATATGAGTTCTTCAAGTCAATTTCCTCCCGCCTCTTCAACTGCGCTTTCCGTATATGCACTGTCCCGGTTGCCTGCTGTCATAGCAGCTTTTGCGGCTCTTTCCTCTTCTATCTCCTTAAGCTGTCTGAGGTAATTCTTCTGTGTTTCAGTTTTACCCGTCATATCAATATCCTCATCAATGTTGTCTGACTTAGGCCGAAGCAGCTTATCCATTCTTGTCGAATGCTCCTGCTGAGTTATCACTTTGTTTATCAGATCCGTGTTGCACAGTGCGATAGCCTTATATTCCTCAAATTTGTTCTTTTCCAGCTTTACACCGTATTTACAGATAGGACACAGCATCAGATATTCAGTGGAATATGGGATGACAGGTATGAAAAACAGCGTGAACCATGTTCTTTTGCAATACAAAACCCAATGCTTTTCATTATGGCAATGATCGCAGTGATATTTCAGAACAGGCCCGAAGCTTTTCAATGTTTGCCGCCCCCATCCGAATATTATGAACATAAGTCTGCTCCCTTCACATTTACTTGAGAATCCTTCCATCAGTATAACATCAGTCAATAAAATCTTCAAATAATGTCATAATCACTAATAATACCTCCATATATGTAAACACCCTGTCAGCCGCCTTATTCAAATGGATCAACAAGCACAGGGATCTCAGCCTTCACACCATCCTTATCAGTAAATGACTCCGTCCATACAGGAAGAGTCGGCTGTTTCTTCTCCTTTAGTGCCTTCTGCCATTCCTCATCAGTCAGTCTGGTATCGCTTATGAACTCGTAGTAGCTGAAAACGGCTCCTCTTGTCAGATATAGCTTGCCGCCTATGGGAACCACTGCAAATATCTCGGATGCAGTTCCTACCCCTTCCTCCAGATAATAATCCTCGGAGGTATGAACGTCAGCTATGACTGCCATATTTTTATCGGCTTCCGATGTGATCTCAAACCACCTGACACCCTCGTCGGTACAAGAGCTTGTCAAGCTCTCCAGTTCGCCTCCGTAAAATTGGATCCGGTCGTACTCCTCCCTTGTGAGCTCTTCATTTCTGAGCTCCTTGACAGAGCAGTCGATAAGGAACTGAAGCAGCCCTTCAAATCGTTCCATACTATTCTTCATATCTTCACTCAGCATTTCTCTGGCCTGCAGGTTCTCCCTCGAGTATCGGGTCAGCCAGAGAAGCCTGTCATA
Organism: Bacillota bacterium; assembly: GCA_023412665.1. GTDB lineage: Bacteria > Bacillota > Clostridia > Acetivibrionales > DTU013 > DTU013. The sequence continues at coordinate 9,770 of JAEZCA010000062.1, forward strand.
AACCTCTATATTAGGTTCCACATAGCCCTTGACATAGGGCGTTTCTTCTCCCCCGCCCATCTCTGCTCCGCTCTGCTTTCCGTACAATATAGTGTCATGCCTTAATTCTGACCAACTGGCAAGAGCCGTATTGAGCGACTTGTCCTGCCATGCATCACCTGTCATAAATGACGGGTATCCCTTAGCGAAAGGAGCAAGGAAACCCTTCAGCACCCACAGCCATCCGTAATACATATTGGAACGCCAGGTATCTTCGGGCAATGTCGTAAATTTGTCCTTCATCTCATTAAACTTCTTTGGATATTCCGCCCAGTTTTTGTCTTCATCATATGTTTTAGTCAATATCTCATAAGCCTTGTCAGAGCCAAGAACTCCCATGACATCAAGGCCTTTGGGGAAAGGTCTGATGATAGGCTTGCTCATGTTTTGCAGTATCTCAGAATCAGGGATATACCGTTGACCCATAAATCTGAACTGCAGTCCCACAGGGGTATCTATTCCATTCAACTCCTCGACCCACTCCGCCTGGATTTTAGGCTGAGGCAGTTTTTTCGCCTCATCCAGCAGCATTTTCAGTTTACTGCTGTCCGTAAAGGTTTCCGGGTCAGGTGAGCCGCCATAAACTTTGAGAAGCATCTCTTTATAATGGTATATTGTAAGATCATCAGCGCTTCCGACGTAGAAGACCGTGGGATCATATATGTTCTCCCATAGCTCTATATCCGGCTTCCCGCTTCCATTGGAAAAAATACAGCAGGTAATAAGCAGTGCCTGCAGTGTATCCGGCACAACAAGCTGACCTGCATCATCGAGCAGTTGAAACGGTGCCTGCCCATACCACATCATTGCTTTGAAAAATATTTCGAAAAATTGGTTCCTGGTATAATGACCTCTGGGTCTGTATTGGCTGTAATCCAGCTTGAAGCCGAAGATCGGTGAAACTTCAAAGCCTTCTGCAGCAGATATCAGTCTGAATTCTGCCTTTGCCAGCTCAAGCGCCTCGTTCGGAATTCCCTCCGGCAGTTTTTTCTCCAATGCCATCTGTGCTGCAGCAAAGTAAGCAATATTCTTGAGTGCCGCAGCTTTCACATCCGGATTCCTGATACTTCCGTACAATGCGATGGATTTCTTCAGCATACTGTCAGTAAGCTGTTCAAGATAATCCAGCAGATAGTTCAATTCAACGGTCCTTAATGAATAGTCGAAAAATATATGATAGGTCTGAAGCACCGAATCCGTTGTTATGAGGCTTGGGAGTTCATAATATTCGTTCGTTTCATATATGTAG